>NZ_JBHTJM010000002.1:0-546024 GCF_042675745.1 Pseudofulvibacter geojedonensis | reverse complement strand
AATAGTTTGGTTGTAAGGAACCACATTGGTATAAGGACTTTGTAAAATAGCGTCTGCAGCGTTTACAGGTCCTAACTCTGCTTGACCTAAAGTAGCAAAGTAGTAAATCTCTGCTGGAGGTAAGTTACCTGCAATTATGGTGTTCATTAAAGTTAAATCGAACTCAGTAGAAATTCCATCATTGTCAGGGTCACACATGGTAAGCGGCTCTGTTGGAGTAGTAGGTACTATGGCAGGTAGTACTTCTAAGTCCATAGTAGCTTGAGTGTTTACACAACCAGTAGTAGTGTCTTCTATTCTAATAAAAACAGTATCGTTATTGTTTACTACATGCGGATCGCTAATAGCATTGGTGTCGTTTTGAGCATCAGCTAAAGTAGGGTGATACGATATAGCATAGTTCGGGTTATTAGCAAAAGTAGCATCTTGATTGCTTAAATAGAAATCTGCTACACCATTGGTTAAATAGTTCTCACAAATAGAATAAGTATGTGTTAAAGTTAACGGTGTTGGATCTGGGTTTACAATAATTTCGAATTGAGTTATTGTATAACAAGAAGGCCAATCGTTGTTTTCTATTCTTACCCATACAGATTGAGTAGGAGAGTTGTAGTTGGCTAAGTCTCCTGTAATAGGGTTTACATCGTCTATAGCATCTTGTTCTGCTAAATGAAAAGTTAATGTAGCAGGTACTGGGTTTAAGTTTACTAAACCACCTAAAATGTTATTAGCGTGTTGTTGTAAGTCAAAAATCTCTAATCCGTTGTTGGTAGGGTCATCACAAGCTACTAAGTTAAGGTCTTCAGGTGTTGTTAAAGCCGAACTATAAATAGAGTGGATAAACAACTGGAAGGTAGTAGTTGTGTAACAAGAAGTATTGGCGTTGTTTTCTAAACGAACAAATACATCTGTTGTAAAAGCATTTACCTGAAAGTTATCTGGTAAAGCATTGGTGTTAGCATCTGCATCTGCTTGAGAAGGATGGTATGTTAGGGTATATAAAGCAGGATCTAAACCACCTAAAATAGTTGCATCTATGGTAGTTAAATCAAATACATGTGTTACATCGTTATCTTCATCACAAGCATGTAATAAAGGATCTGTTGCTAAAGGTGTTTGTGCAACGGGTACTATGGCAACATTTAATGTAATGCTAGTAAGGGCATAACAACTATTGTTAGTGTTATTGTCTACACGAATCCAGATAGTTTGCGGGGTTTGTGTGTTCGTAAAGTTAGTAGGGTTTGGTATAGGATTGGTATCGTTGTTTGCTTCTTGCTCGTCTGTATGATAAGTAACCGTGACATTGTTAGGGTTTTGACCGTTTAATACTTCTGTTTGTACTTGCGTAAGGTCGAAGTTTAGTTGCCCGTCTCCATCTAAATCACATTCGTAAATTTCTGATTGAGCTGGTTGCGTAGCAGTAGGAACAGTGTCTAATATTAAATTAAAAGAATCGGTACTGTAACAATTGTTATTATTGTTGTTATGTATACGAACAAAAATTTGTTGTGGATTCCCGTTATTGGTATGCGGACTCGTTAAGGGGTTTTGGTTGTTGTTGGCATCGTCTTGCGAGGCGTGATAACTAATGGTATACAAAGCAGGGTCTTGGCCACCTAAAACATCATCATCGTTATCGGTAAGCATAAACTGCGTTTCTATATTGTCGTTATCTACATCACACAAGCGCAAATCTTCTGTAGCTATTACATTTGGTATAGGATGGTGAACAATGGTTATAGATTCACTATCACTACAATCTGTTCCGTCAGGAAAAGTGAATGAGCCAGTAAGTGTGTATATTCCAGGTTGGTTAGTTGTTAAGGAAGGAGAGGTTTCTCCAGCGATGGGTCCATTAGCGTCAGACCATTGATAAGAAACTGGTAATTGAGTATTGTCATCCACTTCACCATTGATTTCAACAGTAGCTCCATCACAGGCATTAGCTTCACCATTAATTATTTGTAAGCCATCTACTTGTAAATCAATACCCAGTCCAAAACTACCACCTTTTAAGAATACTGCTGAATCTAACACAGAGTCACCTTGGTCGGCAATGACTAGTTTAATACGATAAGGGTTTCCAGCTGTAACATTAGCAATTGCAGTTAAAGTTACAGTTTGTCCACCATATACAATAGGAGAATTATTTCCATTATATTGGTCAAAATATATTTCATTAGCTGCTGTACAATTTCCAGGTACATCTGGGCGTACATTAGTACAAGTAACTGCAGTACTGCCAGTATCTGTTGTGGGCAAAGCAGCTATGTTTGTAACTGTTCCGGTAGTAAGGTCAGTCAGAATAAAAGCAAAAGCATCAGAAAAAGTACATTCAAAATTTCCGTTATATTCTTCTGATACGAAAATATATTCAAATGGGATTTGATTTTGAGGTGGGATAAAATCAAATTGTAAAAAAGATGCGTTATTGGTATTGGTTACACCAGCTACATTTTCTAAGTCAGTATCTCCATTCCAGCCGCCTTCTTGAGAGCTAGCTTCAGCAGTGCTAGGACCAGGAGCTTGCATAGCATTTCCTGTACTTAAAACAATACCGTTTTCAAAAGGAAAAGTAGATCCATTTTGTTCAAAGTATGCAATTCCGTTAATACCGTTTCCTGTATATGAAGATATGTTGGAAACATTAGAACAATCACCGCTAACAAAAATATCTTCAACTAATTGTTCATTTGTATAAGTAGTGTTGTCAGTCGTAATTACTGTTGGTGCTTGAGCTGAAACAAAAGAGCTGCACAAAACCACTAATAGGGTTAGAAAGTAATGGTTAAATTTCATAGAATAAAGGGTTAATATTTTTGGTTATATAACTTGTCTTAGTATATAACGGGCAGCAAGGTAAAAACCCTACCGACTAAATGCAAAAAAAACGGCTAAAAGTATAAAAAGTTGTTTTTTTGTTATAAAAATAACTTCTGCACCTGTAGTTGCGAAGGAGTGAGCAACGAAGCAATCTCACTCTGGATAGTTGATAGGTTATTGGTTAGTAGTTTTTTTATGAGGTTTTGTCTGAGTTACTATGAACTACTTCTTGGTTGACAACTGCCTTTAAGAATGGTGTGTTTTAATGCAAACCTCTAGATTTTAGCTCTAGGTACTTGTTAATAGTGTCTACAGATAGATTCTCTGGTTCGGTAAGTATGGTATGAATTCCGTATTTATTCAATTCGCTAACAATTTGTTTTTTTTCAAACAAAAACTTTTCTGCTACCACCTTATCGTACACTTCTTTTATGTTGTAAGCTTCTTTTTGTATAATATGTTTGAGTTCGGTATTTTTAAAGAACACCACCACTAATAAATGGTTTTTAGCAATGGCTCGTAAATAAGGTAATTGCCTATTTAAACCGTCTATAGTTTCAAAATTGGTATATAAAATAAGTAAACTGCGGTGAGTAATGTTTCGTTTTAAATCGGCATAGAGTCTGCTATAATCAGATTCAAAAAAGTTGGTTTTTATATTATACAGCGATTCTAGTAGTAAGCTCATTTGAGAGGTTCTTCTCTCTGCTACGACTACATTTTCTACTTTTTTAGAAAAAGCAAACATACCTGCTTTGTCTTGCTTCTTTAAAATAACATTGCTTACAACCAAAGTAGCATTAATGGCATAATCTAATAAAGAAAGTCCGTTAAAAGGCATTTGCATAACACGACCTTTGTCTATAATACTATATACAGCCTGCGATTTTTCGTCTTGATACTGGTTCACCATTAATTGGTTTCTTTTAGCGGTAGCTTTCCAGTTTAAGGTTCTCAAATCATCTCCTTGTATATATTCTTTTATTTGTTCGAATTCTAAAGAATGACCAATGCGTCTTATTTTTTTAATTCCGTAGCTAGAAAGGCTATTGGAAAAAGCAATTAAATCGAATTTTTTAAGTTGCATAAAAGACGGATAAGTCTTTACCATTTCCGGCTTGCTTAACGTGTAACGTTTTAAAATTAATTTTAAAGGAGATTGTACGTAAACATTGCAATGTCCAAAATGGTATTCGCCTCTTTGGGTAGGTCTTAAAGTATAAGGAACGGTGGCTTTACTCAGCTTGTTTATTTTTTTGGTAAGTTTAAAATCTCTTTTCTGAAACTGAAACGGAATCTCGTCTATAGTACTGGTAGTAATATGAAAAGGGTATTGGTTTTCGAGTTCTATAGACATGTGATTTGTATCGCCATTAGAAAATTTTTCGGGTGTAATACGTTTGGCTAAAACTCCTTCTTTTTTATTGTACAATAAGAGGGTATCTATAAAAACAAAAATACCTAAAGCTAAAAGTAAATATTTGGCTAAGTGAAATAAAACCTCCAAAAAGTGTCCCAATGCAAACAAACAAACTATACCTGTCAAACAGAAGAAGACCAAGCGGTTTATATAAAATGATTTGAATAGTTTTTTCACAGTTAATTAATTATAATACAGTTTAATATTTGAATTTATCCAATTAAATTTCATCTTTTTACTCAATACTTCAAAATAAAATAGAACCGTAGCTATGGCTACGCTTAGATTTTCTTTTTCGTCTTGAAAAAAAAATCTACAAATTTTCTTTTGAATAAGTTCAAGTATTAAGCTGTATAAATCCAAAATAAAAGTGGTTTCGTTTCTTTTTGAAGTAAGTTATCAAGTTCTTTCATTAAACTATTAGATACAGCTGGGCAGCCCCAACCTTCTGGTGTTCCGTTAGGGTAGGTTTCTGTATCGGCAACTTCTTTCCATGAATGTAAAACAATTACTCTCTTAAAAGCATTACTGTTGCTAGATTCTAAACCATGTAATTTGTAGTTTACATTAATTCCCCAGTTACTATAGCCTCTTTTTCCTATTTTATATTTTCCTAAAGAAGAACAATGACTGTCGGGTGTATTGCTAAACACTGGTTTTTCTTTGGTGTAATCTGCTCCCCAAGGTTCACTACAGCAACCGTGAGAACAAAGCCCTTGTTTAATAATTTTTTGCTCTTTAAAATCCCAAACAAACAATCTTTTCTTTCCAGAATGAATGCTCATATCTACTAAAATAGTGTAGTGAGTATTAAAGTTGTTCTTTTTAGCATATGCCAATGCTTCTAAGGCTTTAGTTTGAGTTCTTTTTTTTACAAGTAATAACTCAGCTAGTACCTTTTTTATAGAATCATTTTTTTTCTGAAGTAGGATAAAGTCTTGTTTTAGATTAAACTCTGTTTCATTATTAGGCACAGTAGATTTCTTGTTGGTGCAAGACCAACAAGTTACTAAGGTTAATATGAAAAATAAATATTTCATGTTTTAATTATTTTCTTTTTTTCATTGATAAAAAAAGAAACAAAAAAATCTAGCCTTCTGAATTTTTATTTAAATTTTTCGTTTGTAGTCTAAATTTTAAGAACTTATCCTCATAAATTCGGATTTTAAACAGCTTAAAATTGTCACGACAACTTCACCTCAAATTTTACAATAAACCTTCAAGATGGCGAGGTTTGATTTTCAACAACCAACAGATAATCTTAAAAACTTACCTAGGAATCTCTACAGATTCTACTAATTGTTCTATAATTTGTTGGCTGGTAATACCCTCCATTTCTCTTTCTGGAGTTACAATTACTCTGTGTTGTAAAACAGGAACGGTTACTTTTTTAATGTCTTCTGGTGTAACAAAATCTCTACCATTAATAGCTGCAAATGCCTTAGAAGCTTTTAAAATAGCAATACTAGCCCTTGGCGATGCTCCTAAATATAAGTAAGCGTTGCTTCTAGTATTAATAACAATATCTGCAATGTATTTAAGTAAGTTGTTCTCTACTTTTATTTGGTTAACCAAACTTCTAAACTCTTTAATTTCTGAAGCAGAAATAACCCCGTTTATTTGTTCTGTTTTTTTATTCCCTTCTAATTGATGTTCTCGCGAAATAATTTCTAACTCTTCTTCGGCATTTGGGTAATCTATAGTAATCTTAAACAAAAAACGGTCTAGTTGAGCCTCTGGTAAACGATATGTTCCTTCTTGTTCAACAGGGTTTTGAGTTGCTAAAACCAAGAAAGGCTCGTCCATTTTATAAGTATGTCCATCTATAGTGACTTGTTTTTCTTCCATAACCTCAAACAATGCAGCTTGAGTTTTAGCAGGAGCTCTGTTAATCTCATCAATTAAAATCATATTAGAGAAAATAGGACCCTTTTTAAATTCAAATTCCGATTTTTTCATATCGAAAACAGAGGTTCCTAAAATATCCGATGGCATTAAATCTGGAGTAAACTGTATTCTACTAAAACCAATATTCATACATCTAGAAAGTAGTTTAGCTGTAATGGTTTTAGCAACACCTGGGACCCCTTCAATTAATGAATGACCATCTGCTAGCAAAGAAGCTATTAGTAAGTCTACCATGTTTTTTTGTCCCACTAATACCTTGCCTAATTCTTGCTTAATTAAGTAAACACTTTCTTGAAGTTTGCTTAGATCTAATCTGGATTCAAACTGAAAGCTATTTCCGTTAGCCTCAGTTGTTTCTGTTTGCGGTGTGTTATTTTCTTCCATATTCTTTTTTTAAAATGGATTGTTCTTACTCGTATAATAAATAATAGTGCATACAACACTTAGTAGCAATAAAAAAATGCCATAAAAACGTGAGTTGCTACTAAATTTATATTGTTTGGTTTGATTTATTTTCTTCTTTCTAAAGGCAATGTATGAACCAGTAAAGATTCCTACCCATGTTAATGAAGGAATAAGCAATAATATTTTTAATAATAGAGGAACCGAGTGTTCAGGTATATTTCTTTTATGTAGCACTAAATAAATAGAAGGAATTATCATTAATGCAGCTACAATTAACATTGCTATTATTAAAGAAGCGCTTAAAACTGTATGTAAAGAAAATAAAGTCATCATTATTTACTTAAAAATTTCTCAATTAACTGGTTTAAACGCAACAAATCGTCTTCGGTACTTAAATGATTGTTATTTAAACGCATTATAGTGTTGATTAGTAGTTTGACTTCACCAATAGGTTTGCCTGATTTGGTGCTTAATTTCTCAATAAATTCTTGATTTAAGTTTTGAGTGTCTAAGTAATATTGAGTTCTAATTCTTTCTAAAAAGAATACAATTTTACGATGAATTATATCTTTATGATTGTTCTGTTGATAGTATAAATTGCCAATAGTATGAGTAAAATCTACTGTAGTGTTTTTTAACGGTTTAATGATAGGGATAATACGTTGTTTACGCCTTGCATTAAACAAAACAAATAAAACTAAACTTAATATGGCTAGTATAAATGCCCACCTAAGTTCTTTTTTAGATAAAAAATAACTTAATGAAGATTTTTTATTGTATTCATCGCTATCTTTTCTGTATCTAGCATGAGGGTCCCAAAAAAGTTTATCGTTAGGTAAGTACGATAATACATTTGCGGCGTATTGTTGATTATTCAGTACATGAAAATTGGTAAAACTAATAGGTTGGGTATGTAAATAAAAATAACCCTTATAATGTTTTACCTTTATAAAATTAGTTTGCTTTTCTCCATTAATAGTTTGATAACCTAGAACAGTAGACTTGCTAGAGTCGATTTTTGAAAAATGTGATTCTAAAATATTTTTTTTAAGTTTAAAAGTGTCTTCTAAATCTTTATTGGTAAAACTTAAAGTAGCCTTTGTGTTTTGAACTTGATTCACTAGTTGGTACCTAGTTACTTCATTATTTAAATCAAAACCTAAGGAATCTTTAAAAGTGTCGCTAAAAGCATTGGCAGCTATAAAGGCAGTGTTTCCGTGAGAAACAAAATTCAAAATTTCTTCAGAAGCTTCTTCGTCAATGGTAAACATATATCTGTCTATACAAACGTAATTACCAGAGGTTTTATACGTGTCCGTTTCATAATCATACTGGTCGTCAAAATAATCATACGGATTCTTTTTTAACTCAATTTTTTCTTGGTTAGGAAAAAGGGTTCCTAACTCTTCGTATAAAATATAAGTGCCAAATGGGTTTTTATCGTTGTTGCGATAAGTTACTCTCCAATCTGTTTTTTTCTTACCACAAGAAATAGCAGTTAGCAGGGTAAATACAATACAGGAAAATTTAAAGAATATGTTTTTAGTTATTTTCATACTAATTGATATCCTTTTTAAAGTTGATAAAAGAGTTTTGAATTTGGTTAAATTCATCATCTTCTAATTTAAATTCTCCATACCAAACATAATCGTATACATACGAAGTATAAGAAAATTGCTTTCTGATACTGTCTTTAGAAATTTCGAAAAGATAATCGGAGTTGGTTTTATCTTTATCGAGTTTAATTTGTTTTTTAAGATTTAATTCTTTTAATATAGTTAAGAAGTAGTAACGAACAGCCAACCTATACTCTTTGTTGTTAATAGCTTGTTGTAGTAACTCGTCTATATTAATATTTTCAATAAGCTCTTCGTTAGTTAAGTCGAGTTTTTCTATAGTTTTTTTAGGTGTTTTGCTAAAGACAGAAAATCCGTTTTGATCTAGAATTAATTTAATAATAATTAATACAGCTATAATAGCTATTACATAAAAACCCCATTGAAAAAGGAAATTAAGAATGCTAGTGAACCAAGAAAAGTCGGTTTTTGGCTTTGGTTTAGGTGCTTCAGGTTCAATGTAAATAAACTCACCTGAGTTGTATTTTTCTTTTAGTGGTTTTTTAAAACTTCTAGGAGTATCTATAGCAGTTTCTTCTTCATATTGAGAGAAACTCATTAAGAAGAAGAAACAAAAAAATATGAATATGTAAGGCTTTAAATTATATGTCACGACCTATTTCATCAATAGTGTTTTCTGATGATATGTTTTCTTTTTCTGCTTTAAGAGAGTAGAAGGTAATACCCATATTTAAATAAGTAACAATATTGGTAATTAATTGTATTAAAATACCTGCTAAAGACAGTATAACCATTGCGGTCCAATATTCTGCTCCAAAATTAATATCTGCACCATTCACTTCAGGTTGTGCTTGTAAGCCAAAACCTAATTGTAGACCTCCAGATATTACTTGTTGAACAATTCCCATAATAAGAATAACTAAAGCAACGCATCCTGAGGCATGCCAAAATTTACTTTTCTGAGTAATTAAGTCCCATGCATAACCAAAAGAACTAAAAAAGCGATTTTCTTTTTTTGTTAAATATTCATACATAGTAAATGTTATTAACATCATAAACATAGCAACTGGAATTAACCATCCAATAATGGTACAAGCTGTTAGTAGCACAGCTATTAACAAAGGAATTGAAAGTAAAATACTAAGAAAGAAAAGACCTATCATTCCTTTCAGGCTTTTAAAATAATGTTGTTTTAATGCGTCTATAAGTTCAGATGTAGTGAAGTTAATACCTCCTTTTTGTTCAAGTAATTTAAAGTAGATAGGTGTAAATGCATAGGTAACCGCACTAATTAAAACTGCAATTATAAAGATAAAAGCAAAAGATGCCGTTAATAATTGTATGTTTTCTTCTAGTAAAAATTTAAAGTCTCCACCAGCTTTAGCATCAAAACTAGGAAGCTCAAAAAACACACTTAGTAACGGAGTCATAGATAAAATCATTAACAAGGTAAGAACCCCATTAATAATTAAATAGTTTACAAAATAATGTTTTCCGTACTTTCCTAGAAACTTAAAGGTGTCAGAAAATAAATCGCCAAATTCACGTATTTTATATAATTGCATATTTGTTATGATAATGTATGGTTAGTAATTCGTTTGTATACTCTATGAGGGTAAATTAAGTAATAGTAAGTTATAAAACTCAAGCAGCTTAAAATGATACCGTAGCTTAAAAAATGTGGCATTACATTAGATAAACGCGTAATGTATCCTTCTAAAAATCCAGCTACAATAGTAAAAGGGATGGTGCTTAAAAAGATTTTAAAAGCATCTCTAATGCCAATTTTAAAAGCGTTCTTTCTAGATAAAGTTTTAGGAAAAAACATACTAGATGCAATAATAAAACCAGCTCCACATTCAATAATCATAGCGAAAATTTCGAATGAACCATGAATCCAGATTCCTCTAACACTTTCCCAAAAGGCATTTTCTTGATGAAAAAAATATTGAAATACTCCTACCATAATAGAATTTTCCATCATAATATACCCTGTACCTATACCGGCAGTTATACCAGATAAAAATAATAATGCTCCAACTTTTAGGTTGTTAAAGGTAATACCAATAAAGCTTCCCCAGGTACTACCACCTTTATAAACAGCTACTGCATCTCCATTTTTAATATTTTCTAGTGTCTGGTCTATATAGTGGTTGCCTAAAATTTGTCTGGCAAATTCTTGATTGTTAGCAGAAGAAAAAACACCAATAGCCGTAAACAAAGCAAAGAAAAGAAAAGCATAGTACAGTTGTTTTCTGTATTGATAAGCTGCCAATGGAACATCTTCTGTAAAGAATTTAACAAAAATATTTTTTGAAGTTCTTTTTGTTGTATAAATTTTTAAATAGCTCTGAGATGCTAAATGGTTTAAATAAGTAACCAATTTACTTTTTGGGTAATATGTTTGAGCATAAGATAAGTCATTCATTAAATGAATATAAAGATTGGCTAACTCATCAGGATTGTTTTGAATAACTTTACCTGTGATTGATTGCTCAAATCTCAACCATTTTTCTTTATTTTGTTTAATAAAGGCTACTTCTCTCATAAGAAGAGCTAATGTAATCATTTCAATAAAATGCTTCAAATAAATACTACTCAAAATGTGAAAATTAGTTTTGGTCTTGCCGATGTAGGATATCGCATTCTCGCATTTGGGTTAGACTTTATTATTTTGGTAGCTTATTTATTTGTGTTGTTTAATGTGTTTAATTTCGGAGCGCTTATAAATGCTTTTGGAGATAGTTGGTCTCAAACTGCTATGGCTACTTTAGGAATTCTACCGGTTGTTTTGTACACTTTGGTTTCTGAAATATTATTACAAGGGCAAACAGTAGGTAAGAAAATATTAAAGCTTAAGGTACTTAAAGTAGATGGTTTTCAGGCTGCACCAATAGATTTTATGATCAGATGGTTTTTTAGATCTGTTGAGATTTATGGATTACTTTTTTTCTCAGCAATTGCCTATGCAGCTGGTTTTTTCGAAACCTTATTTATTATTGGGATTACTCTAACCCCAATAGCTGCTTTTATAGTATTGGTTTCTGGCAAGCAAAATCAACGCTTTGGAGATATGGTTGCAGGAACTACAGTAGTTAGATTAAAAAACTCTATAAATATATCGCATACCATATTAGAAGAGATACAGTCTGATTATCAACCAACTTATCATGATGTAATTAAACTTTCTGATAATGATGCTCGTATTATTAAAGAAACTTTTTTAGCAGCGAAGAAAAACAAAGATTATGCTATTTTAATTAAGCTTCGTAAAAAAATTGAAGAGGTAACTGGAATAACTAATAATGAAAAAAATGACTTAATTTTCTTAGATAAAGTCATGAAAGATTACAATTATTTTACTCAAAACATGTAATGCTTTTTGATATTCTTGATATATTAGGAACCATAGCTTTTGCTATATCTGGTGTTTTAACAGCTTTACACAAGCGTTTAGATCCCTTTGGTGTGTTTATTATAGCCTTTGTTACTGCAGTAGGAGGAGGAACTTTAAGAGATGTGCTAATTGGTAATACCCCTGTTGGATGGATGTTAGATATGAAGTATTTGTATTGTATTGCTGGGGCTGTTGTTTTTGCATTACTTTTTAGAAAAAGACTAAGTTACTTAAGAACATCGTTGTTTTTATTTGACACTATAGGTTTAGGTGTTTTTGTTTTGGTTGGAATAGAAAAAGGCCTTAATATTGGTTTACATCCTATTATATGCATTGCTTTAGGAACTATGACTGCTTGCTTTGGAGGTGTTATACGTGATATTTTAAGTAATGAAATACCGGTTATTTTTAGAAAAGAAATATATGCTACTGCTTGTATTGCAGGTGGGGTGATGTTTTTCGGACTTCACTTATTAAATATGAACCAACAAGTCTTATACATAGCTACTGCTCTAACTATAGTTGTTATAAGATTGCTAGCAGTAAAGTATAAATTAGAACTGCCTTCTTTTTATAAAGATTAATTCAAATTATATATTTAATTCTTCTTCTACCTTATAGCGTTCTTGGTCTTTGCTATTTCGCAAAATTAATTCGCCTAAGAATCCAGCAATAAAAAACTGAGAACCAATAACCATGCTAACTAAAGAAATATAAAACTGTGGTCTTTGTGTAATAAGTCTACCAGTTTTGTTGATGAATAATTTGTCTACACCTAAATACAATGCAAATAAAAAACCAATAAGGAAAAGTAAACTACCTAAAGCACCAAATAAGTGCATAGGTCTTTTTCCGAATTTGGTTAAGAAAGATATGGTTAATAAATCTAAAAAACCGTTTATAAATCTATCCATTCCAAACTTAGTTGTTCCATATTTACGAGCCTGGTGTTGAACTACTTTTTCGTCTATTTTTTTAAAGCCTGCATTTTTAGCTAAAACAGGAATGTATCGGTGCATTTCACCATAAACATCAATATTTTTAACAACCTCGTTTTTATAAGCTTTTAAACCACAGTTAAAATCATGTAGTTTTAAGCCAGATGTTTTACGAGCACACCAATTGAATAATTTAGAAGGGATGTTTTTGGCTAAAACAGAATCGTAACGTTTCTTTTTCCATCCAGATATTAAATCGAAATTTTGTTTCTGAATTAAATCATATAACTCAGGAATTTCATCGGGATTATCTTGTAAATCGGCATCCATTGTAATAACAACATCTCCTTTAGCCTTTGCAAAACCTAAATGTAAGGCTTGAGATTTTCCGTAATTACGTAAAAATTTCAAACCTTTTACATTTTTGTCTTTCTGAGAAAGCTCAGTAATAATATTCCAAGATTTATCTGTAGAACCATCGTCAATAAACAATATTTCATAAGAAAAGTTATTCGTTTGCATAACTTTGGCTATCCAAGTATGCAATTCTGGCAACGATTCGGCTTCATTAAGAAGCGGGATAACTACAGATATATTCATTGTTATAGTTCGTCTAATTCTTTATAAGGTTTTTCTCCTTTCATTATAACAGAAGCTATTAATGAGTATACAAAACCAAAAAATGCACTTAATAAAATCCAAAAACCACTACCAACTAGCGGGTTAGACATTTTTCTAGTAATGGTTAGGGTTTGTTCGATTTGAGCATCGTCCATACCAGCTTCAATTAACTTAGTTTCTGTTAATTCAACCATTTTATCAATAAAAGTAGGATCTATAACATAGGTAAATAGTAAATGGTAAATAACATATACTAGGGCACTAATAGCAGCTATACCCATTCCTGTTTTTAAACCTTGTGCTAATAAAAGTTCTCCAGAATTAAGTGTTTTAAATTTTTTAATACCTAAAATAATAAATACAGGAAAAATAATATAATAAATATAATTAGGCCATTGTTCTCCTTTAAGCATTATTCCAGTAGCGTAAGAAGTTACATTAATAGCTATTAAAATTAAGCCTAAAATAACTCCGTAATTTAGAATGATGTTTTTTGAATGATTGATTTTATTTTCCATAAGTTGACTAGTTTTGGATAATAAGTAAGCAAATATAGGAATTCGTTACACAAACTAGTGGTAAAAAATAATTTTAAACTTATCTTGTTGGTAATGAATAAAAAGTGGTATATTTGCAGCTCGAAAATGTAAAGTGGTTGCGTGTAACCGCGTAACTGTTACCACTCTTTGCTTTTTCATTTAATTGAAAATTAATAAGTTATTAAAATATAATACGATGAAACAAGGTTTACATCCAGAAAATTACAGAATGGTAGCATTCAAAGATATGTCTAACGATGATGTATTTTTAACTAAGTCTACTGTAGATACTAAAGAAACTTTAGAAGTTGACGGAGTTGAATATCCATTATTCAAATTAGAAATTTCTAGAACATCTCACCCTTTCTACACTGGTAAGTCTAAGTTAGTAGATACAGCTGGACGTATTGACAAGTTCAAGAACAAATACGCAAAATTCAAAAAGTAATTTTGAATTGACCCTAATACAAGAGCCTTCGAGAAATCGAAGGCTTTTTTGTTTGGCAAGCATGTTAGAAAGTTTAACTTTGAAAATGAAACTATTCCTTCTCCTTAGCGAGAGAATTAAAAAGAGAAGATTATCTCTTCAGTTTCTTTAACCTTTGAATTAGCCAATATGAATTATATTCTTTTTGACGGAACTGTTAGAAAACAGTTATTACCATTTACTTATACTAGACCTGTAGCCGATATTAGAGTTGGAATTTTAACCATTCGAGAAAAATGGGAAAAAGCTCTGGGATTTACTACATCTACAATTACAGAAGAGTATTTGTCTGATAAATACCCAATGGTAGAAATGGAGCAAAATATTATGCTGAATGCCTCTTTCTTACCTAATTTAGAATTGGTAGCTATGGTAAAAAGTTTATCAGAGAATCAAGCTATCTTTTATCAAGAAGATGTAATAGCATTTTATACAACTGATGAACAAGAAGAAGTTGATTTTGATATCTATGATATTATTGAATATGAAGGAGAGTTCATAAGAATAGAAAATACATGGGATATATTTTCTAAAAATGCAGAAGCTATTAAGGCAGATTTTGACTTGTTAACTAAGGATAAAGTGTCGCAACCAATTCCAGAGGGGGTACAATGTTTAGGGAGGGAGCAAATTTTTATTGAAAAAGGTGCTCAAGTATTGTTTTCTACATTAAACGCTACAGACGGACCTATTTATATAGGCAAAGAAGCCACTATAATGGAGTCGTGCTCTGTTCGTGGACCATTTGCCTTATGTAACAATGCTACTCTAAAAATGGGAGCTAAAATATATGGGGGAACTACTATTGGCCCTCATAGTAAAGTAGGAGGAGAGGTAAACAACTCGGTGATATTTGGTTATTCTAATAAAGGACATGATGGTTTCTTAGGAAACTCTGTTTTAGGAGAATGGTGTAATATTGGAGCCGATTCTAATAATTCTAACCTTAAAAACAATTATGCAGAGGTACGTCTTTGGAGCTACGAAACAGAAGGATTTGCTAGAACTGGATTGCAATTTTGTGGTTTAATGATGGGAGATCATTCTAAATGCGGAATTAATACCATGTTTAACACAGGCACCGTAGTAGGAGTATCTGCTAATATATTTGGAGGCGGATTTCCTAGAAACTTTATACCTAGCTATAGCTGGGGAGGAAGTAGCGGATTTACTGCCTACTTAACTAAAAAAGCTTTTGAAGTAGCTAAGGTTGTTATGTCTCGTAGAAACATTGAATTTACAGAACAAGATGCTGCTATTTTAAAGCATGTATTTGAAGAGACCAAGCAGTTTAGAAAAGAATAATAAAATATTTATTTATAAATAGTATCTAGGAGAGTAAATGGTCTTTGCTCTCCTATTTTTATTTCTCGACTAAAGGATTCTGTTGCATTTGTAGGACTGGCATGTGAATTAACAATATCTATGTCTAATTTAAAAGAAGAATTTTCTTTGTCTTTAATTTCAAAAGAATATACATCATATAAATTTTCTTTTTTTATAACTGGAATAGTTTTAGAATTATCACCACTTATGTTTTTTAGATAAATAAAGTTATAATCATACCTGTTAGGAAAGTGTCGTATAATTTCTGAATTAACAATAAACTTAACAATAGAATCGTTTTTTCTAATAACTTTAATACTGCTATTTGGTAATTCATAAGCTCCGCAACTTCTAGAAGTATTAAGTAATTGGTAAAATTCCAATTCAAACTTTTTAATTTTTAGAATTATAATTTGCTTATGAGTTTCAATGTCCAATTCATTTTCAGATGGTTCAAGTGTTTTTATTTTTCTTTTAAGCATGCTTATCAGATGCTTGTTTTTTTGGGTTTTTAAAATATGTTTTTTAAACATGTTTATACTATGCCTTATTTCATCTTCATTATTAAGCTCTAGAATTTTTGTTTCTAAATTTTTAACATGGTGATTAAATTTTTTAGCTAGAGAATCAATAATTCCATACTGCTCAGGGAATTCATCCTGTTCATGTTTTATTGAATATAAATTATTAACAATTTGTTCTTTAGTTTGTTTTAGATCAATATTTAATTGTTTAATTAACTCATCTTTATATACATTCTTTTTTTTCACAAGAACATAATCCAATGACAGTAATTAATAAGAGTAGTTTTTTCATACTGTTAAAACGATAAGTAAGTTTTATATATTGTGTTTATCTATCGCATTGCGATTAAAACTGAAAGTAAATAAACGGCTGGAAGTCTGAAGCATAAGTTTGATAGCACAATACACCAGTTATAACAGCAGCAATTACTTTTAAGATAAAATGACTTTTTATAAATAGCGTCTCAATTTTATCTTTTAAGCTATAAGATAACCAATGGGTTATATAACCTGCTAACATTACCCAGAATACTAATTGGTACTCTTGTAAAACTGCTAAAGCATTAGTTAGGTCCATATTATTAGCTATTTGGTAGTATTGCTTGCTAATATGTTCCATACTGTTTCCTCTAAAATACACTCTGGTAAAAGTTATGAAGAGGAATGTAATGGCAATTTTCCAGATTAAACTAAGTTTAGAATTGCTATTTTCATAGGGACTAATGCGTCTCCAGTATTTATAAATTAGTATACCGATACCGTTTAAACCTCCCCAAATAACAAATTTCCAACTTGCCCCATGCCATAAACCACCAATTAACATGGTTAGTAAAATATTAATGTTAGTGGTAAAGTGTTTATTAATATTAGGGAAAAGTAAAGTGAGAAGTAAACCTAGTATAATAATCCCTATTGCAATAAAAACAAAGGTGTAGCTTTTCATGGCTAGTAAGAGCCAAAAAATAAATAAAGAACACAAAACATAAGTAGCTATAGAACCAGTTCTATTACCACCTAAAGGGATATATAAATAATCTTTTAACCAAGTAGATAAAGATATATGCCAACGCTTCCAGAAGTTACCACAACTAGTTGCTTTATAAGGAGAATCGAAGTTCTTAGGTAAAGTAAAACCCATTAACAGAGCAATACCTATAGCTATGTCTGTATACCCAGAAAAGTCTCCATAAATCTGTAAAGAGTAACCAAATAAAGCCATAATATTGGTGAAACCTGAGAACATTTCTGGAGCATCAAAAACTCGATCTAAAAAGTTAGCTGCTATAAAATCGGCAAAGATCATTTTTTTTATCAAACCTTTTAAAATCATAAATACAGCTCTACCAAAATCTTGCTTACTAATACTAATTTCTTGTTTTATCTGTGGTATGAATTCGGATGCTCTTACAATAGGACCGGCTACTAACTGAGGAAAAAAGCTAACAAAGAAACCAAAGTCTATAATAGAGTTAATAGGTTTTAATTGCTTCCTATAAATATCGATACAATAGCTAATGGTTTGAAAAGTGTAAAAAGAGATTCCAACGGGTAAGACTATACTATCTACGGTAAAGTAGTCTACACCTGCCAAATTATTGGTCCATAAGGCTAGGTGGTTGATTACCTTATAATCGGTGCCAGCTAAGCTGTTATAAGAATCAGTAAAAAAATAGGCGTATTTAAAATAGCACAGTGTTCCAAGGTTAATTAGTACACTAGTAGCGACTAAAAATTGTTGTTTGAGCTTCGATTTACTATTGTAAATAGCCTTACCTAAAAAGAAATCGTTGATGGTACTAAAAATTAGAATACCAATAAACAGTCCACTTGTTTTGTAGTAAAACAATAAACTGATTAAGAATATATAAAGACTTCTTAAATACTTTTTATTATAAATTAGTGCATAGATAAAATATACGGCTGCAAAGAATATCCAGAAATCTGCTTGTGTAAAGATTAACGGTTCTTCTTCAGAAAAGGCAAATATGTTATACAATCTATCCAATACTATTTTTTAAATAAGTTTAAATATTCGTTAGTTATAACATTATCTTCTTCTTCCCAAGCTTCAACTAATGCTTTTAATAGTAAATCTGCTTTTATGCTATAGCCAAGTCTTGTAAAATGAATTCGGTCTCTAGGCATTAGCTTGTTTTTATACCATTTTTGAGATGACCCTAAACCTCCCATAATTTCATAGAAATCCCATACCCCCATTTTATACTTATCGGCAAGCTTGTATATAACTTCAGCAGCTATTTGAGTATTTGGGTTGGCATATTTTCTTTTGTAATACGAATCATTTGGTACAGTTAATAGGATAGCACAGTTAGGGTTAGCTCTTTGAATTAACTGAATAAAACCTTCGTAATGATTTTTATATGCTTCAGCGTCAAAGTCTGTTGTATAAGTATCGTTGGTTCCCACAGAAATAATGAATAAATCTGGTTGGTAGGTTAATAACTGATCTTCAAAATAATTACATCTGTTATAATAAGCAAAACTAGCTCCGTTAACACCAATAGAAGTGTATTCTACTCCAGTATTATCATTCATTAATTCCACTCCCATTAATAAAAACTCTGAATTGGAGTCGAAATTCAATCGTTCAATACAAATATCTGTTTCATCAATAGTTTTATTCAACTTGAATTCAATATAGTTTCTAGAATGGTTAATACTCGTTGAACTTACTAAAGAGTCATTTACTAATTTCACTAGATAACCTTCATTCCAAGTATTGTAAAAAACGCGAAGTTTATTAAAGTTGTAGGTGTTTTTAGAATAGTTTCTAAAATTAGCTTTTACATTTATATGAGCTATTGAGTCAGTAAACTTTGCAGTAACACCAGCCATTCCCCAACTAGTAGTATCGGGTCTTGAGCATCTGTAACCAACCCAATTATCTTCAGAAGTTATTCTATAATTAAGCGGATTGTTAGTTTTAGCTAATTTATAAGGAAAAACAAACCCTCTTTGTCCTTTAGCCTCAGGAACAAAATGTTGTAAATAATGTCTTAGTTTATTGGAGTAAAAATCTGCCTGAATATGTGAACCTCCGATATGAAAAACATGTAAGTCTTCTTTTTCTTGGTTTTTTATAGCGTTTAGTTTTTTAAAAAGAGCTTTAAAGGCGGGAGAATCTTGACTGAATTTAATTTGATTTTTTTGATATTCTATAAAAGGATAAATAGATTGAATACTGTCTAAAATATAGTTTTGACTAGAAACTCTAGCAAAGCAAAATAAAATTAATATATACAGGAGTAATTTATTCATTAATGTTCTTTTTTTGAAGATCTAGATAAAGTGATATAAAGAACAACTCAGATATGTACTTGGTTCCTTTTGGAGTAAAATGGACATAGTCTTTACCAGCTAGGTTTTTTTCTACCCAAAGTTCCATGGCCCCATTACCTCCCATAGCATTAAACATATCCCAATAAGCTACATTATTTTCTAAACAAGATGCTTTTAGTTGTTGATTTAAATAAGGAAGTAGCTCGTAGGTAACCATTTTTCCGTTTTTACTGGTGCATAAGTCAGTTGGTCCGATAAAAAGAAATTGTAAGTTCGATTTTAAACTACGTATTCTATTAACTTGCCATCTGATGTTTTTGGTGTACTTATCTACAGCTAGAGAATCTTTTAAATATGGCACTACATTACCTCCAAATTGCATGATAATAATTTTAGGATCTAACTCCTTTAACATGTTTTTGTAGGTAGTTTTATTGTTTCTAGTAAAATGGTTGCCAGAAGCCCCCCTCATGGCTACATTATCTATCTGTATTCCAGATTTTCCGTCAAGTGTTAATCCGTAAAAATCAGGACTAGAAGTACTTTCTAATTCAATTTTTATTTCTTTAGCATTAAGTGATCTGTTTATAGTATAAGCATGATAATTTCCGTCAGTACTTAAAGAATCTTGTAGCACAAGTTCATCATCCCTAAAAACTTTTATAGATGTAGGTTTAGTGCAATTTCCATAGTGTAAAGAAATTTTCGAGTAGTTTCTAAATTTTCTATAAGTAATCCTTGAAGGCGATATGCTAATGGTTGCTTTTGTAGTTGATGAGCTATCTGTACTAATAGAATCTTTTTCTAAACTATTAAATCTAGATACCGATAAAAAAGCTCCGTATTTTTTATGAGAAAACTTTTGTTGAGTAGGATCGAATAAAGGATGCCTTGTCCAGTTGTTACTATGTTTTACAACCGCACTAATTTGATGATAAGCTTGTTTTATTGGAATGAATCCTGGGCCAGAACCTCCATATAATTTTTGAAGCCTATTCCTTAAGTAACCAGTTATGCGATCTCCTTCTAATTGCGAATCTCCGTAATGAATAATTCTACATTTGTTAGATTGTATTTTTTGTTTTAACTCGCTTAAAAAAGTATTATTAGGGTAGGCTATTCTTTGTATAGTTGTTGAGTCAATTTTGCTAATATCTGGTAGTACTACTTTTTCTTTTTTATCGGTAAAAATAGATTGGTATTTAAGTAAGGTATCAGAAGCTTTGTCTTTTTCAACTTCTATAGGTTCTATTTGTTTGGTTACTTGCTCTAATACTAAAATAGGTTTTTCATCACTAACAGAATCTGTAGGTTCTTGTTGAAGTAGCGTAGCAGTAGTTGGATATTTTACAGTAGTATTTGCTACATGAAATCCTTCAGTGTCAGTAGTAGATTTAGTACTTAAAAAGCTTAGCCCAAATAATAGTCCTAATACAAGGAATAAAAATAAAGATATATGAAGGGGCTTAATTTTCAAGTAGTTTATTTTTTGTTTTTATAAACACGCTTTAAATGTAATAGGTTTATAGGGTTTATTCCTAATCCATTAATGTTTTTTCTGGTAAAACGAATCGCTTTATCGTAATATAAAGGTACAATAGGAGCTTTATTGATAACAATTGAATCCATTTTTTGATATAGAATCTGACGTTTATTTAAATTAGTTTCTACTAATGAATGTTCGTATAAACTATCATATGTAGCATTTTTAAAATGCGTATAATTAGGCCCGTTAGGAGTAAAGTTTTTAGAATAAAACAACGATAAATAATTCTCTGCATCCGGATAATCGGCTACCCAACTAGCTCTAAAGATGTCTAATTTACCTGCCGATTTTTCTTGCCTAAAAGTAGAAGAGGTAAGTAGGTCTACTGTAACAGTTAAGCCTATTTTTTCTAATTCACGTTGGATATACTCACATAAATCTACATAATTACTGTCTGTACTAATTGTAATTTTTGGTTGAGAAATACCTGTTTCTTTTATAAACTGCTCTACTAATTGTTTAGCTTTTTCTGGCTGGTAGGTGTAACCTTTTAAATTGTTAAAGCTAGGCAAGCCTTTTGGTATAAAACCATTTACAGCAGGAGTAACTACACCGTTACGTAAATAGGTTACCATAGTTTGTTTATCAAACCCGTAATTAATGGCTTTTCTAATTAATTCAGATTGAATTTCAGGAATATTTCCATCTAAGTAAAAACCTAAATATTCGGTATTTAAATAATCTCCACTTAGCATTTCAACACTAGAAAGGTATTTCTCTCTTAGCTTTCCGTCTGCAGTTAATATTTCATCTTTATAAGACGGATCTAAACCAGATACAAAATCGATATTTCCTTGTGCAAACTGTAAAAACTCACTTTGTTTGTCGGTTAAAAAGCTAATAGCCACTGCTTCTAAATAAGGCAGTTGTTTTCCGTTAGCATCTTTTTCGTAGTACAAAGGATTTTTTCTAAGCACTAATTTGGTGTTTTCTATCCAGTTTTTAAAGTGAAAAGGACCAGTTCCTATCGGATTTGACCTAAAATCATTTCCGTAATATTCAACAATTTCTTGAGGTACAACTGAGCAATATTTCATACTCATTAAACCTAAAAAAGCAGGAAATGGTTGTTCTAATTCAATTGTTAGAGTGGAATCGTTTGTTGCTAGAATTTTTTTTACGGGTTTCATTACCCACCTTCCAGGAGATGCAACTTTATCGTCTATTAATCGTTCTAAAGAGTATTTTACATCTTTAGCAGTTAACAATCGGGTAGAATCTTTTCCAAATAGCTGGTGCTTGTGAAAGTAGATATCGTTTCTCAGCTTAAAAGTATATCTTAAAGCATCGTCAGATATTTTCCAACTTTTAGCAATATCTGGTTGAATATGTAAGGAATCATCTAACTGAACCAAACTATTGAATAACTGGTTACAAGCCCAAATATTAGCATTTACTCTTGCAAAAGCAGGATCTAAAGATTGAATATTTGAATACTCATTGTATCTAAAGACAAGATGGTCTTTGTTATTGTTTTCTTTTGAAGAACAAGAACTTAGGATAATAAAAGCTGTAAAAGCTAATAACTTGATAATATGAATAATTACAGTTTTCAAATTGCTGATTTAGTTGTACTTTTGCAAACCGATTTTATGAGGTTATTGTCACCTCGAGCGTAGTCGAGAGATTTTGCTTATAAAAATCGATAAATTGAAGTGTAAATATAATATAGATTTCCGATTTCTCGGAAATGACAGGTGTTTATATAATGGAGAAAAAAAAGGTAGCTTTTTATACACTAGGATGTAAGTTGAATTTTTCTGAAACTTCTACTATAGCAAGAGATTTTTCTAAAGAAGGATTCGATAGAGTAGACTTTTCTAAAAAGGCAGATATTTATGTGATAAACACCTGCTCGGTAACAGAAAATGCCGACAAGCGTTTTAAGACCATAGTAAAGCAAGCTCAAAAAGCGAACGAAGATGCTTTTGTAGCTGCTGTAGGTTGTTATGCTCAATTAAAACCAGAAGAGTTAGCAGCTGTAGATGGAGTAGACTTGGTTTTAGGAGCTACTGAAAAGTTTAAGATTACTGATTATATAAACGATCTATCTAAAAACGAATTTGGAGAAGTGCATTCTTGCGAGATAGAAGAAGCCGACTTTTACGTAGGTAGTTATTCTATAGGAGACAGAACTCGTGCTTTTTTAAAAGTTCAAGATGGTTGTGACTATAAATGTACCTATTGTACCATACCTTTAGCTAGAGGAATTTCTAGAAGTGATACTTTAGAAAATGTATTGAAAAATGCTGCCGAAATTTCTGCAAAAGGAATTAAAGAAATTGTACTTACGGGAGTTAATATTGGTGATTACGGAAAAGGGGAGTTTGGTAATAAAAAACACGAACATACCTTTTTTGAATTAGTGCAAGCTTTAGATGAGGTAGAAGGAATAGAGCGCTTACGTATTTCTTCTATAGAGCCTAATTTATTAAAGAATGAGACTATAGAGTTTGTGTCTACTAGTAAAACTTTTGTTCCTCATTTTCATATCCCATTACAATCGGGTTCAGATAAGTTATTGAAATTGATGCGCCGTCGTTATATGAGCGATTTGTATGTAGACAGAGTTGCTAAAATTAGAGAGGTTATGCCTCATGCTTGTATTGGAGTTGATGTAATTGTTGGTTTCCCTGGAGAGACAGATGATGACTTTTTAGATACCTATAACTTCTTAGCTAATTTAGATATTTCGTATCTACACGTATTTACTTATTCTGAGCGTGAGAATACGGTTGCTGCAGAAATGGATGGAGTAGTACCGCAAGATATTCGTAAGAAGCGTAGTAAAATGTTACGTGGCTTATCGGTTAAAAAGCGTAGAGCTTTTTATGAAAGTCAGTTAGGAACCCAAAGAACTGTATTGTTTGAAGCAGAAAATAAAGAAGGCTATATACATGGTTTTACAGAAAACTATGTTAAGGTAAAAACACCTTGGAATCCGGAATTGGTAAATACATTGCATCATATAAAACTAACCGAAATAGACGAGGATGGTTTAGTTAGGTTTGATTTTCTATAAATAAAAAACACTTTAGTTAACGAGGTTCTTATTTATAGAAGAGGTTTTATTTAAATAAATATTCTTTATGATCTGCAAACATGGTATTTTCTAAAGAATGACTTTTAAAATCGATGCTTGGTATAACTCTGGTCTGATCCTGAACAAATCTTCCAGTTCCTGTAATATCAGCTAAAGCCATAGCTAATAGTGGTTCATTCTCATTTCCTAAAACACCAAGGTTATTGTAGCTTTCTGCTAATGTCATATTTGCATTGGGAGATAAGCCATCGGAATAATCTGTAAAACCAACAGAATTTAATGATTTAAAAACCAACGGTTGTATGGCATATTTATGCCCTGGATTAATATTTGTTTTTGAAAAGTTAGGGGAATCATATAAAGTTATAGATGCTTGAAACTTTCCTTCAGTAGTAGTACCTATTTGTACAACGTCTATATACGGTCTTAAGCAGCTAATAACTAATTCACTTGCAGATGCAGATCTACCAGTAGTTAATATGTAAACTTTGTTAAGATTCAAGCTGTTAAGAGCAGCTCCAGTTCTAGTGGTATTTCTAAATTTATTAGTAAGCTCATCAGCAGAAAATTGTGGTTGTAGTTTGTTATTCCATTCTTCTGTACTAAATACTTGGTTGTTAAACTGTCCAGTAATCAAACTAGATAGAGTAATGGCACTAAGAATAGACCCTCCTGAGTTGTAGCGTAAATCTAATACCAGGCTGGTAATATTTTCAGTTTGTAAGCTTGCAAAAGCATTGTTTAAATCATTATCAAAATTTGCAGTAAAACTATTGTACATAACATACCCAATTTTATGAGTCCCGTTAGTTATAGTGGTAACTTTATGAATAGGATTTATAGTAAGCTCTTCTTTTGTTAAAGATATAGAGTTACCAGTGGCAGTAACAGTATTACCATCAAAAGTAGCTAAACCAATTTCGTAGGAGTCTTGTCGTAAAGAGTTCATAGAGTTACTGTCTATAGTATTAGAACCTCCATTATTAGTATAAGTTATTTCTGTGCCGTTTAAAGTATTAAAAATGGTACCCCTAGTAATTCCTTTATTTGCCGCATCTGTATTAGCGGTAACATAACGAACATAACCATAAGCTTTATTGCTTGAAGGGTCTGGATCTATAAAAAAACCAAAAGCCATTCCGTTAGTCTTGTTTACTCCAGCAAAAGAAGCCTCTAGAGCTTCAAAATCGCTTACAATCCAACTGTATTTGTCTACAGTAGGTCTATTATAAATTAAATTTTCAAATAAGGCCTCTGGGTTATTAAAAGTATTAATATAAGTATTTAATTCGGTTTGATTGGCAAAACGATCATCTGCTAAGTCTGTTACATCTCCTTGATATAAATAATAGGCGTTCATGGCTTTCCATATAAAATCACCAATTTCTGTATTAGATGCTGGCGAAAAAGTATCATCTTGATCGTTAAAACAGGCAGATAGAGCTAATACAACAAAACTAAGTAATAAGATTTTCTGGAAAGTTTTCATTTCTAAAGGGTTTAAAACTAGCTAAAAATAAGGTTTTTATCATAAATATGAATAATAGCTGTTACAAATTATATCTTTTGTCGTCTTAATAGAAAACAACCAACAAAAATTAACTCAATGAATCAAGGCACATTTTTGAAAATGGTTCAACCTTTTCAAGACAAACTATACCGTTTGGCAAAACGATTGCTAGTGTCTACTGAAGAAGCAGAAGATGCTACTCAGGAAGTTTTAATGAAACTTTGGTCTAATAAAACCAAAATAAGTTCTTATAAAAACGTGGAGGCATTTGCTATGACCATGACTAAAAATTACTGTTATGATAGGTTAAAATCTAAGCAAGCGAGTAATTTAAAGATTGTTCACAGTAATTATAAAGACAACTCAGCAAGCTTGCAAAAACAAGTTGAAAATAAGGATAGTTTAGATTGGGTAAAACAATTGATGCAAGAATTACCAGAACAACAACGTATTATTTTGCAGCTAAGAGATGTTGAGCAGTATGAGTTTGCAGAAATTGCTAAAGTGTTAGATATGAAAGAAACGGCAGTACGTGTAAATCTTTCAAGAGCTAGAAAAACAATTAAAGAGAAATTAATTAAAAAGCATAACTATGGAGTTAGCTAGAATAGAAAAACTAATAGATAAATATGAGGAGGCTACTACTACTATTCAAGAAGAGCAGGAGTTAAGAGCATATTTTAATGGAACAAATGTGGCGCCGCATTTAGAACATTATCAGCCTGTGTTTCAGTATTTATCTATGGCAAAACAAGAAACCTTTACCAAGGAGCTACCATTACAACCTAGAAAATCTAATTATAGAAGATGGTTGGCTATTGCGTCGGTTTTTGTTTTGAGTATGAGTACTTATTTTGTATATCAAACGAGTCAGCCATCAGAAGAAGAAAAAGTGCTTATGGCTTACAAAGAAACTAAAGAAGCCTTGCAAATGCTGTCTAAACACTTTAATCAAGGGGCAGAAAAAGTAACTTATTTAGGAAAGTTTGATCAAGCAAAAAATCAAGTATTTAAACAAGAGAATTAACAATCAAAAAACGAAAACAAATGAGATTGGCATTGCTATTGATCTCAGATAACTAAAAACAAGAAAAAATGAAAAAGTTAATATTATTATTAGGGTTAGTATTATTACCATTAGTAACGAACGCTCAGAATTATTTTGATTCTTTAGAAGAAAACGACGATGTAACGGCTATAGTTGTAAACAAAAATATGTTTAAGCTAATGAGTAAGATAGATATTGATACAGACGATCCGGAAGCTCAAGAGTACATCAGTTTAATTAAGAATATTGATGACTTAAAAGTTTTTGTGTCTAAAAAACCAGACGTTTCTGCAAAAATGCATGATATGATGAATCAGTATCGTAAAAAAGCCAACTTAGAAGAGTTAATGCGCGTTAAAGATAAAGATGCTAATGTTAAGTTTTATTTTAAGCAGGGTAGTAACGAAGATAAAGTAGCAGAGTTGTTAATGTTTGTAACGGGTATTAATGATGTAAATGTTAATGGAGGAAATGTAGAAACTGTACTGTTATCGTTAACTGGAGATATTGATTTAAAACAAATATCTAAGTTAACTAACGAGATGGATTTACCAGGAGGAAAACATTTAAAGAAAGCTGAAAAAAAATAAGATATGCAATTATTACAAAAGATATTAGTAACAATAATAGTAGGCTTTTTATTAACCAGTTGTAACCAAGAGCCAACACTACAGAAGTACTATGTAGAGAACGAGAAAAAAGACGGATTTGGTATTTTTGATATTCCAAAAGGAATGATAGGGCTAGAAGAGAGTAAATTATCTCCTCAGCAGAAAAAAGCATATCAATCTGTAGAAAAACTAAATATTTTAGCCTTTAAAAAAACAGAAGCTAATGCAGAAACGTATAAGGCAGAAACTAGCAAGGTTAAAAGTTTATTAAAAAATGATTCTTATACAGAGTTGTTAAAGTTTAAAGACAAGAACACAAATGCAGTTGTTAAGTATATAGGAACTGAAACAGCCATAGATGAGGTAATTATTTTTGGTAGCGACAATAAAATAGGTTTTGGTATTGTTCGTGTATTAGGTAGCGACATGAAACCAGAAGATATGGTAACGTTAATAGATGCGATGCGCACTGCAAATGTTGACGGTACTCAATTGAAAGAAATTGCAAAATTCTTTCAATAACCAGCACCATGTGTGCTAAATTGGTAACGAAAAAGCCACTCGAAAGAGTGGCTTTTTCTATATAATCTAATCCTTTTTTACAAATTAAATACCCGTATAGTTACTTGGTGTAATTTGTTTTAATTCTGTTTTAATAGCATCAGAAACTTCTAGAGTATCTATAAAAGAAGCTATAGATTTTGCATTAATAGTTTCATTAGTTCTAGTTAAACCTTTTAAGGTTTCATATGGGTTAGGGTATCCTTCTCTACGTAAAATGTTCTGTATAGCCTCTGCTACTACTGCCCAGTTATTTTCTAAATCTTCAGCAAACTTGCTTTCGTTTAATAATAACTTGTTTAAACCTTTTAATGTTGCTTTAAAACCAATTACAGTGTGTCCAAAAGGAACACCCACATTACGTAAAACAGTACTATCTGTTAAGTCTCTTTGTAAACGAGAAACAGGTAATTTACTAGATAAGTGTTCAAAAATAGCATTGGCAATACCTAAGTTTCCTTCAGAGTTTTCAAAATCAATAGGGTTTACTTTATGTGGCATTGCAGATGATCCTACTTCTCCAGCCTTAATTTTTTGCTTGAAGTAATCCATTGCCACGTATGTCCAGATATCTCTATCTAAGTCAATTATGATGGTATTGATACGTTTTAAATTATCAAACAGAGCAGCCATGTGGTCGTAGTGCTCTATTTGTGTAGTAGGAAAAGAGTGGTGTAAACCTAAGCCTTGAACAAATTTAGTTCCAAAAGCTTTCCAGTCTATATCTGGATAAGCAACTTTATGAGCATTGTAATTTCCAGTAGCACCACCAAACTTTGCAGCACTTGGTATATCGTTTAATAAGTTAAACTGTTCTTTTAAACGAACTACAAAAACTTCTATTTCTTTTCCTAAACGAGTAGGAGAAGCAGGTTGCCCATGAGTTCTCGCTAACATAGGTATGTTGGCCCACTCTGCAGATAGCTCTTCTAATTTATTTAAAACACTTAAATACTCATTTATATATACATTGCTAATAGCATCTTTAATAGATAAAGGTATAGCAGTATTGTTAATGTCTTGAGAGGTTAAGCCAAAATGAATAAACTCTTTGTATTGAGATATGTTTAAAGCATCAAATTGTTCTTTAATAAAATACTCAACCGCTTTAACATCATGATTGGTTACTTTTTCTATATCCTTAATTGCTTGTGCATTTTCTGGAGTAAACTCTTTATAAATAGCTCTTAGTTTATCAAATAAAGAAGTATCAAAATCAGCAAGCTGAGGTAAAGGTATTTCGCATAGCGCAATAAAATATTCAATCTCTATTAATACACGATATTTTATCAAAGCTTCTTCAGAAAAATAAGGAGCTAAATCGGCTGTTTTGCTTCTATAACGACCGTCTATTGGCGATATAGCATTTAAGGCAGTAAGTGTCATTTTTGTGTTGTGTGTTTTAAGAAAACGCAAAGATACACAACCGCTTATGATTATAATAATTACAACTTATTTTTTTAAAAATAAAGTAATATAATTTTTAATGAAATGACTTACACTTTTTAAGTATTTGCTTTTTTATTGGAATTAAAGAT
Organism: Pseudofulvibacter geojedonensis; assembly: GCF_042675745.1. Lineage (NCBI taxonomy): Bacteria > Pseudomonadati > Bacteroidota > Flavobacteriia > Flavobacteriales > Flavobacteriaceae > Pseudofulvibacter > Pseudofulvibacter geojedonensis. The sequence goes on along the minus strand of NZ_JBHTJM010000002.1, from coordinate 516,899 downwards.
AACTTAAATAAGTTTTAGAGTATTTAAAAATATAAGTTTAGATTTACAAAAAAACTAAAGAAAGATTTAACAATGATAGTTTTACCCGATAGCTCGGATTTGTAATCCGTATTTAGTTAAAATTTAATTTAAATCTTAAGTAGTGTCCACTAAGTACAAAGCAACAGAAAAGGAGCAAGCCTACTTTATAACGATAACAACAGTAGGTTGGGTAGATGTATTTACACGTTTGTCTCAGAAAGAGTTATTGGTAGCCTCACTTAAATATTGCCAAAAAGAAAAAGGTTTAGAGATATATGCTTATTGTATTATGTCTAGTCATATACATATGTTGTGTAGAGCTACAGAAGGAAAAGTATTGAGTGATGTAATACGAGACTTTAAAAAGTATACTTCAAAAAAGATCATTAAAACCATACAAGAACAACCAGAAAGTAGGCGTGAGTGGATGTTACAATATTTTAAAGAAGCATGTGCACATTTAAAAAGAGAGCAAGAATATAAAGTTTGGCAAGATGGTTATCATGCAGAGATTGTGTATTCTAATAAGTTTATAAAAGAGAAAGTAAATTATATACATGAGAATCCTGTAAAAGCAAAAATAGTAAGTAATGCAGAAGATTATATATTTAGTTCTGCTAGAAATTATGCAGACTTAGGAGGAGAGTTAGAAATAATTAAGGTGTATTTGTTTTGAGTTTGTAGTAGTCACGGATTACAAATCCGCGCCATCAGGTTATTTTTTAGTGATATTGAAACAGGTATAAATAAATATTTAGGGCTTAGTTCAAATGGGTTTAAAATAATAATAGAAGTAAAATCAGGGAATATTATTAATTCATACCCAAAAATATAAATCAAAATGATTAATTATAATTTTAAATTAAAAATAGTAGAAACAACTGGAGATAAATATCTTTTAGTAGAATCAGAAAAAAAATCAATAAGGCAACTTAGTGATTTTGACTGGACTATTGATAAATTACAGACTTTAAGTAATAATATACTAATAACTAAAAATTCTAGCGAAGAGTATAAATGGCAAAATGAAGGAGGGCTTTATATTTATAGTAATGATTTTGGTGTTCAATTTTTTGATTTGAATAGTCAGGAAAATGAAGCAGATTTAATTTTAGAGCATGATATTTTTATTCAATTTTTAGATGATTTTAAAGAGTTTATAGAGCTGAATAGTTAATAATAATTTTTATACTCGATAGTTCAGACTTGTAAATTTAGACAAAACCCGATAGCGCGGATTTGTAATCCGTGTTTAGTTAAAATTTAATTTAAATCTTAAGCAGTGTCCACTAAGTACAAAGCAACAGAAAAGGAGCAAGTCTATTTAGTTTTAGAACTTTTTTATTGAAACTACTGTATAAACATATATATGTATTAGGGTGTTTTAAAATATAAGTTTAGCTTTACAAAAACTAGTTAATTAAAATTGTAATTATGATTGTTTTACTAGACAATGGCCATGGTGGCATTGTAAACAACCAATACCAAACACCGGGTAAACGTAAAGATTGGGGAGACAAAGGTGTAGTGTATGAAGGTGAGTTTAATAGAGCTATTGTTAACGGTATTATACAAGAGCTTACTTTTTTAAATATACCTTATGTAAACATAGCACCCGAGTATTGGGATGTACGTTTAGAAACCCGTGTAAAAAGAGCTAATAAATATCCTGCTAGTAAGTGTTTTTACTTAAGCATACATAGTAATGCTGGAGGAGGAAAAGGATCGGAGTTTTTTACCTCGCCAGGAGATACTAAGAGCGATAAAATAGCTACTATTTTTGGAGAGGAATACAAAAAGGAGTTTCCTAACCAAAAATTACGCACCGATTTTTCAGACGGAGACTTAGACAAAGAACGCAGATTTTATGTGCTTACCAGAACAAAAATGCCAGCTGTGTTAACAGAAAACTTTTTTATGGACAATTTTGAGGAGTACAAAAACTTTCTCATGACAGCAGAAGGCAGACAGCGTATTATAAACTTTCATGTAAAAGCCATTGTAAAAACTATGGTAGAGGTGTTTAAAGAACCAGCACCTAATAACTTTATGTTGTAACAGTAAAATAAATAAAAGTTTAACCAATTTATTTAAAAACAATAGTAGAAAACCAATTAAGATTCCGTTTAGTAGGGAATGACTCAAACTTCAAATTTAAAAATGAAAAAACAACTATTAAAAGGCTTTTTAGCCATTACATTATTAACATTAACCGCTTGTAATAGCATAAAAACAGCTATTTACGATCAGTACAGTTACCAACAAGAAATAGCTTTAAAAGTAGAGACTAATAGCTTGCTTAATCACGCTACAGAACCGTATACCGATTATAAAGAAGAAGTAGAAAAGCTATTACTTGAAATGGAGAAAATGGAGGAGTATGAAAAGAACAAGCCTAATAATTCTATAAGTTATAAAATGTGGGAGTTAATGACAGATGAGGAGAGAAATAGTGTAGCTGGCTTATTTAAAATGTGGAAAGAAAAAGGGCAATTGTCTGCTGTTTTTTTAGAAGAATCTAAAGTACAAGTAAGTCAAGCATTTGACGCTTTAATAAAGTATGAAGTGTCTAAAGACAAAGAAAAAGAGAACTTATTGTTAGAAATATTAAAATAAAAAGCAGTTCCTTCTCCTTGGGGAGAAGGTTAGGATGAGGGGAACAACTACTCATTATTGTTAAAAAATAATAAAAACGAATACAAGCTTATAGAAATGAGAAATCATTGTCAGACTGAGCTTGTAGAAGTCTAAAAAACATATTTATGGATTTTGAAAAATTATTAAAAGAACTTAAAACAAACTTACTAGATGCTTTAGGAGAAAAGTATCAAGATTTTAGTAAAGCAGCTAAAAAAGATATAGAAGCTTTTTTAAAAGAAAGTAAGGTAAAATTAAAGCGTTGGGCAATTTTGTTGGCTGAAGAAAAAATTAATCAAGAAGAGTTTGAGTGGTTGGTAAAAAGCCAAAAAGACTTGTTAGTATTACAAGGGTTGTATCAGGCTGGAATTTCTAAAATTGCTTTAGGACACTTAAAAAACAAGATTATTAAGATTGTTATAGATACAGTTAAAGTAGCTGTTTTAGCTTAAAAAAACATTTAATGAAATACGTTAGAGCTTTTGGTATTTGGGTAAAAATACTTTTAGCAGAGTTAGCCAATAATATAATTAGTGTTATTGTAGTTGCTTTGCTGTATTTTATGTTGTGGCACTTTCCTCAAACATTAGATTTGCTAGTTGTGTTAAACCAAAACGATGCAACAAACTTATTACAGTTGTTTGCATTAGAAGTTCCTTTATATTTTGCATTGTTATTAATATTAGCGTTTTTTATATGGAATGCTCCTAAATATTATTACAAAGCTAATTATACTCAGGTAAAATTTAAAAATGTAATAGGTTTTGTGCCTACAAAACATTACGACTCAATATTGTTAGATAGTAAACATTATAGTTATAATTGTAAGCACCATATACGTAGGGTATTACCAAGGGTTTTAGGTTGTTTATTATTGTTTATATCTGCATTTGCAATTTTAAATGTAATAGAATTATACGGTATAGAAAATTTAGCAATAGACTGGATAAACCCTTTTAAAAGCTTAGTTGTAGTAACTTTATTGTTGTTACTGTTATTAGAATATCATATTTATAATTTTATAAGAAATACAGTTAGAAAAATACCTAAGTCTGATTATTTAATTATTGGTGTATTAATAGCATTATTGGGTTTTATCTTTGTTTTAGGTGCTGTAAATAGCCAAACAGAGAAAGATTTACAATTATTATTTTCTTCTAATTTTGCTTTAGCAATTATATTTTTGGTAATTTCTTTTAATACAAAAGAACTTTTAAAAGTTAAATACAAACCTGTCTTTTACGGAGGAATTATAGTAGCTGGTTTATTAGTTGTAATTCTATATATCTATTTTAATTTTAATCCATATGCAACCAAACTTTTAAACCCTTTGTCAGTTATACTAATTTGTTTAACAGCTCTATATACACTGTCTTTTATATTGGTTTTTGCAGGGAAAAAAATGCGTTTTCCTTTGTTTACTACAGTTTTTATTATTGCCATTGTTTTTGGAGAAATAAATGCGAATAGAACAGGTTTTGATCATTATGTATTAGAAGAAACTAAAACAAATTATACCAGGCCTCCTCTAGAGAAGTATTTATATAATTGGTTGGTAAGTAGAGAAGATAAAATTAAGCAAGCTAAAACAGAATATCCAGTTCTGTTAATTTCTGCAGAAGGCGGAGGGTCTAGGGCTGGTTTATGGTCTTTATTAGTACATAGCTATTTATCAGAAATATCAAATAATAAATATTATACAGATCATTTGTTATCTATAACGGGTGCTTCAGGAGGAAATGTAGGGAACGCTATGTTTTTAGCTACTGCACAAACAGCACACAATACTAATAAAAATGTTTCATATCAATTAGATGCACAAGATGAGGTAAATGAGGACTCTCCTTATAGGTTAAAATATAAAGCCAGTAAAATCTATGCCGGTAATTATTTATCAACATCTATAGTAGGTTTATTAGGTAGAGATTTAATACAAAATATAATTGGCTTTTTATCTTTTGATAATAGAGGTAAACTTTTACAACAAGAATGGCAAAAAAGACATCGTGCTACTTTTAACCAAGGAGAAGTTTTACATAAAGACATCTTGTCATTTTACAGCAGCGCTAAAGACAGTACAGATTTTATTCCTCCTTTATTGTTTATGAACTCTGCCCATACCCAATCTGGTAAGTACAATGTAATAAGTCCGGTAGATTTTAAAAACTCCCCTAATTTTTGTGGTTATTTGAATTTTTATCAAGCTTTAAATAGTAAACAATTAAAAGATAAGGATTCTAAAAGGATACTTTCGTTACCAAGAAAAAGTAAAAGATCTATCCAATTAGTAGAAGCAATGCGTATCAATGCTGCTTTTCCGTATATAACTCCAACAGGTGAGATAAAAGAGTTGGGACAGTTTGGCGATGCTGGTTATTATGATAATATAGGCGGAACGGTAACCATTAATATTAAAGAAACTTTTCAGAGAGTATTGGCTCTAAAGCGATTTGAAGCCATTAGAGATAAAATATGTCTAAAGAGTGTTTTAATTTATAGTGAGTTAGACACTGCTTTAAAAAATGTTTATAAACCAGTTTCTCAGCTAAATACACCTATGCATACTTTGTTACAAGTAAGATCTGGACATACTCAAGAGATGATCGATAGGTTAGGTGATTATAGAATTGGTTTAAGAAAAACCACTATTGATCTTAATAGAAAAGCAGATAATGTTGTTAAAAAAGCTGTTAGAGAAGCAAATAATAATACAGATGGAAAGATAACTCCTATTTTACCTTTAGGAAGGTATTTGTCTAAAACTGCAATATATTCAATGGAACAGTGTCTTGAAAAAAATTATTCTGAGTATTTAAAAGAGTTAATTAGTTATGAAAAAAGCAAACAACTTGACAATTGACGTTTTTATTTGTATATTTGACATAGATAAGTAAGTTACTATGGAAGCAACAACTCAATACTCATTACCAGAAGAGAATGGTCAAGGTTTATTACGTTATTTAAACCTAGATATGCCATTACATAATGTATACGATTTTATAGAACTATCTAGAAATGGTATTAACAAGCGTAATTTATTGTTCTTAGCTAAAAAAATAGATTTTGATTTAAAAGAATTATCTAAAGTATTGCATATTTCTGAACGTACTTTACAGCGTTATGCATCGTCTAAAATATTAAGTTTAGAAGTTAGCGAAAGAGCAATACAATTAGCTAGATTGTATTGTAAAGGAGAGGAAGTTTTTGGAGATTTAAATTTGTTTAAAAAATGGATGCTGTACCCAAGCCAAGCTTTAGGAATGAAAATGCCTAAAGAGTTGTTAGATACAACTTTTGGGTTTCAGTTGTTAAATGACGAGTTAATAAAAATAGAATACGGAGTTTTCTCATAATGCAAGTATATAGAATAGCTAAAGAGGCTTACATAAGAGATTTAACAGGCATTGGAGCAAAAGCTGTAGGCGGAAGATGGAACTTTAAAGGAATATCTGTATGTTATACCAGTAGCACAATTTCTTTATCTATGTTAGAATGCTTAGCTCATTTTCCGCCAGCTTTTACGCCTAAAGATATGGCCTTTGCAACCATAGAAATTCCTGGAAACTCTATTCAGGAAATTGTTGTTAAAGACCTTCCAGATAACTGGAAAAAAGTACCTTCTCCTAGAGTGTTAAAAGATATAGGGTATCAATGGATTAAAGAACAAGAAAAGTTATTGCTTAAAGTGCCAAGTATAATTGTACCACAAGAATATAATTACATTATCAATCCATTTCATCCAGATTTTAAAAAAGTTAAATTAAGTAAAGTAACTCCATTTCCGTTTGATAATAGAGTTTTATAAAAAAGAAAAGATATGATTAAGAAAATATTTTTAGCACTACTTATTATTTTTGGAATTGCTCAGTTTTTTAATCCAGAAAAAAATGAATCAACAGAATTGTTGAGTTCTGATCTTGTAGTAACAGAAAAGCCTAACGACCGTATAAAAGCAATGTTGCATAATGCTTGTTACGATTGTCATTCAAATCATACTAATTATCCTTGGTATGATAGAATTACACCTGTTAATTTTTGGGTGCAAGGGCATGTAGATCACGGAAAAGGAGAGCTTAATTTTTCGTTATGGAGTACTTTTTCTCCTAAAAAGAAGATACACAAGTTAGAAGAGTGTATAGAGTTGATTGAAAAAGGAGAAATGCCTTTAGAATCGTATACTATTATGCATGGCGATGCAAAATTTGATGAGACTGAAAAAAAGGAATTATTAAATTGGTTGCAACTAGTTAAAATTAAGCACGAGACAACAAATTTGCCAATGTAGTAGTGCCTTCTGAGGCACCAGATTTAATAATGGTTAAATTGTTAAAATCTGATTTATTTACTGCTGGATTTGGGTCTATAAAGTATATGGGTGTGTTTATAGGTGCGTAATTTACAAGCCCGGCAGCTGGGTATACTTGCATAGAAGTGCCAATAATAACCAAAATATCTGCTTGCTCTACTTCTAATATTGCTTTTTCTATCATAGGTACATCTTCTCCAAACCAAACAATATGAGGTCTTAGTTGCGACTTTAATTCGCAAAAATCTCCTATATTAACATCTTCTTCCCAATTATAAATAAGACTTTCGTTTAACGTGCTGCGTACTTTTCTTAACTCTCCATGTAAATGTATAATATTAGAACTTCCCGCTCTTTCATGCAAGTCGTCAACATTTTGAGTAACAATTGTAACGTTATATAGATCTTCTAACTTTTTTAAATTGGTATGACCTAGATTGGGTTGTACTTCTTTTAGTTGAGCTCTTCGTTTGTTATAAAAATCTAAAACTAACTCAGGATTATTCGCAAAACCTTCAGGTGAAGCAACTTCCATAATATCATGTCCTTCCCATAAACCGTTAGCATCTCTAAAGGTTGCTATACCGCTTTCGGCACTCATTCCAGCACCACTTAGTACCACTAATTTTTTTTTCATAGAATAAAGAATTGATAGAAAATTATTGTCTTGCCCATTTTTTAAAGGAATTACTTTTGCTTACAAATGGCAATTGGTTTTTGGCCTTACTAATTAAATCTTTTTTATTATAACCAGTATGTTTTACAATAAATTCTAGTAAAAGTACTGCTTTGTCAGCACTTTTTATGCGCTCGTAACACATTAGTAAACTAAATTTAGGTAAGTCAAATTGCGGGTATTGATCAATCATATTTTTATAATAGTTTATAGCAATTTCATATTCTTGTTGCGCATAAGCTAAGTTCCCTTTTTCAAAATCTAAAAAAGAATCGTTTGTATGGTTGTAGAGTTTATTTAAGCAAGTGGCTACTTTGTCGTAATCTTTGTTTAAGTAGTGATATCTAATAGCAATTAAGTTGATACTTGGATCTAGGTTAAAATTAGCAAGAATATCTTCCATAGATTCAAAATATGCTTCTTCACTAATATTATGAGAAGTTTCTAGTTTAAGAGCGGCAACAAATCGATCTTTATAACTCAAAGATTTGTTTAAAATACCAATATGTTGATATGCTTTTTTTGCATCATTACTATTAACCGCATCAACATAATTTTTTAACATTAGAATAAGTTTGTAATCGCTTTTTTCAATGATAGATTTCAAGTCTTTTTTAGAAACACTACTTAGGTAAAATAGTTTTAAGGTTTCAGATAATAATTGATTAGATCCGTATACGTATACATCGTCTATAATTAACTTGTTTTCGTAAGATAGTATTTTATAGTCATGATAATTTATTCCTGTTTTGCTACTATAACTTCTGAAAATTAAATGGTAAGTTTTATCTATTTCATCATAAAAATAACTAACAAAGTTGTAAAAATCACCTTGGTTTAAATTAGTTATCATTTCTTTAGGAAATGAAGCTAATTTGTTTTTAATATCAGAAGAAAATCGCTTGTTAAACTTGGTTAGTTGTTTGTTTTCTAAATCGGTTAAAATCACTTTTCGATACATGTTTTTAAATAATACATGCTCTAAGAAAAGTTTTGGTTTTTGCTGTGCAAAACTATTAGATAGTTGTAAACCAAAAGCTCTTATGCGCTCATCGTTTTTAGGATGATCGGGTATTTTTTCTTGAGCAAAGGCAGAAAAACAAAATAATAGAAATAGTAGGTATAGTTTAGGCATTTTAAGTAAATTGTCTGATGTTAAATATAACTGATTTTATGATTGATACCAAGTTGCGAGCCTATTTAGAACCTTTAGTAACCGAAAAACGCAAGCAAAAGTTTTTAGATATACTCAAAAACCGAACCAAACACTTTACCGTAGTTTTAGAAGATGTTTATCAAATGCACAATACAAGTGCTGTAATACGTAGTTGTGATGTGTTTGGAATTCAACAAGCTCATGCTATAGAAGTGCAGCACAAAAATGTATTAGATAAACAAATAGCATTAGGGGCACAGAAATGGGTTGACTTAAAATATCACAGTTCTCAAGATGCTTGTATAGAAGAACTCAAAGCAGATGGTTATCAAATTATAGCTACCACTCCTCACGAAAACTCTTGCTATTTAAAAGATTTTGATATAACTAAAAAATCAGCTTTGTTTTTTGGTTCTGAAAAAGATGGAATAAGCGAAACAGTTTTACAAAAAGCAGATGGGTTCTTAAAAATACCTATGGTAGGATTTACAGAAAGTTTAAATATATCTGTATCAGCAGCGATTATATTACAATCTATAACACAAAAGTTAAGAGAGTCTGAAGTAAATTGGCAATTGTCTGAAGATGAGCTTGAATATTATCAATTACATTGGATGAAAAAAACGATTAAGAGTATAGATAAAGTAATGAAACGATATAACGAATTAAATAATATAAAATAAAAGGATTATGGTAGCTTGGTTTGAAATTCCAGTAATAGATATGGATCGTGCAATTGCATTTTACGAGAAGGTGTTTAATATATCATTGCAAAGGCAACAAATGGGAATAGAGGAAATGGCTTTCTTTCCTTTTGATGGAGAAAAGAAAGGGGCAATTTCTGGTGCTTTAATTAAGAATGAGAAATTTTATAAACCTTCAGATAATAAAGGAGTGATGATTTACTTTGAATCTTTAGAAGGCGATTTAGCTAAAGAATTAAGTAGAGTAGAAGCAGCTGGAGGTAAAGTGTTGCAAGAAAAAAAGTTAATAAACGAACAAGTAGGTTGTATGGGCTTGTTTTTAGATACAGAAGGTAATAGAATGGCGATGTATCATAATATTACTAAGTAATTGCGATTACTTTTTTCTTTTTAAAACTTTGTATTCTTCATAACAACCGCTTATAGCATCAAGTATTTGAAGGTCGTTAGCAGATTTAATAAACTCTTTAGAGTAGTTGCACTGTGTTAAAACATCTTCAAGTTCTCCCTTATCTATTTGTAAAAAAGAAGTAAGTAAGTCTCTATCGAATTTATTGATGAGTAAGTTACGTATTTCATCATCTTTTTTCATATCACGAAGCTTACGCATTTGTCTTCCTTTTTTACTAAAGGTGTTATAGAGTAAATCTGCAGGATTAAATATAGCCCCAAGTACTTTATTGATAGCTCCAGGTCCTTTTTTACCAGCTTCATATCCTTTAGAAAGTCCGGAAATACTATATCGATATGATTTATTAATTGGAATATATTTAGAATCTATTTCTAAGTATCCGGTTAGCTTATGAGGTAGAATTAATATTTCTTCTAATGCATAGGCACTTTCGGTAAGTTCTATTGTAGAAGAACCAAAATTAATCCAGTCGTTGGTAACTTTAATTTTTATGGATTTATATCCTAGAAAAGAAAAGTGTAGAGTATCGTTAGCTACTGCTTTGATACTAAAATCTCCTTCTTTATTGGTAATAGAACCAACAACTTGATTTAAGTTAACTACGTGAACATTCTCTAGTCCAAAACCAGCAGTATTAACTACTTTTCCTTTAAGTAATTTGACATCTTGAGCAAAAGAAAAAGTGCTTACTAATATGACTAATATAAACGCTAAAAAATGTTTCACTTTAGTAGTTATCAATTTTATGGTACTAAACTAAACTAAAAAAAGCGCTTTCGCACTTTTTTTAGTTAAAAATTAACAGGGTTTTATATCTGTAATTATAATATCATCAAGTTATTATTAGTCTTCGACAAGCTCAGACTGACAGAAAATAAAATTATGTATTTAAAGCCTTGATAAGGCTTAATCTCTAGATCTTCTACCTCTAAAACTAGGTTTTCTATCTCCAGAGTTACTGTTTTCAGATCTTCTTCGTCTGCTTCCTCCGTTGTCAGATCCTCCGCTTCTACGTCTTCTTTCTCCACTACCAGCATCTCGCCTGTCACGTCTTCTAGAATCTCCTCCGCTTCTTTTGCCTCTAAAACCACCAGAGTCTCCATCGCGTCTTCCTCTTCTTCTACCACGATCTCTTCCACCACCGCCACCAGTGTTTTTAGAAACTTCAACATTTATAAAGCGTCCATCTACTTGGTAATCTTGAAAAAATTCCATGATTTTAGTTAAGTGAGAACTATCGGTGTTAAAGAAAGAAAAGTTTTCTTTACAGTCTACTTTAAATACATCGTCTCTACCTAATTCTAATACTTCTTTTAAGAAATCTTTTAAACGCATCCAATCGTAACCATCTCTGGTTCCAACATTAATGAAATAACGTATAGATCCGTCTGGTTCTCCTCGAGTTGCTTTGTCTCCAGATACATTCAGATCTTTAGATTTTTTATAATAATTTGCAAAACGAGTGAACTCTACTGAGAAGAATTTTTTAATTAGTTCCTCTTTGGTTAAATCTTCTAAAGCTTCGCTTAAGCTCGGTAAATACACTTCAATGTCATCATTAATCTCAGTGTTTTTTACTTTGTTGGCTAAGTGAAATAATTGAACCTCGCATATTTCTTTTCCGTTAGGAATATCTTTCTTTTCGAACTTAGTTTTAATAATTCGCTCAACAGATTTAATCTTGCGTAGCTCACTTTTGGTAACGATTACCATAGAAACTCCAGATTTTCCGGCTCTACCTGTTCTACCACTTCGGTGAGTATAGGTTTCAATTTCATCTGGTAATTGATAGTTAATTACATGCGAAATGTCGTCTACATCAATTCCACGAGCAGCTACATCTGTAGCAACTAACATTTGTATTTGTTTGGTTCTAAATGAACGCATTACTAAATCACGCTGATTCTGACTTAAGTCACCATGTAATGCAGCGGCATTATAACCATCTTCAATTAGTTTTTCTGCAACATTTTGAGTATCTCTTTTGGTTCTACAAAAAATTACAGAGAAAATCCCCGGATTAGCATCTGCTAAACGTTTTAAAGCTAAATAGCGATCTCTACCTGAAACAGTATAATATTCGTGAGATACGTTTTTATTACCTGTGTTTTTCGTTCCAACGGTAATCTCCATTGGATTGCTCATAAACTTTTTGGCAATAGTGGCTACTTCTCTTGGCATAGTAGCAGAGAATAGCCAGGTGTTTTTTTCTTCAGGTGTGTCTGATAAAATTTCAGTAATATCTTCATAGAATCCCATGTTTAACATTTCATCTGCTTCATCTAGAACGCAAGTATCTATTTCTCTAATATCAACCATTCCACGGCGAATCATATCACCCATTCTACCAGGAGTAGCTACTAATATTTGAGCTCCCTTTTTTACATTTCGTGCTTGGTCCGTAATGCTTGCCCCACCGTAGATAGCAACTACATTTAAACCTTTTATATATTTAGAATATTTTTTTAATTCGGTTGTAATTTGTAAACATAACTCACGAGTGGGAGATAAAATTAACCCCTGAGTTTTTTTACTAGTAGAGTCTATTTTTTCGATAAGAGGAAATCCGAAAGCAGCTGTTTTACCAGTTCCGGTTTGTGCTAAAGATACAATGTCTGTATCGTGCTCTAATAATAAAGGGATTGCTTTTTCTTGTACTTCAGAAGGAGTTTCAAACCCCATGTCTGTAATTGCCTTTAGGCATAACTCGCCTAGGCCTAACTCATTAAATGTTGCCATATTTTATTTTTTCACTTCTGTTAATGTTACAGTCGTGCTCCCCAACGGAATGCCGAAAAGGCATAAAATAAATCGCACATTTGTAACCAATACCGCCGCTCTGACGGTTTAAATTCTTGGCAAATATAGGCTTTTATATTTAAATGTAGTATCTTGATAATAATGTTCAGGAAGTATTTAAGTGTACAGAAGTGTTTTTTAGTATGTTTATTGTTTAATAATTATAGAGTAAAAATGAAAAATTGCGTAATAATATTTTTTTTGTTTTTCATTTTTTTGATAGGAAAAACTAGTTTAGCTCAAGAAAGAGTGTTAATGGATACTCTTAAATTATCTGTTTTTGAAAAAGCAACAGATACCATTAAGTTTAAAGAAATTGTTTATTTAAAAGAAGCAGTAGATAGTTTAAGTTTACATGATTTATTAGTCTTAGAATGTAATAAAATAGAAAGCACTATGCCTTTACAAGCTGATCAAGAAGAGCAACTAATGTCAGCTTTAGAGCAGGAAATGATAAAAGCTGTCGCAAAAATCAGTTATGACTTAAAAAAGAAAAAAGTAAAAAACAAGGTAGATTTTAATACAAATGTTTTAAAAGAATTGGTAAAAAATTACTCCAAAATCTCTTTAAATAATTCGAATACAGCAATCGTAGATTTATCTAAGCTTCAGTTTAGACAAGAATTTAGATTGGGTAATAATCAAATTAAATGTACTTTAACTCCAAAAAAGATTTTTGTAAAACTTCTTATTGGAAAATATAAAAACAAAACTCTTTATGAGTTGGTTAACGAAGAGGAAATACAAAACTTAGAAGAAGAAGTTTCTATTTTTTTAAAATCAATTTAATTATTGAGTGTTTAAAAAATCTATCAATTTTTGTATCGCTTTTCCTCTATGGCTCACTGTGGCTTTTTCTTCTTGAGTCATTTCTGCAAATGTTTTATTGTATCCATCAGGAACAAAAATAGGGTCGTAACCAAAACCTTTTTCACCACGTTTTTCTTCTATAATGGTTCCGTTGCAAACACCTTCAAATATATATTGTTCTCTATTTAAGTTGAGAGCAATTACTGTTATAAATCTAGCTTTTCGGTTAGTTTGAGATTGTAATTTTTCTAAAACTAAATTCATATTGTCTTCGGCTTTTTTTTGTGGTCCGGCGTAACGAGCAGAAAACACACCAGGTTCGCCATTTAAAGCTTCTATTTCTAAACCAGTATCATCTGCAAAACCATCTTCGCTGTAATATTGAGTTAAATAATTAACTTTCTGAATAGCATTACCTTCAATGGTTGGTGAAGTTTCGGGTATGTCTTCTGTGCAGTTAATTTCTTTTAAAGTTACCAGTTTTATGTTAGGTAACATAGCTTGAACTTCTTGTAGTTTATTAGGGTTGTTTGTTGCGAAAACAAGTTGCATGATAATTTGAATTTTGAATGATGTTTATTGATGGTGATAAGGCTCGTTTTTTAAAATAGTAAAGGCTCTATAGACTTGCTCTACTATAAATAAGCGAATCATTTGGTGTGAGAAAGTCATTTTAGATAAAGATACTTTTCCTTGAGCTTTTTTATAAACAGCTTCAGAAAAACCATAAGGACCACCAATAACAAAAACCAATTGTTTGATACCAGAATTCATTTTTTTCTGTAAATAATTAGCATATTCTATAGAATTAAATTGCTTGCCATTTTCGTCTAATAGAACTAAAACATCTGTAGCAGATATTTTTTTTAATATAAGATCTCCTTCTTTTTCCTTCTGTTGTTTTTCAGAAAGGTTTTTAACATTTTTTATATCAGGAATAATATCTAAATCAAACTTAACATAATGCTTTAAACGCTTCTGATATTGTTCAATAAGCAATGATAGTTGCTTGTCATCTGTTTTTCCTATTGCGAGTAACTTGATATTCAAGAATAACATATTTTTCACCAACAACATAACTGCTTATAGTAAGTTGTTAGTCTTTTATTAAAAAAACAAAAATATGTTTTTAATAACAAAACCTAAAAGTTTACTTCATCGACTTTTATGAACACCTAAGCTAGATATGTACTAAAATATTGTTTTATAGGTAAAAAATAATTAGATTTAATAGGTTTTTATTTACAAAAAAAAAGTTATGTGTTTAAAATTAATATATAGATTAATTTTCATTTGTGTCATTTTGGTTTTCCTGGGATGTAATAATGATGATGAAAATTTTGAGGTGGAAAGTGAAGAAAATGTATATGAGGAAGATGTTGTAAGTAATTGGGTAAAAGAATTAAATTTAGAAGAGCTAGATGAATTATCTAAAAGAAAAGAACCAATTACAGAAAAAGAAATAGAACAATTCGAGCAGCAATTTTTAAAAGAGAGTTTTGGAGCTAAAAGCGCATCAAAAACAAATTCTACAAAAGTATACGCACATTATATGCCTTGGTTTTTAAGTGAGGAAATTAGTGGAGAATGGGGACAACATTGGACAATGACAAACAAAAATCCGAACGTAATAAATGAAGAGGGAGAAAGAGAAATAGCGTCACATTATTATCCAAAAATAGGACCCTATGATACAACAGATAAAGATTTGCAACAGTATCATTTATCTTTAATGAAATTATGTGGTATAGATGGAGTTATATTTGATTGGTATGGAAGTAGAAGTGTACTTGACTTTGATAGTATTAAAGTAAATGTAGAGTCTTTTATTGGTGAATTAGAGAAAACAGATATTGAGTTTGCTATTACTTACGAAGATAGAGTAATAGGAGAAGAATCTTCTAGACTTTTAACCCAAGAGCAAATAGAAACAGCTCAAAATGACTTGTTGTATATAGAACAATATTATTTTTCTAACGATAATTATATTCAACTAAACGGGATTGATTTACTAATGATTTTTGGACCTAATTATGTAGACAGCCCATCAGATTGGGATATTGTATTTTCGGTATTAGCAGAAGAACCTAGAGTGTTGTCTTTATGGGGAGCTCAAAGTGTGGTAGGAAGCACTTCAACTGGTGAATTTGCTTGGGTAGATGAGGGGCACATTTCTGTTCTAAACAATTACTACCAAGGAGCAGATTTTACTAATTTAGATATTGGAGGAGCTGTTTACCCAGGTTTTAACGATTTTTATATAGAAGGAGGTTGGAAAAATAGTACAGATTATGATTGGGTCTTGCCTCATAATGGAGTACAAACTTTTATGGAATCTATGAATATAACAACTCAATACCCTGTAGACTTTGTACAACTAATTACTTGGAATGATTTTGGAGAAGGCACTATGATAGAGCCTACTAAGGAGTATGGTTATTCGTATCTAGAAGAAGTGCAAAATTTTACTGGAGTAGATTATAGTAATAACGATTTGCGTATTCCGTACTACATTTATAAATTAAAGAAGCAATTATCTGGTAATAGTTTCGCTCAACATTTATTAAAAAAGGCACACAAAAACTTAATGCTTTCTAGGGTTAATAAAGCCAAGCTATATGTTTGTATTGTGTATTATTTATATGGATAGATTAAAGCGTTAATTCTTCTGATAAAACAATAGTATTGCAATCCATAAATAGTGTTATATTTGAAAATCATAAATGGTATTTAATGATTTCAGAAGCGCAATTTAAAACAGAGATAGATTTAATAATTAGTAATGCTATACGAGAAGATGTAGGAGATGGAGATCATACTTCACTGTCTTGCATTCCAGCAACTGCAACGGGTAAAGCTAAGTTATTAGTAAAAGACGAAGGTGTTATAGCTGGTGTAGAATTTGCCAAAAAAGTATTTGCATACGTAGATGAAAATTTAAAAGTAGAAACACTTATTAAAGATGGGAGTCAGGTAGCATATGGCGATATAGTTTTTTACGTAGAAGGTAGTTCTCAAAGTATATTGCAGGCAGAGAGATTAGTATTAAATGCAATGCAGCGAATGAGTGCGATTGCTACTAAAACAAAATTATTTGTTGATTTGTTAGAGGGAACTAAAACTCAAATATTAGATACCCGTAAAACAACTCCAGGTATTAGAGCTTTAGAAAAATGGGCTGTAAAAATAGGAGGTGGTGTAAACCATAGGTTTGCTTTGTACGATATGGTCATGATTAAAGACAACCATATAGATTTTGCTGGCGGAATTACAAAAGCTATTCATAAAACAAAAGACTATTTAAAAAAGAATCATAAAGATTTAAAAATTATTGTTGAAGCTAGAAATCTTGAAGAAATTGCAGAGATTTTAGAAACAGAAGGGGTTTATAGAATTTTAATAGACAACTTTAATTATGAAGACACCAAAAAAGCGGTAGCATTAATTGGTGATAAGTGTTTAACAGAATCGTCTGGAGGAATAAACGAAAAAACAGCTCGTAATTATGCTGAGTGTGGAGTAGATTTTATTTCATCAGGGGCTTTAACACATTCGGTTTATAATTTAGATCTAAGTTTAAAAGCTGTTTAATCTTAGATGAAAGAAGAAATAAAGAAAAAGAGTATTCCTGCATTAGATTGGATTTTTGATTTGGGTAAAAAAATTAAATTACCTGGATTAGAAGGTTTGTCACTCTATGATGTATTAGAAATTTATATTGTAGGAATTGTAAAAGGAGCTTTAACAACTAGAGCCGGATCTATATCGTATAGTTTTTTTATGTCTTTATTTCCGTTCTTACTATTTGTGTTTAACTTATTTCCTTATTTCGACTTTATAGATTATAGACAAGATGTATTACCAGTTTTAGAAGACTTGTTTCCTCCACATACTTTAGATGCTTTTCAAGGAACCACAGAAAATATATTTGCAACCAAACGCGGGGGCTTATTATCTACATCGTTCTTTTTATCGATGTTTTTAATGGCCAACGGAGTCAATTCTTTATTCAGCGGGTTTCAAAACTCCTATCACACAAAAATTAATAATAGCTATTTAAAGCAATACATTACTGCTTTTTGTGTAGCCCTTTTGTTAGCAGTATTTTTATTTATAGCTGTTATTTCTGTTCCGTTAATTGAAATCTATATTATTCAGAATTTAAAAGACTTTGGTTATATAACCTCCGATGAGTTTGGCATGATTATAGTAAAGTATGTGTTAATTGTAATGATGTTTTATACAATAATATCGATATTTTACAATTTTGGTTCGCCAGATAATAATAAGAAGAAAAAGTTCTTTTCACCCGGAGCAACGTTGTCTACAATATTATTTTTACTTACAACTTACTTGTTTGGTATATACGTAGAAAACTTTGCGCAATACAACCAATTATACGGGTCTATAGGAGCCATTTTAATATTGATGTTGTATATTTGGTTAAACTCAAATATCTTATTGCTAGGCTACGAGTTAAATGCATCGTTACGATCATTAAAATTTAAAAACAATCAGTATAACTTAAATGAAATAACATGAGAACATTATTAGCAGTATTAATTACAGTAATTGGAATAAATTTTTCAACAGCGCAAAAAGAAATTAACGGTGTAAAAGTTGCCAATACAGAAACATTTCAAGAGAAAGAACTAAGTTTAAACGGAGCAGGATTGCGTGAAAAATTATGGTTTGATTTGTATGTAGGGATGTTATATGTTACCAATAAAAGTAAAAGTGCAGATGCTTTAATTAATAGCGATAACCCAATGGCTATTAAGTTGCATATTACAGACAGTAAAGTAACTCAAGAAAAAATGGTAAAAGCAGTAAACGAAGGATTCGAAAATTCTTCGCATGGTAAAGCTACTAAAGCTCAAATTGCTAAGTTTATTAGTTTTTTTAGTGAAAAAATAGCAGAGGGTACCATTTTTGATATTGTGTATATGGATGGAAAAACTACCGTTTATAGAAACGGAACAAAAAAAGGTAGTGTAGAAGGATTAGAATTTAAAAAAGCATTATACGCTATATGGTTAGGTAATGACCCTGCAGATGAAGATTTAAAAGAAGGAATGTTAGGTAAGTAGTATCTATACTAAATATAATAAAGCTAAAAAGTGCCATCTTAAAATGTAAAGATGGCACTTTTTTAATATGTTAATTTAAAAAGTTTGTTTAACGGTCTAGACTATGAGTAGTTGGGTGGATTAGTATTTAATTTTGCAAGTACACACCAAACTGAAAATCCGCAAGGATTTTCAGAAGTAGGCGAGAATAAGCAATTACTTATAGTCATTGTTATTTTACGAGTGTATATTTAATCAACTCGTTTTGTTCATCGTCAATAAGCGATAAACTTCCATCTTCTCCATAAATATAATTCCAACCAAAAGGTTCATTTTCTATTCTATATATTTTTGATTTCCCTTGATTTCTAACTAGTTCAAGTTTTTGTGCTCGTCCATGTTTTTTTAAGTATATATTATTATCCGACATTTTTACGAATGAGAAAACCCCTTCTTCTTTTAGGTTTTTAAATGACTGAAGTTGCCAATGATGTAAAACTTTAACTTCAAATAATTCTCGCATTTGATTTTGATACTTAAAAGAATTTAAAAGTTTATCAACAATATTTACGGTTTTTATTTCATTCATTTTACTCAAAAGCTTAGGGTACTTTTGTTCTTGGTTCAATAAAGAATAATTATAAAAAGTAGTCGTAACACTTTCAAGCTCATAGGAAGGGTATTTTCCTGCATAGCTATTAATGGCACCTCCAATTTCTGCACATTTTTTAATAATTGGCCAATAAGCTATTTGGCTTTCTCCTATATAATTATGAGTAAGATTAATAATAGATATATGACTACTAGTGCCATTAGGGTTATATCCTTTAGTTCCATAAATGTCAAAAAGTAGAGCAGTTTTGATCATATTTGATATTGAAATACTGTCTGCAATTTTTAAATTGGTTGTATTCATCAAAATATCTTGGTCAATTTTATAAAGCTTATTCCAATATTCATTTATTTTCTTTTCTGTTTTCAAATTTTCAATTTCTGTACGGTATTCTTCAATCGGAATTTGAGAGAAACTAAAGTTTATGATCAATAGAACAGTCAATAAAGTTGTAATATTTTGTTTCATAATAAATGCTAATGTTTAGATAAAAGGAGTTTTTTAATCTTTTTATCGGGAGTTAAACGAAATTAGTTGTTTTTAATATGAAAGTCAAATAATGTAGAGGTGTTAATAACTAGTGTTTTTAATACAATTGAATCTATTTTAAATTCAAGCTCTAATACTTACATTTGTTTAGTGCGATATTTTATAGATGTTATATTACCCATTCCGTTAATTAAGCTATTTACATATAGCATTAATGAAGAGGAGGCTAAGTTTATTTTGCCTAGTATGCGTGTGGCAGTTCCTTTTGGTAAATGTACTCTTGACATAACAAAAGGAACTTCTTCTTTTACAAATCCTCTACTCATTTGGCGATAATTTTATTCTGCTTCTTCTTTATTGAGACTTAAAAATTTTAAACCAAGGGCTAGGAGAACAATTGAAGCGGGGAGTATTATTATTTCCCATTTAAGATTGTCGATATTCACAAATACTACTTCAAGGAACTTAACGAATAGAATGATGACAATGACTTCGGCAAGTACATTTTTTAAATGACCAATGTTTGGTGTTTTAATCCATTTTAAAACACCATTTCCAGCATCATATTTTTTGTTTGAAATAAATAAGGTATACACTCCGTGTGCAAAAATGAAAAGTACCAAAGCAATTAGAAAAGTATCTAAAGATTTAATGAGATATGTTGTCGCAATATCTGCTGTGTGTAAATGTTCTTTGTCTTTTGGAATATAATTGAAAAGAACAACCCTAAAAGCATTGATAGTTTTTAAGGCACCTACAATAAAAAGTAGTAGAGAGCCAAGAAGCGAACCTATAATGGCAATCCAGCTGATATAGCGAAATAGATAGAATGTTTTTTTCATAATAGTTTGTTTCTATAAAGTTACTGCTTTAGATTTTAACAAGAAAGCCCCAGATTAGTCTGGGGCTATACAGAAATTTAATTGCTACTAATTAATTAAAAGAACCCCATAGGTTTCTTGTCGTAAGAGATCAGCATGTTTTTTACAACACGGTAGTGGTCTAAAGCCATTTTGTGGTTTTCACGACCAAACCCTGATTCTTTAACACCTCCGAAAGGAGCATGAGCTGGATAGGTATGGTATTGGTTTACCCAAACTCTACCAGCTTGAATAGCACGAGGAACTTGGAATAATTCGTGAGCATCACGAGACCAAACTCCTGCACCTAACCCATAAGGTGTATCGTTTGCGATAGCTATGGCTTCTTCAGTAGAACTGAATGTTGTTAAAGCTACCACTGGTCCAAAAATTTCTTCTTGGAATACACGCATGTTATTGTCTCCTTTTAATACCGTAGGTTGGATGTAGTATCCTTCAGAAAGGTCTCCTTCATAGTTACCGGCGTCACCACCAGCTAATACTTCTGCACCTTCTTCTTTACCAATGTTGATGTACCCTAAGATTTTTTCGTATTGTGCTTTAGACACTTGAGAACCGATCATAGTTTCAGGATCTAATGGGTTTCCTGTTTTAATGTCTCTCATACGTTCTTGCATTTTTGCAATAAAATCATCAGCAATATCTTCGTGTACTAAAATACGAGATGGTGATGTGCAAATCTCACCTTGGTTAAGAGCGAACATTAACGCGCCTTCAATAGCTTTGCTGTAGAATTCATCGTCTTGATCTGCTACTGACGGGAAGAAAATGTTTGGAGATTTACCGCCTAATTCCATAGTTACTGGAATAATGTTTTCTGCTGCATTATGCAAAACTTTACGACCTGTTTCGGTAGAACCAGTGAATGAAAGTTTTGCAATACGTTTAGACGTAGCTAAAGCTTGTCCTGCTTCTGCACCAAAACCAGTTACAATGTTTAATACACCTGCAGGTAAAATATCACCTATAAGTTCCATTAATGCCATAACACTAGTAGGAGTTTGTTCTGCTGGTTTAACAACAGCAGTACAGCCTGCAGCTAAAGCTGGAGCAATTTTCCAAGCAAGCATTAACATTGGAAAGTTCCAAGGAATAATTTCTCCAACTACACCTATAGGTTCGTGTAAAATCATGCTTACTGTATTCTTGTCGTGTTCAGAAACACTTCCTTCATCAGCACGGATAATGCCTGCAAAATAACGGAAGTGATCTATACAGTAAGGAATATCTGCTGCACGAGACTCGCGGATTGGTTTACCGTTGTCAATAGTTTCTAAAGTCGCTAAGTACTCGAAGTTATCTTCCATTACTTGTGCAATCTTTAATAGTATGTTGCTACGCTCGGTTGCTGAAGTTGTGCTCCAAGATGAGAATGCTTCATGTGCTGCGTCTAATGCAAGATCAACGTCTTCTTGAGTTGAACGCGCTGCTTGGGTAAATACTTTACCGTCTACTGGAGATACATTATCAAAATACTGACCTTTTACAGGAGCTACGAATTTCCCTCCAATAAAGTTCCCATATCTTTCTTTGAATACAGGTTTTGTTACATTTGCCATAATTATATATTTAATTTTAATTCTTAATTAGTGCTTGCTAAAACAAGCGTTTGTAATTACAGTACAAATGTATGGCAAGAGTTGACTGCTTAAGTTACTGATACAGCTCAATAAACTTATGAAAACAGGTCAATATTGTGTTTCTTTTAGAGTGGAGGCGACTTGTTTTTTTTGTAAAACTTTGATTACTAAGTCTTTGTGTTTTTTGTTTTTAATTAGAAATATCAGTTGGACTAACCCCGAACTTATTTTTAAAGGCTATACTAAAGTTAGATAGGTTGTTATAACCAATATCTAAATAAATATCAGAAGCTTTTAAATTACCTTCTTGTAAAAGCTCTTTAGCTTTCTGCAGACGTTTGTCTTGAAGCCACTTTTCAGGTGATGCATTATATTCTGTAGTGAAATGACGTTTAAAAGTCGATAAGCTCATATTGCATAGAAAAGCAATTTCCTCCAACTTTAAATTCGAATATATTTTACTTTCAACTGTTTCTTTGAATGGTGAAACTTCTTTGGATATCAAAGAGTGTAAATAAAATTCAAATTCATTACCATATTTATTAAGCAAATATAGCATGATCTCCTCAAATTTTAAGTCTAATAGCGCGCTGCTATATATTTGGTTTATAAATGTGCTAGAGGATAAAGAGTTTATAAAAGCACCTAAATAATCATCATTTTCGATTACAAAATAAGGCACATCTTCCTTATACGGCTTTACATTGTTAGTGTATTTACTTAAAAAATCTGTGAGTTTTTTTTCAGAAAAAAAGAAGAGCTTACAATAATAAATGGCTTCAGTGTCTAAAAGCTCTGTCCAAAGCCAATTTCCTTTTTTAAGTAATAAGGATTGGTCTTTATTTACTGCAACCGATGTTCCTGCAAAGTGTACTTGTTTTTTGCCAACTTGTAAAAAGCTAAACATATTCATTCCTAAATTCACCTTGCTTTTAACAACATCGCTGGTCATTTTAAAATCATAGACGAATAAATCTTGATTTTCTTTTTTGTCCTTAATATAGATTTCAGGAATGTTTTCTATTGGCATGTGTATTTTTTAAGTTTACACCTCATATTTAAATAAAAGGAGTTTTAAATCTTTTTATCGGGAGTTAAACGAAATTAGTTGTTTTTAATATGAAAGTCAAGTAATGTGTGGATGTTAATAACTAGTGTTTTTAATACAATTGAATCTATTTTAAATTCAAGCTCTAATACTTACATTTGTTTAGTGCGATATTTTATAGATGTTATATTACCCATTCCATTAATTAAACTATTTACTTATAGTATTAATGAGGAGGAGGCTAAGTTTATTTTGCCTGGTATGCGTGTGGCAGTTCCCTTTGGTAAAAGTAAAATTTATACAGCTATTGTGCATAGTGTTCATGAGAGCAAACCAGAAACTTATGAAGCAAAAGAAATTCATCAGATTTTAGACGAAACACCAATCGTAACCCAAGAGCAACTCACTTTTTGGCAATGGATTTCTAGTTACTACATGTGTAGTTTAGGAGATGTAATGAGAGCTTCTTTACCAAGTGCTTTTATTTTAGAAAGCGAAACCTTAATATCGAGATCTAAAAAAGAACTAAGTTCAGACCAAGAAATAACTTTAACAGACGATGAATTTGTGGTTTTAGAAGCCTTAGAAAATCAGTCTGCACTTACTATAACAGAGGTCAGTAAAATTCTTAATAAAAAACAAGTACTCAAACCTATTAAAGCTTTATTAGGTTTGGGGTATATTCAATTAAGAGAAGAAATATACGAGCAGTATAAGCCTAAATTAGTTAAGTACATTAAACTAAAAGAAGGGTATGATAAAGAGGAAGCTTTAATAGAGTTACTTGAAATACTTTCGAGGGCTCAAAAACAAAAAGAGGCTGTAATGGCCTTTTTTAGCTTAAAAGCTGGAAACGAACAGCCAATTAAAGCAAAGGAGTTAGAAGAAAGAGCAAATGTATCTACAGCTGTTTTAAAAGCATTGGTAGAAAAAGAAGTTTTTGAGTTTTATTATATACAGACAGATAGAAATCAGTTTTTAAACGAAACCGAAAATTCTAAGATTCTTAATGAACATCAAGAAAAGGCGCTTGAAGAAATTAGGCAAGTATTTGCAATAGAAAAGCCTTGTTTGTTACATGGTGTTACAGCGTCTGGTAAAACAGAAATCTATGTTAAATTAATAGAGGAGGTTTTAGCTAAAGGAAAAAACACCTTGTATTTGTTGCCAGAAATAGCTTTAACTACTCAGTTAATAGCCAGGTTAAAGAATTATTTTGCAGATAAAATAGTAGTTTTTCATTCCAAATACTCGGTAAATGAACGAGTAGAATCTTGGCAGAAAGTTTTGCAAAATACCAATACTGGACAAGTAATTATAGGAGCGCGTTCTTCTGTTTTATTACCATTTGCAAACCTTGGTTTGGTAATTGTAGATGAAGAACACGAACAGTCTTTTAAACAATTTGATCCGGCACCTCGTTATCACGCCAGAGACGCAGCTTTAGTGTTGGCTAAACAATTCAACGCTCATATTATTTTAGGAAGCGCTACGCCAAGTTTAGAGTCATATTATAATACTACAAAAGGTAAATATGGGTTAGTAGAACTGAAGTACCGTCATAATAATGTGCTCATGCCAGCGATTGAACTAGTTGATATAAAAGACAAGCATAAACGAAAAAGAATGACTGGTCATTTTTCTGATGTTATGCTGAAAGCTATCCACGAAGCTATTGAAAACAAAGAGCAAGTAATTTTATTTCAAAATAGAAGGGGGTACTCGCCTATAGTAGAGTGTGGAACTTGTGGTGAAGCTACGCAATGCCCTAATTGCGATGTAAGCCTAACCTATCATCAATATAGAAACGAGTTGCGCTGTCATTATTGTAGCTATGCAATAGCTATGCAGCATGCTTGTTTATCTTGCGGAAGCCCTGAGTTAGATACCAAAGGTTTTGGAACCGAACAGATAGAAAAAGAATTAACAGAATTATTTCCAGACTTAAAGATAGGTAGGATGGATTTAGATACTACTAGAGGTAAGTATGGTTATCAGAAAATAATAACTGCTTTTGAGCAGCATGAAATAGATATATTGGTAGGGACGCAAATGCTAACTAAAGGATTGGATTTTAAGAATGTAAGTTTAGTGGGTGTTTTAAACGCCGACTCTCTGTTAAATTTTCCAGATTTTAGAGCACACGAGCGCAGTTATCAGTTGTTGTCGCAAGTAGCAGGAAGAGCAGGTCGTTTTGATAAAAAAGGAAGGGTGTTAATTCAAACTTTTAATCCTTTTCATCAAATATTACAACAGGTTTCTTCTCATGATTATTTAAGTATGTATAAGGAGCAGTTAGAACAACGTTATATTTATAAGTACCCGCCAACTAATAGACTATTGAAAATTACATTGCGCCATAGAGATTATAACAAAGTTAATACTGGTGCAGATTGGTTTGCTACATCATTAAGAAATGTTTTTGGTAATCAGGTACTAGGTCCAGAATTTCCACCTGTGTCTAGAATAAGGAATGAGTACCATAAGCATATCTTATTAAAGATGCCTATAAATCAATCTATGTCTAAAAGTAAAAAAGCCATTCTGAAAATTCAGAATAGCTTTATGAGTGTAAAAGATTTTAGACCCATAAGGGTCGTATTGAATGTAGACAACTACTAAAGTTCGTCTAAGGCTTCAATTAATAAATTCTTTTTATTTCTACTTAAAGGAATGTTATTGTTGTTTATTTCTACATGCTTGCTATTAAAACGCTTGATTTTAGTTAGGTTAGCAATGTAAGATTTATGAATTCTCATAAAAGGATATTCTTCTAATTGTTTTTCAAAAGATTTCATAGTAGCTAAAACAATCAAGCTTTCGTCTGGTGTTACAATTTTTACATAATCACCTAAGGCTTCAATCCATAATATACTATTGATGTATACCTTTCTTTTTTTAAGGTTACTCTTTACAAAAATATGATCGCCTTCTGCATTATTACCTTCAAATTTTAGTTTGTGGTAATCCATAGCTTTTGCTACAGCAAGATTGAAACGCTCTTTAGTTATAGGTTTTTGTAAATAATCGGTAGCATCGTAATCAAAAGCTTTAAAAGCATATTCGGTTTTACCCGTTACAAAAATAATTTGTGGTTTGTTACTCAAAACGTCTAGCAATTCAAAACCATTAATTACGGGCATTTCAATATCTAGAAAAATTAAATCTACTTCAACTTCATTAAGCCCTTTTTTGGTTTCTAAGGCATTTTTGTATTCTGCTAATAGAGTTAAAGAAGGGTGTTCTTTTATGAGTTTTACAATAGACAATCTTTGTATAGAAGAATCATCAACAACTACGCAACGTAAGTTCATCTGTATGGGTTAAGTTTGTTTTTAATATAAATTTTAATCTCTTTTTGGTTTAGTTAGTATTTTCGGGTATACAATTTTAGTTAAAAATTGTTAATGTTACAAGGATTTTATCGATAAAATGCAAGTTATTTTGACTAAAATAATTTTGGTGGTTAGTAGAAAAAGGGTATTTTTGCACCCAATTTTATAAACAATTATTAAAGATTTAATTATGAATCAATACGAAACTGTTTTCATTTTGAATCCCGTTTTATCTGAAACTCAGATAAAGGAAACAGTAAAGAAGTACGAAGATCTTCTTGTTTCTAA
This sequence comes from Pseudofulvibacter geojedonensis, assembly GCF_042675745.1. Taxonomy (NCBI): domain Bacteria; kingdom Pseudomonadati; phylum Bacteroidota; class Flavobacteriia; order Flavobacteriales; family Flavobacteriaceae; genus Pseudofulvibacter; species Pseudofulvibacter geojedonensis. Next base: position 490,075 of record NZ_JBHTJM010000002.1, on the reverse strand, counting down.
AGGTGCAAAGATGGTGTCTAAAGAAGATTGGGGGCTAAAAAAATTAGCTTACCCTATCCAGCACAAAAAGAGTGGATTTTACCACTTATTCGAATTTACAGCTCCAGGAGAAGCAATTACTCCTTATGAGTTAGAATTCAGAAGAGATGAGCGTGTTATGCGTTATTTAACTGTAAAGTTAGATAAGCATGCTATTGCTTGGGCTGAAAAAAGAAGAAATAGAAACAAGGCAAAAGCTTAATTATGGCAGGAATAGATCAACAAGCTAAAGGAAAGAAAGACGGAGAAATTAGATATTTAACTCCGTTAAACATCGATACTAACAAGCAAAAGAAATACTGTCGTTTCAAAAGATCGGGTATTAAGTACATCGATTATAAAGATCCAGATTTCTTATTAAAGTTTGTAAATGAGCAAGGTAAATTATTACCAAGACGTTTAACAGGAACTTCTTTAAAATACCAAAGAAAAGTTGCTGTTGCTGTAAAAAGAGCACGTCATTTAGCGTTAATGCCTTACGTAGGTGATTTGTTAAAATAAAAAAGGAGTAACGAAATGGAACTTATATTAAAACAAGACGTTGAGAATCTAGGATTCAAAGACGACGTAGTTACAGTAAAAAATGGTTACGGAAGAAACTATTTAATTCCTACCGGAGCTGCTATTTTAGCTACACCTTCTGCTAAGAAAGTTTTAGCAGAAAACTTAAAGCAAAGAGCTTTTAAAGAGCAAAAAATGGTTGATGATGCTACTAAGTTAGCAGATACCTTAAAAGCATTAGAAGTTAAAATATCTTCTAAAGCTGGTTCTGGAGATAAGTTATTTGGTTCTGTTAACAATGCTAACATTGCTGAAGCTTTAGAAAAAGCGGGTCACTCAATCGAGAAAAAATTCATTACAGTTGCAGGTGGTAACATCAAGAGAACTGGTAGATATACTGCTAAAGTACGTTTACATCGTTCTGTAATTGTAGATTTCCCTTTTGAAGTGGTTGCTGAAAAGTAAGAACTTACAATTCACAATATATAAAGCCACGTTTTACGTGGCTTTTTTTATTTATTTTTGTTTCCGATTTTTAAGAAAATGAAATACCAGCGTTTAAGTAAAGAGCAGTTAGAAGAATTGCACCAAGAGTTTATCAATTTTTTGGCTACCCAATCTATTACAGGTAAAGAGTGGGCTGGAATAAAAGAAAATAAACCAGAAGTAGCAGAACAAGAGTTAGATGTTTTTTCTGATTTAATTTGGGAAGGAGTCTTGAATAAAACCGAGTACGTAGATCATGTATCTCCTCATCAGATGAATTTATTTTCTTTAGAGAAGGATGTAATGAAATTGATATCTGTTAGAACAGATAGAGTAGATTTAACTACAGAAGGAGGAATAAAGTGGTTGCAAGCAAATGTAAGTGCAGATGAGGTTGAATTGTTTACTGCTCAGAAAAATTATAGTAAAGAACCAAACGCAGATAAGTTTAAACTCATTCAGCAAGGAGCTTTTATAAGTAAAGGGGAATGGTATAATAGTTTAGATAAGTTTATAAGTAAAAAATAATATGTTAGGTCGAGCGCAGTCGAGACCTTAATAAAAAATAATTTCCGTTTGCACGGGAAAATATTATGGCACAAAAACCAAGTACACCAAAAGGAACAAGAGATTTTAACCCAAAAGAAGTGGCTAAAAGAAATTATATTTTTAATATGATTAAATCTCAATTTAAGAAGTTTGGGTTTCAACCAATAGAAACTCCATCTTTTGAAAAATCAAGTACTTTATTAGGTAAATATGGGGAAGAAGGTGATAGACTGATATTTAAAGTTTTGAATTCTGGAGATAAAGTTAAAAAAGCAGATTTAAAGGCGTTAGAGGAAGGTAAATTAGCTAGGTTCTCTAATTCGTTATCAGAAAAAGCGTTAAGGTACGATTTAACAGTTCCTTTTGCTCGTTATGTAGTTCAACATCAAAACGATATTACGTTTCCGTTTAAGCGTTATCAAATTCAACCGGTATGGAGGGCTGATAGGCCACAACACGGTAGGTTTCAAGAGTTTTATCAGTGTGATGCAGATGTAGTAGGTTCTCAATCTTTATGGCAAGAAGTTGAGTTTGTTCAGTTGTACGATTCGGTTTTTACAGCTTTAGATTTAAAAGGAGTGACTATTAAAATGAATAATCGTAAAGTATTAAGCGGTATCGCAGAGGTTATTGGTGCTTCAGATAAATTGATTGATTTTACGGTTGCTCTTGATAAGTTAGATAAGATTGGAGAAGATGGGGTGAAGAAGGAAATGCTAGAAAAAGGAATTTCTCAAGAGGCTATAAACAAAGTGCAACCATTATTTTCTTTTTCGGGAACGTTTATTGAAAAGATAAATCAATTAAAAGAATTATTGTCGGGGTCTGAAATAGGGATGACTGGTGTTGAAGAATTACTTTTTATAGGTAATGCAATTGAAGAGTTAGGATTAGAAACAGCGGTTTTAGACTTAGATGTAACATTAGCTAGAGGTTTAAACTATTATACAGGAGCTATTTTTGAAGTGGCTGCACCAGAAGGGGTTAAAATGGGCTCGATTGGTGGTGGAGGTCGTTATGATGACTTAACAGGAATTTTTGGTTTAAAAGATGTTAGTGGTGTAGGTATTTCTTTTGGGTTAGCTAGAATATACTTAGTCTTAGAGGAGTTAAACTTATTTCCAGATACTGTAGAAGATGATGTTAAAGTACTTTTTGTGAATTTTGGAAAAGAGGAAGCTTTGTATTGTATGAAAGCTATAAAAGAAATGAGAGTTCGTGGAATAAATGTAGAATTGTATCCATCAGATGCCAAAATGAAAAAGCAAATGAATTATGCTAATAAAAGGCAAATACCATATGTGGCGATTGTGGGCTCTGAAGAGATGAAAAGCAATACATTTATGTTAAAAAACATGGAAACGGGAGAGCAAGAACAGTTATTGCTTGAAGAAATAGTGAGAAAAATTTAAACATATACTTGAATTCAAATAAAAGCCCTTATTCTAAAAAAAGTAGAATAAGGGCTTTTTATTTGCTTGTAAACCTGTTGTTTAAGATTGTTGATTAAGATTGTTTCGGAGTATTGATAAAAATATAAAAGTAAGTGTTTACCTATGTTTTTATCGATAAAACCGTGCTTTTTGTCGAAAAAACCAACTATTTACTCAATAGTACTTTTTAATGTTTTGGCTATTTTATTATAAGATAATCAACGTATTAAGGTTTTTTTTAAGGGTAGTTCTGTTAATATGTGTTTTTTGTTGTTAATTTTTTTTAAAGGAAAAATTATATTTTAGTGTCACCAAAAAAACTAAATCTAAAATGAAAAACTATTACAATTGCTGCATAGCTATATTGCTATTTGGCTTAACATTCTCGTACGCTCAAGTTAAAGTTGGAAATAACTTAACTGCAATTCACAAAACATCGGCATTAGAAATAGAGTCTTCTACAGGTACTCTGGTTTTTCCGAGATTAACTAATTCTGAAAGAAATGCTATAGGAACTCCTCTAGAAGGAGCAACAATTTACAATAAAGATTTAAGTAGTTTGCAAGTGTACACTAAAACAGGTTGGATTAATGTGTTAGGAAGTGAATCTTCAGATTTAAAAAGAGGAAGAAAAGGTGTAGAAGGAAAAAAAGGAGAACGAGGTAAAGAAGGTAAGCAGGGGGAGCAGGGTAAAGAAGGAAAACAAGGAAAGAAAGGTGATAAGGGAGATAAAGGAGAAAAAGGAGATCAAGGTAAAGAAGGTAAGCAGGGGAAACAGGGTAAAGAAGGAAAACAAGGAAAGAAAGGTGATAAGGGGGATAAAGGAGAAAAAGGAGACCAAGGTAAAGAAGGTAAGCAAGGGAAACAGGGAAAAGAAGGAAAACAAGGGAAGAAAGGTGATAAGGGAGATAAAGGAGATCAAGGTAAAGAAGGAAAGCAAGGCAAGCAAGGTAAAGAAGGCAGGCAAGGGAAAAAGGGAGAAAAAGGAGATAGAGGAGAGCAAGGTAAAGAAGGTAAGCAGGGTAAACAAGGTAAAGAAGGAAAACAAGGAAAGAAGGGGAATAAAGGAGATAGAGGAGAAAAAGGTAATGCCGGTAAAGATGGAAAAGATGGCCGTGATGGAAAAGATGGAGCAGATGGGGCTGATGGAAAAGACGGACTAGATGGAAAAGATGGAGCAGACGGTAAAGATGGAAGAGATGGAAAAGGAGAAAAAGGGGAAAAGGGTGATAAAGGAGATAAGGGGGATGTTGGACCTCAAGGCCCGCCTGCAGATGAGACTAAAATAAATGAGTTAGCCAATAAGGTTGCTGATTTAGAAAATCAGTTAAAAGATCAAAGACAATTAATGGATGATTTATTGTCTAGAATAGAACAAATTGACGCTAGAGGATTGAATGAAGAAGTAGGATCTAAATAATTTGTATATGAATAAGATTAAATATAAATTATGGATGTTATCTTTTTTTACAATGATAACTGGGTTTTCACAGGATTCTTTTACAGGGAATTTGTTTGTACATTCAGAAAATACAGGAGGAGGAATAGCTTTATTTAAGAACAAAGTATTTACAGCTAATGAAGTAATATCAACTGAACAGTTAAATAAAGGAGATGCTTGTATTGTTTTTGCAGAAAGTAGTAGTTGGGAGAGTGAAACAGAAACAGGTTATGTAGATGGATTTGTTTTAAGTAAGCAAGAAACTTTTGTTTTTCCTGTAGGAGGAAACGGTAAAAGAATGCCTGTAAAAGCAAGTAATGCTAAAAATTTGAAAGTAGCATATATAACCAATGATTCGAGTTTTGACTTGCCTAATGAAGGTGCTTCTGTTCAGTTACTTAATAATTCAGAGTATTGGGTTGTACAAGGTAAAGAGCCAACAAACTTAAGTTTTCTTTGGAAAAATATATCAGTTCAAGATTTAAACATTACAGATATAAATGAATTAAAGGTGATTGGATTTAAAGATTCTAAATGGGAATTATTACCTAGCTCTGTAGATAGCAACTTGTTTAACGGTACCGATTCTAAAGGAAATTTACTAAACGAAACCAGCACGCTACAGAAAGGAGCTGTGTCTACCTCTAATTTAGTTGTGCCAAATGATTATTTAGCTTTTTCAATTGGTATAGTTTCTAATAGTTTAAATAATAGATTAACAGAGAATAAGGAGAAGAGTAGTTTAGATTTAACAAATTATACAAAGATTAAAAGTATTCATTTTCCTTTTAAAGAATTTAATGTAACAAGGTATTCAACTAATTTATTAGAAAAATTATCTAGCACATTAAAAGATAAAAACGTTAAAATAAAACTGATTGGCCATACAGATGGTTTTGGTTCATCTAATTACAATCATAGTTTGGGTGAAAAAAGAGCAGCATCTGTAAAGAGTATGTTAGAAAGTTATGGGGTTCATTTTATAGAGGTTGAGGTTATCTCTAAAGGAAAAAAAGAAGCAAAGTATGATTGTGAACAACTAGATTGTAATTCAAGAGAAACTATAGAAGATAGAAGGGTAGATATTTATATTCTGGATAAATAACCTTACAAGGTAAATTCACATAAAAAAAGAGCTTCTTTAAGAAGCTCTTTTTTTATGTTATAGTTTAATACCTACGGGTAGTAATTCTTTATATTGTCTATTTTTTCTAATGAATTTTGCAATTGTTGGCGAAGTAGGGACTACTTTTAAATTTCTTTCTTCTACGTTAGCAAAAACTTCTTTTATAAATAAACTCTCAAATTCTTCTTCTTGGATGGTTTCTGGAACAACTATCTTGGTTAAAAATATTTTTCTTTCTTGGAGAGAGTATTCGATTTTAGCCAAATTTCCATCAATGTTTACTTCAAACTGTCTTAAAAAGTCATTGTCTTTTAATGTAAGTTCCATTACCATAACTACATAGTTTTTTAGGGTTCAAAAATTAGATTCGCGGTTGTGTTGGTGGTTAATAAATTTGATAAATACTATGAAATTTCAAGCTAGAAATAATATAGATTTAGTAAATTTATGAACACAAAGATACAAAAAAAACATTAAGGCTTAACATTTGTTTAAAACGTAAGTTTTTGTCTTTGATTATATTAACACATTTTTGAAGCAGTTATAAGGAAATGCAAGAAGAGAAAACGCATGTATATTTAATGCCAGGTATGGCAGCTAGTAAAGCAATTTTTGAATATATAAATTTACCATGCGATCAGTTTGAATTGCATTATTTAGAATGGATTATTCCTTATAAAAAAGAAGCTTTAACTAGTTACGCAAAACGAATGTCAGAACTAGTACAACATCAAAATCCTGTTTTACTTGGTGTGTCTTTTGGAGGGATTTTAGTACAAGAAATGAATAAATATATTTCTGTTAAGAAAACTGTGGTTGTTTCTAGTGTGTTAAACGAAAAAGATTATCCATTTAGAATGAAATTTGCAAAGTTGTCTAAAGTGTATAAACTTGCCCCTACAAGAATGTTCTCAGATGTAGAAAAACTAGCTAAATATGCTTTTGGGGTTACAATTAAAGAAAGAATAGAGCTTTATAAGAAATATTTATCGGTTAATGATAAAAAATACTTAGATTGGGCCTTAGAAGAAATAATTAATTGGAAACAGACTCAAAAATTAGATAATGTTATTCATATACACGGAACTAACGATCGAGTTTTTCCATTTAAGAACATTAAAGGAGATTTTATTGCAGTAAAGAATGGAACTCATGTAATGATTATAAATAAGTACAAGTGGTTTAATGAGAACTTACCTAAATTATTAATAGCTTAAATAAATTAAGAAAGAAATGAAGAGGATTAAAAATGTGTTTTTTGCAGTCGGTATTATAGCAGTAGCTGGTGTATTTATAAATGCTGCTAAAAAGAAAGATAAGGGAGAAATAAAGGAAGAATCAAAAGAGGTATTGGTAGATACAAGCTTTGTTAAAGATTACAATGTTTATGCGTTAACCTTGCCAGAGAATTTACAGTTTGCAGGAGAGAAAGTTCCAACACAGTTACCAGATATTAAAGAACGAATAGATAGAGAATTTTTGGTAAATACATATTGGCAATCGAATGGTTTTTTATTATTTAAAAGGGCTCATAAGTATTTCCCGATGATAGAGAAAATTTTAAAAGAAGAAGGGGTTCCTGATGATTTTAAGTACTTAGCGGTAATCGAAAGTGGTTTAACCAATGCTGTATCGCCAGCTGGTGCTAGAGGTTTTTGGCAAATAATGAAAGCTACCGGTAGAGAATATGGCTTAGAGGTTAATACTAATGTAGATGAAAGATATCATTTAGAAAAAGCGACTAGAGTGGCTTGTCAGTATTTAAAGGATGCCAAGAAAAAATTTGGTAGCTGGACTTTAGCAGCAGCTTCATATAATGCTGGTATGTCTGGGTTGGCAAAACAATTGGCTAGACAGGAAGTACTAGATTATTATGATTTATTACTTACGGCAGAAACTTCTAGATATGTTCCTAGAATAGTGGCTTTAAAGTATATTTTAATGCAACCACATCAATTTGGGTTCAATTTTTCTGATGCAGATTTATATAACTCTATTCCAACTTTTAAGGTTAAGGTAGATTCGGCCATAACTAATATTTCTAGGTTTGCTAAAGGCTACGATATCAATTATAAAATTTTAAAATTGCATAATCCTTGGTTAAGAGAGGCACATTTAAACAATAAGAGTAGAAGAGTTTATGAAATTCAAATTCCTCAAAAAGAATATTACACCAAATAAAATGACATTAACAACTATAGTATTATTAGTTTTAATAGGATTAGCAGCTGGAACTTTAAGCGGAGTTCTTGGTATAGGTGGTGGAGTAATCATGGTGCCATTGTTATTGCTGTTAGGTTTTAGTCAGCATCAAGCTCAAGGAACTAGTTTGGCTGCTATGTTACCTCCAGTAACTTTATTGGCAGCGCTAGCTTACGCAAAAGAAGGTCATGTTGACTGGAAAATGGCATTGGTTATTTCTGCAGCCTTTATTATAGGAGGTTTGTTTGGTTCTAAAATAGCAACAGCAATAGACGAAAAAATGTTAAGAAAGATATTTGGGGTGTTAATGCTGATAATATCTATAAAAATGATTTTTGGAAAATAAAAAAGTATTGCCATTACTTACACTTTTATGACAATACTTTTCATCTTGGTTAGTGTTTGTTTTTATAGCAATTTATTTCCCCACTAGATACTCATTTATAGCTTCTCCATTTATTAATAAGCTGTTTAAACCATCTACAAATTCGTTGTAGTTTTGCACGTATGCATCTATATACGACTCTTTTGGTCTTAATAGTTCAGGAGTCTTCTTTTTAATATCGATTATTCTGTCTTCACTATCAATATAGTACGCTAAAGGAAATCCTAAGGCATGTTTTAAGTTCTTTACTTCACTAGCAAACATGTTTTCTCTTTCGTCTATATATAAAATAGTTACTTTATTATTGAATTGTTTAGCTTGCTTTCTAGCTTTATTGGCATTATCCCAAAATAAAACCACAAAGTCTATTTTGTCATGATATCTTTTGGCTAATTCGTTTAATGCTGGAATTTCTCCTTCTTCTACCACACACCAAGAAGCGTAAGTAATAAGTATAACAGGTTTTTTAAAATAACTATTAATAGAAACCAAAGCTCCATTTAGGTTTTTAGCTTTAAAGTTGTCTAGGTATTTATTAGCTACTTTTTCTTGAATAAAGTTTCTAAATAGCTCCTTGCCTTTAGCAAAATTTTTAGTAGCATATGCTTGGTTGGCCTGGTAGCTATAACTTTTTATGTTAGTGTAGATAACTTCAGAGAAAAGACTGTCTTTTAATGATCGTTGAGAAAACGCACTAAAAGATGTTAATATAAAAATTAGAGAGTAAACTATAAACTTCATAAGCCAAGATTTTTTAATAAATTAAAACTTCTTTAGGGTAGTGTTATAGTCAGTTTTTGGTATAATTAATATAGGTTAAATAATTGATTATTAGTAATTTAGTCGATGATGTGGATAAAAAATCGATTAAATGAAAAAAGCCTACGTAAATTGTAGGCTTTTGTAGATAAAGTGTACTTTATTTGTAGTGTTATGATAATTAATTATCGTCTTCTTTGGTTTCTAGAAAAATGTTGTTGTTGGTTTCCTGCTTTTTTCATTTGATGCTGCAACATTTTTATCTGATCAGATAACATGCCATGTTTGTCTAACTGTTTAGCCTCTGCTAATAATTTATTGGCTTCTGCTTTTCTGTTTTTACTTCCGGCAATTCCCGCTAAAAACATTTTTGCTGCAGCTAAATCATGGTCAAAGTTCAATCCTAGGCTAATTGCTTTTCGTAGGTATTTTTCAGCTTTTAAAGGAGCAGATTGAAATTCAAACTGACCTTTTAAGAAATTGTAATATCCTTGTTGTTTTTTAGTTAAACAAGCTTCCGGAGAAGGGATTTTAGCCAACATAGCTTGAGCTCCTTCCATATCTTGCTTTTTTAACTTAAACATGGTCGCTAAAATAATTTCATTTTTAAAATATAATAACATAAACATTCCAGCTAATAAAATGAACATGATACCGTTCCCTATATTTCCGTCTATGAATTGCCAAACAGCTAAAGCAAAAACAGCTATAGCCAATACTAATTTTATATTTTTATTAAACATAATTTTCTAAGTCTGATATTTATTGGGTGCAAAACTACATATTTATTCTTTATAATTTAAAGAATTAAGAAAGCTATTTAGCCCTATAAAACCTAGACTTTATGAGCTTTTTGAATGAATGATAATATTTTTTAAAATTAGGTTTGTCAAAGTAAAAACTCTTTGTATATTTGCCGTCACATTTTAGCAACGGATTGTGGCTAGCATTTATAAGAGAAAAAGAATTAAGATTTTAAAGAAATTATAAAATGAGTAAAAGAACGTTTCAACCATCGAAAAGAAAAAGAAGAAACAAGCACGGTTTTAGAGATAGAATGGCTTCTGTAAACGGAAGAAAAGTTCTTGCTAGAAGAAGAGCTAAAGGAAGAAAGAAATTAACAGTTTCATGTGAAACTCGTCATAAAAAATAATGATTAACAAATTGTTAATATTATAAAGGTGTTCCTATTGGTAACGCCTTTTTTTATACCCAAGAAGATACTACTTTTGCACAACAGAAAAATAACAACACAACATGCCTAAAAGAAAAGAGTTAAAATCGATTTTATTAATAGGTTCTGGTCCTATAGTTATAGGTCAAGCCTGTGAGTTTGATTATTCGGGTTCTCAAGCTTTACGTTCATTACGCGAAGATGGAATAGAAACTATTTTAATTAATTCTAACCCAGCAACTATAATGACAGACCCATCAATGGCAGATCATGTATATCTGAAACCATTGAATACCAAGTCTATTATAGAAATATTAAAAGAACACCCACAAATTGATGCCGTATTACCTACAATGGGAGGTCAAACTGCATTAAACCTTTGTATAGAAGCAGACGAAAAAGGTATTTGGGAAGATTTTGGAGTAGAGATTATTGGAGTTGATATTGACGCTATTAATATTACGGAAGATAGAGATAAGTTCCGTTTATTGATGGAAGAAATAGGAGTGCCAATGGCTCCACAAGCAACAGCAACATCTTTCTTAAAAGGTAAAGAAATTGCTCAAGAATTTGGTTTCCCATTATGTATTAGAGCATCTTTTACATTAGGAGGAGCAGGAGCTGCAATTGTTTATAATGAAGAAGACTTTGAAGAAGCATTATCAAGAGGATTAGAGGTTTCTCCAATTCATGAGGTAATGATAGACAAAGCCATGATGGGATGGAAAGAATTTGAGTTAGAGTTGTTGCGTGATGATAACGATAACGTTGTAATTATCTGTTCTATTGAAAATATGGATCCAATGGGAATCCATACTGGTGATTCTATTACTGTAGCTCCAGCTATGACACTTTCTGATACTACTTACCAGAAAATGCGTGACATGGCAATAAAAATGATGCGCAGTATTGGTGAATTTGCTGGTGGTTGTAATGTACAGTTTGCGGTAAGTCCAGATGAAAAAGAGGATATTATTGCTATTGAAATTAACCCTCGTGTATCTCGTTCATCTGCATTAGCATCTAAAGCAACTGGTTATCCTATTGCAAAAATAGCGGCTAAATTAGCTATTGGTTATACATTAGATGAGTTAGATAACCAGATTACTAAATCTACATCAGCTTTATTTGAGCCAACTTTAGATTATGTAATTGTAAAAATTCCGCGTTGGAACTTTGATAAGTTTGAAGGATCTGATAGAACTTTAGGTTTACAAATGAAAGCGGTAGGAGAGGTAATGGGAATTGGACGTTCTTTCCAAGAGGCATTACACAAAGCTACTCAGTCTTTAGAAATTAAACGTAATGGTTTAGGAGCAGACGGAAAAGGTTATACAGATTATAATACTATTATAGATAAGTTAACCAATGCTAGTTGGGATAGAGTATTCGTAATATATGATGCGATTGCCGCAGGAATTCCGTTAAGTAGAATTTACGAAATTACTAAAATAGATATGTGGTTCTTACGTCAGTACGAAGAATTATATCATTTAGAAAAAGAAATTTCAACAAAAACTATCGATACTATAGATAGAGACTTATTGTTAGAGGCTAAACAAAAAGGATATGGAGATCGTCAGATAGCACATATGTTACGTTGTTTAGAGTCTCAAGTATATAACAAGCGTGATGAAATGAATATTAATCGTGTGTACAAGTTGGTAGATACTTGTGCGGCGGAGTTTACAGCTAAAACACCTTATTACTATTCAACTTTTGAGAGTGAGGTAGAAACAGCAGATGGTAAGCGTTATGTTCATAATGAAAGTGTTGTTACCGATAAGAAAAAAATAATTGTATTAGGATCTGGACCTAACCGTATTGGTCAGGGTATCGAGTTTGATTATTGTTGTGTTCATGGGGTATTAGCATCTGCAGAAGCAGGCTATGAAACCATTATGATTAACTGTAACCCTGAAACAGTTTCTACAGATTTTGATACAGCAGATAAATTATATTTCGAACCAGTATTCTGGGAACATATTTACGATATTATTCGTCATGAAAAACCAGAAGGTGTAATTGTTCAGTTAGGAGGGCAGACGGCACTTAAATTGGCCGAAAAGTTAGACCGTTACGGAATTAATATTATCGGTACTCCATACAAAGCTTTAGATTTAGCTGAAGATAGAGGAAGTTTTTCAACAATATTAAAAGAGAATGATATTCCATATCCTAAATTTGGAGTTGCTGAAACTGTTGATGAGGCTCTAGAATTAGCAGATGAGTTAGATTTTCCATTATTAGTTCGTCCATCTTATGTATTAGGAGGACAAGGAATGAAGATTGTAATAAACAAGCAAGAGTTAGAAGAGCACGTGTTTGATTTATTACGCAAAATTCCGAATAATAAATTATTATTAGACCATTATTTAGATGGGGCTATAGAAGCAGAAGCAGATGCTATTTGCGATGGTGAAAATGTATACATAATTGGTATTATGGAACACATTGAGCCATGTGGAGTTCACTCTGGAGATTCTAATGCAACATTACCACCGTTTAATTTAGGTGAATATGTAATGCAGCAAATTAAAGATCATACTAAAAAGATAGCTTTAGCATTAGAAACAAAAGGATTAATTAATATCCAGTTTGCCATAAAAGATGATAAAGTTTATATTATAGAAGCAAACCCTAGAGCATCTAGAACGGTTCCATTTATTGCAAAAGCATATGGTGAGCCTTATGTAAACTATGCAACAAAAGTAATGTTAGGAGACAAAAAAGTAACTGATTTTAATTTCAACCCGCAGTTAGAGGGGTATGCAATTAAACAACCAGTATTCTCGTTTAACAAATTCCCTAATGTAAACAAACAATTAGGACCAGAAATGAAGAGTACAGGAGAGAGTATTTTGTTTATAGACGACTTAAAAGATGATCAGTTTTACGATTTATATGCTAGACGTAAAATGTACTTAAATAACTAATATTTTAGTTTAATGAATAAAAGAAAGCCTTTCAGAAATGAGAGGCTTTTTTTTTGCTTTTTTTGGTATAAAAATTGCAATTACATAGCAAAACTAACATTTAAATGAAAAATATTTTTTTTGCAGCTGTTTTACTATTGTGTTTTTCTTGTGTTAAACAATACAAAGAAGTTTCAACAGCATTTTTAGCTTCAGATCCATTCATCAATACTGCAACCAAAGGACAATATTTTGATGTAGATTTGAGCGTAGAGAAAAGCATTATTGGAAACCAAGGAACAATTATTTCACTACTAGAGAATAGTTTTATTAATGAAGAAGGAGTTGTAGAAAAAAATATTCATCTAGAATTAATAGAAATGCTAACAATACAAGATGTTATTCTTTCTAATCTTACAACTACTTCAAACGGTAAGCTATTAGAAACAGGAGGCATGATTTATATAAAGGCTTTTGATAAGAGAGGTAATCGACTTAAAATAAATCCTGAAGCACCTTTATATATTGAAATACCTACTAATGAAGTAAAGAATAATATGATGGTGTATGAAGGAGAAAGAGATGAAAAGGGTAATATGAATTGGAGTAATCCCAAACCAATTAAAAGGTATTTAAAAACAGTTCCTTTAGATAGTTTAGACTTTTTACCAATAGCTTATAAGGATTCTCTCCAGAAAATTTTTCCTCAAAAAGAAATAACGAAACAATTTCAAGATAGTATATATTTTAATACATATATAGACTGCAAAGTATTAGATGAGGAGTATTTTAAAGTTTTTGGAGTAGAGAATACAATAGATTGTGGGGTACTACCTCATAGAGTAAAAGCAATAAAACAAAAAGAGTTTCAAGAATCATTTATTGCCACGAGAGCTTTTGAAAAAAGATTAAAGGCAATGCGCAAATATTGCGATTGTAGAATATTTGATGCTTATCTAAATAATTTAGATAAGGATCTATACCAAATAGATTCTATTGTGGCTAGCCATATGAGGTTAAGGTGGGGGGACGAATTGCTAGATCCTGAAGATGAGTTTTTTGAAAACGAATTTTTAAACTTTTCCAAAGAAAGACTTTTAAATGTTAATAAAAGTAACCAGCATTTTAAACAATTAAAAAAAATATATACTAATAAGAGCAAACAATTTTTAAATGAAATTAAGGAGAAAGAGCAAGAGTTAAATAAATTAGCTGCACATGAACTAGGAAAAATTGAAGAGTTAAAGCATGAATTAAATTCTTTAAAAAGAAAGAGAGAAGCAATACGAATGCCTAAATATGGGTTTACTGCTACAAGAGATGGGTGGATTAATATTGATAGAGGTATAGTTCCTAAGAATTGGACATATAAAGAAATAGATGTTTTAGTTGAAAATTATAAAAACTACCAAGTAATAAACGCTTATGTATTATTTGAATCTAAAAAAATAATAACAAAGTTAGTTTTTAATAATGGGGTTTTAGGTTTTGATGATTCTTTAGAAAAAATGCAAGTACCAATAAATGAAAACCTAAATATTGTAGTTATTGCTCAATCTGGAAAAGATTATTTTTACAGTACTAAGGCGGTAAATTCAGGTCAACAAAAAGAGATTAATATTAAATTAAATCTAAGGTTAAAAAGAAAGTCTTTAAAAGAAATAAAACTTGAATTAAGTAGTTTAAATGATGTGTATACTGGTGGCAATTTGGTTAAAGATGTAGAGTTGAGTAGTAAGCTTCAAGTTATTGAAGAAGTGTATAAAGCTGAAGATAGAAAACGAGAAGATTTAAGGAGAATAGCATGCGGTTGCGCCTTTTTAGATGAAGTACGCGAAGTAGCATATATTCAGAAATAATATTTACTCAAATCGTTTTAAATCATCCACAGTAAAAGTCCATTCTGGTGTTTCTATTCGGTTCTTAATATCATTTAAGCTATACCAAGGATTGTTTGAATGAGCTCGGTTTTTAAGAATTTGTGTTTCTTGAGCAGGCATATAGCTTTGAGCTAACAAAAAAGCTTTTTCTTTTGTAGATGGGTTTATACACATGTCTACAACTATTACTGCATGACCTGGCGAACCACCTTGAATTAACACGTCGCCTATTTTTATTTTCTCTAGCTTAATAGAAGTAAGTTCTTTAGATAACGATAAAGTGCCAGCATAAGTAAATATCAATTCCATATAATTCCAGAAGTTCTTATATGTATTAGAAGGAGAGGTTTTTTTTATCCAATAGGTTTTGTTTCCCTTTACAACTACACGGTTTCCTTCTTTGTATTTATGATAATCTACTCTAAATCCGTTAGTGAAATTAAAATGTATATCGTTGTACCTTTTTTGTTTCCATAAATACTCAGCTCTTAATCGCATAACTGCATCGGCACATTGGTGTAAATCTTTTTTACCAATTGGTAAATCTACAACAGCTGTGTACACATTGTAATTGGGTTTAATTTGTCCGTTATAAAACTTTACTTCCGTTCCATGATTTTTTAAAGGAAGTTCTCTTAAATAATTAGCAAAAGAGTTATTGGCTGCTTCTGTTCTTATAAAATTATTAGGTGTGTTAAATCGAGTTTTAATAGTTTTTCCTAAAGTATTTATAATCGATTGTTTTTTTGTTTCTTTTTCAATTTTAGCTGAAACAATATTTTTAGCAATATTTGCATGCTTTTCTTGTTTGCATGAAATATATAGAAAGGTAGCTATGATTAGTAAAAGTCTCATGAATATATAACGCTAGCTACTATTTAATTATTATGAATTGTTTTGCTAAACAAAAACTATTGATTAAAATAGAGCCTAATCTTTAGTATAAAAAAACAGTTCACTATAAAAATGTGAACTGTTTAGTGTGTTTTAGTTTTATTCAACACTTAATGTTTCTATTTGTTTAACCTATAAAACTTTAATTAAATTCTTAGTTTTTTTAGAGCAATTATAGTGCTTAATAGGTTTGAGTTTATCTAAACTATATAAGTTAACGCTTGATATACATAACAGCAGAATCTTCAATGTACTTACTGGGTTTAAACGTCAAAATGAAATTTTTCTTAACTTCTGAAAGATCATTTTTCAAATCATTAGCCTTGGTTATAAATTCTACCGAAAACTTATTATTGTCATTATATTTAGTAAATAATGATTCATACATTTCTATGTTACTTAACATTCTAGCTGTTAATTGCCCAAAACGAATTCTAATTGACTGTACTTGGTACATATAAGTTTCAACATTTCCCATCCAATTTTGGTTGTTACTGTTTTCAAGTGTTTTAAGTTTTTTTAAGATTGCTTCTTTACTGTATACCTTAAAGTTGTCAATGTCTGAGTCTAAGGTAGCAGTTAAGAAATCGTTGTATTTCACTTTGTCAATTTCATAGAATGTTATTTGATTATCTATCAGCTTTTTGTACTCAGTATGTAATTCGTTTAATTCATTATCTATTTTTTTCCATTCATTATCTAAAATAGATTTCTCTGATTCAAATTGACCGATTGAATTTAGAAGGGTTAAAACTTTTGGTGTCTTGTTTATTAGTTTTTTGTCTCTACTTTTTAAGTTCGAAAATATTAAAGTAATACCAGAAGTTACAGTCTGAGAAATTGAACCAAAAAGAGGAATGTCGTTTGTTGTATCACTAATTAAGTTGATAGAATTATTAATAAAATCAAATGTAGCGTTACTACCTTGTCTTTTTTTGTACCATATTTCAAACTCTTTTTTCCAAGATGTAAATTCTGAATAATTCTGTAAATTATCGAATTTTGCTAGCTTAGAATAAAATCCATTAGAAGTAAGATATAATCTTGCCGGTTGAATATCTTTTTGGATTTTAATAAGTTCGGTAAAGGCTAATTGGCCATTTGATTTGATTTTAATTTTAGGACTTTCTTCTAAAAACTTAATTCTTTTATCTAATTCTTTTTGAATTTTTTCTTGCAATTCAATTTTTCGACCATAGTGTTTTCTACTTAGACTTGATAATTGTTGAGTTAGGCTATCTAACTTAATTTGATTTTTATGTAATTTACTTTGTAAGCTGTTTAATGTACTATCTCTTTCTATTTTAATCTGTTCAGATATAGAATTGTCTTGAGCTTTAGAAAGAAGGCAAAAGCATAAAAGTGCTAGTAATGTTATTTGTTTCATACTATTAATTTTTAATGCTGTCAATTTACTCAAGAACAATGCCAAAAACAAAATAAAGTGCTTTGTTAAGGAAAATACTAGATTGTTAAATAACATGAATAAGGAAAATGTTGTGAGTGATTTTAAAGCTCAAGAAATAGTTAGAAGTAGGTGAGTAACTCAGTATAATTTTTCGATTTATAGGTAAAGTGGTTGCTAATAAAATTATACAGTTATCACTCAATGTTTTAATTAAGATCAAAATGCAAGTTAAAGTCAAGAAATAGGTTAATAGTTCAGATGCTTAATTTAAATAATAAAAGCTTAAGTCTGTGAGGGGTCACCTATATAAACAAATCCCCTATTTAGGTATTTCTTATAGGTGTTTCCTAGTCCTATAACCATATAGGGGATTACTGTTTTAAGTATATTAATATAATTGGAAAGATATGGTGTGTTTAAGTATTTAAAGTAAAAATCATTAATATACCTAACAGTTAAATACTCTACTTTAGGTGTTTAAATTTGTGAGCGTTTCCGAGCCCCACAACCATATAGAATATTTGTTGAGTAACTAATGAGAAATACAGCTATTACTCAAAAACAATATAAAATTAATCCTGAAATTCTTAAATTAAAACTAAAGAATCGTTAAAAAATGTTAAAACAAATAACTTTTTAAGACGAGTATTTTTTGTAAGAATTGATTGTTAAAAGATTAATAACTATTCAAAAAAATAATAGATTGTTAGATAACAAATTAATCTTCTTCATTAGCTCTTTCTAATAAATTATCTGGTAAGGCTTTTTTAGCTTTAGCTCCTAATTTTTTAATCTTCTCTACAGAAGTAATTAAATTACCTCGTCCTTCAAACAATTTGTTCATAGCTGCTGCATAATTACCTTTGGCTCTATCCATATCTTTTCCAACAGCTGTTAAGTCTGTCATTAAATTATGAAACTTATCATATAAAGCACCTGCTTGCCTAGCAATTTCTATGGCGTTACGTTGTTGTTTTTCGTTATTCCACATAGTGTCTATGGTACGTAAAGTAGCTAATAAAGTTGCTGGTGTTACAATAACAATGTTTTTTTCAAATGCTTTGTTGTATAAGCTGTTATCTTCGTTTAAAGCTATTGCAAAAGCAGGTTCTATAGGTATAAAAAGTAATACAAAATCGGGACTTTCCATTTTGTATAAGTCGTGGTAATTCTTATCACCTAATTGCTCTACATGCTTTTTGATAGAAGACACATGTTCTTTTAAAAACTGCGCTTGTAGAGTTTCATCTTCTTCGTTTACATATCGTTCATAATGAGTAAGTGATACTTTAGAATCGATAATCATTTTTTTATTGTCTGGAAGATGAATCACAACATCAGGTAAAACACGGTTACCCTCTTCTGTAGTAAAACTTTGCTGAACAAAATACTCTCTATCTTTTTCTAAACCAGATTTTTCTAGTACACGTTCGAGCACCAATTCTCCCCAGTTACCTTGTGTTTTATTATCTCCTTTTAAAGCTTTGGTTAAGTTTAAAGCTTCTTTACTCATTTGTACATTCAACTCTTTCAAACCAGATAATTGTTCTTTTAAAGCAGAATGCATAGAAATACTTTCTTTTTGAGAATCTTCTACTTTCTTTTCAAAAGTTTGAATTTTCTCTTGAAGCGGATTTAAAATGTTTTTTAAGTTTTCTTTGTTCTGCTCTGTAAACTTATTCGATTTTTCGTCTAGTATTTTATTAGCTAAGTTTTCAAACTCTTTTGTAAACTTTTCTTGTAGTTGGTTAACTTCTTCTTTTTGCTCTTCGTTTCGCAACTGTAAATTGGCCAAGTCTGCTTCTTTTTTTGCTAAAATAGAACTGAGTTCAGTGTGTTTTATAGATAAGGATTTACGTTCTTCTTCTAATCGATTAATTTGTTCTTGTTGTAATTGAAATTGTTGATTAGATTGTTCACGTTGATTCTTAATAGAACTTTCTGCTAGTTCTTTTTGGTTGGCTAATTGAACTTCTAATTGTATGATTTGTTCTTCTAAACCTCCTTGTCCGCTATCTTGTTGTAATTTCTGTATGTATTTACCAATAAAAAAGCCAATAGCAGCAAACAATAATGCTACGAGTATAATAATGATAGTTTCGTTCATTTGTTTATTAAGTAGAAATGCTAATAAAAAATAAAGATACTAGTTATCTATTTGCTTAAAAAAGAAAATAGAAAAAGTTATTAACCTACTTAATAGAAAAGCTATTGGTAGAGCTGTTAAATTCAACTAAATCGTTAGGGAATAGAGAGTCAAAGGCATTTATTTCGACCAAATCTTTTGGAGTTCCAAAATGAGTATGCTCTTTTTTCATGACAATTAATTCATCACAAAGTGATAGGGCTACATTAATTTCATGTGTAGAGAAGAGGATGGTTTTTTGAGTTTCTTTTGCTAATCTTTGCAATAATTTAAGAATGTATACTTTGTGGTATAAATCTAGATGAGTGGTGGGTTCGTCTAAAATAATAATATCGGTATCTTGCGCTAAAGCTCTGGCAAGCATTACTTTTTGTAACTGTCCGTCACTTAATTCAAAACATTTTTTTGCAGCAAGATTTTCAATATTTACCACTTTTAAGGCATATGAAACCTTTTCTTTATCTTCTTGGGTAAGACTCCCTATCCAATTGGTGTAAGGTTGCCTTCCTAAAGTTACAATTTCTAAAACAGTTAAATTTGTATCTGAAATCGTTTCGGTTAAAACGACACTAAGTTGTGTAGCTAAGGTTAGGGTAGGTATAGTATTTAATTGTTGGTTATTTATAATAATATTACCAGATAAAGATTTTTGACTTTTATTAAGTGTTCTTAATAAAGTAGACTTACCTATTCCGTTTGCACCAATTAAGCCAATAAGTTTTCCTTTTGTTAGTTCAAAATTAATATCCTTTGCAATAAGAGTATTGCCTTTTTTAGAAGTATAACCTATGCTAAGATTCTCAGCTTTAATTACTATATGTTTATTTTGATCTTTAATTGTTGCTATATTTTTGTTTAGACAAAAAGTTTCTTTTTTCTAACTAATAACCAAATAACTACTGGAGCCCCTACTAAAGAAGTTACTGCGTTTATAGGTAAAGTGTAATCTGTATTAGGTAATTGAGCAATACTATCACAAATAAGCATTAAGATAGCTCCGTTAATAAGTACTGCAGGTAAAATATATTTATGGTTAGAAGTGTCGAAGAACAGTTTTGTTAAATGTGGTACGGCTAAGCCAATAAAAGCAATTGGGCCTGCAAAAGCAGTAATGCTACCTGCTAGTAAACTAGTGGCTAATATAATAGCTAGTCTTGCGTTTTTTATATTCAAGCCTAAGCTTTGTGCATACCGATCACCTAATAAGAGTGTATTAAGTGTTTTAATAGATAAAATTGCTATTATGAGTCCTATTAACGTAATGACAGATAAAATAAGGAGTTCTTCTTTTGCTAAATTTCCTAAGCTTCCGAAGCTCCAGAAAATGTAACGCTGCAATTGTTCGGCGGTAGAAAAATACGACAAAACACTTACAATAGCAGCAGTAACACTAGCAAACATTAATCCTATTATTAAAATAGCCATAGTGTCTTTAACTTTTAAGCTCACAAGTATAACGGCTAATAATACTAAAAAACTCCCTATACTTGAGGCTATAACAATACTCCATTTAGATAAAAGTATAGAAGCAAAATTAACCCCGAAAAAACTAGCTCCTAGAATAACTAAAGCAACGCCTAAACTAGCTCCGGAACTCAAACCTAAAACATAAGGACCCGCAAGAGGATTTCTAAATAATGTCTGCATTAATAGTCCAGCCACTCCTAATCCAGAACCAACTATAACAGCAGTAATAGCTTTAGGTACCCTATAGTTAAGAATAATATGTTGCCAAGATGATTTAATAGATTCATCACCAGTTAAAGAACCAATAATACCATCTATAGGAATATAAATAGAACCTAAACTTATATTGGTGAAAATAAGAATTATCAATATAAGTACTAATAAGAGAAATATCAGTGAATATTTTTTTTGAGTTTTCAAACGATTAAATTAGAAAGTAAAAGTACAAATTAAATGATATTGATGTATAAAATTTTAAATCAGTTATAGTATTTTTTTGTTTATTTGCCGTAGTCTATTTTGTAATTTTTTATGTGTTAATATGAATAAATATAAGATTTTTTGCATAACTTATTTAGTGGTTATTCAGCTATTTGCATTTTCTCATAATAAAGATTCGATTACAAATTATAAAAGTGTTATACATAAAACCAAATCATTAGCTGATTTAAGTAAAGAGTTAGGGGGACAAATAACTAATAAATATAAGTTAAATGACTTTAATAATGAATACTTAATAAAAAACTATTCATTAGATAGTATAACCAATAGTCAAATTCTTGAAGCAAAATCTGTCTTAGAAGATCTAGAGTTATCTCAAAACTATGTGAGTTTAGTATCTTCAGATGAAATGTTAGCTTTACCTGTAGGTGTTAAAAAAGAAATAGGAAATGTTACCTATACATTGGCTATAAACAAGGCACATTTAACTCCAACTTTTACAGAAGTAAGCGCATTTGTTAGAATAACAATCCCTCAATTAGATTCACAAGGGAATCAAAAAGAGCTTTTCTTTGGATCGGATAGTATTAAAATATCTCACAAAGGAGGAATTTACGGAGAGGCTAATTTAGTATTGTTAGGTGATGTTCCGATACCAATTAATGGAGGGAATTCAATGGTAGTTCTTAAAGGAGGCTATGACTTGTCGGATGGTAATATAGATATAGAAAATTCATCATATGTAACTATCGATTGTGGTGGATTTAAAGAATTAGGGATTAATGCAGAAGTTGTTTTTTCTAGAAATTTACTGGAGCCAGTAGATAGTAACTATAATCTTATTTTAGATGAAAATGAAAAAGTTTCTGGTGATTTTCAAGCTATTGTGAGTGATTGGAATGATATATTGGTTGAGGTGAGTTTACCCCCATTTCAAATGACCAATGAAAATGCTAATTCAGAAGCGGGGAAAGCAGGTCTTATATTTGAATTAAATACTGCAGTATTTGATTTTAGTGATATTAGAAATTCCTCTAATGTTGTTTTTCCAGAAGATTATCAGCAATACTTGATTCCGGGTAATGAAGAGCTATGGAGAGGAATATATGTAAACTCTTTAACAGTTGTCCTTCCAGAACAGTTTAAAAGAAGACAAAATGAAGAACGAATAACCTTCGAAGCAACTCATTTATTGATTGATAATATGGGGGTTTCAGGGAGTTTTTCAGTAGATAATATTTTACCTTTAAATGAAGGACATGCTTCTAAATGGCAATTTTCTGTAGATCATATAGAAGTAGATTTAATAGCAAATAATATATCTGGAGCTGGTTTTGATGGGAAAATTGTTTTGCCAGTTTCAGAGGAAGTAACTGAAGAAGAGCTTCAAAATGAAGAAGAAATCAATTCTAATTCAAAAATATTGGCCTATGAAGCATTAATAGACCCAATAAATGATGAGTATTTATTAACAGTAAGAACCCAAGATACGTTATCGTTTAATGTTTTTAAAGCTAAGGCAACTCTAACACAAAATTCATATGTTGAATTAAGAGTGGCTGAGGATAAGTTTAAGCCAAAAGCTGTTCTTCATGGTAATTTAGCAATAAAAGGAAGTAATAGTACTTCTGATCCTGAAAAAGGAACAGTAGATTTTAAAGGAGTTACTTTTCAGAATCTACAATTGCAAACAGTATCACCATATTTTCAAGTGGATTATATGGGGTATAATGGAGAAGTTAAGTTTGCAAATTTTCCAGTTACACTCTCTGATATAGGTGTTACAGCGAATAATGATGAAGCATCTTTACATTTTGGAGTCACAGTTAATATGATGTCTGGAGGTTTTTCAGGTGGTACAAATATTTCGGTTGTAGGAACCTTTAATGAAGAAGAAGGGTTAAGTAGATGGAAATATAACCATTTGAAGATAAACCGTATTTCTTTAGCAGCAGATTTGGGATCTATACAAATTGAAGGTTTTGTAGATATAAAAGATAATGATCCTGTTTATGGAGATGGATTTTACGGAGAGTTAGGAGCAACTTTTAATGGGATTAGTGTAGATGCTTCAGCATGGTTTGGGAAAACTGACTTTAGATATTGGTATGTAGATGCCTATGCAGATCTTTCAAATTCTCCAACCAAAATTTATATAGGACCAGCAATAGTAAATGGTTTCGGGGGAGGAGCTTATTATAGGATGACCAAAGCTCCAGGGAACTATTCATCAATGATTCCTTCTGGACAATCATATATACCAGACGCTAATTCAGGATTGGGTTTTAGAGCATTATTAGGTTTTGCTTTAGCAAATGAAAAAGCTTTCAATGGTAAAGTAGGATTTGAAATGGCATTTAATAATTATGGAGGACTTAACAGGGTTTTGTTTTTTGGAGAAGGTCACATAGTAAAAGCACTTGATTTTAAATTTGGAGACAAGTTTAAAGATAAGTTAACTGCTATGGAAAATAAAATAAACGGATTTGGTGAAAATAATTCTGCTATGCAGAGTCTTAAAGAAAGTAACTTAGTAGATTATAGTAAAGTAGCTTTTCCTCAAGACGGACTTACTTTTGATGTAGGAATTGATGCTCATTTTTCAATGGAAATGGATTTTCAGAATAATGTTTTTCATAGTGAGATGGAAGTTTTTGTCAATACCCCTGGAGGTTTCTTTCAAGGAGTTGGACCACAAGGAAGAGCTGGTTGGGCAGTATTTCATGCTGCACCAGATGAATGGTATTTACATATGGGAACACCAACAGATCGAGTGGGGTTAAAGTTAGGATTGGGTAGTTTTAACATTCAATCCACGTCTTATTTAATGATAGGAGATAATATTCCTGGAAGTCCACCTCCACCAGCAATTGTAGCAGAAATTTTAGGAGAAGATATTGAGTCTTTAGATTATATGAGAGATCTAAATGCTTTAGGAGAAGGTCGTGGTTTTGCTTTTGGAATGGACTTTAGTGTAGACACTGGAGATATGACATTTTTAGTTTTTTATGCTCGTTTTCAAGCTGGATTAGGGTTTGATATTATGATAAAAGATTATGGGGAAACTGCTTGTAATGGAAGTGGACAAATAGGTATAGATGGTTGGTATGCAAATGGGCAATCTTATGCTTATTTACAAGGTGAATTAGGAATAAAAATCAAGCTTCTTTTTATTCGTAAAAAAATACCTATAATTAAAGCGGGAGCTGCAGTTTTATTACAAGCTAAATTACCAAACCCAGCTTGGTTTAAGGGATATTTAGGGGGGCATTTTAGTGTACTTGGTGGTTTAGTAAAAGGACGATTCAGGTTTAAAATTGAATTAGGAGAAGAATGTGATATTATAGGTGGAGCTCCTCTAAACGGAATAAAAGTTATTTCAGATTTAAAACCGGATGATAATGCGAACGAATTGGATGTATTTACTGTTCCTCAGGCTGTTTTTAATATGCGTATTAATACTCCTTTTGAATTAGAAGATGATCAAGGAATAAAAATATATAGGATTTTATTAGATGAGTATAAAGTAACTAATAATGGGGAATCAATTCCAGGTGAAATAGAATGGAATGAAAATTCTGATGTAGCTAATTTTGTGTCTTTTGATGCTTTACCACCAAATACTTCAGTAAATGTAAAAGTAGCAGTTAGTTTTCAGGAGAAGCAAGGCGGAACTTGGGTTACTTTATCACAAGACGGACAACCAGCAAAGGAGGAAGAAGAAACTAGTTTTACAACTGGTGAGGCTCCAGATTATATACCATTAACTAATATTGAGTATTGTTATCCTGTTGTCAATCAAAATTATCTTTATAAAGATGAATATAATTATGGGTATGTGAAATTAGAGAGAGGACAGCCTTACTTATTCACACCAGAAACAGATTGGGTTCAGACGATTCAATTTGAAAGTGACTTAGGAATAGAAGAGGGAACTGGATTAACTTACAATAAAGAAGAAAAACAATTAAAATTTGATTTAC
Organism: Pseudofulvibacter geojedonensis; assembly: GCF_042675745.1. Lineage (NCBI taxonomy): Bacteria > Pseudomonadati > Bacteroidota > Flavobacteriia > Flavobacteriales > Flavobacteriaceae > Pseudofulvibacter > Pseudofulvibacter geojedonensis. The sequence continues at coordinate 464,846 of NZ_JBHTJM010000002.1, read as the reverse complement.
CAAACCTAATAAATCAAAAAAAATACACAATTAAAGTTTTAAGTAAACCTTCTGAGCAAGAAACAAGTAATAATGATGAGCAAGAAAATTATGATACTGTAGAGACAGGTCAGGAAGGTAATACAATAGAAGTTTTAAATAACCAAGCTGAGTTAATAGTTCAAGACCATATTAATGTAGAAGTTTTGAATTATAGTTTTATTACTAGTAGTTATAATACTTTTGCAGAGAAAATAAATGCTAAAAGCGCAACTCAACATTATCTAGAACCTATTTTTTCAGATGTTCATGCAATTCAAACAGATGTTCAGGATTCTGAACAATTTGAATTAATTGAATTAAATGGTGGAGATTATACCAATTATCAACCTTTAGTTTCTGTTGAGGCAGTTTTAGATGATACTTACTTTACTAATGATATTGACCCTTTAATATATCAAGAATATCCTTTAGAGCCTGAATTTACAGTAGATAGAGATGTGAGTGAATTTGGATTCCCTCCTAATAAAGCATTAAATATTTTAACATGGTATACTAGTCATTTAGAAAACAATTCATCTTATTCATTATTGAATACAAGAATTCCATACAGATATCATTTGCCATATTTTTATAAACAAGATTTTATAGATATACAATATAAAATAGTGAATAAATATTTAGTAAACCCTGAAGGATATCAAAGTCAAATTCAGCAATATAATTACATTATAAACGGAGTGTTTCCTTCAATAAAAACAGGGGACTATAACGTTAAAATGCAATACACATTGCCAGGTTCTATAGAAGGAACATCTACTATTTTTAAATATACAAACCCATTTTAATGAAATTTAAAAAAGAGAATAATAAGAGTTTTTTTACCAATAAGTATAAGGTGTTTTTATTATATGTTATTATAAGCTTATTGTTTTTTAATGTGAATGCCCAACAAGTTCAAGATACATTAGCTGTAGAAAATCCTCAGATAGTGGTTTTATCAAGACCTCAAAAGAATGGTAGTATTATGTTACGCTGGGCAGTTACTAAAAGCAATGCTTGGCGTAAATTAAATAAGTATGGTTATTTGGTAAAACGTTATACAATAACTAGAAATAAGAGTACACTTTCCATACCAATAGAAAAGGACTTAGGAATTTTTAAACCAAAAGTATTAGAGAGTTGGATGGCGTTAATAGAAGAAAATGATAACGCTGCAGTAATGGCTCAATCTTTATATGGTGATACTTTTGAAGTGGAAGGAATAGATGAATTATCTGCTATTGTAAATTTGGCAGAAGAACAAGAACAACGTTTTACTTGGGGTTTATATGCTGCAGATCAGGATTTTAATGTGGCAGAAATGGCAGGATTAGCATTAGTAGATAATACTGTTTTGCCTAATGAGAAATATGTATATAAAATAAGTTCTTTGGTTCCTCAAGAAGAACTAACAATAGCAGAGGGAGGAGTTTTTGTGGGGTTAGAAGATTATGAGCAATTACCAAAACCATTAGATTTAGCGGGAACTTTTTTAGATGGAAAAGCTATGCTTAGCTGGAACTATGCTATACATAAAGAGTTATATAATAGTTATTATATAGAAAGGTCTTACGATGGGAAAAACTTTATAAGGCTAAATAAATTACCCCTAACTAGTTTGAATAATAGTGATAAAACAGATGCTAAACGTATGTTCTATATAGATTCTGTAACCAATGGTAAAGATTACTTTTATAGGGTAATAGGAAAAACTCCATTTGGAGAGTTAAGTCCTATTTCTAAAGTTATTTCAGGACAAGGAAAAAAGGTGTTAGCATACGTACCTAGAATTACAAACAAGCACTATTTAGACGATAAACGCATTATACTAGAATGGGAGTTTTTAGAAGAGGGTAATGAACACATTAAAGGATTTGAATTAAGTAGAAGCAATAAAGTAAAAGGAAATTATAAGGTGGTTATGAAAAATATACCTCCTGAAGCTAGAAAAATACAATATAATGATTTAGAGCCTACTAATTATTTAACGATAACCGCTATTGGAAAAAATGGAAGTAGTCGTACATCATTTCCGTCTTTGGTACAACCTGTAGATTCAATACCACCTGTAAGACCTACTGGTTTTAAAGGAGTAATAGATAGTTTGGGAATAGTAACTTTAAAATGGGATGAAAATAAAGAAAAAGATATTCTAGGTTATAGAGTTTATAGAGGAAATAATAGAAATGAAGAATATTCTCAAATTACGGTTTCGCCTCACACAGGTACAATATATTATGATAGTATATCTGTGAAAAATTTAAATCCTAAAGTTTTCTATACACTCGTAGCGGTAGATCAGCGTTTTAATATGTCTAAGACTTCTGAAATATTAGAAATTAAAAAACCAGATTTTATAGCTCCTACACAGCCTGTGTTTAAAGCTTACAAGGTAAAAGACGGAGTTGTAAATTTAAAATGGGCTAATAGTTCAAGTAAAGATGTTGTAAAACACGAAATATATAGAAAAGAACAAAATGATAAAGATTGGACATTAATGCATACTGTTGAAATGTTACAAGGACCAATAAATAACATTCAATTAGATAGCTGGATAGATGAAAATGTAAAACAGGGTAATCGTTATAGTTATACTATTATAGCAAAAGATGAAAGTAATTTAGAGTCTGATCCAGCTCCTCCTGTAAATATTGTAATCCCTAAAACAAGTTTACAACCACCTGTTATGGGAATAAGTAGTTATGTAGATAGAAAGGCTAGATATATTGAATTATACTGGAAAAAATATAAGCAAGAAAACGTAGCAGAAATAGCAATTTATAAAACGATAAAAGGAAAAAAAATGAGCTTGTATAGAAATGTGCTACCTACAGTTACAAGATTAGTAGACGTTAAGGTACAACCTAATAATGAGTATGTCTATATGTTTAGGGCTGTTTATAAAGATGGTAGAGTAAGTAAAATAGCTACCATAAATGTAAAATATTAAATCATGAAAAAAGTTTTATTATTAATTATTTTCTGCCTTTGTAGCTTTTGGTGTCTAGCTCAAGATTTTAATTTACAAGGAGATTTAAGATTGGGAACAGCTAACCCATCTTTGAGTCCTATACCTTGGGGATATGGTACTATAAAACTACATTTTGATGATAATACAGAAGTAGAAGTTCCATCGACAAGAACAAGTGTAGGAAATCCAGGAGCAGGAGAGGCTGGAGGAACACAAACAGTCATTATAGATTATACCTTTTCTGGAAAAAAAGCTACTAAAATTGTGATAGAATCACATATAAGTAATTTTGCGGGTACTGAGTTTATAGGAGCTTCTCCTTACACTAAAGAATATTCAATTACAAATAATTGTCTTAATATTGTTAATGATACTTACGATGTTATTGCAACCCATCATGAAATTAATACATTAAAGCTAACTCCACAGATTCAATTAGTACAGCCTACTAATAATTCTTTTTTTACCTGTACACCTTTAAGTATAGATTTAAATTTAGATACTACATATAACCCTATAATTAATTGGGAATATTCTGTAGGTAGTGGTTCTTGGCAATCATTACCGGCTGCTTACCAAAACGATACTTCTATAAACGTTAACGTTAGCGACCTTACCGGAGTATCTGCAGGAAATACTGTTAGATTTAGGCTTCATTTAACTTCTTGTAATAATTTTATTTCTAATATTATAAGTTATACAGTAGTATCATGTTCTCCTCAGTTATTGTCTTTTAACACCACCAACACACAATGTTCTTATACAAGTGATGGTAGTTTTACGGCTACTTTTAATAGGGCTTTAAATGCAGGAGAAACATTACTAATGAGTCTTTATAGAATAGATGGCGGCGGTACAGAAGTATTAATTAATCAAGAGTCAACTACTACATTGGCAACCGGCAATACCTATACTTGGCCTTTACCCTTACCAGCTGCTAATTATGTGGTAAAATACCAAACAGAAACTTCGGGTGTCTTTTCTAGTTTAGAAACCTCTAGTCAATTTACCATAAATAGTCCTTCGGCAGTAAGTTTTACTGCAACTAAAAATAACGATGTATACTGTAATGGAGGAAACGATGGTTCCATAAACATTTCAGCATCTGGAGGAATTGGAACTTATCAGTATCAAATAGATGGGGGAAGTTGGGTTAATTTTGCTAATGCGAATAGCCATACATTATCGAGTTTATCAACAGGTTCTTATACTATTAAGGTTAGAGATGCTAATTTATGCGTAGAAAAATTAGGTAATGGTTCTGATAAAGAGATCACTGTTGTTATAGCTCAGCCTAATGAAGTGGTATCTGTTAACTTAGTGAATATTCAGAATGCGACTGCTAACGGATATACAAATGGAAGCATTCTAGTAGATATAAATGGTGGTACTGCTTTAGGAGATGGTAGTTATACTTTTGAGTGGAGAGATAGCTCAAATAATATTGTTAATACGACAACAACTCAAAATGTAGCTTCTGGATATAGAATAGGTTTAACAAATTTGGGGGCAGGCACTTATACATTAAGGATTTTCGATGCGAATTATTCTACAGCCACTACGCAAAATGGCTGTACTGTATCGAGTTCTTATACCGTCACAGAACCTCCAGTTTTAACAGTTGGGTTAACAGAAACAACTCCTATATCGTGTAATAGTGCTAATACATTTAATAATCCAAGTAATAATGGTGTATTAACAGCAACCGCTACAGGAGGGGTAGTTCATAGTCCTCTTATTGGTGGCTTTTACTCATATATTTATACTTGGGAAAAGAAAGATGGAGCAGGAGTTTGGCAAGTACTATCAGGAGAAACAACAAATCAATTAACCAATGTAAGTGCTGGCGAATATGCTGTAAGAGTAGAAGATGCTAATGGTATAGTAGTAGATTCTAAAGTTAATGGAAATGGTTTGATAATTTCTGAACCAACTTTGTTACAAGTAAGTTTAGTTAAGACCGATGTATTTTGTAATAATGGTACAGACGGAAGCATAGATGCTACTATTACAGGTGGTACAGGGCCTTATAATATATTATGGAACACAGGTAGTACTACAGAAGATTTATCTAATTTGGTTGCAGGAAATTATTCAGTTTCAATTACAGATGCTAGAGGTTGTCAAGCCCAAGCATCTATAACTATAAATCAGCCAACTATACCTTTAAATATTAGTTATAACTTTTCTGAGCCTACTACAGATGGCGCAACAGACGGTTGGATACAAGCTACGATTACAGGAGGTACACCTTTGTCAGATGGTAGTTATACATTTTTATGGCAAGATTCGTCTAATACTAATTTAGTAGCTCAAGTATCAGCAGTTGTTAATGCTAATAATTACCAGTTAACACTTAATAATTTAGGAGAGGGAACATATTATTTAACAATTCAAGATAATAACTATGGAATAGCTGGAAATAATACTAATTGTACAGTTATTAATAGTAGTTTAGTTATTAATGACCCTGATCCATTATCAGTATCAATTAATTTAGACAATCCAATATCGTGTAATAATAGTAATACACAAAATGATCCATTTAGTAATGGCCAACTTACGGCAAATCCTGTAGGAGGTGTTCAATTGCCTACGGGGGGCTATAATTATGAGTGGTTTGTACATAATGGAAGTGGATTTGTGAGTATTGGACAAAATACAGCTACAGCTACTAGTTTGTCAGCTGGACTTTATCAGGTTGTTATAACAGATAATAATGGAATCCAGGTTTTTGATACAATATCTTTATTACAGCCAGATTTATTAGAGCTGAATTTTACCAAGCAAGATATTTTCTGCAAGGGAAGTGTTACAGGGAGTATAGATATAACCGTATCAGGAGGTACACCAACCTATACGTATCAATGGAAAGATGCTTCAGGTACACAAATTTCTACGAGTGAGGATGTTAATAATTTGGGGCCTGGAGATTATACTATAACAGTGACAGATAATAGAGGATGTAAGGCTATACAAGTTATTACTATTACTGAACCAGCAAATGCTTTAACGATTATTTCTAATTCAGTAAATAATCCATCTGCAAATATGGCTACGGACGGAAGTATTAACGTAACTGTTCAAGGAGGTACACCTCCTTATACATACGAATGGCAAGATGCTACAAGTGCTACTATTGGAACAACAGAAGATATAGCTGGTTTAGGAGATGGGACTTATACATTAATTGTTAAAGATGCTAACTTTAATCTTACAACAAGTAATTCCGGATGCGTTGTTTCGGAAGTATTTACATTAACAGAGCCAGCAGTGTTAACGGCTGTAATTAATATTAATAATTCAATATCATGTTTTGGAGGTTCAAATGGAGCTTTGCAAGTTATAGGAAATGGAGGTGTGGCACCATATACCTATAAGTGGTTTGAAGTAAATGGAGGAACACCAACTTCGTTAGGAATAACCTCTAATGTTATTACAAATTTATCGGCAGGTGAATATTTAGTAGAGGTTACAGATTCAAACAGTATTACTGTTCAAGAAACTATTACATTATCAGAACCAGCAGAGCTTACTGTAGATAATATTGCTGTAACAAATATTTTATGCTTTGGTAATACTACAGGGACTATAGATATTACTATAGTTGGAGGTTCTCCTCCTTATACTTATTTCTGGAGTAATGGAGAAACTACGCAAGATATATCAACATTAATAGCTGGAGAGTATGATGTAGTTATAACAGATAGTAATAATTGTCAAGTCACACAAAATAATATAGTGGTTTCTCAGCCTTCTAATGCAATTTCAATAACAAATTCTACAGTAACACCTCTAACTGGGTTTGGAACTAACAATGGTGCTATTGATATAACTGTAAATGGAGGAACACCAAGTTATTCATATCAATGGGTAGATAGTCAAGGTAACCTTATAAGTAATTTACAAGATATTTCAGGATTAGTAGCTGGAACATACCAAGTCACAATAACAGATAATAATATGTGTCAAACTACAGAAACTTATGTTGTTACAGAGCCAGCATTATTAACTGTAGATGCTGTTCAGACACAATTTAATTTATGTTTTAATGATACTATTGCTACTATTCAAGCTAATGTTAATGGAGGTGTTATGCCTTATCAATATGCTTGGTATAATATGTCAGACAGTGCAACCATACTTGGTACAGGTCAGACACTATCAAATCTTTCAGCAGGAACTTATGGTGTAACTATTACAGATGAAAATGGTATTCAAGTTTCTAATACAATTATAGTTACTCATCCAACTGAATTAGGGATTACATCGAGTCAAGTAAATGTATTATGTTTTGGAGAAAATACAGGACTAATAGATGTTACTGTTAATGGTGGTATACCTCCTTATACATACCAATGGAATACAACAGAAACTACAGAAGATATTAATGGATTAATTGCTGGTAATTATACGGTTACAGTATTTGATAATAATAATTGTAGTACTTCTATGTCATATACAATTACACAACCTAGTTCTATTTTAGCTATATCTAGTTCGTCGTTAACCAACCCAACAGGGTTTGGATTAGCCAATGGAAGTGTTAATATAACTGTAGTAGGAGGAACAACAGGATATACATATACTTGGTTAGATAGTAATGGAAACCCTTTATCGGAATCCTCTTCAATACTATCAAATGTGCCGGCAGGAACTTATACTGCTGTTATTACGGATGCTAATAATTGTACAATTCAACAAAGTTTCACACTAAATAATCCACCACAGTTGTCGGTGGTTATTAATGAAACGCAGATAGCTTGTAATGGTGGGGTAGGTAGTTTAGAAGCCATAGGTTCTGGAGGGGTTTTAAATTCAGGAGATAATTATAATTATGAATGGTATGATAATACTAATACTTTAATTGGTAGTAATGCAATACTGAGCGGAGTGTCGGCGGGAGATTATTATGTAATTGTAACTGATAGTAATAATATTCAAGTACAAGCTAATGTAACATTAACAGAGCCAAGTGTATTAAATATTACTAATATTACCGTAACAAATGTATTATGTTATGGAGAATCTACCGGAGCTATAGATATAATGGTTTCTGGAGGAACAGGGGTATATACTTACCAATGGAGTAATGGAAGCGTTAATCAAGATATAACAGGATTAGCTGCAGGAGATTATACTGTTACCATTTCTGATGATAATAACTGTTCTGTATTGCAAACAATTACAGTAGTAGAACCTCAGCTTTATGATATTGTTCAAGTAACATTAATGCGTCCGTCAACTGGCAATTCAGATGGGAGTATATCTGTTGAAATTACTGGTGGAGTTCCAAATTATACTTACGAATGGTATAATGAATCAGGCACTTTACTAAGTCAAACATTAAATTCTGCAAGTGTAACTAATTTGATTACTAATTTACCTATTGGTACATATACTGTAGTGATAACTGATAGTGCAGGTTGTATACACCAAGACTCTTTTAATTTGGCTAATCCAGGTGAGTTAATTGCTAATATAAATCAAGTTCAAAATATAAGTTGTAACGGAGGGAATGATGCACAACTTGAGGCCATTACAATAGGAGGTGCAGGTGGTAATCAGTTTGTTTGGTATAATGCTATAACGAATACACCAATTGGTACCAATAATCCAATATTATCTAATGTCCCAGCAGGAACTTATTATGTAGTGGTAAGTAATGCAGATGGATTACAAGAGCAAAGTGCAGTATTTGAGGTTGTCGAACCACTTCCAATTGATGTAAATTTTGTGTCTAATAATGTTTCTTGCTATCAAGGTAACAACGGTAGTATTACATTGAATGCAACAGGAGGAACAGGTGTTTATGAGTATCGTTTTAGATATAATTCTGGAGCATATAGTGCTTGGTTACCCTTTAATGGGACATCTGCTTTAATGGATGTTTTAGTAAGTGGAAACTACGAAGCCCAAGTAAGAGACTCTAATTTATGTGTTTATAATGACATAATAAATATTGATATTACTGAGCCAAATACATTAGAGATTAATTCAACAACTATAACACATGTATCTGGTTTTGGATTATCCAATGGTACGATAAATATAGCTATAGAAGGAGGAACTTCCCCGTATACAATTTCTTGGGTTAATGAGGCAGGTGTATCACAAGCCTCAACTTCAAATGTCTTATCGAATATACCCGCAGGAAATTATACAGTAATCATTACAGATGCACAATTGTGTTCTATTTCAGAAACATTTACAGTTAATGAACCCAGTTCTTTAGAAGTTAGTATTGCAATTCAAAATGTATTATTGTGTAATGGTGATAGTAATGGAAGTTTACTTGCTACAGTTATGGGAGGAGTTCCATTCACTACGGGTATACCATATCTATATTCATGGTTTGAAGTAGGAAATACTACTAGTATTGGCTCTAATGTTTTAATGGAAAATATTGGAGCAGGTAGTTACTATGTAGTTATCGAAGATCAAAATGGTAATACAACTCAAAGTAGTATTATAGAATTAACAGAACCGGATGCTTTATCAATTGTTTTTGATTCAACTTATTCTGGATGTGGTACAGATAACGATTGGACCATTACAACTCAAGTTTCTGGTGGTACAGCACCATATACATATAGTTGGAATACAGGAGATAATACAGGAGATATTAATAATGTCATTCCAGGAACCTATTTAGTTATAGTAACAGATTCGAATGGCTGCGAATTAATTCAAACTTATACAGTTTCTCCACCATCGAATCTTTTAAGTGTACAATCTAATGTTACCGAAATAACATGTAATGATGTATGCGAAGGCGAAATAGAGTTAGTTGTCTCTGGAGGTGTATCTCCATATATAATTAATTGGAATACAGGAGATAATTTGAATTACCTTCAAAATTTATGTGCAGGGGAGTATAGTGTAATAGTTACAGATCAATTAGGTTGTGAAGTTCAATTAGATTTTATATTAGAAAATGCAGAAGAAGTTATTGTAGATTTAGGAGATGATCGAACATTATGCAGTGGTCAATCTCATGATTTAGATGTAACAATACAAGATTTAGGAGCAACATATAATTGGACTTCTGATAATGGATTTTCAAGTAATTCGCCTACTGTATCATTAACCCAACAAGGAGAATATACTATTAATATAACTACTTCTAGTGGATGTGTAATAACGGATACTATTCAAATTTGGCAATCTAATGTAGGTATTAACTCTCAGTTTTTAATTACCACTCAAGCGTTTGCAGAGGAAGATATAATTTTAGTTAATACTAGTAACCCAGTAAGTGAAAATGTTCAATGGTTTATTCCAAACGAAGCAGAGATTATTCAAGAAGAAGATAATACTATAGTATTACGTTTTGATATTCCAGGTATATACGAAGTAACATTGAGGTCTTTTCAAGGCAGTTGTTATCAAGATTATACTAAGCCAATAATAGTAGAAGAAGCCAGGGATTTACCTGATGTTGGTGATGCAGATGAACCATTTATTATAAGTTTTAATGCGCATCCAAACCCATCAAATGGTAATTTTTCAGTAGATGTAAATTTACAAGAAACCGCTTCCATTTCAGTAAGGATATATAGTTTAATATCTAATATACCTGTTGATGACAGGCAAGTATACGGTTCTAGCGAATATACTTTTAATTATAGTTTAAATTTAGCTTCAGGATTATATGTCATTTTATTAGAAACACCAAAAGGAAGTGAAATTAGAAAAATAGTAATTGAATGATGCAAATGAAAAACAATATAAAAACTAAATTAAAGTTTATTGTTGCCTTAATGTTTGTAATGATAATGATTTTAAGTTGTGTAGAAGAAGTTGCTGTTCCAGTAGTTACTGATTTTAATGCAGAAATAGAAAATAACGACTATTCCGTTCCTGTACATGTTAGAATAACAAATATAACAGAGGGAGCAGATACCTACAATTGGAGCTTTCCGGGAGGAATTCCTGAAGTATCATCAGATCGAAATCCAGGAACGATTATTTATAGTCAACCAGGTAATTATACAATTAGATTGGAGGCTTCTAATAGAGATGGGAGCATTGATGTAAAAGAGAAAGAAATTTCAATTTATGATGCTGTACAGACGAGTTTTACGGCAGAGTATATTATAAATAATTTTCCTCCAATGGAAGTAGTGTTAACAAATAGTACTACAGGAGCAGACTCATATCAATGGTTGTTTGAAGAAGGAATGCCCCTTTCGAGTACTCAACAACATCCCAATAATGTGGTATTTAATACACCGGGCGATCATATAATAACATTAGAGGTTAGTAATGGTATAGAAACATTTCAATCACAGCAAACTGTTACAGTTGCACCACATTTAGAAACTAATTTTTCTTATAATGTAAATTTAGAGGATAATGATTTTGAAGCGCCAGTTACTTTAACAATGGTAAATACATGTATTAGTGCTACCGATTATATATGGACTTTTACTGGAGGAACGCCAAGTTCAAGTACAGAAGAAAACCCTACGGTAACATATAGTACTCCTGGAACTTATACTATAAATTTAGAAGCGACTAATGGAAAAGAAACACAAATGATATCTCAAACAGTTACAGTACTTCCAAATACTAACTTAAGAACTTTTACAGATATTGAAATAGGTATTAATACAGCACATATCAGTAATACTAAAGCGGCTTTTTTTTCAACAACTATGCAAAGGACGTATACCAATAGTGAAGTAGATAATAGTAATGGAAGTGAAATAGATATTGCATTTTATGGTTTAAATCAAAATTTTACTTACAATAAATTTGTCTCGCCAAATCAAGTTCAAGATTATACATTTGATGCAATTCCTGGAGCTAATCATACAAAGTTTATAAACAGTATAGAAACTTGTAATTGTTCTGCATCAATGACTGTTTCCGAGTTTGATAGCATGACAGATGATACAATTTTAGACGCGTTAACTATTGAAGAAACTATAGGAGGATTACAAGATTTTGACAATACCATAGAGCCTAGAATCATATTGTTTGAAACACCTGATGAAAGAAAAGGAGCTATAAAAATAAAAGACTTTGTAGAGGATGGACAGAATTCATATGTAATTGTAGATATTAAAGTACAAAAGCAGTAGTTATAAAAACAATATTAAAAATGAATAAATTTTTAAGCCCCATAAAAAAAATGTTGTCGACTGTAAGCTATAAACTATTTATTATTTGCTGTTTATTATTTACTGGAGTAACATTCGGACAAATTTATCCAGTTCAAGTTACACCACAACTCATACCTCCTTACAGTTTAAAGCTATCTGATTATCAAACTACATCTACAGAGAAACTTTTTGTTAATTTATTACTTACAGATACTCAAGAGTTAAGTAGGCAGGTGCGATTAAAGATGTATATAGAAGGTCAGGGGTTAAATATTCAAACCTCAGATTTTGTAACTGGAGCTTCACCTATTTTTTTAGATGGAGGTATAAGTTTAAGGTTATCTAATTTAGATTTACGGCCATATTTTAATCAAAATAATTTATTAGGTTTACCAGCAGGTCAATATAATCAACCTTTACCTGACGGATTATATAATTTTTGTTTTGAAGTATATGATGCTTTATCGGGGCAACGTATATCTCAAAAAAGTTGTTTGCTGGCATTTTTAGTGTTAAATGATCCTCCGATTCTTAATGTACCATTTAGAGGAGATGTTGTCACTGCTCAAAACCCTCAAAATATTGTATTTAACTGGACTCCAAGACATTTAAATGCCACTGCTGTACAATATGAATTTATTATAAAGGAGTTGTGGGATACTGGAATAGATCCACAAGCTGCATTTTTAAGCAGTCCTCCATTACATGAAGAAACAACTTTTGCAACCACTTTATTATATGGCCCAGCTCATATACAATTAATAGAGGGTAAAACATATGGTTGGCAAGTTAGAGCCTTAGTTAGTGATGGTATTAGTGAAACTTCTGTATTTAGAAATGACGGTTTTAGTGAAATATTTCATTTTAAATATGAGGGTAATTGTGATACACCAGAATTTATATTATCTGAAGCACAAAGTTCACAAACTGTAGAAGTTACTTGGTCATATTCAGATCATTTAAGATATGAAATTCAATATAGAAAAAAAGATTATAGCAATGCACAATGGTTTAGCATATATGCGTATAATCAACAGGCTACTATTCATAATTTAGAGCCAGGAGTTACTTATGAGTTTAGAGTAGGGGGTGAATGTACTGTTCAAGGAGGATTTGCTTTTTCAAATATTTATGAATTTACAACACCAACAGAAGAAGAAGTTGCTTATTATAATTGTGGAGTTTTACCTGAAGTAGAAATTTCAAATCAAAATCCATTGCAGAATATAGGAGTAAACGAAGTCTTTACTGCTGGAGATTTTCCTGTTACTGTAAAGGCAGTTACTAGTATGGGTAATGGAACTTATAGTGGTTGGGGAATTATAAGTGTTCCGTATTTAGATGATACCAAAATAAGGGTAGAGTTTGAAAATATTATAATTAATACAGATTTCCAATTAATACAAGGTGTAGTACAAACCACCTATGACCCTAATTGGGAAGGCATTGCCGATATAGATGAAGCCATAGAAGATGTTTTTGGAGATAACGGAGAAATTGAAGAATTTGATGCGGATACAATAGATATAGCTGATGTTGTTGTAGATGAAAATGGCAATATAACTATTATAGATGAAGAGGGTAACGAAACGACAATAGATGTTGATACGCCAGTAGTTATTACAGATGAAAATGGAGACCAGTGGCTTGTAGATGAAGATGGTAATGTTACTGAATTAGGACCAGAAGCAGAAGGAGGTGCTCCAATAGCCGATAATACAAATGGTATAGGAGATAATGGTTCAGTTACTCAAATATCATCTGAAGATGTAACGGTAATTTTCGGACCGTCGGGTTCTTATGCTACAGATAAACTTAGATTGGATATACAAGACAATAGCTTTGTTAATAAATACGAAAGTATACCAATGGCCAGTGGTGGTAACTACAATGCTTTGTATAAAGCCTTATCAAATACACCGCAGGTTACAGATCAATTAACAGCATCAGCGACATTTAGTAATGGTAAAACTAAAGAAGATATAGTTTTTAAAACTATTCAAGGAACTGCTATTCCGGTAGAATGGAATAATAACATAGCTACATTAAATTTAGAAAAACAATATGATTTTGCTAAAGATGAAATCTTAGCCACTGTAAAGCCTCAAGATTCTACAGCAAATTATGATATAGCTGGTAAAGCCAATATATGGCATATTAAACAACAAGCAGTTAATTTAACTATTGTACCAATAGGTAGTGGGCAAAACTTGGTAAATGAGCAACTTGAAACAGAAATTAATGCTATATACAATCCTGTTGGGGTTCACTTTAATATAACAATAGACGAACCAATAGCAATAAATACATCAATTTGGGATTTAAATAGCAATGATAAACTAGATGTTGGAGATAGTAATTTACTAGCAAATTATACTTCAGAACAACGAGCAATTTATCAATATTATCAATCTCAGCGTCAACAAAACGGACAAATGTATTATATGTTTGTATTGGGTAATGATGTAACGACAACAGATACTGCTGTAAAAGGGTTTATGCCATTAAATCGCCAATATGGTTTTGTATTTAACCCTAGTGATGTAGCTCGAACTATTTCACATGAAATAGGTCATGGAGTTTTTGGGTTAGAGCATCCATTTACTGAATATAACATTCCTCTATCTAGTACAGATTTATTAATGGATTATGGTACAGGTATAGCGTTTACCCATATGGACTGGCAAAAAATTCATGCTCCAGGTTTACAGTTGTACTTATTTCAAAATGATGAAGATGGGGAATTATTTGGAAGAGTGTGGCTTACTGCAGAATGGACACCATTTAGTTTCAATTCAACAAATACAAGTATTATAAGTGATGTAAATAGTAGTAATGTTGCATTGGGAGCGGTTAGAAAAATAAAACATAATAATATAGTCTATACAGCTTCGGGTAATCAATATATAAGTGATACAGGAGAAATTTTACCTATCACAAACGAGAATCCAGAAGAGAATGATTATGTATACCTGTATAAGTATAATAATGGTTGCGGAACAAATACTTTCCATAAGACTAAGTGGGGATATATTAACGACAAAAAAAATCAATTAACTAATAGTTCATTTTATGATGAATCTTGTGTTGATTCGAGTGGAGAAAGGTGTATTGGGATTGGAACATTAATAACTTGCCCAGAAAATAATTCGGAAAATGAAAATAGATGTTCTCAGTTTAATTACTATAGTGAGATTGAACCAGTTCATCAACAAGCGGTAACTAATGCACTTTCAGAGGCTATAAACGAAATACAAAATACATCTAATACATTAGTAAGAGAAAAAAATGTGTTTTCACATATTCAATTTACTAATGTTTCAGAATCTAACTTTAAAAAAGAGCAGTTAGAAGTTTTGGAGGATAAATTACATTTATTAGCACATTACACTCAGGATACTTATATGGTTGTTACTTTTTTAAAGGTTGATAATAATTTTAAGTATAGTAATCAACATATAACAGAGATGGCAGAAAAAGCCTTAGAATCTGTAGATAGTTCTGGAAAAAAGATAATTAATGTAATTGTACCTTGTAGTGATTATGAATCTATATTTGGAGTAGGAGTTTTTAATAATGATGTTTGTTATAACATGGGATACGGAGAAAGTCAGCAAGGTTTAATAGCTCAATCTAATCCGTTACTTTTTTCAGGATCAATACCTAAAGATATTCTTAACCTGTATAAATATATAAATAAGCCAGTTAATTTATATGCTAATGCGCTTCTTGCAGATGGTTCTTTAGTTCATTTAAAGCATCAAAACATTCAAAGTAAAATAGGGTTGCCTTTTATTAATGGAATGAGATTACTTGTTAGTCCTCATTATCAAGTTTTAAAAGAATTAAAAGAAGCGATTCCTAAGCATCCAGATAAAAGTGACTATAAAGATGCTATAGGTCAAACAAATTGGAATGAGTATAATGAAGCAGTTAGAGAATTTGAAATTCAGTATAAGATTAAGAAAGAAGCTTATGATACAGCTGTTATTGCAGCAAGGGTTGCTGATAAAGAGGCAGTTGATACTAAAGATATTGATTACTTTATTAAGGATGAGAACCCTGTTGAATTAAGGGAGGTTTTTATTACAGAAAATACTATAACTTCCGAAAATAATTTACAAATAGTATATTCTAACTATCATTTTTCTAAAGCAGAATATGGAGGTTTAGTTTCAAATTTAGGTTATGCTTTTGGATTATTTGGGAGTTTAGAATCTGAAACACATTTTTATAAGGCAATAAACGAAAGACAATATATTTATGGTACAATAGATGCTTTTTCGTTAATACTTTCTCCTGTTGGTTTAGATATAATACCAGATACTGTAGGGTTATTATACGCAACTTATCATGGAGACTCTTTTGAAATTGGTGCATATACAGTAGGAATTGTAGCAGTAGGATTTACTTCATATGCATCGCATGTATATTTTAAATTAGTAAAAAATAAAAATAGTCTAGGAGAAACGGTAAACTATTCAATGAAAAATATTGATGATGTTCTTGATGCTAATCAAGAAGAAGTAGCCACAGTTGTAGGAAGATCTCTAGACAATAATACAAACGCTATAGATGATGCTTTAAATAAAGTTAGAGCAGATTACGGGTACGACGTTACTCTTGTTTTAGACGATATAATTGATGAATTGTTTGGTTTTGTCGATACAAACTTTCCTGATTGGCCTTTAGATTTAAGAAATGCATTAAAATCGGATCTTCAGAATTCAAATAATCAAATGCTTAACTTATTTAACCAAGCTCCATTATCTAAGAAAATAGAATTAGGAAAAAGTTGGAAGCTATTGCATGAAATGGCAGATGATATAGGTGTAGTTTGGAAGACAGATGCTAGTTTAATAGCCAAACTTACAGATGATATAATAGAAAACCCTGGTTTAAAAAACATATTAAAAAATAATACAGACTTATTTAATGGATGGAAAAGTTTTAGAACTAAGTATCCTGGAGAAGTTTTATGTACACAATAAGAATATAAGTAATGAAAATTATTATTAAGCATATATTATATTTAGTTCTAGCGTTAACTTTTACTGTTAGTCAAGCACAGTGTTGGTTTTCAAGTTTGGTCGCAAATAAAAATGCAGCAAACGCAACAGAAGAGTTTAAGACTTTTGTAAAAAATGACGAGGATGCCTTTTTTCTGTATAAAAAACTGTATACCGCAGGAAAGCCCAATGAAGTTATTACAAATGTTAATGTTCTTGAGTTTTTTAAGAAACTAAATGCTGATGAATTAACAAGTTTAGAGTCTAAAATTTTAAATGATTTAGATGGTATACAACTTACTAAGTTTGTGGATGATTTTGGTATAGATATCTCTAAGTTAACCACTATTAATGACGTCCCTGACTTAATAAATGCTTGGGAATCGCTTAGCTTAGCAAGTGTTGATAATATAATTAGAACAGATACAGATGTCTTAACTAAACTAGATGACTATTTTAAGAAATATTCAAATAATGTAGATGACTTTAATTCAGAACTTAATGCAGTAATTGATAAGGCTGATTATCTTCGAAAATTAGGAATAGTTAGGCATACTAATTGGGTTTCAATTTCTAATATTTCTAATAAAGTTTTGGCAAGAAAGCCTCATGTTTTAGAGGTGGAAAATTTAATACAGACGAATAACTATACACCTCCTGGAAGTAGTACAAGTATAACTTTAGAAGGGTTTACTGGAGTGCATAGTGAAAAAGCTTTGATGAACTATACCAACACTCATGGTGGAACTTATTCTATAAAAAATAAATCGACACCAAATGCAGGAGGAGCTTATGAAGGCCAACCAGTTATAACTATAGGAGGAAAGGATTATGTGAAGGTTAATGGGGTAAAAGTGGAATTTTCCCCAAATAAGTTTGGAGGTACATCTTCTTTTTTTCCTGACTCATGGGATATTCCTAAAGTCTTAGAAGAAGTAGAACATGCTATTAAAAATAATCATGGAAAAGTGAATCCTACCAATCCAGGTAGTAATGTACATTATGGGTATTCAAGTAATGGAAAGGTTAAGATTCATTTCTATTATAATATAAATAATGGAAGTATCATTTCATACTTCCCAAAAATATAAGATATATGAAATATGAAATTAAACCATATATAGCAGTAGAAGATATAAACTATCAAACATTAGTTTCTGAAATAATGAATTTTTCATTAAGAGAACTTGAAGTGATTGTAGATATAATGAAAAGAGTACTTGATAAAGAAATAAAGTCAAGCTCATTTAGTCAGAATATTGTGATAGTAGAGTACAATTCACAAAAAGCAATTATTAAACATTTTGACGAGTACGTTGGAGAGGAGAAGACAATAGATTTATATACTATGTTAGTTGAATATATATCAATGTTAAGAGGAAGATGCTAAAGTTTATAGAGAAGAAATAATTTATAGTAATAAGTAATATTCAGATACAATAATTAAAAAATAAAGCCCTCATTTTTATTATGCCAATACCTACTATAACAATGCTGCTTAAGCATTTGTTCATATGTTTTTGTATGTTTTTATTTACTACTATAGCTTATGGTCAAAATATAGATTTTGAATCCTTTGGTAAAGGAAAAGCACTTAAGGTTAGTGGAGGTATATCTGCAAATTCAGTATTTTATAATGCCAATCAGCAAACAGGAAGAGAAGCCTTTACCTATTTTTTACAAGGGAATTTAAATCTTAGTTTGTATCAGTTTAGTATGCCTATAAGTTATAGTTATAGTAACCAAGGAGCATTGTTAAACTATAACGTTCCGTTTAAATTCAACAGGTTTAGCTTGCATCCAAAATACAAGTGGTTTCAAGGGCATATTGGAGATGTAACTATGAATTTTTCACCTTATACTTTAAATGGGCATTTGTTTACTGGCGGAGGTGTAGAATTAACTCCTAAAGGTAAATTTAAGGTTAGTGCCATGGGAGGTAGATTACTTAGGGCAACAGAAGACGATGATGAACCTAATACCATACCGGCGTTTACCAGAATGGGATATGGTTTAAATGTGGGTTACGAGCATAACAAACTAGCGCTAAATGTTATTGGGTTTTATGCTAAAGACCAAATGAACTCTATTAGTACAATACCAGAAGAAAAAGGTGTAACACCCAAAGAAAACTTGGTAGTTAGCTTAGGAGGTGCGTATAAAATTTCAGAAGATTTAGATATTATTGCAGAATACGCTTCGACAGCTATTACACAGGATTTAAGGGCCGAAGATTCTAGTAATGGAGAAGGGTTAGCTAGTTTATTATTTAATGATAAAAGTTCTACAGAATATCATAAGGCTATAAAAGCAGGGTTTAATTATAGTTTTAAAAAAGCTACTTTAGGTGTTACTTATGAGCGTATAGATCCGGGTTACGAAACTTTAGGGGCATATTTTTTTAATAATGATTTTGAAAATATTACCTTGAATTCTACAACTATGTTGTTAAAAGATAAGCTTAGTTTATCTTTTAATATAGGGTATCAACGTGATAATTTGGAAAAACAAAAAGAACAATCTACTAACAGAACTGTAGGATCTGTAAATGCCAGTTATACAGCATCAGAGCGTTTAACACTAACGGCTATGTATTCTAATTTTACAACATTTACAAATGCTAGATTAGATCAGTTTGAGACCATAAACGACGATAATTTATTAGATAATGCAAATGAGCAATTTGATTATAAACAATTATCGCAAAATGCTAATATTAACGTGAATTATATTTTAGCAAAGAGTGAAAAAAATCAACAAAACTTAAATGTAAATTATGCTTTAGCTGATGTGTCTAATGAACAAAATGGAATTGTACGTATTGGTAATGCTTCAACTTTTCATAATGCTAATGTTTCTTACTCATTGGTGTTTCCAAAGAAAAAAACAGCTATAACTACAGCAATAAACGGTACTGTTAATACTATAGAAAAAGAAAACGCTACTACTTGGGGACCAACATTGGGGGTAAATAAAAAGTTTTTAGATAATAAATTAAATACAGGTTTTGCAGCATCGTATAATTCAAGTACTAGTAAAACCAGCTTCACTAGTGTAACGAATTTTAGAATTAACGCAAATTATGTGTATAAAGACAAGCATAATTTTAACCTTAATGGTATACAATTATTTAGAAACTCTACTTCTAATTATGGTAAAGAATTAACTATAACATTTGGTTATAATTATAGTTTTTAAAAAAAATTAATTCCAATTAATAAAGCAATAGTTCTCGTGTTGTACCTTATTGTATTTTGGCAATTCTATGGCATGCTTAAAATAAAGGACAGTCAACCACTAAAGTATGATATTCTCCATTTTCACCACAACAATCGATTCCCAAGACTTCTAAATCATCTAATAACTCTAGATCAATTTCTCTTCCTAAAAAGATTTTCCTAGAGTGGTGTTGCAAGAAACAATAATGGCTTTTATGCCTTTGTTAATCATATCTATAACCAATTGTTTCCTATTTCCTTGCCATAGAGGAAGTATTGGTTTTAATTTTGCAGCATTACATACTTTTTCTTCCCATGCTTTATGAGATTCAATATCAATATCGCCAAAAACTACTGCATCTAACTGGTGTTTATTTTTTAGGTCGTTTAATTTTTTTATAAAAGTTTTTTCGTAATCTTCCCAAGATGCTTGGCAAGTTTCCAAAGCTAGATTCATAGCATTGGCTTGTTGTTTTAAAATAGATAAGGTAATACCATCTATAGGAATATTAATAGAACCTAAACTTATATTGGTAAGAAAGAGAGTTATAAATACCAGAATAAGTATTATAAATATTGGTGTGTATGTTTTTTTAGATTCCAAAGAATAAATTAAATGTAAAAATACAATTAGAATTTATGTAATTCTCTTTTGTTAAAAATAAAATTCAAAAATGTTTTATGAGTTGCATTCAGCTATAGTTAAGCCTTCCTTAATTTTTAATCCCGACGAGTCTTTTACAATTTTAATTATATGGCCATATTCAAGTTTTATTTTAAAAGAATCTTTTAAGTCTATATTATTTAATCGAGCTATAATGGCTCTAATAACTCCAGCATGAGTTATAATTATTTTGTTGGAATCAGATAGAGTAACAATTCTATCAAAAGATTCATTAACTCTTTTACTTAATTCTATGTACGATTCTCCGTTTGGAGGTTTTTCAAATACAAAATTCTTCATCCAAATATTTAACTCTTCAGAGTCTATATCATTCCACGCTTTTAATTCCCAATCACCAAAATTTATTTCTTTTAGATTACTATCAAGAACAATATTTTCATTAAAACTTTTAGCCAGTATGGTGCATCGTTTTAATGGGCTACTATAAATCTCTGGTTTGATAGTTTGTATACTTGATGTGACTCTTGATATTTCTTCAGCGTAATTATTTATTAAATCTAAATCTGATTGTCCGTAACAAATACCCGAATCTATTTTTGGGGTAGTATGTCTAATTAAATATATTTCCATAAAGCAATAAAACTTAAATAAAATACAACTTCACTAATTTGTTGTACAGCACCTGCACAATCACCTGTTTGTCCTCCAATCCATTTTTTAAACTTAGCACCTAGAAATATTTTTGATAAATACATAGGTATAAATACAAGGAAAATTTCCCATTTGTTAAAAAATAATAAAGGTATACTGGCTATCACAAAATTTGTAAATAAAAAGTACAATGGTATTTTTTGAGCAGCAGCTTTCGATTTACTGTCGTTTGTTATTCTTACATATGGGTGTGTATAAAGTAAGGAGGCGGCTATAAACCTACTAGCACTATGGGCAGAAATTATAACAAGAGGAATTAAAGCAGAATCTATTTCGCGTAAAGCAGAAAATTTAAAAGCAAGAATTAATATAATTCCAATTGCTCCATATACTCCAATGCTAGAGTCTTTCATGATCGATAGTATTTTATCTTTTGTCCATCCACCACCAAAGCCATCACATACATCTGCAAAACCATCTTCATGAAAACCAGCAGTAGCATATATAGTTGCTAAAATGCTAAAAAGAAGTGATATTTCATTTGAAAAAAGAAAAGAACTACCATAAAAAGCAATTGATCCTATACCTCCAACAAGAATACCTATTAAAGAGATGTATTTAGAAGTTTGTGATACAATAATCGGATTATGATCGACCCATTTCGGACATGGTATTCGAGTATAAAACATAATAGCCGTTAAAAATATATGAAGTTCTTTTTTCATTTTTAATTATTGCTAACATTGGCATCTGAAAAGCTCGCCATTTCGTTTAAAAAATTAACAGAAGCTTTAATTACAGGCATTGCTAGAGCAGCTCCGGTTCCTTCGCCCAATCGTAAGCCAATGTTTAAAATTGGAGTAGCATTTAAATGGCTTAACATTTTTTGATGTCCTTGTTCTCCAGAGGTATGTCCAAATACACAGTAATCTAAAACAGCTGAATTTATTTTTTGCGCTACAAGTAACGCTGCAGTTACTATAAAGCCATCAACAAGAATAGTCATTTTTAGTTCGGCTGCGGCTAAAAAAGCACCACAAATCATGGCTATTTCGAACCCTCCATAAGTATGTAAAATATCTAACGGATCTGTAACATTGTGTTTTTTAATTACCGATTTTAGAATAGTAGCTTTTTTTGAAATTTCTGGTTTAGAAAGCCCTGTACCAGCTCCAACACAATCTTCTATAGGAATATTTAAAATAGAGCTCATTATTAATGATGCAGATGATGTGTTGCCAATACCCATTTCTCCAAATCCAATAGTATTACACCCATCTGTATGTATTTTACGAACAATTTCGGCACCTTTTTGAATAGCTTCTTCACACTGAGCTAAAGTCATAGCAGGTTGGTCTTCGTAATTTTGAGTGCCTAAAGCTATTTTAGAATCAATGATTAGGTTATTAGAAAACTCAAAATTAACACCAGCATCTACTATGTGCAGCTCTAAATTATTAGAATTACACAAAACATTTATGGCAGCACCATTATTCACAAAATTTAAAACCATTTGAGCAGTTACTTCTTGCGGAAAAGGATTAACCTCTCCTTTTTTTGCAATACCATGATCGCCAGCAAAAACAACAATAGATGGTTTTTTTATTTGAGGTTGTATACTATTTTGAATTAAACCAACTTGTAGGGCAATAGTTTCTAACATACCCAAGGCACCTAAGGGTTTTGTTTTATTGTTTATTTTATCGGTAAGTACTTGTTTTAAGTCGTTAGAAATATTATCAATATTGAATGAAATCATGATGTAGTCCAGTTTAAGAAGCAATAGTGCTCGTGTTTTATTTTTTCAGTTTTAGGTAAATCTATGGGCGATGAAAATAATGGGCAATCTATTACTAGTGTATGGTACTCGCCATTTTCACCACAACAATCGACTCCCATTTTATCTAATTCATCAAGTAATGATTCATTAATTTCTCTGCCTAAAAAATCAACTCCCAATTCTAAGTTACAAGATACTATAATAGCCTTTATTCCGGCATTAATCATTTCTAAGACCAAGTCTTTTCTGTTTCCTTGCCAAAGTGGTAATAATGCTTTGATGTTAGCAGCGTTACATACTTTTTCTTCCCATTCTCTGTGAGATATAATATCGATATCCCCAAAAACAGCAGCACTTAAATCATAATTTACTGTTAACTTTTTAAGTGTTTTAATGTAATTGTCTTCATAATTATTCCAGGTTGAAGGTTGAGTATGAAGTGGTATATTGATAGCTTGCGATTGCTTTTTTAATATATCAAGAGGAATACCATGAGACCTAGAAATCTCACCATTCTCATTCATGATATTGAGTAAAACACTTGGAGAATAATTCATTTCAATGGCTTTCATTAAAGCATAACAACTATCTTTTCCTCCGCTCCAAGAACTTAGTATATTCATATAATTATTTTAATTTCAATGGAATTCCAGAAATCATACATGTAGCTTTATCTGCATACTTAGCAATGTGTTGATTTGTCCATCCTTGTAATTCAGTAAATTTTCGTCCAATTTCTGTTTGAGCATGAACTCCCATACCTATTTCGTTAGAAATAATAATAATATTTGCATCAATAGATATTAGTTTATCGAATTGTTCTTTAGCTAATTCTAAAGCTTTTTCTATGTCATTTTTAGTATCAATAAAAAAGTTAGTTAGCCATAAGGTTACGCAGTCAATTACAACTGTGTCATTTGGTAAAATGTGTTTGAATAATTCTTTTTCTTCTTCAATAGATGTCCAACGCTCATCTCTATCGCTAATATGTCTATCAATTCTTTTTTGATGATTTTTATCCCAAATTCTAGAGGTAGCTATGTACTTGGGCGAATTAGATAAGGATAAAGCTAAATTTTGCGCATAGCTACTTTTTCCTGATCGCTCTCCTCCTGTAATGTAATGTATCAAATCTTAATGCTTTTTTTTCGAGTTAACACTTATTGTATTTTCTGATAAAAATATAACTCATGATGAGGTAATAGTTCAGGATGAAATATTTTTATTAAATCTTTTAAAATTAAATCGGGTCTATTAGGTCCTAACTCAAAAAACAACAACCCTCCAGTAGCTCCTTTTTTATTGGCTAAGTATACATTCCCATCTTGAAAGGCTTTAAATTGTTTGTAGTGCTGGTTTCTAGCTAATAGCTCATCTTTTGTACTTGCTCCTCCAGAAGTTACCCAAATGTCTGCTTGTTGCGCTTTTTCTATAACAGATTCAATATTTAAAGCAATACTACCAGATCCCTTTGTGTCTTTCCATAGATAATCTCCGTTTGCATCGTCAATAAATTTAGCTACCCAGGAGTTCCCGTAAGGAACATTCCAGACATCTTTAAACATAGATCCTCCTAATATAGTAGGTTTATTAGTTGCATTAGCTGCTAATTTTGAGGCGTTTTTATAATTTGTAACAATGTCTTTAAAAATAGCATTTGCTTGTTTTTCTTTATTGAAAAGATAGCCAAAGAATTTAATCCATTCTGCTCTACCTAAGGCATGTTTTTCTATCCAGGCAGCATTGTATACAACAGGAATTCCTACTTTTTGAATGGTATTGAATGTTTTGTTATTGCCGTTTATGGCAAAACCAACAACAATATCTGGTTGTAAATTTAACAGTACTTCGGTATTGATACTTTCATTTTTTCCTAATTCTTTAATTTCTCCAGCATCTATCTTTTTTCTAGCAGCTTCAGAAGAAATAAAATTAGTACTAGGAAAGCCAACTAGTTTATCTAAAACATCTAATGATTCTAAAGAGGGAATATGGGTTGTAGATGTAACAACTATTTTGTCTACAGGTGTTCTAACAAGTACATCATAATCAATATTTTTAGGTACTTGTTTTTCTTTATCTACTAGTAAATAGGTAAAAGATTTATCGGCTTCAGGCCAAGGAGTTTTTAAGTTGATTTTGGTAAAATCTTCGCTCTTTTCAACTTCAAAACTAGTAGCGTATTCTAACTCTATTTTATGAGTTTTATTACTTGTAATTTCAGGAGTAGAAACTTCTTTTTTACAAGATATAAATACAATAAATAGTAGTATTATGGAAAGTTTATGTAGCATTTTAATTTGTTTTTTCGATTCTAATTAAGCTTATTGAATTTCTATAGCCTTAAATTAAACATTGTTATCTAGGTAATAAATCACAAAAATGAAATCCCATTGGTTTTACACTAGGTTCGCTAGCAAAACAAGCATCTTCTTTTTTCTTTGGGGCTTCGTAGGTTCTATGAATTTTCTCACCGATGGTGAAGTTAATAGGCTCTTTAAAAATAGGCCCGTCATATACAAAAGTATGGAATTCGCCATTCTCACCACAAGGGTCTACAGTTGTAGGTAATTCTTTTAAAAAGTCTTTTGTAATAGTTTCTCCAACAAAATCTTTACCCAATAATTCAGCTTTTGTACAAACAACAATGGTTTTAAAGCCTAAGTCTAAAAACTCATGAATTAATTCTTTAGTGTTTCTTTTCCAAAGCGGGAAATGACCTTTCATACCTACTTTAGCTAGCTGTTGCTCGCGGTAATTTTTAAGGTCTTCTAAAAAAATATCTCCAAAAATGCTATAATCAATACCTTCGTTTTTAATGCCAGTCATGGTTTTACTTAAAAGTTTATTGTAATCTTCCATAGATGGTTGTTCAGGTAAGCGCAATTCTTGTAAAGGAATGCCAATAATTTTGGCTTGTTGTTTTAGTAAAGAAGTACGAACACCATGCATTGAGATACGATCATAAGTGTCGTTTACAGAAGTAAGTAATTTTTGAATATTGAATTCTTTGTTTTGTAAGGTATAATGAAGTGCTAAAGCGCTATCTTTTCCTCCGCTCCAGTTAAAAATGGCCTGTTTCATGAGTTAATGTTTTGCGAATTATATAAAAATCACATTGATACTTAATCTAATAATGCAAAATTGATAAAAAAAGATTACTTTCGCGCCGAATTTGGTTTTAAAGTTGAAAATCTTCAATTTTAATTAAAGGGAATTAGGTGAAAAACCTAAGCTGTACCCGCAACTGTAAGTTTGCACTCAACTTGTTTGGGTGTCTCTGTAAAGAGAAACATCTTTCTTATAAACCACTGGTGTTAACTGGGAAGGTAGTAGATGTTTAAGCAAGTCAGGAGACCTGCCTTATTCTGTACAATGTGATGCTTTCGGGATAAAAGTAAACACGTAAGTACCCAAATAATACTAAAATAAAACAAATTAGAATGAACAAAAAAGTACTGAGCCTTTTAGGCATGGCTTTTATTGGGTGTGCTGTATACGCTCAAGAGAAAACTCAAGACAGTGTAGCTGTAGAGCAATTAGAAACTGTAGAATTAGACACTAAGTTTAAATTAGACAGAGAAAAATCTGGTAAAGTAATTTATAAGATTACTCAAAAAGATTTAGAAAAAGTACAAGGTCAGAGTTTAGCGCAAACTATTAATACTGTTTCTGGTATTGAAATTACTGGAGCTAGAAGTAATCAAGGTAGACCTTTAAGTTATAGAGTAAGAGGGGGAAAAAATAATCAAGTTGTTATTTTAATAGATGGGATTCAGGTAAATGATCCATCAAGTATTGGGTCTGAGTTTAATTTAAACTTAATTGATGTTAACAATATAGAAAGTATAGAGATTATTAAAGGAGGAGTGAGTACTTTATATGGGGCTGGAGCTGCAACAAGTGTTATTAGTATTACTACAAAAAAAGCTACGGATAAAAAAGTAGCTGGAACAGTATTTATGAGCACAGGTAGTAATAGAGCTGTAGTTACTGATAAGTATGAGTTAAACACTGCCAATGTTGGAGCTAATATAAATGGAACAATAAATAAGTTTACTTATTTTGCTGCTGTTTCTACAGAAAACGCTAAAGGTATTTCAGCAAAGAGATCAGATGACGATTCAGTAGTATATGAAGATGATCCGTTTGAAAGAGAAAATGCAAGTATTCGCTTAGGGTATAACTTTTCTGAAAAGTTTAATGTAACAACTTTTGCAAACTACAATAAAGCTTCAAATCAATATGATAATAGTTGGGCACCTATAGATGTCTTTAATGAAGCTGTAACGGAAAATGTACAATTTGGATTAAATTCTGAATACAAGTATAATAAAGGAAATGTGGTAGTTAATGCTATAATTACTGAAACTGATATCGCTAGAAGCAGTAGTTATAAGCAAGAATATTCTTCAAATACCATTGTAATGGACTTGTATAATAAATATAAATTTAGCAAAAAGCTATGGGCAGTTTTGGGAGTGAATTTTCAAGAACAAAAAGCATCTCAAGCAGGTGGATTTTCAAGTTTAACACCAGTTTACACTAAAGATGATACAAAAATTACTTTAGTAGATCCATATCTTAACTTGACTTATTTTACAGATTTTGGATTAACAGTAAACGCAGGAGTAAGAATGAATAATCATAGTAAATATGGAAATCATTTTGTATACAGTATCAACCCATCATATAATTTTGAAGCAACTGATAAACTAAATGTAAAAGTATTTGCCACAGGAAGTACTGCTTTTATAGCACCATCTTTATACCAATTATATGGACCATACGGAGATGAAGATTTAGACCCACAAGAAAGTATTGGTGGTGAAGCAGGTTTTGAACTGAATTATAATAAAAAGTATCGTTTAAGTGTTGTTGCTTTTCATAGAGAGGAACAAAACAAGTTAAACTTTACAAACTTATATGATAATTTAGGTAATTGGATAGGTGGTACATACTTAAACTTAGAGGATGATAATATTAAAATTCAAGGATTAGAAGTTGAAACGAAATTAGTTTTAGCTAAAAATCTAGATTTAAATGCAAACTATACGTTTACTCAGTTTGAATCTGACCCAGTTTTATTTGATTCTAATGAACTTAATTTAGAAGTAGCTAAGCATAAAGCAAATGCAAATTTATCTTATGTTTTAAAAGAAAAAACCAATTTGTCTTTAGCATATCAATTTGTTGATGATAGGTTTGCTTATGGTGGTAGTAGGTTAGATGCTTATAAATTGGTAAACTTTTTTATTAGTCACCAATTAACAGATAATTTAGAGTTAAACGGATCTTTAACAAATGTGTTTGATGAAGATTATCAAGAAATTAATACGTATTCTACATTAGGAAGAAACTATAAATTAGGATTGAGATTGAAATTTTAAGCGAGTTAGTCACCTATTTTTATATAAGGCTGCCCTTTCTTGGGTAGCCTTTTTTTGTTGTTAGTGTTACTAGTTTTTATGGGAGACTGTTAGTTGAAAAAATAAACTAATTAAATAAGCGTTATGTTTGTGGCTTTTGACTTAAGATAAAATAGTTTACTTTTACAGAGACTAATATTTTACAGTATTTACAAATCATGAATAAATTTTTATACCTAGCAGTGCTACTAGTATTAACTTTTTCTTGTACAGATGATGAGGGAGTTAATTTTCAACCAGATAATTTCTTTTTAGGAGGAAATACATCTGTAAACGAAGCTGATGGTACTACAGAAATTACATTCAATTTATTAAGTCCTGTAAATAATGATGTTACTATTAATTTTGAATTAACGGGTACTGCTGTTTCTCCAGACGATTATTCTGTAGCTGGTTTAAGTGTAGTTTTACCTGCTGGAGAAACATCAGTAAGTTTAGTAGTAAACTTGGTAGACGATAATTTAATAGAAGAGCAAGAAGATATTGTTTTAACGGTAACCACTATATCAGATCCAAATATTTTCGTAAATCAGTCTGACACTCTTACTATAACTATTATAGACGACGAAAGTATTGCTTACCAAAGTGGTGTGTTAATAGCTAATAAAGGTGGAGCAGGGGTTGGAACCGTTAGTTATATAAAAAATGATTTATCTGCTGTAGAACAACAAATTTATAGTGCAGTAAATGGAGAAAATATTGGAAACGGATTACAATCTATAGCTTTTCATAACGATAAGGCATACTTAATTGTTTCTGGAGCGAACAAAATAATAGTTGTAAACAGGTATTCGTTTTTTAAAGAAGCGACTATAGAAACAGGTTTAAATAATCCGCGCTATATGACTGTTTCTGGAGATAAAGCTTATGTAACCAACTGGAATGACCCAAATGTTACTGATGATGATTATGTTGCTGTAGTAGATCTTGCAACTAATAGTATAGATTCTAATAATGATATTAATGTAGCAGAAGGTCCAGAAAGAATTTTAGCAAGAAGTGGTAAGCTATATATTTCTCATAAAGGAGGAATAAACCAGAACAATAAGGTATCTGTAATCCCAACTTCGGATGTTACAAACATTACAACGATACCAGTAGGAGATGTTCCAGATGAAATGGTTTTTGATAGTGCTAATAATATTTGGGTGTTATGCGAAGGGAACCCTGCTAGTAGCGGTTCAGAAACAGGAGGGAAATTAGTTAAGATTAATACAACAGATGATACTATGGTTACTACAATAGACTTTACCAATGCAACAGATCATCCAAATACATTAAGTTACTACAACGGTAAATTGTATTATGCTTTAAATAATTCTATTTATGACATGCTTGAAACAGAAACTACGGTATCAACTACTGCAATTTTAACTACACCCGCTTATACAATAGCTATTAATAATGATAAATTATATGTTTCTGATGTAGTAGACTCTGTAGCTAATGGAAGTATAAATGTATATAATTTAGCAGATAACAATGCTTCTTTAGGAACTTTAACAGTTGGAGTGCACCCCGAAGCTATTTATTTCAATTAAGATATAAAATTAAAAAATAGGCTAGAATTTAATTCTAGCCTATTTTTTGTGATAGAGCTGCTTCTAATTTCTTTTTATCTGCGTTTTCTAATAAGGTTACTATTTGGTCATGTATAATAATGTAAGCTGCCATTTGAGTTGTTTTACGGTTATTAAGCATAGTAATGCCTGCTGGTAAGCCAAAAATATTAAATGGGTAGTAGTTGATATAGCAATCCCATTGCTTGTTGTCGTCGGTTTTAACGCCAAAATTAATAACACCAATTTTAGCCATTAAAGTATCAAAATAGTCATTCCATTCTGCTTCACTTAGTATAAAGTCGAAAAGGATTGTATTTTTAACTTGTTTATCTTTTTGATGCAAGTAATCTTTAATAGATTGTTTTATGAGGTTGGTTGTTACTGTCATAGTTTCAAATATATAACAAGCAATTTTATAACCTTATTAGGGTATTTTATTGGCATCACTGTTTTTAGTGATATTAAAAAAATAGGTTTTTGTATAGATTAAATATTTTTAATAAACTCAACTAAATTTTGAGTTCTATCTAGGTTTAATTTTTTTCTAAGCATACTTCTGTAATTATTAACGCTAACCTTGGCAACATTAAGCTGATCGCTAATTTGTTTTGATGAATAACCTAATCTAATTAATGAGGCAATTTTTTTCTCTTTCTCAGTCAAGTCAGGATAATTAATACTTAAGTTATTATAAAACGCATCATTGTTTTTTTCTACATTAGTATATAATTGAGATTTTTCTTTGTTCTTTTTTATGTCCTCATTTATAAATAATAATAAACTTCGTATAGAAGCATTATTTCCATCTAGATTGGCATTCACTATTTGATCTTTTATTTTTTCTAATAGTTCGTTTTTTTCTGCTATGTGTATTGCAAAGTCTGTTAACTGTTTTTTTCTAGCATTAGCATTAAGTTCTAATTGTTTTTGTTCAATAATTAATTGCTCTTGCTCTAGTTCTGTTACTTTTCTTTCTGCATCCCATCTTTTTTTATTTAAGCGGTTAATTTTTTTGTACCTAAAAAAAGAAATGATTGAAAATATGATAATTATTAATGTTCCAATAATTAGAATTAAGTTGTTTTTGGTTTTAATTTTATCTTTTTCTTCTAAAGATTTGATAATTCTTTTTTGTTCAGCGATTTCTTTGTTAGACAACTCTTGCTCAAAAGTAAACTTTAAAAATTCAATGTTATAAAAATTGTTTTTTCGCTGATATTCATCTTTTAAGTTAACATAACTTTTGTAAGCTAACAATTCTTCTTTATCATTTTCTAAAGAATTATATATGTTTGATTTAAGTAAGTAAGCATTTCGTAAGTCTTCTTTGAAGTAATTTTTATGAGGGAGTTTAATAACCTTATTTAGGATTCTTAGAGCTTCCTTGGGAGATCCGTTAGAATGATATACCTTAGCTTTTTCTATAAGAATTTTTGGGTATAAATCTTTACGTAAAATGTTATTAGAAGCTTCTTCCGCATAATTTAATTTGTTTAAAGCAATTTCATAATCCTTATTATGTAGTGCTATTTTTGCTAAATATAAGTACCCTTCTATATTGTTTCCAGTTCTTTTAGAAAGAGGTGTGTTAATTGTTTTTTCAAAAATATTTTTTGCCTTATTATACTCTCCTTTGTTAAAATATAAAATACCAGTGTTGTGGATTACCATAGAATTGCCATTTTCATCAGCAATTTGTTTAAATTTTTCTTTGGCAATATTTATATATTTTAAAGCTTTATTATGATTGCCCATTTCACTATACACACAGGCTAAAGAACTGTATGCATGAGCTTCAGATTTAGGGAAGTTAGAATTTTTAGTTAATTCAATAACTTTGTTTAAATACTCTAAGGTCTTTTCATAGTTCTCAAATTCTAAATTGAAAAAGGCTATATGATCTAGATTTCTAATCTTAATAAGAAATATACTATCAGTTTTATTAAAAGTGTTTTCAGCTTTTAGACTAAACTCTAATACTTTTGAAAAGTTAGATTTTTCATAATAAAAAGTAGCTTTTTCATAGTAAGAACGACCTTCTAAAATAATTTCGTTGTTTTTTATAGCCAACTCCAAGGCTTTATCTATAATATTAAAAAACAATGAATCATTATTTGTTCTAGCTGCTATATGTCCTTCTAATAGTAAACGTTCTATATTTAGTGGATTACTTTCTTCTAGTTTGTTATTCTTTTTAATCTCTTTTGAATAAAATATAACACTATCTAGGCTTATTGGTTTGTAATAATTTGCAATATCAAGTAAAGAACGAACTCTTTTATTAGAATTATTTGATACTGTATAATTATAACGAAGCGAGTCTAAAGTTGCTTTTTGGGAGTAAACTTTATAAATGAATAATATTAAAAATAAGAGTAATAGATTTATATATTTAGGTCTCATCGCAAAGGTAGATGTAGTAACAAATTTATTAAAAATTAATACAATAAAATTACTTTAACCATATAGATTTTATATTCAGAGGTTTGTTAAAGTAGAATAAGTACTACAAAAAATACAAAATACATTGTTTGATTGATATATCAATGATTTTTTTGCATTGTATATTGAGTTTTAAGTGACTTTTTTGAGGCTATAATTCTGAGGAAAGAATTTAATATTGCCAAAGATTTAGTTAGGTGTTTGCTGTTTAACTAAACTAATTTATTA
This sequence comes from Pseudofulvibacter geojedonensis, assembly GCF_042675745.1. Lineage (NCBI taxonomy): Bacteria > Pseudomonadati > Bacteroidota > Flavobacteriia > Flavobacteriales > Flavobacteriaceae > Pseudofulvibacter > Pseudofulvibacter geojedonensis. The sequence continues at coordinate 431,800 of NZ_JBHTJM010000002.1, read as the reverse complement.
ATCCCAAAATTATATTATTTATGAAAACCGTATTTTATTCAATACTAATTACTCCCCTTTTTTTATTTGCTCAAGTAGGTATAGGAACAACAACTCCATCAAATCAATTAGATGTGAACGGATGGGTAGAAATAGCAAATGAAACTGCTGTAGGAAATGATGTAGAAGGCACGATTAGGTATAATAGTGTTAATAAATGTATGGAGTTTTATAATGGAACACTATGGGATTGTATTGGTGTACAACCAAAAATTCAAAATTTCACATTAAGAGATGGAATAGATGAAACAGTCTCAGGAGATGGTGTAACCAATCATACAAACTTTAATGGAGGCGGCTATACAACAAACTTGTATACATTTACTGTTAATGATATAAAAGTAGGTGATAAAATACTTTTTTTGTTAGAAGTTGTTGTGAATGGAAGAAATCTTAGAAAAGATATTGACTATAATAATACTGTTAAAATATACAAGCCTGTAACTACTATGTTCGTAGAAAAAGAAGTTCCTGGTGTGAATGATAAAACTCCTTTTGCTACTTTTTTGTGGATTGACGCTACAGTTAGTGGCAATGTGGATTTTACATTTGAGATGAATTGTGCTTTTTCTGACGCTAAAGTAACAACTGTGGTTTTTTAAGAAAATGTGCAAAGTTATATTGTGTTAGATTAATAAGAATCAACTGTAAAGTGTTAATGATTATTTTTTAAATACGATTAAGTTAAATGTAATAAGGTGAGTAATAATAAGCTAAATGAAGCCCCAAATCCCAAATATTATAACAAAGTCGGGTATTGTTGTAAATAATTAGCTGTTTACTAAATCAGTTATAATTGGGTAAAATAGGCTTCAATATATATTGAAGCCTTATTTTTTATGTTAATTTATTGATATATGATTAGTTAGTATGGTGGTTCAACCTATTGGTTCATCTAAATATCAATAAATTCAAAGAATAAATAGGAGCAGTATAAAATGATTCTAGTTGTTTAATATTAAAAATAACAACGTTTAATGATGAAAAGTGAGTTTTTAGTGATTGTAAATAGTTGATTTACTGATACATATCATGTTTTTGGTTTAAGGTCTAGTGTAGTTTTGTTATCATTATTAATAACTAAAGATACAATTAGATGAAAAGAATATTATCAACAACTATTTTATTTTGTTTAGTTCAAGTAGTTCTCGGGCAGACAACAATAGATTTAGATACTGTAAGAAAAAAGAAAACAACCATTAAAAGCAGTCATAATTTTGGATTAAATAATCCTGTGATTAAAGCTGATGAAGATACTGATTATACAGATTATGATATTATGACTTTTATAGATCATAAAGATACTATAAGCAAATATGGTGCTGCTTTCAAGTTTTATTATACTAACAGTGATGGTGAAAGCGATTTTGATGGTTATGTTTCAGGAGCTATTGGTGGTTATAAATCTAATGGTACTTATAGCTCAGGAGTTAAAAGTGCTTGTGGAATGCCTGTACAAATTAAAGATTTAACACATTCACTAAGAATTAAATGGGAAACAAATCAAACCAATGCAAATGATTCTGACGATACAGAAACCACTGATGTAAATGAAGAAGATAAGTGGTGGGCAACAATCAACGTTATTTTTGACGCAGGAGACGAAAATGCAGAACCAGTTTCTGATAATAGAGATTACGATTTAGTAATACAAAATGTAAGTTATAAACAAGATGATTTTGAAAATCTAACCAATACAAGTGGTCGCTATTGGAAATTTGCCAAAAATAGTGATAATTCTACAAAATACTTTTCGCTTTTTCTTAACGGAACTGAATACAAATGGGCTGTACGCTACAAATTTTTTAATTACCCTAGTGGCCATGACGATTATCATAAAAATGATAAAGTTCATGTAAAATTTATACCAGAGAAAAATAATTCGCCTATACCACGCTTTAATCATTCGCTAAAAGCTTTTATAGACTGTTCTAAAGACTATATGCAATATGCTAGATTAACCGAATCAGAAACAACACTAGCCCAAAAAAAAATTGCTACAGATACTTTATGGATTAAATCACTAACAGCTGGATACGAAATCTATTCAGGAGAATCTACACTAGAAAACGTACATTTCTTAACAACAATAGACAACACAAAACCAAATACGTTAACAGGGTTTACGGCCATTAAGGTTGATAGTGATAGTGATGGAGTGTATGATAAAGTTGATTTAAGCTGGACTGCTACCAATGAATCTGCAAATGAAAGAGATATATATTCCGTTTATAGGTCTACAGACAACGAAGAAACTTATACCGTAATTTCAACCAACCTCACAACCAATAGCTTTACAGATACAGATATTATTGATGGAACAAAGTACATTTATTATGTAACTATAAAAGATCACTCTTATAATGAATCCGATAAATCTACAAAATTAACTATACAACTAGGAGATGCACCGAATGCAGAACCTAGTAACCTATCAGCAACAGCTTCAACAACCAATTGTTCTCAGGTAAGTTTAACATGGACAGATAACTCTAACAATGAAGATGGTTTTAGAATAAGAAAAAGTACCGACGGCACAACCTATACTGAAGTATTAAGAACTGCAGCTAACGCAACATCTTGTACGGTAACGGGGTTAGGGCAATACAAACTATACGTTTAAAGTTGATGCTTACAAAGCAAACATACACTCGTTAGGAGTTACCTCAAGCTCAGTAACAACAGCTACATGCACAAGTACTTCAATTAATACAGAAGCAGATAGCTATGTTAGATCTGGAACTAGTTATAAAGATATTATATGACTTTGTTTTATCATTCAGTATTTTAAGCAAAGTACTAAAGATTTGTTTTTGAAAACGTATAGGTTTTTAAATCGATTATATTTTATAGAGGGTATGTAGAAAGTAATAAAAGTATAAATTATAGATTTTAAAACTTAAAGATGTGAGAGGTATCTTAGGTAAACATCTCTCTTATGAGTAATATATTCTCGAGTAACCTAGTTTTTAGACGAAAAATCTTAAAATTAAATCACTAAAAACTCACTAAATTGAAAAAACATGAGGAAAAGGCCATACTTTGCGAAGTATTTAACGGTTTAATTCACAAAATAATGAGATGCTTTTTATTCACATTTTTATTTTCCTTTAGCACGTATGCTCAAATAAATTTATATGTTCAGCCAGATGCTCCTTCAAATGTAAGTGCCAATGGTAGTTTAGCAAATCCTTATAATGATATATCATCAACAGTAGATTTAGTTGAAGCTGGAGGAGGAGGAAATGTAATTATTATTAATGGTAGTTACGATATGGGAAGCAATAGTGTTTTCATCAATACAGCTGCTACTACATCTACCACTGTAACGATTAAACCTCAGTCTGAAAATGGTGTTAAATTAACATTTACAGGGAGAAAAGGGTTTGAGTTTGATGAAGCTTCAAGCTATATTAATTTACAAGGACTAGAACTTTACGGTAAAACAGATGTGTTAGATTATTGGTCAATAGTAGCTCAAGCTTTTTGGGGTGATGATTCTATTGCTAGAAATGGAGGTTTAGCTATTTTATTAGATGGACACAATATTAATATTGAAGATAATTACATTCACGATTGGTACCAGAAAGGTATAGAAATTAGAGATGGTCGCTATATTGTAGTTAAAGGAAATATTATTAAAAATATTGCCAAAACTTCACTTTCTGGAGGACATGGAATTATGAGACAGCAGAAAGGTCAAGAGTATTTTGATAATGATGTTAATGGTCTATATCGCTGGGATATTAATGAAAATATGATTTTTAACGTAGAACAACGAATATACTCTTGGGTTCCTAAAAAAGGATTTATTGAAATGGTTATAGACGAAGGCAAATCTATTCTTATTGATGACCCTAAAGATACAGACGGAAACCAAGAACACATGAGTGCAAGAATTAAAAACAATGTTGTAGCTTTTGGTTCTGTAGATCACATAAGATTAAAAAGTACACCTAACCTAGAAGTAAGCCATAATAGTATATATGCATATGGAGCAAATGCTGATGGAATTACTGACAAACAAGGAGATACAAACACGCCTCAATTTACAAATTTTAAATGCCATAATAATGCAGCACAAACAGTAGTAGGTATCTCTGCAATAGAAATAGATAAAGCAGTTGAGCAAACTAATAATACAGGAGGAACTCCAGATGTTTCTGGTAATTACGCTATGGATGGTAAAATAAAGCCGCCTTCACAATCTGGATTAACTAGATTAACTAATGGGCAATTATTTGTTAATCCTACAGCTGGAAACTTTAGAATTAATCCCACTCTTAACCTCCCTAGTTCAACGGGAGTTTCTACAGTAGTTTTAGATGAATTAGATCAAAAAGCTACTGGTTTTAATGTAACGGTTAGTCCTGATGATTTTAATCTAGATCATCTTAAATTAACACAGACTATTTTAGATAATATTCCAGGTATAAATGATGGAATTAGTAATAATGAAACTGTTTTTACAGATTTCGGGAATATGGCAGCTAATTATCATACTATTGATTTTGATGTAGTTAATGGAGACTGGAAAATTGATACAGAATCACCATCAACTCAAGAATTTCGCCTTAATGAAGTATATTATACTTGGTATGAAAGTATAGCTACTAATTACCTTAATAGCTCTGGCAGCGAATATGAGAGAATTAGGTGGGGAGATAGTGAAATTAAGCAGGATCAAGTCTTCCAATCAGATTGGTTAACCGTATGTCAAATTAAAAATGATTCGAATACATTAATTAATGGTTATGACAACGATTTTACTTTAGATGGAGATATATTAATTGACTTTGAAAACTTCACCCCTCAAACAGGAGATACTTTCGATTTAATGTCTGCTAGTTCTATTGTTACAAATAATACAGGAGATTTATTTGATAGGGTTTTATTTGAAGGTTTTACCCCAGAGAATTATACATTAACAATAGCAACTAACGTGGCAGGAGATAAAGTATTAAGGTTAACAATTGAAGCTCCATTAGATGTAGATTTATTTTTTATTGATCAACAAAATGAAATAAAAATAATTCCGAACCCTAATAATGGTCAATTTAAACTAAAGACTAATATTGATATTGATTCAATAGAGGTTTTCAATTTCCTAGGAAAAAAAATAGATTATAAAAATATTATTAGAGTAAATGATGGATATTTTTTTACAGCACAACACTTAACTCAAGGTGTTTATATTATAAAAACTAATGTTAAAAATTTAAAATTCATAGTAAAATAGTGTCATACTTTTAGTTTACAATTAACCCCTTATTTATAAATTATTATACACTTTAAATATATTTTTTAGCATTGGACTAATTTTAGTAGTAAGGCTTACTTCACTTTTATAAGATAAATATTTGCTACAACCCAAGTATCCTCATTTATTTAAGGAAATACCAATTGTTGAGTTAGATTTACTAGATTAAAAGCTTATGTGTAATGAATAACCTAATTATTTTAAAATAAAAGAAACTTTTCAAAAGTATTATCAAGACTATTATTCTCAAAAATATAATTCATAATGAAATACATTGATCTATTTAGCTATGCAATACTTTTAAATATTGCATGTGTTCAAATTACTTTAGCCCAAGTTACTACAGTAGCCAGCCAAAACACAATGATTAAACCCAATCATAATTACGGATTAACAAATCCATTGCACGATGAGAATTCGCCAATGACCTATAATCCGTCTGAAATCGATACTAAAGGGGCAGCATTTAGTATTAATTATACCAATCAGGGTGGAACTAGTTTTGATGGATATCCAAATGGAGGTATTGGTGGTTTTAAGGTTGGTGGAGTATACTATCCAGGGAATAGATCGGTTTGTGGTATGCCAATACAAATTCAAGATTTAGCTCATAACTTGAGAATTAACTGGAAAACGAGTCAAACAAATGCTAATGATGCAGACGATAAATGGTGGGCCACAATCAACGTTATTTTCGATAGCGGATCAGAAACATCTGCACCTGTTGCTACTAACAGAGATTATGACTTGGTAATACAGCATATTAGCTATCAACAAGACAGTTTTACAGATTTAGCGAATCCAGGTGGACGTTATTGGTATTTTGCTCGAAATACCGATAATAGTATAAAACCCTTTGTTTTGTATATAAACGGAGTAGCTTATAGTTGGGCCGTACGTTATAAGTTTTTCGACTATCCGGAAGGTCACCCAAAAGAACATAAAAACAACAAGGTTCATATTAAGTTTATACCAATAGATAATGAAAACCCTATTCCTAATTTAGATCATTCCTTAAAATTGTTTATAGATTGCACTAAAGATTATATACAATATTTAACACTAACACAAGATGAACTCAATTTGGCCAATGAAAAGGTAGCAGAACCATCATTATGGATTAAGTCAATTCAAGCAGGTTATGAGGTTTATGAGGGCAGCTCAACTTTAGCTAATGATTATTTTTTTATGACTATAGATGATATAGCTCCTAATTCTTTAACCAATCTTGTGGCAATTGAACAAAATGAGGGAGTATCGTTAAATTGGGATGCTTCTGCAGATGAAGCATTTGATACGTATACTGTTTATCGTTCTACCAATAATGAGGCTTATACGGAGTTGGTTTCAGGCTTAAGAACTAATAATTATGTAGATAATACTGTGGGAACAGGATTGTATTCTTATTATGTAACAGCCTTAGATAGATCCTTTAATGAATCAGGACAGTCAAATGTAGAAGATGTTACTATAGATGTTTTATCAGTAGATGAAGAAGAAGTAACCAATAGCATTATAGTGTATTCGAACCCAACTTCAGATATAGTTAATCTTTTAATAGAAAATGATAAGCTGCTCAATGGCAGAATTCAAGTGTTTGATTTTATGGGTAGATTTGTTAAAAGCCTGCCAATTGTAGATAAGTATATACAATTTAAATTGAATGAGGCATCGGGAGTTTATTTTTTGAAAATCTTTAGAAAAGATAATGTTATTACTAAGAGAGTACTGAAGTTATAAAAGCTTAATAGGTACTGTAGTATTATTTCTGTTCTTTTTCAAATATATCTAATTTTTGAAACGATAAGAACTACCTCAATGTCCAAATACCATAGCTACTCTCTCATGCTCATAAATCAAGTTGTATATTTCAAACTGAGGTTTTGACTATTTTTAGATTAATTGAGATAGATCTGGAAAAATGACTGTTATTGATCATTAGAATAAATTCAGTTTTTAAGTTTGTCTCAGAAATAACAAAGAAATTATATAAAACAAAAAAAGGACAATCATATTGATTGTCCTTTGGTAGCGTGAGGCAGACTCGAACTGCCGACCTCCTGAGTATGAATCAGGCGCTCTAACCAACTGAGCTACCACGCCGTTTTCGTTAGGCGAGTGCAAATATAACAACAATATTAAATCCCACAACATTAATAGCTAAAAAATACTTTCATTTTTTTTTTTAATCTTTCAATAGAAATCAATATATTGTCAAAAAATAAGCTATGAAGTGGCTGTGTTTGTTTATCTAACTATATTAAATACAGTACATTTTATCTGACCAATTATTAAAATTTAAATTGTAAAGAATACAGATGAAAGAAAAGTATGAATTAGAGTTCCCAATTCACGCATCTCCAAAGTTATTATTTCAATACATATCTACTCCTTCGGGGTTAAGTGAATGGTATGCAGATAATGTAAATTCTAGAGGAGAGATGTTTACTTTTATATGGGACGGAAGTGAGGAAGAGGCTAAAATGTTGACCAAAAAAGCTGAAGATAAAATCCGTTTTCAATGGGTAGAAGATGAGGGAGAAGACTATTATTTTGAAATGCGTATTCAGGTAGATGAGATAACCAAAGATGTATCATTAATGGTTACTGATTTTTCTGATGATGACGATATGGAAGAAGATAAAATGTTATGGGATAATCAGATTTCAAGTTTGAAAAAGGTTTTGGGATCAGTTTAGTAAAAGAACTCATAGAATACCGTATATTTGCCCTATTTTTTAGGGCATTTTTTTATGATAAACTTTAATAGAAATATAGTAGAAGAAGCTGTTATTAACCAAAATAATAGGGGATTTAAATTTGGCGACGCCGTTTTTGAAACGTTAAAGGTAATAGATGGTAAAATTCTTTTTTTTGAAGATCATTACTTTAGGTTAATGGCCTCTATGCGTATTATGCGTATGGAAATACCTATGGTATATACTATGGAAAATATTGAGTTTGAGATTAAAAAATTAATTAAGAGAAAAGATTTACTCCAATCTGCCGTAAGAGTAAGATTAACCGTTTATAGGGATGCAGAAGGGTTGTATTTGCCAAAGTCTAACGATGTAGGTTTTGTAATAGAAGCTTCTGCTTTACCAGATAGAAACTATATTTTAAATGATACTACTTATGAAGTAGGCTTGTTTAAAGATCATTATATAACACCTCAGTTACTATCAACTTTAAAAACGAATAATAGAATTTTAAATGTTATTGCTAGTGTTTATGCTCAGGAAAATAGTTTGAGTAATTGTTTGTTACTCAACAGTGATAAAAAAGTTGTAGAGGCTATAAACGGTAATTTGTTTTTAGTTAAAGGAAATGTAGTAAAAACTCCTTTGCTGTCTGATGGTTGTATTAAAGGTATTATGAGAAAACAAATAATAGAATTGCTTACTGTTAAAGAAAATATAACTATAGAAGAAGCAAGCATATCTCCTTTTGAATTACAACAAGCAGACGAACTTTTTATAAGCAATGTTATAAAAGGTGTTGTTAGTATAAGTAAATACCGAAAAAAAGAATATAGCAATAGTTTAGCTACCGATTTAGTAAAACGGTTAAATGCTAAAATTCTTTTAGGTTAATACTTAATTAAGTGTAGGGTTTTCTGGTGCATTAGACCATATTAGGTAATCACCACCTAACTCAATCATTTTCTCTTTCCAAAAAGTAGCATTGTAGTTTTTCTCTATAATGGCATTTTTGTATTTGTTTTCTACTACAAACCATGAGTTAGAATTAAACTCATCGGCTAACTGGTCTGCTGCCCAGCCTGAATAACCTAAAAAGAATCGTATGTCTTTATCATCTAACTCTTTGTTGTTTATAAGTTCGCAAACAGTATCAAAATCGCCACCCCAATAAATGCCTTCAGTAATTTCAATACTATTGGGTATTAAATTGGGTACTTTATGAATAAAGTAAAGATTGTCTTGCTCTACGGGTCCTCCATTATAAACTTTAAAATCTTGCTTAAGTTTGGGGATCAGTTCTTGCAAAGAAAAATCTAAAGGTTTGTTCAAGATGAATCCAATAGAGCCCGTTTCTGTGTGTTCAGCCAATAAAATTACAGATCTATTAAACGATAAATCGCCAATAATAGATGGTTCTGCAATTAATAAATGGCCTTTTTCTGGCTTTAAAGAAATCATTTTTATAAAATTTTGTTAATTAAAGCTACTAAAAAAAAAGCATATTACATAATTTATAAAATGAATATAAGTTATAACTATATGCGAATAGTTGTTAAATATTTGATTTTTAACTATGTAAAAAGCAATTAGTTAAATTAAAGCAATTAGGATAGTAGTATAAAAAAAGCCTTTCTAAAAATAGAAAGGCTTTCGTTATTTTATGTAGTAATATTAGTTTACTGCTTTACCTAAATCAGATCCAGCCTTGAACTTTACAACATTTTTAGCAGCGATTTTGATCGTCTTACCAGTTTGAGGGTTTCTTCCTTCTCTTGCTGCTCTGTTAGAAACAGACCAAGATCCAAATCCTACTAAAGATACTCTGTTACCAGACTTTAAAGATCCTTCAACATTTCCTAAGAAAGATTCTAATGCTTTTTTAGCAGAAGCTTTAGAAATTCCAGCGTCAGCTGCCATCGAGTCGATTAATTGCGTTTTGTTCATAAGAATAAATTTTAAATTATTAATGTTGGTTGGAATTAATTTTCCAATTCCTATACAAATTTATACGGATTTTGCTCTCACGCAAGTAAAACCAAGGGAAAACGCCTATTTTGTTAATAACTTTAACGAATTGTTAACAAATGTGAGGTGAAAACGTTGTTTTTTGCTTATGTCAGTAATAGCAAGGCTTTAGAGCATTTTTGCATTTGTATTAAAAGAATAACCATTTAATAAAGATTTTACTTCCATTTTTCTTTTGCCTGGTAATTGAACTAACTTAAGGTCTAGAAACCCTTCTTTAACAGCAACTTTTACTGAATTTTTGTTACTAACTATGGTACCAGTTTCTAACTGGTGAGGTTCAATTACTTTTTCTGCTTCATAAATTTTTAAAGTAGATTCTTCATTATTATATAAGTTACTCCAAGCAGCAGGATAGGGACTCAAACCTCTAATTTTGTTGTGTATAGCATCAATAGATTCACTCCAATCTATTTTGCATGTATGTTTATGAATTTTGTAAGCAGTTTTTATGTCTTCTGTTTCAGGTTGAATAGTGGCGCTTACCAAATCATTTTGAATGGCTTTAACAGTTTTTATTACAAGTTGACTACCTTGGTACATTAATTTGTCGTGTAATTCTCCAGCAGATTCACTTGGTCCTATAATTGAATGCTCTTGCATGATAATAGCTCCAGTATCTATTTCTTCATCAATAAAAAAAGTTGTAACACCAGTTTGTGTTTCTCCATTCATAATAGCCCAATTAATTGGGGCTGCACCTCTGTAATTTGGTAATAATGAAGCATGCAGATTAAAAGTACCATGTTCTGGCATGTCCCATACTACTTTGGGTAACATTCTAAAGGCAACAATGATTTGTAAGTTGGCATTTAATGCTTTAAGCTCTGCTAAGAATTTTTCATCTTTTAAATAAGTAGGTTGTAAAATAGGCAAGCCTTTTTTTTGAGCAAATTGTTTTACAGCAGATTGGTTTAACTTTCTTCCTCTTCCAGCTGGTTTGTCGGGTGCTGTAATAACACCCACAACATTATACCCTTCTTCTAAAACAGCTTTAAGAGAAGCTACAGCAAAATCAGGAGTTCCTAAAAAAACAATTCTTAAATCTTTCATACACTTAAATTAAAAGCTCAAAAATAAGTTAAAGAAAATAAATGTACAGGATGATTTATAAATACTTTTTTCTAAAATGTACAGTTAAGAAATACTATATTTAGCATTACTAGTTAACTTAATTTTTGAAACATCTAATAAGGCACTTAGATTGTTTATTAAATCTGTTTCATTACAATCTAGAATGTCTAGTAATTCTTTAGAAGAGTAATTTGCTTGCTGAAGTAAAGTTAAAATTTGATTCTGTAAAAAATCTGGAGATATTTTTTCTTTTGGTAATTTATCTGAAAGGCAGTAAGAGCAAATACCACAATCTGTTAAGTTTTCTTCTCCAAAATATTTCAACAACTCATTTTGTTTACAAGATTTAGTATTTAATATGTATTGTTTAACAGACTCTATTTGGTCTTGTTTTAGTTTGTTTTGCTGTTTTAAATACTTAGATACTCTGTTAATGGTATTGTCGTCTTCTCTAGGTTCTAAAAAAGTGAGTGTTATATCAGAGTCATATAATTTCAGTTCTATAATTCCATTTTGTTTTAAAGAGTTTAACTGATTTTTAACCTCTTCTTTGTCAATATTTAACTGTTGGGTAATAAAGTTAAGATCAATTTTAATATTGCTTTCAAATGCTCCGCCGTATTTTCTTAAAATACAATTAATAATAGCATTGTGATGTTTATGAGTGCTAATATATTGAGTTAGATTATAGTTATCAATAACAAATTGAATCTCTGTTTGGTGTTTGAAATTTTTAGAGAATCTAAGTATGCCTTGTCTATCTAAAAAATTAAGAGCATTGACTGTTTTGTTAATACTGAATTGATAATGATTACAAAAAGAATATATGTTAAAGTCGTGAGTAGTATGTTCTCCTTCTTGGTATGCGACACCTAAATAACTACACAACTTTCTGTAAATAATTTTTAAATCAGAACTATTGGGTAATGAAGCTAAAAATTGATTTTCTAATCGATGTATATCGCTATCATCGTAAAGAGTAATAGCGAAGGCTTTTTTATTATTTCTTCCTGCACGCCCAGCTTCTTGATAGTAATTTTCTAAGTTTTCGGTTAAATTTAAATGGATAACTGTTTTAACATTAGATTTATCTATACCCATTCCAAAAGCATTGGTAGCCACCATTACTTGTACTTGATTTAACTTCCAATCATTAAAATGTTGTTCTTTTTCTTGGGGTGTTAATCCGCCATGATAGTAGCTGCTATAAAATCCTTGCTGATTTAAATATTTACTGAGTTCTTGCGTTTTTTTCCTGTTCCGAACATAGATAATTGAAGATTCAGGATTTTTTTTCAGAATTTTATTCAATTTATGGTATTTGTCTGAAGTTTTAAACACCATATATGCCAAGTTCTCTCTTTTAAAAGAGCTGCTAAAAACATTGGGATTCTTTAATTGAAGGTTGTTAATAATGTCTTTTACAACTTGAGGCCTTGCACTACCAGTTAGTGCTATAATAGGAGTTAGAGGTTGTATATCTCTAACTTTTTGAATTAAAGAATAGGCTGGCCTAAAATCACTTCCCCATTGAGATATACAATGAGCCTCATCTACAGCTATTAAATTAATATTAAATAACTTTAAGCGTTCTAAAATCAAGTCTGATTGTAAACGTTCGGGTGATAGGTATAAGAATTTATAGTTACCATATAAACAATTATTAAGCTCTCTATCGATATCTGAAAAATGTAAAGAGCTATCTAGCATTAAGGCTTTTATACCCTTAGAGTTTAAACTTTGAACTTGATCTTTCATTAAGGCTATTAAAGGCGAAATAACCAAACAGATTCCTTCTTGTAACAAAGCAGGTATTTGATAACAGATAGATTTACCACCTCCAGTAGGCAGAAGAACAAAACCATCTTTTTTATTAATGGCATTAATAATAGCCTCTTCTTGTAACGGTCTAAACTTATGGTAGTCCCAATATTGTTTTAGTATGTCTAAAGGAGTTTTGTTCACTAAGAATATTCAATAACATTTAATATGTAATTAGCTCTTTCTTCAACATTTCCAATAGGTACTTCACAAACTTCATAGCCCAAATCTATGTAAGTAGCTTTTAGGCTTTCATGAATTTTCTGAGCTTCTTCAAAGCTTTCATAACGTTCATTGTCATTTTTATAAATGCTTTCCCAAGGAGGGAATATAAACACAAAATCGTAACGATATTCATTTACAGCATTAATTACTTCTTTAGAAGAAGAAACCTTAACATAATCATTATAAGCAACAATGTCTGGTAAAGCTCTGTCTATAAATACTGTATTAGGTTTATATTGTTCGCAGTTTTTAAACTGTTGAATTCTTCCAGACAGTAATTTTTCATTAAATTCATCAGGATGAGATAAAAACAATTGATCGATGTTTCTTGTTTTTTGAGCTTCTAAAATAATTTCTCTTGAAATTTCAGGAAAACAAACAAAACCTCTTTTCTTTAAAGTGCTAATTATGGTTGTTTTTCCTGTTCCAGGTCCACCGGTTAATATAACTCTCTTCATTATTCGAAATTTATTTTTGGGAAATAAAAGGGCAAAATACTTAAAAAACACCATATTAAGTGTAAAATGGTAGAAATATCTGCTTAATATGACTTGAGAAGCAATGTATGTTTTAAACTTAGAGATATAAAGTAAGATATTGGTGGAATTAAGCTTATATTTGTAAGCTCAAATTAGTAAAAGAAATGACCTCAAAATCAGAAGAATTTTATAAAAAATTAAAAGCTCAATTAGAAGATACTACAACTTTTCCAACCACATATTTATACAAGTTTATAGTATCTACAGAAGGGAAACAAAAAGAAGAAGTTTTTGGTTATTTTGATAATATGGGAGCTTCAATAAATACCAAATTGTCTAAAAATGGCAAATATACCAGTATATCTATTCAAGTATCAATGAAATCTGCAGATGCTATTATAGAAAAATACAAAGAGGTTTCTATGGTAGAAGGAATTATTTCCTTGTAATTTTTTACTTGTTCGAGCAAAGAAATTCCTTAAAAATGTGTACTTTGCAAACATCATTTACTTCCTAAGCTCTTGGAGCTAGTTTTAATTTCAACATATTTTGATAGATAATATAGAATATAATACAGAACGTAGTAAATTAATTATACCTGAATATGGTAGGCATATTCAAAAAATGGTTGATTATGCTACTTCTATAGAGGATGAAGCAGAAAGAAATAAAGTAGCTAAAGCTATTATTGCTGTAATGGGGAATTTAAACCCTCACTTAAGAGATGTTCCAGATTTTCAGCATAAGCTATGGGATCAATTGTTTATTATTTCTAATTTTAAACTCGATGTAGAATCACCTTTTCCTAAGCCATCTAAAGAACTTTTAGAAGAGAGACCAGAACCTTTAGAGTATCCTCAAAATTTTCCAAAGTACCGTTTTTATGGAAATAATATCAAGCGAATGATTGATGTAGCTTTAGAATGGGAAGATGGGGAGTTGAAAGAAGCATTAATTATGACTATATGTAATCATATGAAGAAATGCTTTTTAAACTGGAATAAAGATACTGTTGAAGACGATGTTATTTTTAATCATTTATATGAATTGTCTAACGGGGGATTAGACTTAAGATCTTCTGAAATTGTATTGTCTGAATCGGGTAGTTTAATGAAGAACAGAAAACGTCAAGGGCAACAATCTAACAAAAACTCAAATAGGAATAAGGGTAGAAACACCAACAGAAAACGTTACTAAACTAGACTTTACAATATTAAATGGGAACATTTCAAATAGAAGGGGGACACCAGTTAAAAGGAGAAATCCAACCTCAAGGAGCAAAAAATGAAGCTTTACAAATTTTATGTGCGGTGTTATTAACACCAGAAAAAGTAACCATCCATAACATTCCGGATATTATAGATATTAATAAACTAATAAGTTTATTAGGTAACTTAGGAGTGAAAATACAAAAGCTAGCACATGGATCGTATTCGTTTCAGGCAGATGATTTAAATCTTAAGTATTTAGAATCTCCAGAATTTAAAAAGGAAGGAAGTTCTTTAAGAGGTTCTATTATGATTGTTGGTCCGTTGTTAGCTCGTTTTGGTAAAGGATACATCCCTAAACCTGGAGGAGATAAAATAGGTAGACGAAGATTAGATACCCACTTTGAAGGTTTTATAAAATTAGGAGCTAAATTTCGTTACAATCGTGAAGAGTATTTTTATGGAGTAGAAGCAGACGAGTTACAAGGAACTTACATGTTGTTAGATGAAGCTTCTGTTACGGGTACAGCTAATATTGTAATGGCTGCTGTTTTGGCTAAAGGAACAACTACTATTTACAATGCTGCTTGTGAACCTTATTTGCAGCAGTTATGTAAAATGTTGAATAGAATGGGAGCTAAGATTAGCGGAGTAGGTTCTAACTTATTATCGATAGAAGGAGTTGAAGCTCTAGGAGGTTGCGACCATACAGTATTACCTGATATGATTGAAATAGGTAGCTGGATTGGTTTAGCTGCCATGACAAAAAGTGAATTAACTATTAAAAATGTTAGTTGGGAGAACCTAGGAAACATCCCTACTGTTTTTAGAAAGTTAGGAATAACTTTAGAGAAAAGAGGAGACGATATCTATATACCTGAACATAAGGACGGGTATGAAATTCAAAATTATATTGATGGATCTATTTTAACAATTGCAGATGCTCCTTGGCCAGGTTTTACACCTGATTTATTGAGTATTGTTTTAGTGATTGCTACACAAGCTAGAGGAAGTGTATTAATACACCAAAAAATGTTTGAAAGTAGATTGTTTTTTGTAGATAAACTAATAGATATGGGAGCAAAGATTATACTTTGTGATCCGCATAGAGCTTCTGTAATTGGTCACGATTTTAAATCTCAGTTAAAAGCTACTACTATGGTATCTCCTGACATTAGAGCTGGAATTTCGTTGTTAATAGCTGCTTTGTCTGCTAAAGGAACAAGTACCATTCATAATATAGAGCAAATAGATCGTGGTTATGAAAATATTGATGGAAGATTAAAAGCTATTGGAGCTAAAATTGTAAGAACGGCTTAAATTAATGACTTTATTATAATATTAGGCCTTTAAGTTTCTGTAAACTTAAGGGTCTTTTTGTTTTAGCTAGAAAGAAATATAAGAACATTATAATGAAAAAAATATTAGGAGTTTTATTTTACATTTTAGGGTTTTTTCTGAGTATAGTAGTTGTGTTTGGTACTCTTCCAGGTTTTTTTAAGCGTCTAAATTTTAGGGATATACCTTACACTATTGGACAATTAGTTGGATTAGCACTATTTGTAATACCAATATTTTTATTGTTTAAATATGCTAAAAAATGGACTAAAAAAGAGCCAAATGTAAATACATTAGAAATTGATGATATTGGAAAGAGTAATTAATTTCTTTATATATTATTTGCTAACAATTTTTATTTCTATCCGTCTGTTTTCTTTTTGTTTGTCAACAGTATCTTCAGGGAATTCTAATGGTCTTGTAAAAGCGTGCCCGATAAAGTTTAAACGCGATTCTTTAATTCCTTTTTTTAATAAACCATTGTAAACAGCTTTAGCTCTATTAGTAGATAACTTTAAGTTGCCTTCTGTTGCTTCTTTGGATTCGTATTCTTCTTTGGTTCCGCAACAAACATGCCCTTGAATTTCAAACTTAAGTTTAGGGTAAGCTTTTAAAACTTTATACAATCCATCTATGTCTTCTTTAGAATCTTTAACAGGAATGGCTGTACTTATCTGAAAAAAAATGTTTTTAAGTCTAATTTTTTCTCCTTTACTTAATGTTGGTATTCTGGCTAGGTATTTTTGTTTTCTAGTAAGATTAAGTTGAATTCTTTTAGGAGGTTCATAAGATAGAATAATATCTACTTTACGGTGTTGGCTATTACCCTCTGCTACCTCTGTAAATTCATCTTCATCGTCTACTTCTCCTAAGCCTTGTTGCGCAATGGCTTTAAAACTATAATTACTTATAATATATTGGTATGCACTATTAGCACGCTTTTTAGAAAGTTTATTGTTATAGACGTGATTACCAACAAAATCTGTATACCCTTTTATTCTAATACGTTGAACATCATCTGTTTGTATGTTTTTAAAAAACGCTGCAATCTTTTCTTGATGCTCTGGAGTAATCGTATGTTTAGCACTATCAAAAAATAATTGTAGGCTATCTGGTTTTTTTACTTGAGCTATTGAACTTAGTTGAGAGCAAATTAGAGCAAAAAATAAAACGGATATTTTTTTTGGAGTGAGCATAATAACCACTAATGTAGTTATTTAAATTAATATTTAATAATGCTATTGTAGATTTAAATGTTTTGTGATTTTTCTGCTATTAGGTTTAGTGATTGAGTAATAATAGTCTATTAAAGAACCATTTTCATCAACCAGGTATTTCTGAAAGTTCCATTTAACATTAGAATTCTTCATTTTGTTTAACTTTTTTTTGGTTAGCCATTGATAAAGTGGGTGCTGATCAGCACCTTTTACATCAATCTTTTCAGTAATTAAAAAAGTAACTCCGTAATTAAGACTACAAAAATTTTCTATATCGTCTGCAGACCCAGGTTCTTGTCTGCCAAACTGATTACAAGGAACTCCAATAACCATAAGTTGGTCATTATAGTCTTCATAGAGTTTTTGCAATGCCTTATATTGTTTTGTAAAACCACACTCTGATGCTACATTTACGAATAAAATTTTCTTTCCTTGATAGTCTGATAAATCAATAGGCTTTCCTTGTAAAGAATTGATTTGTATTGAGTAAAGATCCATATCTATATTTTTCTTGGTAGAGATAAAGTTACTATTAAAAATCGAGCTTTATAAGTAGTATAAAAAATCAATAAAGAATTAGGAATTACTTTTTATTGAATTACTTCAAGGAAAGCATGCAGTATTCTTCCTGTATGCTATACTTTTCAGAAAAGTAAAATAAAAAAGGAATAACCAGCTATTGTAAAACATAATTGCTAGTTATTCCTTTTAGTGGCGTTAATTCAATTAATAAATATTATTTATAAACAATAGCTTCTACTCGTCTATTGATTTGTCTATCGCTATCAGTAAGTTCAGGATATACTAAAGGTTCATCAAAGCTATATCCTTTATATTCGATATATTCTTTTGGGATCCCTTTTTTTACTAAATAATCTTGTATTCGCAAAGCTCTAGCTGTAGATAAAGCTTGAGAAAATAATTTGTCATCTTCTGTTGCATCTTCATCTAAACAGCATATATGCCCTTTAATAACTAACTTAAATTTAGTTTTTATCTGTTTAATTTGGTTATAGAAGTCTTCTAGTTGAGGTATAGATGCTTCTATAAGTTCTGGTTCATTTCCTATAAAATGTACTTTTTCTAAAACATATACTTGATTAAATCTCATTCCCTCTTCCGAAACAAAAACTTTTGTAGTGTTTCTTTGGTTAATGCTGTATCGTTTTGGAGTCTGATAAAAAACAATTTCAACTTTTCTATGTTCAGCTACTCCTTCAGGTGGAGTAAAAGGAGCATAAACTTCTCCTAAACCTCTAGTGTTTACAGTTCTGTTTATAACAGATTTTTTATGTTCACTAAGTAAGAAGTTTTTGATATTATCTGCTCTCTTTTGCGAAAGTATATCATTGTACTCTTTGTGTCCTAAGTAATCAGAATAACCATTTATATTAATAGAATCTACAGCTATGCTATCGGTTTTTGCCATAAAAACACGAAGCTTTTTTTCGTTTAATAATTCTAGTTTATCAGAGTTTCTATTAAAATATACAGTGTGAGTAACTGTTTGGGAATAGAGAAAACCGGTTGCTAATAAGCAAGTTAAAATAATAGTTCTCATAATTATAATGCTTTTGAATACAGAAAAGCTACAAAAAATAGAATGAGAACAATAATCTACTAGATGAATAGACTAATAAAATTGTTGAATGGTAAATTTAACATTTGCTGTCACAACATTGATCATCTTTAACGAGTTTACAGCTAATTACAGCTAATACAGCTCCAATAATAGGTGCAAATATATAAATCCATATATGTTCTAAGTGGCCAGAAACGAGAGCGGGACCAATAGAGCGAGCTGGATTCATTGAAGCGCCAGTAATGGGACCAGCAAATTGCGCCTCTAACCATACTACAGCTCCTATTGCAATACCTGCCATAATACCTGTTTCCTTAGAACCAGTAGATACGTTGATAATAACGAGCATTAGGAAAAAGGTTAAAATAACTTCAAATAAAAACACTCTCCAAGTATCTATAGAGGGAAGCGTAGTTCCTAGGAGTTCGTTTGTAGGAAAAAAAATTAGTAATAAACCTGCAGCAGCAATGGCACCTGTACATTGAGCAAGAATGTATTTGGGAACTTCTTTTAAGGGAAATTTTTTAGCATAGGTAAATGCAATGGTAACAGCTGGGTTAAAATGAGCACCAGATATTTCACCAAATGCATAAATTAAAGCCATAACAATTAGGCCAAACGTTAAGGCTATACCAGAGTGTGTTACTGTACCGTTAGAAAATTCATTGGTTACAATTGCTCCACATCCGCAAAATACAAGAGTAAATGTACCTATTAGTTCAGCTATATATTGTTTTAAATTCATGATGTTGCTTTCTGATTAGGATTTTTACCTCTGTGTTTCCAACGTTTATGAGTCCAAAGATAATATTCTGGAGCTTCTATAAGCTGTTTTTCAAGCTCTTTAATAAACAAATCAGTAATTTCATAATTGTCAAGCTCTTTAGGGTTTTCAGCTAAAGGAATATAAGTAGCTTTATAATACCCTCGTTTAATCTTTTCTACTTTAAAATAACAAACAGCTAGATCACATTTTTTAGCCAACATTTCTGCTCCGGTAAATGCAGGTACATTTATATTCATAAAATCAACCCAATGTAATGCTTTATTCAGTTTAGGAGATTGATCGCTCACAAAACCATAAATAGCTTTTATACCTTTTCTGTGATTACTTAAAACTGTAGGTATGGTTTCTTTGGTGTTGATTAAAACAGAATTGTATTTTGCCCGAATATTTTTTACTAATTTATCAAAATGAGGGTTTCTAATTCTCTTATAAACACCAAAAGCTTTTGCTTCTATATCTCGTTGAAGAATAATGCCCCATTCCCAACTAGCATAATGTGAAGCCATTAACATAATGTTTTTACGCTTTTCTAAATCTTGAATATAAGGAATATTGGTTATTTGAAAGCGCTTGCGCATTTCAGCTTCAGACATCGACATAGTTTTTATCATTTCTAAAAACATATCGCACATGTGCTTGTAAAACTTTTTTCTTATTAAAAGAATTTCTTTATCTGATTTGTCTGGAAAAACAAGTTTAATGTTATTATAAACTACTTTTTTTCTATATCCAATAATATGAAATACTAAGACGAAAATTAAATCGGAAAAAAGATAAAAAATAGGAAAAGGTAATACCGAAATAGTCCAAAGTATAGGAAAACCAATTATATAGGCTAAAAAGTGTAAGGTCTTTTTCATTGAGTGCAAATATAGTGTATAGCACTTAATACATCAAACCAATAATTATCGTAATTTTATCGGCCAAATAAAAAAATATGAGTTTAGGTTTAGACTTTTCAATTGTTGTAATAATTGCACTTAATGTATTAATATCGTTTAAAGGTTTTAACGATTTTAGTTTTTTTGAAAAATATAAATTCAATGTAGGAGCTGTAAAGGCTGGACAGCAGTATAGAAATATTACATCTGGTTTTCTGCACGCAGACATGCCTCACTTGCTATTTAATATGGTAACCTTGTATTTTTTCGCACCTTTTTTAGTTCAGCAGTTAGATTCGTATAAATTTATATTAGTCTATGTAGTTAGTTTATTAATGGGAAGTTTATTGTCTTTTGGGATTCATAAAGAGAATAATTATTATTCTGCTATTGGTGCTAGCGGGGCTGTAACAGGGGTAATATATGCAGCTGTAACGATGTTTCCAGAAATGAAGTTATATATGTTTTTCGCAATTCCAATTAAAGGATGGATTTTTGGAATCTTGTATTTAGCCTATTCCATATACGGAATGAAAAAAAGTGTAGGTAACATAGGTCATGCTGCTCATTTTGGAGGAGCTATGGGAGGATATGCTTTAGCATTAATATTAAAACCTGAAATTTTAAGCCAAAATTTATTTTATACCATTTTAATAGGATTGCCAATTTTAGCGCTATTTATTTTGATGAAATTGAAGAAAATTTAATTAATAAGTTTTCTGGAAACATTGTAAATGAGAACTTTTCTGTAACATCATTTTTATGTACCCCAAGAGTAAAATCAAATTCTTTGCAAATACTAGAAATAGCTGTTAGCATTTCATGCATGGCTAAATTTTTACCTGGGCAAAAACGTGAACCAGCACCAAACGTTTTTATAACTTCAGGAGAGTGATTAGCACTTATAGGACATTTATTACTTGCTAACCAACGTTCAGGGAGAAAAGTATTAGGTTTGTAAAAATGCTTTTCTTGGGTATGTGCCACTTTGTTTTGTAGCATAATAGTGGTGTCTTTAGGTATTAGAAAGTTGTTAATAATCAACTCTTCGTTCGCTTGCATATATAAGTTTGGTGTTACTGGTTTTAATCGCAAGGTTTCTTGTATTACTGCATTAGTATATTTAAGTTTTTTTAAATCTTGATGATTTTGAGGAATACTATTATTATCAAAAGTAGCAATTGCTTCTTCTCTAATTTTATTGACCATTTCAGGGTGTTGAGCCAAATAATACAATACCCAAGAAATAGAGTTAGAGGTAGTATCTTCTCCAGCAAGTAAAATAGTAAAAACATTTCCATATATTTCTTTATCAGAGAAATGGGAGGCATTTTCTTTTTCTACTAATAATGCTTCTAAAAAGTTAGAAGGGTTTTCTCGTAAAGCAGGATTTGTGGTTAATCTATCTTTAGCTTTCTGAATAAATTCTAAAACAAGCGCTTCTATGGTTTTTAAAGAAGATTCTAACTCTTTGTCTTTATTCCTTTTGTAAAAGCGCCAAATAGGTATAGGAGCAGTAATACGCTCGTTAATCATTGGAAAAATACGCTCTAAATGTTGTTGTAATGAGTCAGACTTATCATTAATAGTATCTAGATTGTATCCAAAGGCAATAGTAGTAGTAATATCAACGGTGTATTTCATTAACTCTTGTTGAACGTTGATGCATTGGTTCTTTAATGCTAATGACTTCCATTTTTCTAGAAGAATTTCGGTTTTATTAGCTATAATAGGGTAGAATCCGTTTACCTTTCTAAGGTTCAATGCTTCAGAGCTAGGTTTTCTATGTCTTTTCCAGTCTTCACCTTCAGTATTAAAAACACCAACGATACCCATTTCTTCCATGATTTCATTTAGTTTGTAAAACCGACGAAACTTTTCTGGGCGTAATTTTAATATTTGATTGTTCATATCATGATTGGCTGAAACAATAAACTCTTTTCCAACAAAATGTATTTTGAATAGTTCTCCACATTCTTTAACCCAATCTTCTAGTACTTGGTGCTTGTTATCTGCTTTAAAATCATTTAAATGACCTAAAATAAATTGTCCTTTTGGCGATGGTAAATCTTTAATTTTTAAAATTTCAGACATGATATAACTGGTTAGAAAAAGTAAATATACTAGAAACAAATTTCAATTTGTACGAAATAGATTAAAACGATGTTTTTTTACTTGTCTTGCTTAAAAAACACTCAGTTACTTTAAAACATACTATTTTTGCGTTTTAATTGAATTGGTATGCAAAACTTAGCTCATTTATTTTTCGATTTGTTTGTTTCTAAAGGAATGGAACCCAAAATGGCATCTTACTTAAACGCGGTAGTATTATCAATACTACTTATGTTAATTGTTTTAACAGTAGACTATCTTGCAAGAAAAGTATTAATAACTACGTTTGGTAAATTTGCTTTAAAATCAAAAACACATTTTGATGATATTGTGGTAGCAAATAAAGTGCCTAGAAACATAGCACATATATTTCCGTTATTAATAGCTATGGAGTTCTGTAGAACTATTTTTTTTGATTTCCCTTATATGGGGAATATGGTGTTTAAGGGGCTACAGGTTTTTGGTGTAGTGTTGACTTTGTGGATTGTTAGAAGTATTTTAACTACTACAAAAGATTATTTTAAAACGCTGCCAAGATTAAAAGACAAGCCAATAGATAGTTATATACAAGTATTTATGATTTTTGCTTGGGGTTTAGGCTTGGTGTCTATTTTAGCCTTAATAACTGGAATTTCTTTTTTTAAGTTTATTACTACAATTGGAGCTGGTTCTGCAATAATTATATTAATTTTTAGAGATACAATTTTAGGTTTTGTAGCGAGTATTCAGGTTTCTATAAACGATATGGTAAGAATAGGTGATTGGATTACTTTTGATAAATATGGTGCAGATGGAGATGTGGTTGAAATAAACTTATCTACAGTAAAAGTCCAAAACTTTGATAAAACAATAACAACTATACCTACTTACGCTTTAATATCTGATTCTTTTAAGAATTGGAGAGGAATGTCTAATTCTGAGGGAAGAAGAATAAAAAGAGCTCTTAATATTAAATTGAATTCAGTTAAATATATTACTAAAGAAGAAATAGTTAAGTATTCAGATATAGAGTTAATAAGTAAATATATAAAAAGTCAAAGTGCTAAAATTGAAGATTATAATATTAGCAATGATATTGATAAAAGTTTATTGTTAAACGGAAGGAACTTAACCAATTTAGGGGTTTTTAGAAAATATGTTGAAGAGTATTTAAACAATCATTCGGCAATTAATAAAGACATGATGATTATGGCAAGACAATTGGCACCTACTTCTCAAGGTATGCCTATAGAAATTTATGCTTTTAGTACAGATAAGCGTTGGGCTAATTATGAATACATAATGGCCGATATTTTTGATCATTTAATAGCTGCATTACCATATTTTGATTTAGAATTATTTGAGCTACCTAATAATGGAAGCTTTAAAGTTAGTTAGATTTTATTATGGTGCTTGAATGTTAATGTGTAAAATTGATTTTCTAATTTATTTTGACTTAGAAAAGAAAGGTATAAATAATGATTAAATCTACTAAAGAGTTTTTTTAATTATAAATAAAATTTAAATTAGCTTTTTAAAGACTCTTTAAATTGTTTGACAAAATAATATCATTTCATACAGCAATCATTAATAAAGGGATTGAATATGTAAGTTCAGAATTTGACAAACGAGCATTAAGGCTATTAAATATGATTTGCTTATATGGAGCAAGTCTAATACTTCCATTAATATTTATAAGAAAAATTATTGAAGCAGATTATTTCTCAATAATTCTCTTATTCATTGCAGAAACAATTTTAGTGTGCGTTGTTTATCTTAATTCTATCGGCAAAAGCCAGATTTCATGTTTAATTTACGTGTTTACTATAAATACTTTAGGGTATGTAGCTGTATATCTAGAAAACCAGCAATCAGAAATCCCTTTCGTTGCTTTTGCTTTAGGTTCTTTCAGCCTTTTTCTTATTAAAGATAAAGTATTACGGAATATTAGTTTTTTATATTCATTTACCACATTTTCTATCCTCTATTATTTTCAGTTAACAGAAAAAGTATTTGGAATTAGCGGATATGTGTTAACGCTGATGGTTCTTCTAATCTTTTCATTTGGTTTGCGTTTTGTTAACTCTATGAGAAACAGAGATGAAAAAACCATTCTAGAGCAGAATGAAAAATTGAAAGATCAGAATGAAATGATTAAAGTTAAGTCAGAACAATTACTTCAATCAGAAAAATTAAGACACCAACAAGAACTTGAGTTAAAAGAAAAAGATATTGAAATGATTTTAACAAATGCTAAAATTCAAGATCGACTGAATGAAAATATTATAGCAAAGTTAAAACAAGCAAAAGAGAAAGGAGTTTTAGAGCAAAATATTAATCAAGTTATTTTAGAGTTAAAAAATCAAAATGAAATTAATAACAGGATACAAATTTTGCAACAAAATATAGGTGTTGTTAATGCTAGTTTTTTTGGAAAATTAGATAAAGCGCATCCCAACATGACAAGAGTTGATAAAGAGTTTTGTTCTTATATAAAAATAGGAATGTCTTCAAAGGAAATTGCGATCATTAGAAATACATCGGTAAACTCAGTAGTTGTTACTAAATCTCGACTTCGAAAAAAATTAAATCTTTTAAGTAATAAAGATATAGCTCCTTATTTAGCCTCTCTTTAAGCATTCTTTAAATTTTATTTTATGACATGTTAAACCTTGTTTATACAAAGGTTTAACATTGTGTTATGTTTTTGTCATCGTACATTTTTTTATTAGGTCTTAGGGTTTTAAAATATTTGTTAGCAATTACTTTCAAACCCAAGAAGCTAAACCATTCAAACATAGTAGCTGTATTTATTTTATATACAATTCTCTTTTTTAGGTAAAAAAGAAAATGATTTGGCTTCAATTAAAAATTGACTTTTAATTATGATAAAAAAAAGACTTGTAATAATGTTAACTTTACTAACTGTTATATCAACCAAAGCACAAGTAGGTATTGGAACTACTAACCCAAATGCCTTGTTAGATATTTCAGTTTCAAATACATCTAATCCAACAATAAAAGATGGTTTTTTACTTCCGAGAATTGAAGTATTCCCAACGGTTAATCCAACAGCTGCACAGCAAGGGATGCTTGTTTATTTAACAACAACTTCAGGAACTAATTTTCCTGGGTTCTATTTTTGGGATAATTCCACAACAAGTTGGAAGGCATTAGAAAATAAACGTTTAGTTGAAGATGCAGATACCGATACGAAAATTCAAGTAGAAGAAACTACCGATGAAGATATGATACGTTTCTACACCGCAGGAACGCAAAGAATGTTTATTAATAATAATGGTGACATTGGAATTGGAGTTAATACACCTCAAGATAGGTTGCACCTTAACGGAGATTTGCGTATAGATAACGGACATAATTTTAGGCTAGACAATGGTACCGGACAATTTACCATTTCAGCAAATAACACAGGTAATTATGTGCACTTAGACGTAGGAGGTACAGGTCATAGTGGTGATAATTTCTATATTGGTGATAGAGTAAACAGTACCAACGATGTTTACATCATGGGTAACACGGGATTAGGAAATGATAATCCACAAGCCAAACTTCACGTTACGGGTGCTATACGTATGGAAGACGGAAATCAAGCGGCAGGTCGAGTACTCACCAGTGATGTTAATGGCACAGCTTCTTGGGAAATTCCTGCAAATGGAACAGTGCTAGAAGATACAGACATCGATACCAAAATACAAGTCGAAGAATCTACTGATGAAGATATCATACGTTTTGATATTAGCGGTACTGAAGAAGTTGTTTTATCTAAAACAGCAGATGGTTCACCACATTTCAATTTAAATGGTACCTCAGTAAATATTGGAAATGGTATTTCTACAAACAGTAATCTAGACAATGTAGTAATAGGTAATAATGCTGGTGGTTCGATGAATGGAGCACAACGTAATGTAGTTGTTGGGAGTAATGCAGGTGACGATTTAACAACTGGAGATTTTAATGTTTTATTGGGCTTTCAAGCTGGACAAGAAATAACATCAGGTATTGATAACACTATTATAGGTTATAATGCAGGTAAAAATATTACTTCTGGGAGTAGAAACGTAATCATAGGTCGAGTAGCTGGGGAAACTGCGACGGGATCAAATAATGTGTTTATTGGAAATGGCGCTGGACGTAATGAAACAGGCAGCAATAAACTTTACATTGATAATTCAAATACCAATAAACCTTTACTGTTTGGAAATTTTGATACAGATGAATTAACCATAAACGGAAATTCAGGAAAGAAAGTAAGCACTATCAATAGCATTTCAAATATTGATGGCATAGCTGGATTAACTAATCCTACTGGAACTTTTGAACTGGATGGCTATGCACTAAACGTGCGAAATAGTAGTGGTGGAGTTCAAACGCTCTCAATAGAAGGAGCACTTCCTGGCGGTGTATACCCTTATGGTAAACTTGATTTTAGAAATACCGATATTGATAGTGCTAACATCCTTTATACAGGAGGGAGTATTCGCTCTTTTAATGATGGTTATGCAAATGATGGTGACTTACGATTTTACACAACAGATAACCAAGTCCTTTCAGAAAAAATGCGAATCAACAGCGCAGGTAGAATAGGAATTGGAGAAAACAATCCACAGGAAACCTTACACATAGATGGTACATTCAGGCTAGAAAATGGTAGTCAAGCAGCAGGGCGAGTATTAACTAGTGATGTTAATGGAACAGCTAGCTGGGTCAATTTACCTACAGATGGAGATAGTAACTCAAATAATGAATTAATAACAGCCTTTGCATTAAGTGGAAATAATTTAAACCTTACTGAAGCGGGAACGACTAGAACCGTTGATTTATCCAGTATTAACCCCAACACAGATAACCAAAATATATCAGGATCTGGTCTTTCGGGTTCAACTTTAACTATTGGAATTCAAAATGGAACTAGTGAAATGGTAGACTTATCGAACTTAATTAATGATGCTGATGCTAGTACTACCAATGAAACCATTACAGCTTTCGCTTTAAGTGGAAATAATTTAAGTTTGACTGAAGCAGGAACGACTAGAACAGTAGATTTATCAGGGTTATCAGTAGGTAGTGGAGATAATTTAGGCAATCATACTGCTACAAACAACATACAAACTGCGGGAAACTACATTTCAAACGATGGTGATAATGAAGGTGTTTTTATTGATGCTACTGGTCAGGTTGGTATAGGAACAAATACTCCAAGTGCTCTAGCAGAAATTTCTAGTGGTACAGATGGAGATGCAGTGTTGCTAATTACAGCCGACACAGATAACAGTGAGGAAAACGATAATCCAGAGATCCAATTTGAACAAGATGGTGGGGCACAAACAGCATTTTTGGGTTTAGAAGGTACACCAGGTATGAAAGCCACAGGAACATTGGGTAACGCATTGATGTTAGGAACAGAGAATGCGATCATTCCGGTTCAGTTAATTACAAATGATATCGCACGAATGACAATACTGCCAAATGGAAACACAGGTATTGCGACTAACACGCCTAGTTTTCCGCTTGAAATCAATGGAGATGGTCGTGCAAACAATACATTCTATTTCGGAACTGCTGGTGCAGCTTTCTCAGGAACTAATCAAGGAGGTTCAATAGAGTTAGGGCCTTCAAATAGTGCCGCTGGTGAAATACCATTTATAGATTTTCATTATGGCGTAGGAACGGCACAAGATTATAACTTCAGAATAATTAACGATGCAGATCATAGACTATCTTTTAGTTACGACAATCTCTATCCGCTTCGAATAAGTACAACAGGTGTAGAGATTAATCAAGCGTATACTTTACCTACTGTTGATGGTACAGCGAACCAAGTATTAAGTACCAATGGTTCTGGTGCATTGAGCTGGGTTAACGTAAGCGGCGGCTCAACAAATAGAATTATAGACGCTGATAGCGATACTCAAATACAGGTTGAAGAAAGTACAGATGAAGACATTATCCGATTTGATGTAGGAGGAACAGAAGCTGCTGTGATTAATGCAAGAGAACGAGGTTCTTTAGGTATCGCAACAAACGATCCTAGAAGTACGATACACATATCTGACGGTTCAACGTCTCTAAAAACAGTGAGCGACGCAAGTGGAAATGGTACTGCATTACAAATAACAGATGATAATATTCCTCGTATCTATTTTGAAGATAGTAGTGAAAGTGCTGATGATAAATTGATGGATCTAAGCTATGAAGATCAGAGAATGAAGTTTGGTTCGCTTAATGATGCTGGAAATGCCTGGGATAACCGAGACATTCTTGTAATGGAACGCGATGGCAATGTGGGAATAGGTGTTGCTGATCCTGTAGAGCGATTGCATATCACTGGTAAGATTAGAATGGTGGATGGTAATCAAGCTGTAGGACGGGTTTTAACAAGTGACGCCAATGGTACTGCTACTTGGGCTGCTTTACCGTCTAGTTCAAGTAATAGTAGTCTAATTATAGATACCGATAGCGATACCCAAATTCAAGTAGAAGAAAGCACCGATGAGGATATCATTCGTTTTGATCTGGCAGGAACAGAACGTTTTACTTTCAATGAAGGACGTATAGAAGTAAAAAATAGCAACCAAAATATTGCTTTGGGTGATACAGCAGGTTTAGCACTAAACACTTCAAACACTGAAGGAAATACTTTTATAGGAGATGCTGCTGGATTGAGTACAAGTGCAGGAAACTACAATGTTGCTATAGGTGTAAATACATTGAGAAATAACAAAGCAGTGACTTTAATTACAGAAGCTAGCAACAATACTGCTGTAGGTAATTCTGCTCTACAACAAAACGCTACGGGTAAAGAAAATACAGCAATAGGACGCAATACTATGCTAGGGAATACTACAGGTAATTTTAATACTGCTTTAGGGTTGGGAGCTCTTACCCAAAACAGTACAGGGAATTATAACACAGCTATTGGTTACTTTGCGCAATTTGGTTTTTCATTAACAAATTTGAGCAATACCATTACTCTGGGATACAATAGTGAGGCTACAACTAGTAACACAGCTCGAATAGGAAACACAAACATTACCTCTATAGGAGGTTATGCTAACTGGACAAATGTATCTGACCTAAGGTTTAAAAAAAATATAAAGGAAGATATTATAGGTCTTGAATTTATTTTGAAATTACGTCCGGTATCATATAATTTAGATTTAGATGCTTTACATCGTTTTAAAGGTACTAAGGATGAATTACGTTTTCGAGATAGTGAAAGAAATAAAGCCTTAGAAGTTCAAACAGGTTTTATAGCTCAAGAAGTAGAGGAGGCTGCAATAAAAACGGGGTTTAATTTTCATGGAGTAGAGGTTCCTCAAAATGCACAATCTCACTACGGCTTACGATATGCTGAATTTGTGGTACCATTGGTGAAAGCAACTCAAGAACAACAAGAGTTGATTATTTCTTTAAAAAAGGAATTGGATAGACAAAGAGAAGAAAATAAAGCGTTAGCTAAACGTTTGAGTGTAATTGAAAAATATATCTTGACATTGAAAAATAAATAGTGTTGTTGTTTTTTGACACACCTAGATCGATTGTTTAAAATAAGACTTGAATGTAATTGAAATGTTTTACAATATTTAATTAAGTATGAAACTTGTGTTAAACGTCACAACTCCTTGTTTTTAAAGGGATTTAACAAGGTGTTATTTTTTTGTCACCATCTTATTTTTTATTCTCATAGCAAGTTTATTAATATTTACGGAGAATTCTAAAATCTAATCTATCAGTATTTCTTAACGCAATTTTTTTATAAAAATAATGATAGTTGTTGAGTGTTTTAAATGGTTAATAGTAATCTAAAATTTAATTACCATTTAATACCTGATTGGGTTTTAATAAATCTAACTTTATTATGATAAGAAAACTATTTTTTCTATTTGTTTTATTAACGACACTATGGTCAAACGGCCAGTCTTGTAGTGGATTAATGACACCATTATCAATTGAAAACCGTATTAATGAAGCGTCTATTATTGTTGAAGGTGTAGTTACCGAAAGCCAAAGTTATTGGGATAATAATGAGCATAATATATATACAGTTCATAGAGTTGAGGTGTATAAAAACATGAAATCTAATACCTCCAATTCTGTATTTGTAGTAACAATGGGAGGAGAAATAGATAATTTAATTCAGGTTAAATCAAATGAAGCAACTTTGCGAAAAGGTGATGTGGGGACATTTTTTTTAAAAGAATTTAACAGTAATATAAACTTATCTAGTACACTTTATAGTTTAGTTGGGGCAGCTCAAGGTGTTATAAAATATGATTACTACTTGAACAAGGCTTCAGGTGTTTTTAGCCAATACCAATCTATTGAAGATGATTTGTACTCAAGAATTCAATCAGCTACAGGACAATCATTTCACGATATAAAAGAGCGCCCAAAATATAACGCTAATCAATTTAGAGCGCAAGCTGCAGCTAATATTTCTAGTTTTTCACCTACAACAGCAACTGCAGGTACAGGAACGGTATTAACAATTAATGGGAATAACTTTGGAGCAGTAAAGGGTAGAGTTGGGTTTTCAAATGCTAATAATGGTGGTAGTACTTTTGCTTTAGCGCTAGATAGTCAGGTAATTAGCTGGTCAAATACTTCTATTACTGTAGAGATTCCCAGTTTTGCCGGAACAGGACCTTTATACATCATTACGGATGCTGGTGGTACTCATTTTACTTCTACAAGTTTAACAGTTCCTTATGCTAGAAGTAACCCTAATGATGGTACGACGGCTTATTCGCCTTATTTGGTTAACGATGATGGTAATGGTGGATTAACTTTATCATATCATACGGGTTTTGATGGAAGTACAGCTGCAACTTATTTTGAAGAGGCCTTTGATGTTTGGAACTGTGAGTCAAATTTTAATTTGACGTTTAGTGGCACCACAACCACGAATGCGGTAGGAAACGATGGGCTTAACATCATACAATTTGACAATGGAAGCTTGCTTCCCACGGGTTCTTTAGGAGCTGTATCAACAACCTATAGTGTTTGTAGCAATGGGAATGTATTTCCAGTTGACATGGATATTACTTGGAGTAATTCTGTAAACTGGTATTACGGTAATGGGACACCTCCAGCAGGACAACACGATTTTAAATCCGTAGCATTACACGAGTTAGGTCATGCACATTTGTTAAATCATGTAATTAATACTAATAATATCATGCATTACTCACTAGGAACTGGAGAGAGTAGGTATGTATTATCTCAAAACGATATAGATGGTGCTAATTATATCATGAGTGAGTCTACTACAAGTTTAGGTTGTGGTATTCAACCAACAACACCTCAATACAACTGTTGCGAAGATATTAATATAAATAATGAAGTCTTTCAAGGTAACGTAGAAGAAAATGGCACCGTAAATTTAAATTTTGATGCAGTTAATTACGATAGCATACAGTGGCAAGTAAGTACGGATAATGGTGCCACTTGGGCAGACATTACAAATGGAGGTAACTATTCAGGAATTAGTAGTTCATCTCTTAACATTACCAATGTGCCGTTGAATTTTGATGGTAATATCTATCGAGCCTTTCTAAATAATCTATGTAATACTGGTATCTATACCTCACAAACAACTTTGAATATTGTTGTTTATACCGCTATTCCAGATGATAATTTTGAGGCTGAATTAAGTGCGTACGACGATATACTAGGAGACAATCGCGTACCTACAAATAACATTAATACTATTACTCTTTTGGATATTAGTGACTCAGGAATTCAGGATATGACAGGAATAGAGTCATTTGTGGCATTAGAAAATTTAGATGCTCACAATAACCCATTTATTTCAATTGATTTAGCTAGTAACACTTCTTTACTTGAATTAAGACTAGACAGTACTTCCATCATCAGTTTAAATCTTCAACAGAATGGTGACTTGATAGAATTAGATGTAAGTAATTCACCACTATCTAGTATTAACCTTTCTGGTAATTCGGCATTAGAAATACTTAATTTAGAAAGTACTACTTTAGCAGCATTAGATTTGAGTTCTAATTCGGCGCTCAAAGAATTATCCCTAGAGGACACTGCGACCTTATCTTCTGTAGATATAAGTGATAATGAGTTACTTGAGAGGTTAAACTTAGGTACTATGGGAATTACTAATGTAATTTTTGGGAATAATACCGCTTTGGAAAGTTTACAACTTAGTTTTAATCAATTAACGGCACTAGATCTCTCAAATTTCAGCAATTTAAAGAGCGTAAGTGTAGGAAACAACAACTTACAAAGCTTAAATATAAAAAATGGTAATAATACAAATATAACTACCTTTATAACAGATAATAATCCTGCCCTAAACTGTATTTTAGTAGATGATGCCACTCATAGTACTAATAATTGGACACAGATTGATGCGCAAACTAGCTTTAGTGATGTATCATGTGGATATACCCCAATACCCGATAGTGCCTTCGAGACCAGATTAGGTGCCTTAGGATATGACGATACGCCAAATGATGCACAAGTACCAACTTGGCTTATAGAAGGTGTAACTATTTTAGATGTTGAAAATAGAGGGATAAATGACCTTACAGGGATAGAGGATTTCTCGGCGTTAACGAATTTAAATTGCTCTCAAAATAGTCTTGAAAGTCTGGATTTACAGGCAAACACATTACTTGAAGTTTTAAATTGTGAAAGAAACCTTTTAACAAGCTTAAACATTCAAAACAATACAGCCTTGTTGAACCTTAATTGCAATAGAAATCTTTTAACCAGTCTTAATGTCCAAAACAATACAGAGTTACAAATTTTAACCTGTGAGAGAAATAACATTAATAGTATTGATTTGTCAAACAATGAAGATTTAGAGGTATTAGATATAGAAAGAAATAATCTAACAGCGATTGATGTTTCGAACAATCCATTACTAAGAAGCCTTGTAATAAAAATAAATAACGGACTTAATCAGTTAGATGTATCACAAAATCCCAACCTAGAAGTATTACTGTGTAACGGTACCAGCATCCCGTCATTAGACCTTTCTAATAATAATGCTTTGACAAATGTACAAGCACATACAAACAACACGCTAACAGCAATAGACCTTTCAAATGCCACACAACTTCAACAATTACTTCTGTTCGATACTCAAGTAAATACCTTGGACGTATCAGATTGTGCAGCCTTAAAAGAGCTTAATGTCCGTGACTCACGTATCGTTTCATTAAACCTTAGTACCAATGGGTTGTTGGAAAAAGTTGATGTGTCTGATAACAACGACCTTACATTTCTTAATCTTAAAAATCAAAACAACACAACTATAACTAGTTTCGATGCTACTAATACAGCTAATCTTTCTTGTGTTAATGTAGATGATGCAGCTTACAGTACAACAAACTGGACGAATATCGATGCAGGTATGACCTTTGGTTTATTCTGCGAATATACTTTAATACCAGATAATAATTTTGAAGCAGCCTTAAGTGCTTATGATGATATTCCTAATGACGGTCAGGTACCTACGGTAAATATCAATTCTTTAATTAGTTTGGATGTTCGTAATAAAGGCATTTCAAATTTATCTGGAATTGAAGATTTTACCAGTTTAGAAGCATTAAATATTCGTGATAACAATCTTGAAACTGTAGATTTAACAAGCAACACCGGATTAAAATTCATCTTTGCCCAAGATAATGTATTGACTTCAATAAATGTAAATAATCTTTCTGAGCTTGTCAACTTAGGTTTAGCTAGAAACCAAATCACAGCTTTAGATGTTAGTAGCAACGTAAGCTTAAGAGAATTGTATCTTGCTGTTAATCAGTTAACCAGTTTGGATTTAAGTCAAAACCCTAATCTTGAGATTGTGGGAGTTAACTCAAATAACCTTCAAAATTTGAATGTTAAAAATGGGAACAATACCAATATCACAACATTTAGTGTTAGTGGAGGCAACTCTAATTTAGCTTGTATTTTGGTTGATAACGCCGAGTATAGTGCAACAAATTGGACTCTCATAGATTCACAAACTTTCTTTAGTGAAACTAATTGTACATTAATATATACTGCCATTCCAGATCCAGCGTTTGAGGCAGAGCTTAGTGCATATGATAACTTTCCTAACGATGGGCAGATTCCAACTCAACGTATAAAAACAGTAACCTATGTAGATGTTAGAAATGCTGGTATTTCAAGCTTAGTTGGTATTGAGGATTTTGAAGCGTTGGAAGTACTGGATTTTATTGATAACAATGTAGATTCTCTTAATGTTACAAATGCACCAAATTTACGTGTATTACGTTTACGTAATAACAATGTCTCTTCAATCAATTTGAGCCAAAATTCTAATTTAGAGTTTTTACTTATGGAAAATAATGGAGTAGAGAGCATTGATTTAAGTAACAATCTAGCAATAGAAGAGTTGTATTTAGGTGGAAATCAAATTACCGAATTAGATCTAAGTAATCATGCCGCACTTAAAATAGTTGGTGTAAATGTAAATAATCTTAACAGGCTTAATATTAAAAACGGTAATAATACCAACCTTACCACTTTCGTGGCAGGAAATAATCCTAATCTAAATTGTATTTTAGTAGATGATGTTAATTACGCTCAAACTAACTTTACTAGTATAGATGCTCAAGTAAGTTTTAGTGATACATATTGCCGTTACACAGCTATACCAGATGCTAATTTTGAAACAGTATTAGATAATCTTGGATATGATGATATTTCTGGAGACGGACAAGTGCCAACTGCTTTAATTGAAAATATAACAAGTTTAAATATAGAAAGTAAAAATATTTCTAATTTAAGTGGAATAGAAGATTTTAAAGCTTTAACAATTCTTAATTGTAAATTTAATTCTTTATCAGCTGTTAATCTTTCGGAGAATAACAATCTTGAACATTTATATATAAATAATAACAATTTAACAGATTTAAATATTACCAACCTAACAAACCTTAAGAGGTTAGAAGCAGGTTTAAATAATCTTGGTACTATAGATTTAACTAATAATAATAAATTAGAAAACCTTCAAGTTCAATACACAAATTTAGCAGCATTAGATATAAGTAACCTTGAAGATCTTAAAATTTTAAGGGTGTTTAATAATCAGTTGTCTAGTCTAGATTTAACAAACAGTCCGCTATTAGTTTATTTAGATATGAGAGGAAATACTAATGTATCTTCTCTAGATTTAACACATAACTCTTTGTTGAATTATGCTAATTTACAACAAATGAGTTTAACTAGTTTAGACTTAATAAGTAATACAAATTTAAATACATTACTAGTTGATTATAATGAACTAACAGCTCTAGATGTATCTAGCAATACAGTTTTAGAGACACTAGATGTCGAATTAAACAATTTAGCTACAATAACCTTTGGTGAAAACACACAATTAAACGAATTAAATTTAGGGCAAAATAAATTGACTTCATTAGATGTTAGTGGACTTTCAGGATTAACAATATTTGAAGCAGATAATAATGAGCTTATAAGTTTGAATGTTAAAAACGGGAATAATATTAATTTTACAACTTTTAATTCAACAGGAAATTCAAACTTGACATGTATATTGGTAGATGATGCAGTTTACAGTAATACCAATTGGACAAGTGTTGACTCTCAAACCAGTTATAACGACGTAGCTTGTATTTCCTATACACCCATACCAGATATTAATTTTGAAACTGCTTTAGAAAATCTGGGTTATGATGATGTTTCGGGTGATGGTCAGGTTCCTACTGCTTTAATAGAAGTGGTAACCAGTCTAGATATTTCAGGACAAAGCATTAGCGATTTAACAGGAATAAAAGATTTTACGGCTCTTCAAAGTATAGATTTTTCATTAAATAGTATGCAAAGCATTGATATAAGTGGGCTTACTAATTTGGAAAGTATTTATGCTAATCCAGCACCTATGAGTTTAACAAGTCTTGATGTGTCTAATTTGCCAGCTTTAAAAACATTAACTCTAAATGATACAGGTATAACACAACTTGATGTTTCAGACTCCACCTTACTTGAAGAATTAATTATACCAGTAAATAGTTTAACAAGTCTCGATATTAGCGCCAATACTTTGCTAGAAAAAATTGAAATTCGATCTACGCCTTTGGGTAGCTTAAATACAAACGGTTTAACAAGTCTTGTTGACTTAACTGTAAAAAATACATTAGTTGAGAGTTTAGATTTAACAGATAATATTGCATTAGAAATAATTGATGTTTCAAATAATCAATTAAATCAGTTGAATATAAGAAACGGAAACAATGAAATAATTACCAGTTTTGATGCACGATTTAATGATGGGTTAACTTGTATTTTAGTAGATAATGTGTCTTTTGCTGAAGCGAACTTTACAAATATTAATGATGCTGCAAGTTTTACAGCTACAAACTACTGTCGTTATACTGCTATTCCAGATACCAATTTTGAAGCGGCTTTAGAAAATCTTGGTTATGATGATATTTCAGGCGATGGGAAAGTGCCAACAGCTTTAATTGAAGTTGTAACTAGTCTTCGTCTTATAGAACGCGGTTTAACAGATATGACGGGTATTGAAGATTTTGAAGCCTTGGTGAGTTTAGAATTAAATGAAAATAATTTTACTAGTATAGATTTATCTCACAATCATCTATTAGAAGTTGTTGATTTAGAAGAATGTACTATTTTACAAAGTATCAATATTTCAGATAATCCCGCATTAAGAGAGCTAAACTTTAGTCAAACCTCAATGACTACTATTGATTTAAGTAACGTACCAGCACTAGAGATTTTCGATGGTTCAAGCATAGACTTGTCATCTCTTGACGTAAGTAATAATCCTTTGCTAGTCAAAATTAATATTAATGATACAGAAGTTGATACTTTAGATGTATCTAATTGTACTGATTTGGTGGAATTGCGAGCAAGAAGTTCTAATCTTAATTATCTAAATATAATGAATGGTAATAATACTAACGTTACCATCTTTGATATAAGAAACAATCCAAGTCTAACTTGTGTACGTGTTGATGACATAACCTATAGTTCGGCCAACTGGACTCTAATAGATGTACAAACCAGTTTTAGCGATACCTATTGTCGTTATACAGCTATACCTGATACCAATTTTGAATCAGAGCTTGAAGCATTGGGGTACGATGATATTTCTGGAGATGGGCAAGTGCCTACAGCTTTGATTGAGGTTGTAACGAGTTTAAATTTACAAGGTAAAAATATTTCTGATTTAAGCGGAATAGAAGATTTTACGTTATTGGTAAGCCTTAATTGTAGATATAATTCTTTCTTAGTGGTAGATCTTTCAGAAAACATCAACCTTGAACATTTAAATATAAGAAATAACAGCTTAACTAATCTTGACGTTACAAATCTTGTAAATTTAAAGGTTTTAGAAGCAGGTTTTAATAATTTAGGTAACATCGATGTATCTAATAATACCAATTTAGAGCGTCTTGAGCTTCAATACACAAACCTAATGACTTTAGATGTTAGTGCGCTAGCAAATCTCAATCATTTATCAGCATTTAACAACCAACTATCTAATTTAGATGTAACAAACAATCCTTTACTAGAATATTTGAATGCTAGAGGAAATAATAATATAACTTCTTTAGATATAAGGAATAATACATTGTTAGATTATGTCAATTTGCAACAAATGAGTTTAACTAGCTTAGATATTTCGAATAACTCAAACATTACTTCTCTGATTGTTAACTCTAATGATCTTATGGCTCTAGATGTGAGTAATTTATCTCAGCTAACTACATTACGTGTAGATGATAATGAGCTTATTGCGCTTAATGTTCAGAATGGTAACAATGTTAATATTACAACATTTAATGCTTTAGGAAACCTTAATTTAGTGTGTGTGTTGGTAGATGACGCTACTTATAGTGTTACAAATTGGACTGATATCGAACCGTTAACTAATTTTAATGAAACTAGTTGTAGTACAGACTTTTCATTAAATATAAAAGTATTTTTACAAGGCCCAGCTTTGAACCCAAATGCAGGAGAAGAAACATTAATGCGAGATGATTTACGAGTTGCCGGTTATATACCTACTACAAGTCCGTATCCAGACGGGATGATATGTGATGCATCAGTTTTTAATATATCAGGTACAGATGCTATTGTAGATTGGATTTGGGTTGAATTAAGGGATATAAACGTTAATACTTTGGTAAGTTATTCACAATCAGCCTTATTACAGCGTGATGGGGATATAGTTGGTGTTGATGGTATTTCTAAATTAAATTTTTCAACATTAGAAGACTCATACTACGTGGCTATTAAACATAGGAATCATTTAGGGATTATGACTAGTAATTTCATTGCATTTAGCTCCGGAGATATTAGAGATATAGACTTTACATATTCAGATGATACATTTACTCATGGAGTTAATTCTTTAACTAGTAACAATATGCCAATAGGCGTTGTAGCTATGTGGGCAGGAAATGTTAGTAATGATGCAATAGTACGATATCAAGGTTCTGGTAACGATACCAATACGATTAAAGATAACGTGTTGGCAAATGCTGGAAATACAACAAATAGTAATTTATATTCATATACAGGATATGATGTGGCCGATGTTAATTTAGATGGAACAATTAAGTATCAAGGTTCAGGAAATGATGTCAACACTTTAAAAGATGTTGTTTTAGCACACCCAAATAATCAGAGCTCACCATCTAATCTGTTTATGATCACAGAGCAATTACCAGAAAATTAAATTAATGTATAATAAAAAATAAAAGAGATGAAAAAAATATATATAGCTTGTACTTTATTGGCAATAATTTTTGGAGTGAATGCCCAAAACATGAATTACAGTTTAAGTCACATTGGCACAAATGCTAATGGTAACTTAGAAATGGCATTAGTAGCCACTCCCGATTTTACAGAAACCAACGGAAACTCATCAGATATGGGGGCAGTTGTATCGATAGCAGGAGGAGCATATTTATTACCGGGAAACACCGGTTTTGTTAATAATTGTGTGTTTACTCCACCAGCAAGTAATGTGTGCGATTATGCCATACCTGCAACCGAGTGGGATGCTACTTATTTGGCAGGTCCATCTGCATCTAGCGGAAATTTTGTATACCAGTTATTAAGAACACCTGGGGCAACCAATGTATTTTTTGATGCAGAAAGTGGTACACCAATTATCATGGCTGTATTTCAGGTAACAACCGGATCTGGAGCACCAACAACCGGAAGTATATCTATAATCGATAATAGTGATGCTTTAATTAGTTCAGAACCAAATGAGAACTTTTTAAATATCAATTACCCAACGGCTACTTCAGGAAGTACACAAGATATATTAGGAACTGTAGATACTACTCCTTTTTCTTTTGCAGCATTAAGTACTAGCGATGTTTCATTAAACTTAAATGAGGCAGTGTTATCACCTAATCCAACAAAAGGATCTTTTGTGGTAGAAGGATTAAAGACTGCAGCATCAGTGTCAATGTACAGTGTAAACGGAAAGAAGATTTTATCTATAGATAATTACCAAGGAGAATCTATAAATACATCAAATGTATCTTCAGGATTGTATTTGGTATCAATAGAATCAGAAGGTTCTAAAGAAGTAAGAAGGTTAATGATTAATTAAATAAGGCAGTTTTATATAATTAAAATTTGGTTTGTTGGTAAGAGCATCTTTTTTAGGTGCTCTTTTTTTATTCTAATACAAGGTGTCATAAGTATACGTCTTATTGATTTAAATATAAAGTAACTTTAGAAAACGGATTGCTATTATAATTCTTTTAAAAAAAGTAAGTCTAATAATTATTTGCTAGAGGGGTATTTATAATATTTTAAATATAGCTTTCAATTAAAGAGTGTAGAAGAAAAACCAAGTATTAAATGATAAGATACTAACAGTAAAGGTAATAGAACTGTGTATATTAAGCTATACGGTTACAAACGAAATAAAATTAAAAGCTGAAAATAAGAAAATTGGCAACGCTGATGGCAACTAAAAAAACAAAATCCTTGTAAATCAGATGTTTACAAGGATTTGTGTGAGCCCTGCAGGATTCGAACCTGCGACCGCCTCCTTAGAAGGGAGGTGCTCTATCCAGCTGAGCTAAGAGCCCGTAGTTTTTAAGTTTCTACGAAAACTGTGTCGGGGTAGCAGGATTCGAACCTGCGACCTCCTGCTCCCAAAGCAGGCGCGATAACCGGGCTACGCTATACCCCGAATAAAACCGGTTTTTAAGTTTTGGAGTGCAAATGTAATTATAAATTTAATAATAAAAACATTTTAAGTTAAGTTTATTTCTAAACTTAATAATAAAACTTAAATTCTGCGGAGAGACCGGGATTCGAACCCGGGCAACCCGAAGGTTGACAGCTTAGCAGGCTGCTGCATTACCACTCTGCCACCTCTCCAAAGTTATAAAGAACTTACAATACTAAATTGCGGTTGCAAATATATCTTAACATTACCTTTTACACAACATTTTTAGAAGCTTTTTTTAAAACTTTATGCTATCAAATTATTAATCAGGGTATTCTATACGTAAATGATATATGTTAATTAGTTTTTGCTTGAGTATTTTCTTTATTTGTTCGATCTCTTTAAAGGTAATATTGGCATTTAAAAATTGACCTTCAGATTTTTGTTTTTCAATAATTTGTTCAACAAAAGTGCTAATTTTTGTGTAATCAGGGTTTTTAATACTTTTAGAAGCAGCTTCTACACTATCGCACATCATTAAAATAGCAGTTTCTTTAGAAAATGGTTTAGGACCTGGGTATTGAAACTTTGTAATATCTACGTTTTCATTTATTTCCTTTTCCTTACTGTAAAAGTAATAAACTAAACTTGTACCATGATGAGTTCGAATAAAATCAATAATTCTATCTGGTAATCTATTTTTCTTAGCAATTTCTATTCCACTAATAACATGGTCTATTATTATTTGCGCACTTTCTTTTGGAGAGATTTCATCATGAGGGTTCATGTTGTTGTTTTGATTTTCAATAAAGAAAGTGGGTTCTTTTAATTTTCCAATGTCGTGGTATAAGGCTCCGACTCTTGTTAGCATAACATTGGCACCTATTTCATTTGCAGCAGCTTCTGCTAAGTTGGCAACATTTAATGAATGGTGAAAAGTTCCAGGAGCTTTATCTGCCAAATCTTTTAGTAATTTAGAATTGGTATCAGACAGCTCTAATAGTGATACATCTGATACTAGTCCGAATATTTTTTCAAAAATATAAATTAAGGGTTGAGCAAATAAAGTAGCTAATCCGCATAAAACAAAAAGGCCGAAAGTCTCTAATTTTAGTTCAATAATATTTCCTTCGTGTATTATATAAAATGAAAAATAAGCAATAATATAAACAAGTGTAATTTGTCCAACAGAAATAAACAAATTAGCTCTTTTGTATAATTCAGAAATTGTTAGAATAGTAATAATTCCAGCTATAATTTGTAAAAACATGTACTCGTAACTGTTCGGTACAATAAAACCGAGAAGTAAAACGGTTATAACATGTGCAAATAAACCTAGCCTGGCATCAAAAAAGGCTTTGAGTATTAATGGCATTATACAGATAGGCACAATATATAAATAAGAAGATTGATAACGCACCATAAGAGATGTGATGGCAATCATTAATATAATGTTAAAAAAGATAAAAGTGAGTTTGGTGTTGTTTTCAAAAATAGAAGGGCGATATTTTTTAACAAATAAGACTAGCATTAACAAAGCAAGAACTACCAAGATGCTATAGCCAAAAACAATCCAATTGTAATTTGACTCACTCCATACCTGAGAGGTGTAAATTTGTTTTAAAGAGTTTAATTGTTGTAGCTTATCTCCTTCAACAACTTCTCCTTTAGATATTATAATAGTATTTTCTTTTACTAGGCCTTGAGTGGGTAGTATCTTTGTTTTTTCAGCTTCGTAATGTTGTAATGTTTTGTTGCTGTTGTATCTTACATTTGTTTTTAAATGTTTAAAATATAGATTGTTTAAATAGCTTCTATGTTCGTTAAAAATACTATCGGATATAGATTTTTGTAAAAATTCTGTAGCACTTTCACTTGTAAAGAAATTTCCGAATAAATTTTTAGAAGCTTTGTTGGATCCTTTTATTTGAATAATTACTTCTCTACTCTCACTAAAAGTCAAATCTTCAGATAAAAGTCCTTTTTGGTAAATTACCGATAACGAATTGCTCAAAGTGTTTTTGCTTTTATTTTTTAAATCTAAATTTAAAGAGTCGGGAAAGCTAATTTCAAATTCATTTAATAGAGCTAAAGTAACATTTTTAACTATAGAGGTGTCGGCAACGAAGTATAGAGGTAATTGTTTTTCTAATTGTTTTTCTTCTTCGTTAATTTGATTTTTCGATTTTTCAATAGAAAAGTCAAATGGAGCGTATAAGTTTTTGTATTGCCATACTTTTCCTTTTTCAAATTGATACTTAAAAGAGCCTCCCTTAGGTAAGAGGTAAACTATAAAAAATACTGATACAACAAATAATAATAACTTATAAATGCTAGATTGGTAGGTATATAAATAGTGTGTTATTTTTTTCATTTAGTAACTTGTATGATATCAAAAATACTAATAAATACTTGATAAATGTAGTATTCGTAATTGTATAAAAAAATAGCTGAATAAGAGGTTAGCAATACCCGTAAAAAATCATTAAATTCGCAGACATTAATTAAGATTTAAATTATTTGAGATATGAGTAAAAAAGTTGTTATAGTTTCAGCTGCAAGAACTCCACTAGGGAGCTTTTTAGGAAGTTTATCATCAGTTTCTGCACCGAAATTAGGTGCTGTAGCTATTAAAGGAGCTTTAGATAAGATTAATTTATCTCCTAGCGAAGTAGATGAAGTTTTAATGGGGAATGTTGTACAGGCGGGAACAGGTCAGGCTCCAGCTAGACAAGCAGCTATTTTTGCTGGTATTCCAGAAAACGTACCTTGTACTACTATTAATAAAGTATGTGCCTCTGGTATGAAAGCTGTTATGCAAGGTGCTCAAGCTATTGCTTGTGGAGATGCTGAGGTTGTTGTAGCTGGTGGTATGGAAAATATGAGTTTAATACCTCACTATTATCATGCACGTTCTGCTTCTAAATTTGGTCCAGTTAAAATGTTAGATGGAATGCAGGTAGATGGCTTAACAGATGTTTATAGCCAAGAGGCTATGGGAGTTTGTGCAGATGCTTGCGCAACAGAATATGAGTTTTCACGAGAAGACCAAGATAATTTTGCTATTGAGTCTTATAAAAGATCTGCAGCAGCATGGGAAGCAGGAAAATTTGATAATGAAGTAGTTCCAGTATCAGTTCCTCAAAGAAGAGGAGAGCCTACTGTAGTAGCTAAAGATGAAGAGTATTCTAACGTTAAATTAGAGAAAATACCAAATTTGCGTCCGGCTTTTACAAAAGAAGGTACAGTTACAGCTGCTAATGCTTCTACTATTAATGATGGGGCAGGAGCCGTAATTTTAATGTCTGAAGAAAAAGCAAAATCACTAGGATTAACTCCATTGGCTACTATTACTGGGTATGCTGATGCAGCTCAAGAGCCTAAATGGTTTACAACAGCTCCAGCTAAGGCTTTACCAAAAGCGCTGGACAAAGCGGGTATTGGTATTGATGATGTTGATTACTTTGAATTTAATGAGGCTTTTTCTGTAGTTGGTTTAGCTAATATGAAAATTTTAGGCCTTTCAGCAGATAATGTAAATGTGAACGGAGGAGCGGTGTCTTTAGGTCATCCACTGGGATGTTCAGGAGTTAGAATTATCATAACATTATTAAGTGTCTTAGAGCAAAACAATGCTAAAATAGGAGCCGCAGCTATTTGTAATGGTGGTGGTGGTGCTTCAGCAATTGTAGTTGAGCGTTAATTTTAAAAAGAAATAAGTCTTCATGCGATACGGTATTGCTCATTTAAGTATTGTTCCTTTAAGAATAGAACCTGCCGACCCCAGTGAAATGGTTTCACAGGTGTTGTATGGTGA
Source organism: Pseudofulvibacter geojedonensis (assembly GCF_042675745.1). Classification (NCBI taxonomy): domain Bacteria; kingdom Pseudomonadati; phylum Bacteroidota; class Flavobacteriia; order Flavobacteriales; family Flavobacteriaceae; genus Pseudofulvibacter; species Pseudofulvibacter geojedonensis. Next base: position 387,046 of record NZ_JBHTJM010000002.1, on the reverse strand, counting down.
TGTGTTTAAAGTAATAGAACAGCGAAAAAAATGGAGTAAAATTAGATTAGCGTTTGATAAGTATGAAGGTTGGATAGATAATAAGCAGTATTTAGAGATAACCGAAGAAGTATATAAAACAATGGTTAAAGAAGTGTTGAAGGTCACTTCTGATGTTGTTGAGTATATTACTTATCCTAACGGAAATATGAGTCTGTTACCTTTTGGAGCTACATTAAATGGTGTGGGTTTACTTAAGCATCAATTTGAAGGAAATTATATTAGTGATAAGCAACCAAAAGAAAATATTATAAAAACAGCGTTTATGTATTTAAACGCTCCTTATTTATGGGGAGGAAAAACACCATTCGGGATAGACTGTAGTGGTTTTACTCAAATGGTTTATAAAATTAATGGATATGCTATTTTGCGTGATGCATCACAGCAAGCTACACAAGGAGAGGCTTTAAGTTTTATTGAAGAAAGCGAACCTGGAGATTTAGCATTTTTTGATAATAGCGAAGGTAATATCATTCATGTGGGTATAATAATGAAAGACAATTACATTATTCATGCTCATGGTGAAGTTAGGATAGATAGATTAGATCATACAGGTATTTTTAATGTAGATAGAAATGTCCACACGCATAAACTTAGGGTGATTAAGAGAATTATATAAATAAAAAACCGCTCAATAGAGCGGTTTTTTTTTATGTTATTATTTATATTAATTAGCTTCAATAATTGCTTTCATTCTTTTAACATTATCCATATCGGCTAAAACACCATAAATATTTTTCAAAGTTTTAGCAGCATCTAGGTTTTTAGCATCTACAGTAAGAATTTTTTCTAAATAAGGAACGGCAGATTTGTATAGTTCATTACGTTGCTTTTGTAATAGATCATATTTTTTATTATCAGCAGATGAAGTTCCTAAAGAATTCATTTTTTCAACTAATGGTTTTTCATCTTCTAAAATTAAAGCGGCCATATTAAAGTTAGTGTTTATATCATCTCCTCTTAAGTCTAAGCTTTTTTGGTAGTATTCTCTTGCTTTTACTCTATCTCCATTTTCAGCAGACATAACCCCTAAGTTAAAGAATAATCCAGGATTATTAGGGTCTTTTTCTACAGCAGTTTTCATTAGTTGGGTAAACTCTTCTTTTTTACCTAATTCAAGGTATAAGTTAGCTTCTGTAATAATTAAGCTTACATCGTTAGGGTCGTTAGCTCTTGCGTCTTTGATAGCTGTAATAGCTTTTTCTGTATTACCTAAATTTACATGAATTAAAGCAATATTTTTAATTATTTCAGCTTTAACAGAAGGTGTTTGTTTTTCTGTAGGTTTAATGTGAGTTCCAGTTTTAAGAGCGAGAGTTCTCATTTGTTTGTTAGGGAAAGCCTCATCTTTTTTAGTAGCTGTATTGTAAGCCATGTATTGAGTCTTTACTCCTGTGTAATCAAGCTGTTTTAATTCTTCTAGTAATGGTAGAGATTTATCGTATTTTTTAGCGCTTATATATGTATTAGCAGCATAATATAAATATTCTTGATCTCCATTTAATCTATAAGCTGTAAGAAGTTTTTTTGCAGAAGCTTCATGTTTACCTTTGTTTGCGTCTTCTATAGCTTCGTTAACTATTTTTCCAGATAATTCTGTTTTTAGTTGAGAAATTTCAGCTTCGTATTTGTTACTTTTATTAGCTTCAAAATCAGCTAAGGCTTTCACAATACCATCGTAGTCTTTACCAGATAATACAGCTTTGGCTTTTAAATAGTAAAACTTAGCTTTGGTCTTATCGTCTGCATTACCTATAACTCCTTCAGCGGTAGATATTAAGCTTTTTACGTTAGCAAGGTTTCCTGATTTTATAGCTTTTTCTAAAGCTTTTACTTCATTTTTTTGAGCCATTGTCATTGTTGCAAATCCTAATAATGCAATAGCTAATACTTTTTTCTTCATTTATTTAAGTTTTAGGGATGTAAAAAGCCACAATAATGTATCTAATTAATAGAGTTATTATTATGGCTTAAGTTATTTCATTTAAAATTAATTTTATTCTTCTTCAGAACTACTTTCAATATCTGTGCCATCTTCTTTTACATCATTTTCATCATGCATAACTTTGGCTACAGCAGCTATAGAATCTTTACCTTTAATGTTGATAAGCTTAACACCTTGAGTGGCTCTACCCATTACACGTAAATCTTCTACTGCAATTCTAATAGTTATTCCTGATTTATTGATAATCATTAAATCATCATCATCAGTAACATTTTTTATAGCAACTAATTCACCAGTCTTTTCAGTTACAGATATAGTTTTTACTCCTTTACCTCCTCGGTTGGTAATTCTGTAGTCTTCTAAGCTAGAACGTTTACCATAACCGTTTTCAGAAACAACTAATATGTTACTGTCCATATCGTTTACAGAAACCATACCAACTACTTCGTCATTTTCATGGCCAAGAGTAATTCCTCTAACTCCTGATGCATTTCTACCCATTGGGCGAGTTTTACTTTCTTCAAAACGAATAGATTTACCAGATTTTAAAGCTAGCATAACTTGGCTGTTTCCAGTGGTTAGTTTTGCTTCTAGTAACTCATCGTCGTCTTTAATAGTAATTGCATTAATACCATTAGTTCTTGGCCTAGAGTATTGCTCTAAAGAAGTCTTTTTAACTTGCCCTTTTTTGGTGGCCATAATTACATAATGGTTGTTGATGTAATCCTCGTCTTTAAGGTCTTGAGTACAGATAAATGCTTTTACTTTATCATCTTGTTCTATATTGATAAGGTTTTGCATAGCTCTACCTTTAGATGATTTGCTTCCTTCTGGTATTTCGTAAACACGTAGCCAGAAACATTTTCCTTTTTGAGTAAAGAATAACATGTATTGATGATTAGTACCAACAAACATATGTTCTAAGAAATCTTGATTTCTAGTTGATGTACCTTTTGTGCCAACACCACCTCTGTTTTGTTTTTTATATTCTTCTAAAGGTGTACGTTTAATGTATCCTGCGTGCGAAATTGTAATAACAACTTTATGGTTTGGAATTAAGTCTTCAATACTTACACTTCCTCCAACGTACGATATTTCAGATCTACGTTCATCACCATACTTATCTCTTACTTCTTCAAGCTCTTCTTTAATAATCCCCATTCTACGAGATTTATGAGCAAGAATATCTTTTAAGTCTTTAATGGTTTCCATTAACGCGTCGTACTCCGAACGTAATTTGTCTTGCTCTAGTCCTGTTAACTGACGTAGACGCATTTCAACAATCGCACGGGCTTGAATTTCTGATAATTCAAAACGTTTGATTAATTTTTCGCGAGCTTCTTCAGTGTTTTTAGAGCCTCTTATTAAGGCTATTACCTCGTCTATATTATCTGAGGCAATAATTAGCCCTTCTAATATATGAGCTCTTTCTTCAGCTTTCTTTAATAAATATTGAGTCCTTCTGGTAACTACATCGTGTCTGTGTTCAACGAAGTAGTGAATTAAATCTTTTAGATTTAACATTTGAGGCCTACCATTAACTAAAGCAATATTGTTAACGCTAAAAGAAGATTGTAATGCGGTATATTTAAATAATTTGTTAAGAACAATATTAGGAACAGCATCTCTTTTTAAAACGTAAACAATACGCATACCTTTTCTATCAGACTCGTCTCTAATAGAAGAAATTCCTTCTAGTTTTTTGTCATTAACTAAATCGGCAGTTTTCTTAATCATATCTGCCTTATTAACCTGATAAGGTATTTCAGATACAATGATACATTCTCTTCCGTTAACTTCTTCTATTACAGCTTTACCACGTAATACAATTCTACCTCTACCTGTTTTAAAAGCATCGCGAACACCATCATATCCATAAATAATCCCTCCAGTAGGAAAGTCCGGAGCTTTAACATGTTGCATCAACTCATCAATTTCTATATCGTTGTTTTCAATATATGCAAGAGTTCCGTTTACAACTTCTGTCAAATTATGAGGGGGCATATTGGTTGCCATACCTACAGCAATACCAGAGGCTCCATTTACTAAAAGTCCAGGTATACGTGTTGGAAGAACTTTAGGCTCTTTTAAGGTGTCGTCAAAGTTTAATTGGTGGTCTACAGTGTCCTTATCGATGTCAGCCATCATATCCTCAGATATTTTGCGCATACGTACTTCTGTATAACGCATAGCTGCAGGGCTATCGCCGTCTACAGACCCAAAGTTTCCTTGACCATCTACTAGCATATATCGTAAACTCCATTCTTGAGCCATACGTACCATTGCATCGTATACAGAGGTGTCTCCGTGCGGGTGATATTTACCTAACACTTCTCCAACAACTCTTGCTGATTTTTTATGTGCTTTGTTAGAAGTTACACCTAATTCATGCATACCAAAAAGAACTCTTCTGTGTACGGGTTTCATTCCGTCTCTTACATCTGGTAATGCACGTGAAACAATAACCGACATTGAATAGTCAATGTAGGCTGATTTCATTTCATCTTCAATATTAATTGGTATCAGTCTTTCTCCTTCTGCCATGTATTAAAAATTTATTTTTATCAAACGAGCTAATATACATATTCTAAGCTTAAAAAAAGAAAAGAAATGAGGGCTTTTTAAACGAATTTATTAACAAAAAAAAAGTCGAAAATAGTTAATAACTATCATTGGGTTTTCTTTGTTTTTTAGCCTATATTTATTCTATTAGCAAGGTAAGAAGTTATATTTCGACCAATTTACCCTGAAAAATAACTTTTATTTAATAATTTTATAGGACTGAGTACAATTTATGGATGATAATTTTACACCAAGAGTTAAAGATGTTATAGGTTACAGTAAAGAAGAGGCACTGCGTTTAGGGCACGATTTTATTGGTACAGAACACTTGATGTTGGGTTTGTTGAGAGATGGAAATGGAAAGGCTATAGATATTCTTGATAAACTACAAATTGATTTAGATCATCTACGTAAAAAGGTAGAAATATTAAGTCCAGCAAATCCTAATGTAGCTTTTGAAACTAATCAAAAGAAGAATTTACATTTAACAAGGCAGGCAGAAAGAGCTTTAAAAACTACTTTTTTAGAGGCTAAATTATTTCAAGATACTTCTATAAATACGGCACATTTGTTGCTTTGTATTTTGCGTAATGAAAACGATCCAACAACAAAACTGTTGAACAAGCTTAAAGTAGCTTATGACAATGTTAAAGAACATTTTAAAAATATGCATGCAAACGAAGAAGATTATATAGATGATACTCCAAGAGCAGATGCTTTTCCTGATGATGATGGAAATGCAGGTGAAAGTGGAGATGCTAAAGAGAATCCTTTTACTTCAGGTAGTACAGGGAAGTCTGCTAAAAAATCTAAAACTCCAGTTTTAGATAATTTTGGTAGAGACTTAACAGCTTTAGCAGAGGCTGGAAAATTAGATCCAGTAGTAGGAAGAGAAAAAGAAATACAACGTGTTTCTCAAATATTGAGTAGACGTAAAAAGAATAATCCTTTATTAATAGGAGAACCAGGTGTTGGTAAATCGGCTATAGCAGAAGGTTTGGCTTTGCGTATTGTTAAGCGTAAAGTTTCTCGTATTCTTTTTGGAAAGCGAGTAGTAACTTTAGATTTAGCTAGTTTAGTAGCAGGAACAAAGTATAGAGGGCAATTTGAAGAGCGCATGAAGGCTGTTATGAATGAGCTAGAGAAGAATGATGACGTAATTCTTTTTATAGACGAAATTCATACTATAGTAGGAGCAGGAGGAGCAACGGGTTCTTTAGATGCTTCTAATATGTTTAAACCTGCTTTGGCTAGAGGTGAAATTCAATGTATAGGCGCAACAACTCTAGATGAGTACCGTCAATATATAGAAAAAGATGGTGCATTAGAGCGTCGTTTTCAAAAGGTTATCGTTGAGCCAACAACTATAGAAGAGACAATAGAAATTCTTCATAATATTAAAGGTAAGTACGAAGACCATCATAATGTAGATTATACAGATGAAGCTATTGAGGCCTGTGCTAAATTAACAAATAGGTATATGACAGATAGGTTTTTGCCAGATAAAGCTATTGATGCTTTAGATGAAGCGGGATCTAGAATACATATTACTAATTTAGATGTTCCTAAGCAGATTTTAGAGTTAGAGAAAAAACTAGAAGAAGTTAAGGAGTTAAAGTCATCTGTAGTTAAAAAGCAGAAATATGAAGAGGCAGCTAAATTACGTGATGATGAGAAAAAAATAGAAAAAGAATTATCTGTCGCTCAGGAAAAATGGGAAGAAGATTCTAAGTTGCACAAAGAAACGGTAACAGAAGATAATGTGGCGGATGTAGTTTCTATGATGACAGGAATACCAGTAAATAGGGTAGCTCAAAAAGAGACTAATAAATTAGCTGAGTTGCCAGATTTGATAAAAGGTAAAGTTATTGGCCAAGATACCGCTGTAGCTAAAGTTGTGAAAGCAATTCAGAGAAATAGAGTAGGTTTAAAAGATCCTAACAAGCCAATTGGTTCTTTTATATTTTTGGGTTCAACAGGTGTTGGTAAAACACAATTAGCTAAGGTGTTATCTAAAGAATTGTTTGATTCTACAGAAGCCTTGATAAGAATAGATATGAGTGAATATATGGAGAAGTTCGCTGTGTCAAGGTTAGTGGGGGCGCCTCCTGGGTATGTTGGTTATGAAGAAGGAGGGCAGTTGACCGAGAAAGTAAGAAGAAAGCCTTATTCGGTAGTATTGCTTGATGAAATTGAAAAAGCTCATCCAGATGTGTTTAATATGATGCTTCAAGTATTAGACGACGGACATTTGACAGATTCTTTAGGTAGAAAGATTGATTTTAGAAATACGATTATCATCATGACATCAAATGTAGGTGCCAGAAAATTACAAGATTTTGGTACAGGCGTTGGTTTTGGGACTAAAGCGAGAAGTGAACAGGAGGATGATATGGCTAAAAGTGTGATAGAAAACGCTTTAAAAAAGGCTTTTGCTCCAGAATTCTTAAATCGTATCGATGATGTTGTTGTCTTTAATTCATTAAGTAGAGATGATATACATAAGATTATAGATATAGAGCTAGGGAAGCTGTATGCAAGAATAGGTGATTTGGGTTATGAGTTGACTTTAAGTGAAAAAGCAAAAGATTATATTACAGATAAAGGATACGATAAGCAATATGGAGCTAGACCTTTAAACAGAGCTATACAAAAATATATAGAAGATGCTTTGGCAGAAGAAATAGTTTCGTCTCATATTAAAGAAGGTGATAAAATTTTTATGGATTTAGACGAAGAAAAAGATGAATTAACTATAAAAATTGAGAAAGCAGAGAAGTCTGCCGAATCATAATAGTTATTTCTTTAAATAATAAAAAAAGAGGAGCATTTTGCTTCTCTTTTTTTATTAGAATTAATGACATAAAAAAACCGATAACTTTTGTTACCGGTTTTGTGGGGAGAGCAGGATTCGAACCTGCGAAGTCGAAAGACAACGGAGTTACAGTCCGTCCCATTTGGCCGCTCTGGAATCTCCCCCAAAGCATTCGTTTATGCGGTTGCAAATATAGTAGTGTTTTTCAATAATACAAACATTTTTGTTGTAAAAATTATCAATAAAAAACAAGTGGTTGATAATGAATACTAAAGCTTGAATAGTTGAGTTATAAAGTGTACATTTATCCATCTAAAGTATACCCTAAACATGCAAAATCGCCTACTTTTTTTGTTCGCTATTATTTTATGTAGTTTTAAGAATTCTTTTTCTCAACAAAAAGAACAAGATAGTGTGTGGGTATCTATTTATACTACAGATAGTGTTACAAGGTATTCTAAAAAGTTTCCTTATAGTGGTTTGTTCGTAAAGAGTATTCAGTTGCCAGCAATTGATAAAAAAGATTATAAAAAAGATTTTATTTCTTTGGTGAAAACAGATAAGCAGTTGCTAGAGCAATCTTTGTTAAACCAATCATATTCACCAGAAGAAATAAAAGGTACAACCCTTCAAAAAAAATTAAGAGAGTTTGAACAATTATCTTATCCGTTTTCAAGTGTTATTACTCAAGCTTTAGCAGAACAAATAGCAATCCCTAATAGCGAAAGTATTCTGGTCTCTTATAAAGGAAATGTGTTTAAAGAATCAAAAAAAACAAAAACATTAAATACCAATCATGCTTTTTTAAAAATAAATAAACATGATAGTATTGTTTTTAATGAACAATTGTATTTACGTTCTAGATTGTTAGATTTTATAGTAGGTAATAATTCAAGATCAATAAACAATACTGAATGGATCTTAAAAGCATATAATGAAAAGGTAGAGGTGTTGCCTTACCTGTCTAATTATGACAATCAATTTATGCGATTAGAAGGTACTTATTCATTAATTAGTAAGCTGATCCCAGCTTACAAGCATTTTTCTAACTATACAGTAAAGATAAAAGATATAAAAAAGATAAGTAAGGAGTTAATAGGTTTTGATGTAAATGTATTGAGTACACTATCTTATGAGGAATGGATGAGTGAGGTTGATTTTGTGAAAAAAAATCTAACTGATTTACAAATTGATAGTATAAAAAAGAAGCTTCCTTATACAATTAAGGATAGAGCTACTGAACAACTTTTTGAAGTTTTAAAAGGTAGAATAAAAAACTTAGAGTTAATAGCAACAGAATATTATAATTTAATATCTCCTCATAAAATTGTTAAAGCATCAAATAATAGTAATATAATTGTTGTTAACAGGAAGTCTAATGGTGTAACCAATGTAAATATCTACAATGAAAAAGAGGGGAAAAAGAGTCCGATAAATAGTTATTCGTTTACTAAAAAGAACACTAAAAGTATTTGGGTATATGGTTTGGATGGAAGCGATTATTTTGAGGTAAACGGCGAGTCAAAGTTAGCTATTCCTATTAGTTTAATAGGTGGGAATCATCTCGATAAATATGAAATTAACAACGGTAGGGGAATAACTATTTATGATACAAAAAAACAAACAAATATTGTTCGATCTCATAAGGCTAAAAAGGTATTGTTTAATGATGGTTACTTAGTAGATAATTCACTAGTAAAATATAAACACAGTAGTTATAAAATAAGCCCTGTTTTAGGAGCTAACCCGGACGACGGTATATTTATTGGTGCTTTAAACACTTTGAGAGTTAATAATTTCGAACGCAATCCGTTTACTCAAAATCATGAACTGGAAGGGGTGTTCTATTTAGGGCAGATAGGCTTTAAGTTGAGGTACACAGGAGAAGTGGTTAATTTGGTAAAAGACAACAATGCGTTTGTATCTGTAGGTTACCAAAGCCCTAATTATAGTACTAATTTTTTTGGGTTTGGAAATGAAACGCCCAATTTTGATGATAACTTAAAGTTAAAATACAATAGGGTTCGTATGTCTGTGCTAAATACTCAATTGGGGTTGGTGAGAAAGAAAAAAAGGTATGAAGCAAAGGTGAATTTCTTTTTAGAAAGTATTAAAGTAGATAAAACACCTGAAAGATTTGTTAGTTCAGAAACTTTGTTTTTTCCAGATGATGAGTTCTTTGATTTAAAAAATTATATAGGCTTAAATCTTGGCTTTAAGTATAAAAAAATAAAACTTATCGAAGATTTGAAGCTAGTCCCTAATTTATCAGTAAAATCCGCAGTAAATCTTAAAGACACACAAAAGATTGTAACAAGTATTCAACCAGATGTTATGTTGTCTTATCCTGTTTATAAGGATAAAGTTTGGGTTGACGCTAGGTTGAATTATAATTATGTTTTTGGTAAACATTTAGAGTTTTATCAAGCGGCTAGTATTGGAGGGAACAATGGTTTAAGAGGTTATAGAAACCAAAGATTTACTGGGCAATCATCATTGTTTTCTAATTCTGATATAAAATGGTATGTAAAAGATTTAAAATCTGATGTATTGCCTCTTCAATTTGGTTTAATAAGTGGTTTTGATGCGGGAAGAGTTTGGTTAGCAGGTGAATCGTCTAATAAATTACATACTTCTTACGGAGCTGGATTTTGGTTACAATCTGCTAATTTATTAAAAGGGTCTTTAATGACTTTTGGGTCAAGTGAGGGGATACGATTTAATTTTAGTGTATCTTTTGGGTTGTAAAGTTTTTATTTTGAAATATCTTTACTTTTTGTAAAAAGGGATAAAATAGTTGATTGTGTACCCAAAACCAACACCCCATTTGCTTGTTTCATATGTCTTTCCAAAGCCAGGGATGTACAAATTATCGAAGTTTTCGGCAGAATTATTGCTAATGTTTCTTTTTAATTGGACATTAACGCCAAGGTATACATTGTTGAGTACTTCTGTTTTTATACCAAAAATAAATTCTATCCAATGAGAAGAAATTCCGTTGAATGATTCGGGAGTATTTATTAAGTTATTCTCATTCCAATAGTCATCAGTATTGTATATGCTATAGCTGTTTAAAGTTTGAGAAAAAGAGCTAAATCCGTATCTTAAACCTGCGTAAATGGCATTTTCCATATTTAACCAGTTTTGGTAGGCATTGTAATCTACTCCAAATTTAATGTATGACCCTTTAGTGTTTAAATTGATTTGAGTCTCATTTATTAAATGATTTTCATAACCTATTTCACCAGCTATATAATATTTCTTTGCAAATTTATAATCTGCATTTATTTCAAAAGCAGTGTAATTGCTTCTAATAGCAGTTTTTATAAGCTTTGAAATGTCCGTACCTACTCGCAATCCATAACGATGCTTTTTGCTAGAAGAGTCTATTGCTTTTTCTTGACTATATAAACAAAGGCTGCAAAATAAACTAATGATAAATATGTATATGCGCATTATTTTCGTTGTCTATTGTAGTTTGTTTGATTTCGGTATTTAGAATCCAGTTGTCACTATCAGCTGTAAATCCTATATTGGTATTCTTGTAGATGTTTTTGTATCCACATGCTCTCGATATAAAAACCTGTTCGTTATTGTATGATATTGTTATTTCATCTGTATTACCACCAATTATATCATCACTAGTATCGTCTGGAGTTCCATTGTTATTATAAGTGTAGTCTTTTGTAAGGGTAAATAAGGTATTGTTGTTTAATACTCTTAATGGTAGAACAATAGAGTCTTTTGTGGTCGTTATGCCAATTTCTTCACTATTACTAACTCCATTTACTTTTAGATTGTTAACAGCTTTTAGCTCATTTGTGTTCGATATGTTGTAAAATCTAATAATTAAATGCGGTGTATTAGCATTAGCATCAGAGCATATATCATCTTTTTCGCAACCTACAAGTATCCCAATAACTGTTATAATGAGAATAAGTGCCTTTTTCATACCTTTTGTGCGTTTCTATAAAAACAAAAATAATAGTATTTTAATTTTTTAGGCTTAAAAAGCTATTAAAGTTTGTTAAAAGCGAACATTTTTTTGTTTTACTGTTGTTTTATAATACATGTTAGCTCATAGTAGTTTAAAAGAAAAAAAGAATATGGAAAATGAAATGTTTTAATGAAGGTGTAAAAGGAGCTTACAAAGTGTTAAAAAGTTGAAAGTGTAGTGGTTGTACTTGTAAGATAGAGGTAAAATTATAAACATAGTTGGGTTTAATGTTTGTTTTGTATAAAACATAATAAAAAACTTGCATAAATTTATTAATTTGCAGCACTTAGGGGTGATTTCTCTCCCACGCTGAATTTTCGATGCGTTATCGAAAGGATAAAGGTACAGAAGGAATGGTTATTTTATTTATCTTAAATTATTTAAAAAATGGCTGTTTTAGAACAAGTAACGTCACAACAAGCAATTGAATTAGAAGACAAGTATGGAGCTCATAACTATCACCCATTACCAGTAGTTTTATCGAAAGGTGAAGGAGTATATGTTTGGGATGTAGAAGGAAAAAAGTATTATGATTTTCTATCTGCTTATTCTGCAGTAAACCAAGGACATTGTCATCCTAAAATAGTAGGGGCTATGGTGGCTCAAGCGCAAACATTAACGTTAACTTCAAGAGCATTTTATAATGATATGCTTGGTAAGTATGAAAAATATGCAACTGAACTTTTTGGTTTTGATAAGTTGTTGCCAATGAATACAGGAGCCGAGGCTGTTGAAACAGCTCTTAAATTATGTAGAAAGTGGGCTTATGAAGTTAAAGGGCTTGCGGAAAATGATGCTCAAATAGTTGTATGTGAAAACAATTTCCATGGAAGAACAACTACCATTATTTCTTTTTCTAATGACCCAGTTGCAAGAAAAAACTTTGGGCCATTTACAAATGGTTTCATTAAGATAGCGTACGACGATTTAGAGGTATTAGAGGAAACATTAAAGAATAATAAAAACATAGCAGGTTTTATGGCGGAGCCTATTCAGGGCGAAGCTGGAGTTTATGTGCCGCAAGAGGGGTATTTGGCTGGAGCAAAAGCATTGTGTGAAAAGTATAATGTTTTGTTTATTGCAGATGAAGTGCAAACAGGTATTGCACGTACTGGTAAAATGGTAGCCGTAGATCATGAAAATGTTAAGCCAGACATTTTAATATTAGGAAAAGCCTTAAGTGGAGGAGCTTACCCAGTTTCTGCTGTATTGGCTAATAATAATATTATGAATGTTATTAAGCCAGGAAACCACGGTAGTACTTTTGGAGGAAATCCTATAGCAGCAGCTGTTGCAATAGCGGCTTTAGAGGTTGTTAGAGAAGAGAAACTAGCAGAAAATGCTGAAGTCTTAGGTCAGTTATTTAGAGAAGAAATGTCTAAATATATAGCTGACAGTAATATTGTTTCTTTAGTAAGAGGAAAAGGTTTGTTAAACGCAATAGTTATTAATGATTCTGAGGAAAGTAATACTGCTTGGAATATTTGCTTGCGTTTACGTGATAATGGTTTATTAGCTAAACCTACTCATGGTAATATAATTCGTTTTGCACCTCCTTTAGTTATGAATAAAGAGCAGTTGTTAGATTGTGTTTCTATAATAGTAAAAACATTAAAAGAGTTTGAGAAGTAATAATTTCTAAAAGCTTTTTATTATTATCATAATAAAGGCGCTAGATTTATCTAGCGCCTATTTTTGTGCCGTTATGTATGGATTAAATAACTTGACATTATGAAATGAATTGTGTATTTATATACTATTTACTCTAAGAAGGTATTAAGTATTTATAAGTTTGCATTTTATAAAAAAGTATTTCTTTTTTTTCGGTCTAGTTTTCTAGTCTATAAAAACTTTAATGTTTTATTTTTTGCTATACAATTTAGCTTTTAAGTTTATAAGTATATAGGGGATTAAAAAGAACTTGTTTCTGTTAGTAAGTATATTTGATTAAGAATTTCTCAAAATTGATATAAATAAAAAAGCCAAGTTTAAACTTGGCTTTTTTTAGTATGAATGAATTTTTTATCTCTATTGTTTATTTAACTGTAACCTTTTTAGTGATGTTAAAATCTTGGTCAGTTATAACTTTAACTATATATACTCCTGAACTTAAAGAAGCAGTAGGGAAAGTGTATTCTGTATCGTTTCCAAGGTTGATGTTGTTAAAGATTTGTTTTCCGGCAGCATCATACATTGTAAAAGACTTTACAGTATGAGATTTAGGATTGCTTATAATTAGCTGTTCTAAATCGTTGTTTTGGAATACATTAAAAGAACTGGTTATTTCTTCTTCTTCTAAATTTAAAGCTTCTTCTTGCTCTGCATAAGCATCTCTAAACACAACAACAAAACGATCATTGTAAGTTCCTTGATCTAAAGTAACTTCAAATGTTCCGTTTTTGATATCTGTATAGCTATCGTTAAGTTTGTCGTGCATAAATACGTCAATGTTTTCATCAACATGAGTAAGACTGTTAACAGTAATGCTATAAGGTGTAGCGTCGTTAGCTACAACAATACCAAAAGGTAATCTAGCATCAATATCATAAGTAATAGATTTTATAGATAAATCATTTTCATCTATAACAAAGTAAGTGTCAGACGCTAATTTTTGTGCAATTCTAGCATCACAGGTAGGTTTAAAACTTAAATCAGTACCATTTCTAAAAGCAATAACACTTTCTCTGTAATAAGAGTCAGCAATTTTTGAATGGATTCTTATTTCTGGAATTCTTGTAGGGTTATTAACAATATCCATATAGTCTAAGCCATTATGAGACATTGCAATGATCTCTTCGTCTTCACTACTAGCTCTAGCAAAAATATCAACACCAGCTGGGCTGTCTTTTACATATAAACGCATAGAGTTGTCAAACTCTGCTGTAGCATTTTGTAACCCGTTAATGTTTCTAACCATAAAACCTTGTCCAATAGCAGCATATCTACGACTATATGTTCCTGAATATGCAGTACCAGATCCACTAGCCCCTCCATTATTTTGTCCATCACCGTTATAGCTGGTAAAGGTTGCTGGGGTAAATGTTCCGTGATCATTATCGTCAACTAATACTCCAGGTACCCATACACCGTAACCACCTTCGTAGTCATGTAAGTTGTGAGATCCTACGGCCTTTTGTTGCCAAAAATAAATTGCAGACTCTAAGTTGGCAATGTTGTTAACATTTCTTAAAAACATTTTTAAATCTAATGTAGATGGGTAAGGATTACCCACTAATGTTTCTACTTGGCTAGCTTGTAAACCATCATAATTTACAGAACCTCCTTGGGTAGCGTCAGATGTACCATTCCAATCTACATTAACAGTCATGTTTCCGGTTTTTGGACGACCTCTATAATCTATAGTAGTTCTAGTAGGTCTTCCTTTTAGAGTAAATCCTAAAGCAGGGTTGGTTGCCATTCCAGCATTCCACCCCCAATAATCATAAGAACTCTCTGTGTTATATATCCAAAATTCTGCAATTTGAGTATCTGTACTATTGTAGCCTCCAATAAAAGGAAATGCAGTTGAGTTTACGTTAGAAGGATCTGCGTTGTCAGCAGGATCGAACATTAAAGATTTATCAGATGCAGTGTTCGCTCTTGTGGTTCCATCAGGAGCTAAACCAACAGGAGAATTCCAGTAATTATACTCATAAACACCAACAGTCTGATCTTGGTATACAGAAAGAGCACCAGCATCGGAATTTTTTATATCGTTATCTTGAACTAATTGCGCTCCATCTCTTAAATATAAGTAAGAATCTGTGTTCTCTAGTCGTACATCATTAGTAACAAAAACAACTTCATCTTGAACAAACATGTAACTGTTTGGAGAAACATATAATTCTTGAGCGCTTACAAGACCTGTAAAGGCTAAGAGTAAAGCTAAAGTAAGGGTATTTTTTTTCATACTATTTTGGATTTGTAGTAATTATACGAAATATACGAATTTCTAAGCTGTTTAACTAGTGTTTTTTGTTAACAATAGAGCTACTTTTCTTTATACGGTTTAAAAAATCCGATAAACGACATAGTAGTGTTTTTGTTTCTACTTATTTAGTTGAACGGTACTTCGTAAGTTTCGGTAGTTGTAGGGGTGGTTATGGTTCCAAAATTATAGTCTTCGTTTATGATGGTTTCATTGGTACTACTATTAACTAAAAATAAGTTTAAAATATGTATTGTAGACGAGTAATCTAAGGTTCTTGTATGGTTTAAGTAAACGTTGTTTATTGTGCTAGATTGTATTGCAGAATTGAGGTAGTCTGGACCAACTGCAGGTTGTGTAATATCGTCTTGCGGATTTACATTACCATTGCTGTCTTCGTTTCTTGTTAAAATACCGTCTTCATCATCATCCTCATCTAAGTAATTAGGAGTTCCGTCTCCATCTGTATCAACAGCATCAGATAAGTCACCATCTCCGTCAGGATCGGCCATTTCATTAATGGTTGGTACGTTGTCTCCGTCGTCGTCAGAGTCTAAATAATTGGGTATTCCATCTCCATCAGTATCATCGTCATCAAAGTTTCCATTATTGTTTAAATCTTCAAATTCGGCAGGAATTCCATCATTATCATCTATAGTTAAAGATGTTATGAATTTTACTGTTCCGTTGTCTGAAAACGAATCAGAAGTGGTGTTAGGGTTTGTTGGGGGTAAAGAGTTACAAAATATTCCAGTTGGATCACCGTTATAAGTTCTGTAATTGAATGTATGTGTGCTGGATAAAGAAGTTGTGTTTTCTCCAGCAGTAGTTAGAAAGTTGGCGCTGCTAATAGGTAATCTAGCAGATAATGACTCATAAGGTGCTTGAGTTTTTATTTTGTAGAGAATAAAGTCTGTATTACCAGAACAATGTTGAAGATTTACATCATCAAATTCTAAATTGGTTACAAAAACATCACCATCGTCACAAGCTACAAATAGAGTGGCAACAGCTATTAATACTACTTTTCTTAACATTTTCACCTTATTGAAATTAAATTAGGCCACAAAATAACGAATATTTATGGAGTTTTATTTTATTTCAGTTATTTTTACATCCCCTTATTATAAACTTTATAAACTGAATAATGATAAAAAAGGCATACTTTGACAGTGCGGCTACTACTCGTGTAAGCGATGAAGTGGTAAAAGCCATGGCTGAATGTTTGGCAGACTGTTATGGAAATCCATCTTCTACTCATGGTTATGGAAGAAGCGCAAAATCTTTGATAGAGCAAGCTAGAAAAAATATAGCTAAACAATTAAAAGTCTCTACTTCTGAAATTATTTTTACTTCTGGAGGTACAGAGGCAGATAATTTTGTGTTAAACTCTGCTGTAAGAGATTTAGGTGTAAAGAGAATTATTACCTCAAAAATAGAGCATCATGCAATTGGCCATTCTGCAGAAGCATTGGTTAATTGTTTTAATGTTAAGTTAGATTATGTTGCATTAGATGAAAATGGAAGTGTTCGTTTAGATGATTTAGAACGTTTATTGCAATCTAGTGAAGAAAAAACTTTAGTAAGCTTAATGCATGTAAATAATGAATTAGGTAATATTTTAGATATAAAAAAGACTGCGCATTTATGTAAAGAATACAATGCATTATTTCATAGCGATACTGTGCAATCTATTGGTCATTACGAAGTTGATCTGTCTGATATACCTGTTGATTTTTGTGCAGTTAGTGCTCATAAATTCCATGGGCCTAAGGGTGTAGGTTTTGTTTTTATGAGAAAAGAAATAGGGCTTAACTCATTAATATTCGGAGGAGGACAAGAAAGAGGTTTTAGAGCAGGAACTGAGTCTGTTCATAATATTGTAGGTTTAGATGTGGCATATACAAATGCCTATAAGACTTTGGAAGAAGATAAGAAATACATAAAATCTTTAAAAGCATATTTTATACAAGAGATAAAAAAGGCTATCACTGAAGTTAAGTTTAATGGGTTGTCTGGTGATTTAGAAAAGAGTACTTATACTTTAGTAAACATGTTGCTGCCTGTTTCTCCAGAAAGAGCTTTAACATTATTGTTTCAGTTGGATATAAAAGGTATTGCCTGTTCTAAGGGTAGTGCTTGCCAGAGTGGTAGTGCTAAAGGATCTCATGTGTTGACAGAAATTTTGTCTGACGAAGATATGTTGAAACCATCTTTGCGTTTTTCGTTTTCTAAATACAATACTAAAGAAGAAATAGATTATGCGGTTGCAACTTTAAAAGATTTTGTAATGGCAGAAATTCCTGTTTAGTTTAGAACAAACAAATATGTAAACCTCGTATTTATTACGAGGTTTTTTTGTTACAAATTATCGCAAAAAAAATCTCGCCTAAGATAGACGAGATTTTGATAAGATATAAAAGTAAGATTAAGATCT
The DNA here is from genome assembly GCF_042675745.1 of Pseudofulvibacter geojedonensis. Classification (NCBI taxonomy): domain Bacteria; kingdom Pseudomonadati; phylum Bacteroidota; class Flavobacteriia; order Flavobacteriales; family Flavobacteriaceae; genus Pseudofulvibacter; species Pseudofulvibacter geojedonensis. Next base: position 369,323 of record NZ_JBHTJM010000002.1, on the reverse strand, counting down.
TTTTTCTTTAATTCTTGCTTTTTTACCAGTAAGACCTCTAAAGTAAAAGATTCTAGCTCTTCTAACTTTACCTCTTTTGTTAACTTCTATTTTTTGAAGTGCAGGCATATTTACTGGGAAAATTCTTTCTACTCCTACAGTACCAGACATTTTTCTGATAGTGAAAGTTTCTGATGTTCCAGTTCCTCTTCTTTGAATAACAACTCCTCTAAAGAACTGAGTTCTTGTTTTGTTACCCTCTTTAATTTCGTAATAAACAGTGATAGTATCACCAGCTCCAAACTCAGGAAAATCCTTTTTTGTTACGAATTCGTCTTGTACAAACTTTACTAAAGCTTCCATTTTTATGTATTTAAAATATTGATTAAGAGCAACATACACGCTTTTCGTCAGAGGTTGGTCTCAATTGAGATTGCAAAATTACGAATAATTTTAAAATACTAAAAGATTATATACTTAAAAAGTAACAGTTTAAATATAAAAAAGTTTTTTAATCTAATAAATCTGGCCTTCGTTCTTTTGTTCTTTGGTAAGCTTGTTCTTCTCTCCATTCTTCAATTTTAGGAAAATTTCCTGATAATAGAATATCAGGCACTTTGTTTCCTTTGTAGTCAGAAGGTCTTGTGTAAACAGGAGGAGCTAATAAGTTGTCTTGAAAAGAATCTGTTAAGGCTGATGTTTCGTCATTTAAAACTCCGGGTATTAATCTAATTACAGCATCACACAAAACATTAGCGGCTAGTTCTCCTCCAGATAAAACAAAATCTCCTATAGAAATTTCTTTGGTGATAAATAAATCTCTAACTCGTTGGTCTACTCCTTTGTAATGTCCACAAAGAATAATGATGTTTTCTTTTAGAGAGAGTGTGTTGGCAATACCTTGGTTTAAGGTTTCTCCGTCAGGGGTCATATATATAATTTCCTGGTAATCTCTCTCAGATTTTAATTTAGAAATACACAAGTCAATTGGTTCAATCATCATAACCATACCTGCGCCACCTCCAAACTGATAATCGTCGATACTCTTTTGTTTGTTGGTAGAATAGTCTCTTAGATTGTGAAAATGAATATCTACTAAACCTTTACTTTGAGCACGTTTTAAAATAGAGTCACTAAACGGGCTCTTCATTAAGTCTGGTAGAATAGTAATGATATCAATTCTCATAATAAAAAAGAATTAGGCTTTATTCTTGTTCAATTCGTCTTGTAATTTACGCATTACTTTTTGTTCTCTCTCTAATGCTGATCTTCTGTGGTCTTCAAACTCTTTTTCGATATCGGCTAATTGTGCTTTGGTCTGTTTAGTAACACTGTTACTATTGTTGAATTTATATATAAAAAACATTAATAGTAAAGCTAATGCAGAAGTTATGCTCCAAAAAACACTTTTAAAACTTTCCTTTTTAATATCCATTCCTATAAAATTAATATTTTCTTTATCACTATTAATTTGAGTAATGGTGGTGTTAAGCTCGTTTATTTTACTGTTTAAGCTTGTGTTCTTTTCTTGTTGTGAAGCAATAGTGTTGTTAAGTGAATTGATTTCAGCTTTTTGTACTTTAATTGAATCGGTAACTTGTTGTTTTAAGGTGTGTAGCCATGACCTTTTAACTACTTTAAATTCTTGGTAATTGTTAGATTCGTTTATAACATAATTGAACTTCTCTGTAATGTTACCAGTGGTTAAGTTGTTTTTGCTTTCAGTTTTTTGTGCAAAGACAAAAATACTGTTTAATAATAAGGCAAAGGCAAGTAGGTAAATCCTTTTCATAATCTTTCTATTGAGTTTATTTTCGATAAAAAATCCGTGTAATAGTATAACACGGATTTTTTTTATTTATTATGATATAAAAGTTATGCTTTTATAAATCAATATTTTTCTACTAGTAATAAGTAAATCTTCTAACCTTAGCAATGTGTTTCGCTAAACGTATAACTTGGTGAGAGTAACCATATTCGTTATCGTACCATACATATAGTAAGATGTTTGTTCCGTTATCTCTTACAATAGTAGCTTTGCTGTCATATATAGAAGGTGCTGAAGAACCAACAATATCAGAAGATACTAATTCGTTATCTAATGAATATTTAATTTGTTCAACTAAATCACCTTCCAACGCATATTTCTTTAATATAGCATTAACGCCATCTAAAGAGGTTTGGTTGTTAACCTCTAAGTTTAAAATAGCTAAAGATCCGTTTGGTACAGGAACTCTAATAGCGTTAGAAGTTAATTTGCCTTCTAATGCTGGAAGTGCTTTAGATACAGCTTTTCCTGCTCCAGTTTCTGTAATAACCATGTTTAATGCAGCAGCTCTACCACGACGGTATTTTTTGTGCATATTGTCAACTAAGTTTTGGTCATTTGTGTAAGCATGAATAGTCTCTAAATGTCCATGTTTTACACCTAGGCTATCGTCTATAGCTTTTAAAATTGGTGTAATTGCATTTGTTGTACAAGAAGCAGCAGAGAAAATATTTATTTCGTCTGGATCATTCTCTAAGTGGTTAACACCGTGTACAATATTAGGTATTCCTTTACCTGGAGCTGTTAATAAAACTTTGCTTGTTCCTTTAGAAACTAAGTGTCTGCTTAGAGCTTCTTTATCTCTAAATGCACCAGTATTATCAATTACTAAAGCGTCATTAATTCCGTAAGCTGTATAGTCAATATCTTCTGGAGCATTGGCAGAAATCATGTTAACAGTAGTACCATTAATTAATAAAGCACTGTTTTCTACATCGATACCAACTGTACCAGAAAAATCTCCGTGTACAGAATCTTGTCTTAATAAAGAGGCTCTTTTTTCTAATACTGTTTGGTCTATTTTTCCACGAGTAACAATTGCTCGTAATCGCATTTGTTCACCTTTAGCAGTTTTAGACATTAGCTCGCGAGCTAATAAACGACCAATTCTTCCAAAGCCATATAAAACAACATCTTTAGGTTGAATTTCGTCTGCTTGTCCGGCATCTTTTAATTTGTCAGATACAAATGCAATTGCATCGTTGTATTTATCGTCTTCTAAGTGATATTCGTAAGTTAGTTTACCAATGTCTAATTTAGATGGTGGTAAATCTATACTTTGAATAGCCTTTGCAATTTCTACAGAATCGAATATAGATATTGGTTTCTGTACAAACTCCCCAGCATACTCATGAAGGTTTAAGATGTCGCTTACATTTTTGTCGATTAATTGATTTCTAAAAAGAACTAATTCAATAGATTTATCATACCATAAATCGCTCACTACTTTTATAAAGTCTACAGAAGCTCTTCTTCTGTCAGCTTGAAAAGATAGTTCTTTTTCGTAAGTTTCAATTGCACTCATGTTGTTGTATTTGTGTTGTATAATTTGAAAGTGCAAAAGTACTAAGATTAAACTAAAAAACGCACTAAGAAGTGCGTTTTTTTGATTATACTAATGAAGTGTTATTGCAGCCACCAATTTTTCATTTGGCCATCTGGGTAAATAACTTCTATTTGATATAAGTTTTTGATTTCTAAACTCTTTAATTCGTTTAAGTCGTCTATACTTTCAATTGACTTTTCGTTAAACTTAGTAATGACACAATCTTTTGTTATTCTTAAATTCTTTTTTAACCTACTGTCTATTACTTCGATAACTCTAATTCCGCTAGAGATGTCGTAGTTTTCCTTTTCGGTTTGTGTTAAGTTTTTTAATTCTAGTCCAAAAGCGGTACTGGTTAAGATACTTTTGTCAGATAATTTAACAGGAATGGTTTTCAATTTTCCATTTCTGTATATGGTAACATTTACAATATTATTTGGGTTTTTAGAGCTTAAAAAACCTGTAAGATCAGATGACTTTTTTATAATAACATGGTCCATTTTTTTAATAATATCACCTTTTTTAAGACCAGCTTTTGCAGCTCCAGATTTTTCGTCAACACTGGCAATAAAATATCCTTCGGTTTCATTTACTTCATAATGTTTGGCGAATTCGGCATTTAAGCCATTTCCGCTAACACCTAAGATTCCTTGTTGTACAGTTCCAAACTCCATTAAATCTTCTACAATTTTTCTAGTAATATTAGAAGGAACTGCAAAAGCGTAACCAATATATGATCCTGTTCTTGATGATATTGCGGTGTTTATTCCTATCAATTCACCTCTAGTGTTAACTAAAGCTCCACCAGAGTTTCCAGGGTTCACAGCTGCATCTGTTTGTATGTATGACTGTATATTTCTATCACCATCTAAATCTCTGGCTTTAGCGCTAATTATACCTGCTGTTACTGTAGATGTTAAATTGTATGGATTTCCAACAGCTAAGGCCCACTCTCCAATTTTTACATTGTCTGAGTTTCCAAAAGGGATATATGGTAAATCTTCATCAGTTTCTATTTTTATAACAGCTATATCGTGTTTTTTATCAGTACCGACAACTCGAGCTTGATAAGTTTTTTGGTTATTAAGCTTAACAGTCAACTTGTCAGCATTATCAATTACATGGTTGTTGGTAACAATATAGCCATCTGGAGTTATAATTACCCCTGAACCGGTTGATCCTTTTTCAATTTGTTCTCCTCTATTGTTGTAGTAATCAAACAAACTTCTTGGTTGAATGTAAGTGGCAGTGTTCGTTACGTGCACAACAGAGTTTACTGTTTTTTCTGCCGCCTGTGTTAAGTCAATGTTGCTTAGAGCGTCTAAATTAGCTGTATTATTTACAACAGGTGTAGTAAATGTTCTTGTTGAAGGTTCTTTGTAAACAGTAATTTCTTTAACATCTGGTTCTAGAAATAATTTATAACTACTTAGAGTGATAGCTCCCCCAAGCATCGAAAATAAAACTATCTTGGCTATATTCTTCATGTTTATAATTGTTTTAAGATGATGTATATAATAATAATGTTAAAATTATTAATTTATTATATTCTATAAATTCTTTTAACGCTCTTTTAACTACGTGTTAATAGCTAGTTAAAATTATAACATAATTCTTTTTTAAGTTTCAAATTAGATCTTTAATTCAGATTAAAATCTTTGTGCATTCATTACTTTTGTCACAAACCAAACAAGATGCTTACATTTTATAAATATCAAGGTACTGGTAATGACTTTGTCATGATTGATAATCGTCAAGATATAATCTCCAAAAATGATACCAAAAAAATTCAATTTTTATGTAATAGGAAATTTGGAGTTGGTGCAGACGGTTTAATTTTGTTAGAAAAAAGTGATTCGGTAGATTTTAAAATGGTTTATTTTAACGCAGATGGAAACGAAAGTACAATGTGCGGAAATGGGGGTAGGTGTTTGGTAGCCTTTGCTAATATGTTGGGGGTTGTAAAAAATGAAACTACTTTTGAGGCTATTGATGGATTGCATTATGCAACAATTAATAAAGATAGGGTGAGTTTGCAAATGCAAAATGTTACTCGTATTGAAAATAAAGATGGTGCTTATTTTTTAGATACTGGCTCGCCTCATCATGTAACTGTTGTTGATAATGTTGCAGGTCTTGATGTTTATAAAGAAGGGAAAAGAATTAGAAATGATGTGTATGGTAACGAAGGGAGTAATGTAAACTTTGTTGAACAATTAGAAGAAAATACCTTTAAAATTCGCACTTATGAAAGAGGTGTAGAGGATGAAACCTTATCTTGCGGTACAGGGGCAACAGCTGTAGCAATTGCCATGCATAAAAGTGGAATGACAAAAAGTGATACTGTTGTAATAAAGGTTGAAGGTGGTGAATTACAAATTTCATTTAAAAATTTGAATAATGTTTATAATGATGTATTTTTAATAGGTAAAGCTGTTCAAGTTTTTAAAGGGGAAATATTATGGTAACATTAAAAGGAGAAAGATTACAATTAAGGGCTTTAGAACCAGAAGATTTGGAGTTTATTCTTCAGATAGAGAATGACGAAAATATCTGGGAAGTAAGTCAGACTCAAGAACCATATTCTAGGTTTGTTATTAAAGAATATTTAGAAAATAGTTTTAAGGATATATATGAGGTAAAACAACTTAGGTTGGTGGTAGCAACATTGGAAGGCGAAGATATTGGGTTAATAGATTTATTTGATTTTGATCCAAGAAATAACAAAGTAGGGGTAGGTGTTTTAATTCTCGATAAAGAAAGAGGGAAAAATTATGCTTCAGAAGCTATGAATTTACTACTTTCGTTTGCATTTAAAAATTTAAGAGTTCATCAAATATATGCGAATGTTTTAGAGGATAATGAAGCAAGTATTAGATTATTTGAAAAAGTTGGCTTTAAAAGAACATGTACAAAAAAGGATTGGGTGTTAGAAGATGGGGTGTATAAAAATGAACTATTATTTCAATTAATTAAATCTTTTTAGGTAAGTAAGAAGTAAAATACGATTATAGATAACAATGTACATTAAAAAAATATTAGTGGCTATCTCATTACTAGGTTTAGTAGTTTTTGCCATTTTTTCTTATAAAATTTATAACGCAATATTTGTGCCTAATACAGCTTTTAACAATACTAAAGCCACTTTATATATAGGCTCTGACGCAAAATTTAAAGATGTAGTTGAAGATTTAACTCCTTTGTTAAAGGATATTGAGACTTTTAAGCAAGTAGCCGAAAAGAAAAAATATTCATCTAATATAAAAGGAGGGAAATACGAAATAAAAAAAGGCATGAATAATAATGATATTGTTAATGTCTTGCGCTCTAAAAATATTCCTGTAAAAGTTTCTTTTAACAACCAAGAATCTTTAGCAAAATTAGCAGGAAGGATATCTAAGCAAATAGAAGCAGACAGCTTATCTCTTTTGCAATCATTTACTGATATGTCTTTTTTAGATGAGAATAATTTTAGTGCAGATACCTCTTTAGGGATGTATATACCAAATAGTTATGAGTTTTTCTGGAATACATCTGCTGATGAGTTTAGAGGTAAGATGCTAACAGAATATAAAAAATTCTGGAACGATTCTCGTCTGTCTAAGGCAAAGAAAATAGGCTTAACACCTAATAAAGTAATGGCTTTGGCTGCAATTGTTCATAAAGAAACAGTCAAATCAGATGAAAGACCTAGAGTTGCTGGTGTATACATGAATAGGTTAAAAACAGGAATGTTATTGCAAGCAGACCCAACAGTTGTTTTTGCTGTTAAAAAGGGAACAGGAGTTCAATTAAAGAGAGTTTTAAACAAGCACTTAGAAATTAATTCTCCATATAACACATATCGAAATGCCGGTTTACCTCCAGGACCTATTGCTATGCCAGATATATCTGCAATAGATGCAGTATTAAATTATGAAAGGCATAACTATTATTATTTTGTAGCCGATGTGAAAAAAATTGGCTATCATAAGTTTGCTAAAACGCTTTCTCAGCATAATAGGAATGCTGCTGAATATCATAAATGGGTTTCTAAAATTCATTAACTACCTGAAAATCTTTGTTTTATAATTTTTTGTTAATATCTTTGATATATAGATTTTTATTATACCTTTGCACGCTGAAATTTTAAGCAGTTCGGTCAATCGCATTTTTTGTCGACGAATGTCAGTCTTAAGAAATCAACTATATGAGAAACTATTTAAAGGTTTTATTTTTTCTAGTAGTAGTATTTGTTATTTCTACTGGATTTACAGCAAAGAATGAGTTAAAAGCGTCTAAGACGATTAACCCATTCCCGACGGAAAATTTAAATCTGTATTATACAGTTTTAAATAAAAATGAGATTTTAAATGAAGAAGTAGAAGAAACTTTTTCATTATTCTTAGGAAAATCATTTATAGGTTTTAAAGAAGCCGTAGGCTTTAAGGAATCTCAAGGAAGGTATCATATTGTAAATGAGTTTGGTTATATGGGTAAGTACCAATTTGGTAAATCTACCTTAAAAACAATAGGAGTTTACAATACTCACTCTTTCAGAAATGACCCTTTATTACAAGAAAAGGCATTTGAAGCTAATCTAGCACGTAATAAATGGGTTTTACGAAGAGACATTAAAAGATTTGTAGGGAAACGAATAGGTGGAGTTGTTGTGACTGAATCAGGTATTTTAGCGGCAGCACATTTAGGAGGGCCAGGAAGTGTTAAAAATTTCTTACGATCTTATGGTTCAAATGTCTTTGCTGATGCTTATGGTAGCTCAGTTCGTTATTACATGAAGAAATTTGCAGGTTATGATACATCATCTGTACCTGAATTAAAAAATTCTAAAGTTAATTTATAAGAAGATTAAATTTTAGATTATTAATGTTGGAAAAAAAGCGCAATTTTTAATTGCGCTTTTTTTAATGTTGTTAATGTCTACCTCCTCTTGGAGGCCCGTTAGGTCTTCGCTTTTCTTTAAATTGTCTAAACAACTTTCTTTTAAATTCTTCTTCTGCTTTTTGAAGTAATATTAATTTTTTGGCCGGTAAAACATTATTTAAATCGTCGATTAATTGTTTTCTAGTAACATAGATGCTATTAGATAATGTTGTAAACTCTAATAATAATTTTTTAGCTTCAGCTTCAGTTAATTCAGAATTAACTTTATTTCTTAATTCATGCATTTTCTTTCTGTAAGAATGTTCTTTTTCTTGAGAAGCATTGTAAATAGGCCAAAATCTCTCAGCTTCTTTAGAGCTTAAGTTTAGCTCACTCGTAATATGTGCCGTTTTAAGAGCTTTAATTTTATCGCGTTTTTCATGCTTTTGGGCAAAGCCTATCTGAATGGCGATTAGTAATATTAATAAAGTAATAATTCTTTTCATGATTTCTTTATTTATGTTTACAGGTTATCGATATAATCGTCTGTAGTTAATTCGTCTGATAAATAATCGAATAATTGATTTTCATCAATATCATTATTAATAGATATTTCTTCTAAATCAGCTGTACTTACATTGTATAAATTAGCAATTTCATATTCACTTAAACCAAGACCTTTTTCATTAATGTACTCTTCAAAATCTGCATATTCAATACTATCAAAAGTTAATTTTTTATTAGAATTGAAGATGTTTTTAATAGAGAAAAAACCAATGACAAATATGGCAGCTATGCTAGCAACTTTTAATAGATCTTTTCTAGAAAATAAAGTAATGAGCTTAGTTTTTTTAGGTTGATTAACCTTTTTAAGAATATCTTCTTCTAACTTATCTAAATAACTGTCTGGCATTTTATAGCCACTGGTGGTTTGAATTATTTGATTGTTAGGTTGTATATTTAACTTTTCAAATAAATCAGCTTCAAAAGATTCTAAGTAAGCTTCTGGAGCTTTAAAACCTGTGCTTTTGTTGCCTATTGAATGATCTTCTTCTTTTAGGTCTAGTTTACTGAATAAAGAATCTTCAAAAGTACCAAAGTAGTTTTTAGGTACAGAATAACCTGTCTTGTTGTTATGTGGTTTATTTTTATCCATTATAATACTTAGACTTCAATAATACAATAAGGTTTAATTGTTTTTTATAAAATCTTCAATTTTTTTAACAGCTATATGGTAAGAAGATTTTAGAGCACCTACAGAAGTTTCTAAAATTTCTGACATATCTTGGTATTTTACATTGTCAAAATATTTCATATTAAAAACTAATTGTTGTTTTTGTGGTAGTGTAGCAATAGCTTGCTGAAGCTTTATTTGTGCAGCATTACCATCAAAATAGTTGTCAGCTTCTAAGTTGTTTAATAACGATTGTTGAACTTCTTCTGTAGAACTATTACTTTTTTTAGCTCTCTGATTTATGAAAGTTATCGCTTCATTGGTAGCAATCCTATACATCCAAGAATATAATTTACTTTCTTCTTTAAAGTTGCCAATGTTTTTGTATACTTTAATAAATGTGTTTTGGAGTACATCGTCAGTGTCATCATGATTTATTACAATCTTTCTGATGTGCCAATACAACCGTTCTTTATATTGTTTAACCAATTCCTTAAAAGCATTAGGTAGAGTATTTTGGTTTTTTAAATTAAGAATTAGTTCTTTTTCAGTCATTTATTAGGCTTTTCCTATTTTCTGTAGTTAGAATTTAAAATAAGTAAAAGGTTTAATTTGCTTAACAAAAGTTAAAAAACATCGATTAAAAGTAAATTTTTACGATAAAATGCATTTTTAGTTTGGTGGAATGAAAATGACTATCTATATTTACAGTATTATTTTAAAGGATTAGTGTTAAGCTGTTAAAAAAGCCCCAACTTTTTGATAGCTATAATATTACATAAAGCAAACCATTTTTTGGTTTGCTTTTTTGTTTTTATAGGCTTTGCATATCAACTAGCTTTTTGTAGGTGCCATTTTTAGCAATTAACTCTTGATGATTACCTTGTTCTACAATTTCGCCTTTTTGCATAACAACAATAAGGTCGGCGTTCTGAATAGTAGATAACCTATGTGCAATTACTATAGAGGTTCTATTTTTCATCATGTTTTCTAGAGCCACTTGTACCATTTTTTCAGACTCTGTATCTAAAGCAGAGGTAGCTTCATCTAAAATCATGATAGGAGAGTTTTTTAATACAGCTCTAGCAATTGCTATGCGTTGTTGTTGCCCGCCAGATAATTTGCCGCCACCATCTCCAATATTGGTATTGAAACCTTCTGGTTGTTCTTGTATAAAATCGTACGCATTGGCAACTCTTGCGGCATCAAACACATCTTGATCACTAGCTTTAGTATGAGATAGTTTAATGTTGTTTTTAATGGTGTCGTTAAATAAAATAGATTTTTGAGTTACGAGTCCCATCAAATCTCTCAGAGATTCTTTTGTTAAGTCTTTAATGCTTATTCCATCTATTTCAATTGTTCCTTCATTAACATCATAAAAACGAGTAATAAGATTAGCGATAGTAGATTTTCCGCTACCAGATTGTCCTACTAGAGCAATAGTTTTTCCTTTTGGAATATCTAAAGAGAAATTTTTTAGAACATAATTATCTTCATATTTAAACGAGATGTTTTTAAAACTAATAATATTGTCAAAACTAACTTTTTCTATAGCATTTTCTTTGTCTTCTAATGAAGATTGCATGTTTAATACCTCAAGTACTCTGTCGGCAGATGCATTTCCTGCTTTAACCTTGTAACTAGCTTTAGAGATTTTTTTTGCAGGGGTTAATATTCCATATGCTAAACCTATATAGCCTATAAAATCAGACCCATCGATAACTTTTTCTACTAATACCAAATGTCCACCATAAACTAACAGAACTGCAATAGTAACGATTCCTAAAAATTCACTGGTTGGCGATGCTAAAATCTGTCTTCTTAGTAAATTAGTTAAATGATTCTTGAATCTAGTGGTAGAGTTTTTGAATCTATTATTGAAAAACTGTTGAGCATTAAAACCTTTCAATACAGTTAATCCTGATAAAGTTTCATCTAAAATAGAAAGGAAGATACCTTGTTCTTTCATTACTTTATCGGAACGCTTTTTTAATACTTTTCCAATTCTTGAAATAATAAAGCCAGAGATAGGAATGAAAATAAAGACAAAAAGAGTCAGTTTTCCGCTGATGGCAAGCATAGATCCTAATGCAAACAAAATCGTAAAAGGTTCTCTTACAATTAGCTCTAGCATAGCTAAAAGCGAATTTTGAATTTCTCCAACATCTGCTACAATTCTTGAGATGGTGTCACCTTTTCTTTTTTCGCTAAAATAAGAAATTGGTAAGTGGATTGTTTTGTCGTATAATTCGTCTCTAATGTCTTTAAGAACTCCGCTTCTTAAAGGAACAAGAAAGTATCCTGAAAAGTATCCAGTTATACTTTTTAGTAAAAAAATGCCAATAATTATTATTGCCATGAAATTTAAAGCACTTTGCTTATCGTCACCATAAGTGCTATTCATGTAGAAGTTTAAATAATCAAAAACATAGTCTTTAATATTTGCTATGCCATTAAAAACTGGTTCTGCAGTGATAACTTCTTTGTTTTCAAAAAGAACATCAAGCATTGGAATCAAAGCTACAAAACCAAGTGTCCCAAATAAAGCATAAAGTATATTAAAAAAGATGTTTAAATAGGCGTATTTTTTATAGGGTATTATAAAACGCCAAAGTTTTTTAATGTAATCCATTAATGAATTTTCAAATCGTTACTAATTTCCGCTATTTTATTATCTAATTCGGAATTTACTTTTTCGAAGTCCGTTATATCATCAAGAGTGTCTTTAACACTCATGTAGAATTTTATTTTTGGTTCTGTTCCACTTGGCCTACAAGCTATTTTACTTCCATCTTCAGTGTAATAAATTAAAACATTGGATTTAGGAATTTCTAATTTCCATTCTTTATCGTTCAATAAATCTTTGGCTGTTCCACTCTGGTAATCTTCTAATAAAACTACTTTTGAGTTGTTTATAGTAGCTGGAGGATTGTTTCTAAAGTCAATCATCATTTGCTTAATTTCTTCAGCACCTGAAATTCCTTTTTTTGTCAAAGATACTAAGTGCTCTTTGTAGCAGCCATGTTTTTCGTATAATTTTAACAGCTCATTGTAAAAAGTACTATTGTTTGATTTTGCTTGACTAGCTATTTCACAAGCTAACAAAGTAGCAGTTACAGCATCTTTATCTCGAACAAAATCACCAACCATAAATCCAAAACTTTCTTCTCCACCACCAATGAAAGCTTGTTTAGGAAAATCTTTAATCATTTTAGCAATCCATTTGAATCCAGTAAGACCTACTTTACATTCAATGCCATAGTAATTAGCTAATTCTTGCATCATAGGTGTAGAAACAATAGTAGAGCCAATAAAATCGGTATCAGATAATTTACCTTGCTTTAACCATTGACCAATAAGGAAATCGGTCATTACAATCATTGTTTGGTTCCCGTTTAGCAAAACCATTTCATTTTTATGGTTTCTAACAGCTATTCCTAATCTATCTGAGTCAGGGTCTGTACCAATTACAATATCAGCATTTACTTTATGAGCTAATTTCATAGCCATTTCTAAAGCTTCAGGTTCTTCTGGGTTAGGAGATTTAACTGTAGGGAAATTTCCATCAGGTTCTGCTTGTTCTTCAACAATATGGACATTTTTGTAACCAGCTCTTTTTAAGGTTTCAGGAATAGTAGTTATAGAGGTTCCATGTAATGAGGTAAAAACGATATTTAAATTATCTCTTTCGGTACCTTGAAAACTACCATTTTTTACAGAAGCATTTATAAAAGCATTGTCTATGTCTTGGTCAATTATCTCAATTAAATCTTCATTGGCATCAAACTTAATGTCTGTATAATCAATATCATTTATCGTTTCAATAATTTCAGTGTCTTGAGGAGGGACAATTTGGCCTCCATCTGCCCAATATACTTTATAGCCGTTATATTCTGGAGGATTGTGCGATGCTGTTAGAACAATTCCACAGTCACAATCCAAATGTTTTACAGCGAAAGATAGTTCGGGAGTAGGTCTTAATTCTGAAAATAAATAGACTTTTATATTGTTAGCAGAAAACACATTAGCAACAACTTTTGCTAATGTATTAGAGTTATTCCTACAATCATAAGCAATTACAACGCTTAAATCTTTATGTGGATTTTGTTGTTTTAAATAATTAGCTAAACCTTGAGTGTTTTTTCCAAGGGTATATTTATTAATCCTGTTAGTGCCTACTCCCATAATTCCTCTCATTCCTCCGGTGCCGAAAGCCAAATTTTTATAAAAACTTTCTTTTAGTTCATCTGGGTTATTAGCAATTAATTCTTTAATTTGATGTTGTGTATCTTCATCAAAAGTTGGAGTTAACCATGTGTTGGTGGCATCTAAAATTTCAGGTTCTATATAGATCATGTATTAATAATATCAAAAATGAATTAAACAAATGTAGTGAAAATTGTAATTCAAATAAGGTAAACGAATAGCTTTATCTTTCTTATTTTAGTTCAATATTTAAGTCTATATCATTTAACGGCCATTCGCCTTTATCTATACTTTCCTTAGCTATTTTATCTACCACATTTAAACCTTTTGTAACCTTTCCAAAAGCAGTATGTTCTTTATTTAAATGATGAAGCCCAGCTGGTTTATGAACAATAAAAAATTCAAAAGCGTCAGATTCTTTATTTGGGTTCATGTTCCATCTTCTAGCGGCAGATAGTACGCCTTTATGATGTGGGTAGTTATTTATTTCGGCAGGTACTCTATAACTACCTATATTGTTTCTTATTTCTGCAGTTAGAGATTTGTCTGATTGTCCTGCTTGAATGATAAAGTCTTCAACAACTCTATGAAAACAAGTAGTGTTGTAATAGCCAGATTTTATAAGCAATACAAAATTAGCTCTATGCAAAGGGGTATCTGTAAAAAGTTCTATATGAATATCACCTAATCTAGTATGAATGATAGCTTTGGTTTCAGGATTTTCCTTACCGTATTGAGATAGGAAAGAAGTAACATTTTTAGAAGTAATTAAAGGATCTTTATCTAAATGACTTTTTTTAACAACTGAATCTCTTTTGGTTGTTGTTTCAATAGTATCAACTAGCTTTTTTTGTTGATTATTTTTAGATTTGTTGTGAGAATCTTTACAAGCGGTTAAACATAAGCTTATTAAGAAAAAACTTAAATACATTTTCTTTAATATGACCATAAATAGTTTTCAAGAATTAATACCAAAAATAGAAAAAACAGTTTTACCAGGAATAGAGTCGCAATTTAAAATGGCACCTATTATGCGAAAAAAATTGGGTAAAGATTTCGATTTTAAATCAAGGAATCCAAAGAAAGCAGCTGTGATGGCTCTTTTGTATCCTAATATAAAAGGAGACTTGCAAATGATTTTTATGTTGCGTAAAACATATAAAGGAGTGCATTCGAATCAGATAGGGTTTCCTGGAGGTAAAATTGAAAATGAAGATAGTTCTATTTTAGCTACTGCATTTAGAGAAACTGAAGAAGAGATAGGTGTAAAAAGAAAACAAATTCAAGTTTTAAAAGAATTAACACAAGTATATATTCCGCCGAGTAATTTTTTAGTACAACCATATATCGGTTTATTGCATGAAAAGCCTAAATATATACTTGATGAAAAAGAAGTTGAAAAATTAATAGAAGTACCTTTGTCAGATGTTCTTTCTGACGATTCTTTAAGTGTAATGAATATAGAAACATCTTACTCTAAAGAAGTAGAAGTGCCCATATTTAAGTTTAATGAAGAGGTAGTTTGGGGAGCTACAGCAATGATGTTGAGTGAGATTAAAGATTTGTTGTTAATAGCTGAGTAGTTTTCCCTACTTTTGTGACACTAAACTAATTACTTTTATGGGATTATTTAAGAAAAATCCTTTTGGACATAAACTTTTTTTAAAAAGATGGCTTATTAGAATTTTAGGGGCTTTGACTCATCGGAGATATAGAGGGTTTAATGAATTGCAAATAGAAGGTTCTGAAATAATTAAGAACTTGCCAGATAGTAATGTCTTGTTTGTATCGAATCATCAAACTTATTTTGCAGATGTCACTGCCATGTTTCATGTTTTTAATGCTAGTTTAAGTGGTAGAGTAGATTCAATTAAAAACATTGGTTATTTATGGAAGCCTAAACTTAATATTTATTTTGTTGCAGCTAAAGAAACTATGAAAGCTGGCTTATTACCTAGGATAATGGCCTATGCTGGATCTGTAAGCATAGAAAGGACTTGGAGGAGTAAAGGAGAAAATGTTAATAGACAAGTGAAAATGAGTGATGTGAATAATATAGGGAAAGCATTAAATGATGGATGGCTAATTACCTTTCCGCAAGGAACTACCACTCCCTTTAAACCTATACGAAGAGGGACAGCTCATATTATTAAGCAACACAAGCCAATTGTTATACCTATAGTTATTGATGGGTTTAGAAGGTCGTTTGATAAAAAAGGTTTGCGTTTAAAGAAAAAAGGGATTTTACAATCATTTATTATCAAAGAGCCTTTAAAAATTGATTATGAAAATGATTCTATAGATGATATCGTAACACAGCTAGAGTATGCCATAGAACAGCACGAATCTTTTAGAAAAGTAATTCCTTTAGAAGCTTTAAAAGAAATGGAAGAGCTCAATAAAATGAGAGAATGGGAATATTAATCATAAAAAAAGCAGGTTAGAATTATTTAACCTGCTTTTTTATGAGTAAAGATTTTTTATTTAACAGCTTTTACAGTGTATCCTTCTTTTCTTAAAAGATTTATAACTCCGTCTTCCCCGGCTAAATGAGCAGCCCCAACACCAAAAAAGCTTCTTTCTTTTTTTGAGGCATTAGTAATTTTGTCAATCCAATTTTTATTACGTTTGGTTAAAAAATCATCTAGGTAAGAAGCCATAATTCCGTTTTCTTCTTTAGAAGTTTCATCTAGAAGTTTTTCAATATTTTCACTCTGATATATTTTTAATAGATTTTGAAAATTATCTTTGCTTTTTTGCATTCCTTCTTTAGCCAAACGAACTAAGTCTTTAACCTGATCCTTGTAAGGAATAGCATCGAAGGCTGCAAACTGATCTTCAATAGTTTCTAAACCATAAACTTCTTCGTTTTCTGTTTTTACTTGACTCATTAGTCCAGCTTCTACAGACTTCATTGGGCAATCTAACATTTTTGGAATTAACATAGAGCTTAAAATCATTGGCTTCATGTTGTTTAGCATAGCTATACTCATTCCGGCTTCTTTGGTAAAGAATTCATCTAGTATTTTATACTCTTCTTCAGAAGTTAAATTTTTAATAGTTTTACCTTCAGGCATCATGGTTTGACTCATCATTTTTGCCTGCATGTTACTATCATCCATATCTAATTCTAGATATAGGTTTTTTGTTTCCTGAAGAGCCTTCTTTACATTGCTATTTAACTCATTATTGCAAGTAGCATGAATAGTTCCGTATAAATAAGAAGTTTTTATGTCTTTACCTGAAATTTCCCATAACAAAGAATTTTCTAGCTTTTCTTGACCATAGCCAAGAGAACTTGCTATTATAATAGCTGTTGTAAATAGTTTTTTCATAAAGTATTTATAAATCTAATTTTTTAAGTTCGTTATAATTTCTATTTAATTTCCTCATTAATAAACCATAGAGTAAAAAATATAAAAATAAGCACACACCAATTACAAAAACAGTAGCAAAAAGAATTGTAAAAATTAAAATAATATAGTCTTTGCTAGAAGATAATTCGAATAGAATTTCTCCTGTTTCATTCATGGGTGTAGTAAACGAATAAAAGAGACTAATGGCAACAACGATGGATAAGAAAAATAAATTAACCAAAACATACTGCTTAACTGTTCTTCTTGTGTTAATTATGTTAGTTAACAACTCTTTTACGCTATTGGTAGTGTTGATAGTTCTGTAATTGATATAAAATTTATATAAAAAATATAACCCAATTGCAATACTTATAACACTTACTGGTAAGTGCATTTTTTGCCAAATTTTAAGACTTTGTTGTTGCTCTATGTTTGGGTGATAAAATAAACCTGATAATAAGCCAATACCGATTTCAATTAAACTAATAATAAAAATCCACTTTACAACCGAGGATGATTTTTTTAGAATCATCTTATAGATAGAATCTGAAGAAACTTTGGGGTGTTTCTCTTTATTCCAGTCTTTTTTAAGTAAATCTAATTCCTTCATATATTTTATATAATTAATCCAATCTCTATGGATTTAATATTTTTTTTAGTTTTCCTTTAACTCTATTCATTTTTACTCGAGCATTAACTTCACTAATACCCATTGTTTCAGATATTTCTTTATAATTTTTTTCTTCTAGGTATAGAAATATCAATGCTTTTTCTATGTCAGATAGTTGTTTTATTGCACTGTACATTAATTTTAATTGTTCTTCTTCAGTATCATCATATTCATCTGCTTTAATTTTAAAATGAAAATCTGCTATATCATTGGTTTGTATAGATCGTTTCGATTTTCTGTATAAAGTAATAGCAGTGTTTAAGGCAACACGATACATCCAAGTACTAAATTTTGCTTCACCTCTAAATTTAGGAAAAGCCCTCCATAACTGTATAGTTATTTCTTGAAACAAATCATTATGAGCATCTTGGTTGTTGGTGTATAACCTACAAACCTTATGTATAATGTTTTGATGCTTTTCTAATTGAGCCACAAAACTATGTTCGAGTTCTTTTTTCACGTATAGTAGTTAATCAATGTATATGTGTTTAAAATTAATATTTTGTTACAAGATCTTTTTAAATTAATTGAAATTGACAATTCAGAATTGTAATTTAACGATTCGGTCAAATTTCTTTCTTGAACTTAGATATTAAATAGATATTTGAACTGAAGTTATAAAAACAACTTTACATGAGTACATTATTCAAGCATATAAAACTTTCTATATCATTTGGATTGGTAATTTATCTAATCATTTTATTGATAAGATATTTTTCAGGTTATTCTGTAGTTTTTAATAATCATTTATTGTTTGAATTTTTAATCTATATGCTGTATTCATTGGTTTTGTATGGGGTTAATGCTTTCATTTTTATTCAGTTAGATAGAAAGTTTGGAAAGGATAATTTTACTAAAAAAAGAATAGTAACTGGTTTTGTTTTGTCTATAGTGCTTACCATGTTAGCCGTATTTTTTTTAAGAGTTATAGAAGAGGTAGTGATAGAAAAAGGATCTTTTTTGATTTTTCTTGAGAACGAAAAAATAGGAAATTATTTGATACCTTTTATCATAACTGTAATAGGAGTGTTGTTTTTTAGCGCCTTCTTTTTTTACAAGTCACTTCAGGATAAAAAAATTAAAGAACAAAAAATTATAGCTGGAACTGCTAGTGCAAAATTTGAAAGTTTAAAAAGTCAGTTAGATCCTCATTTTTTATTTAATAGCTTAAATGTATTGACGTCTTTAATAGAAGAAGATCAAGATAAGGCTCAAAAATTCACTACTTCATTATCTAAGGTATATAGGTATGTGTTAGAGCAAAAAGATAAAGACTTAGTTTCGTTAGAAGAAGAATTACACTTTGCCAAAACTTATATGTCTCTGTTAAAAATGAGATTCGAAGGAGCAATATTTATAGAACTGCCAAAAGTGATTAACAACCCAGAGGCAAAGGTAGTGCCTTTGTCGTTACAAATACTTTTAGAAAACTGTATTAAACATAATGTTGTAAGCGAAGGTAACCCTTTGAAAATTAGGGTTGTAGAAGATAATGATCAACTAATAGTTATAAATAATTTTCAACCTAAACAAACCGTTAAAAAAAGCAGTGGAGTAGGACTACAGAACATTAAAGAGCGTTATAATATTCTTTCTACTAGGGAAATGTTCATTAGTCAACAAAATAATGAATTCACTGTGCAAATCCCATTATTAACAAAAAAATCATCAATTATGAAATCAACAGAAAACAAGTCAGTCAATTCAGATTATATAAACGCAAGAAAACGTCTAGATAAATTAAAGGACTTTTATGGAAGCTTGGTTGCTTATGTAATTGTAATACCTTTTTTGATTTTCATTAACTTAAAAACGTATTCTGGAGTCCATTGGTTTTGGTTTCCAATGCTAGGTTGGGGTATAGGCTTAGCTTTTCAAGCATACGAAGTATATGGAAAAGATAAATACTTTGGTAAATCTTGGGAAGATAAAAAGATTAGAGAATTTATGGAAGAGGAAGAAAAGAATAACAGACAATGGAGGTAAAATTATGAGAAATATAGATAAAGAAAATAATTATTTGAGTGCCAAGAAACGCTTAGACAGTATAAAAAGCTTTTATACACATGTAATAGTTTATATTGTAATTAATACTTTTTTATTACTAATATTTTCGACAGGCACTTCTGTTAAAGCAAACGGAATGCATTATGGGAATTTTTATACTGCTATTGGCTGGGGAGTTATAGTAATTATTCATGGAGTTGTAGTTTTTTCTCCTATTATTTCTATAATGAATAAGTGGGAAGAAAAAAAGATTAAAGAGTTTATGCAAGAAGGGACTAATAATAAATGGGAATAATGGAAAATTACAGTAAAGAAGAACAATATTTAAAGGCAAAGAAGCGAGTAGATCAATTAAAAGGATTTTACTGGCATTTGGCTTCCTATCTAATTGTAAATACATTTATTAGTTCAGTTAAAGTAATTAGTAATATTCATAACGGAGAAACTTTTTCTGAAGCATTTTTTGATTTTGGAACTTTTGCTGTTTGGTTTATGTGGGGAATAGGCTTGGCTTTTCATGCATTTGGAGTTTTTGGTGTAAGAATTGCTTTTGGAAAAAATTGGGAAGAAAGAAAGATAAAACAGTTTATGCAAGAAGAGCAGGAAAGAGCTGGTAAATGGGAATAATTATCAAAAAGATAACATGAACGTATTAATAATAGAAGATGAAAAGCCAGCTGCAAGAAGGCTTTATAGAATGCTAGAAAAACAGGGGGTTAAGGTTGCAACCATGTTGCACTCAGTGGCAGAATCTAAAGATTGGTTTATGGAAAATAACCAGCCAGATTTAGTTTTTTTAGATATTCAATTGTCAGATGGATTGTCATTTGAAATTTTTGAAAATTTAGATTTAAAAAGCGCTGTAATATTTACTACTGCTTACGATGAATATGCACTAGAAGCTTTTAAACTGAATAGTATAGATTATTTATTAAAACCTATAGATGAAGAAGATTTACATATTGCATTAAACAAATACAAAACCTTTTTTTCAGATTCAGAAGAAGTGAATCAATCAATAATTGACATAAAAAGAATTTTATTAGGAGAACAAAAAAAAATATATAAAACTCGCTTTACAATAAAAGTAGGGCAACATTTAAAAATTATAGAGACAAAAGATATAGAATGTTTTTATAGTCAAAATAAAGGAACATATGCATATACTAAATCAGGAAGGAGTTATTTATTAGATATGACTTTAGAACAATTAGAGCTAGAAGTAGATTTGGGTTCATTTTTTAGAATCAACAGAACTTTTATTGTAAATATTTCTAAAATTACAGATATCATATCTTACTCCAATTCTAGATTAAAAATTAGTCTCAATACTTTTAATGAGCAGGAACTTATTGTAAGCAGAGATAGGGTAAAAGATTTTAAAAATTGGATTGGTTAAAATTTCAATAAAACCTATTTAAAATATAGGATAATAGGGTTTGTTGTGTGATTTTTTTAACTCGTATTTATTTAATTTTCAAGACTAAAGTTTGATTTTTTTTATTATTTTCGGTGCTTTATCAACCCTAAATATAAATTTTAGAAGTAAAACTAAATTGAAAATTATGAATTTGAAACTACGAAAAAACCTATCGTTGGCTTTAATGCTAACAATGTTAGGATTTACATCGTTTGCTCAAGACAAAAAAAAGGAAGCAAATGGTTTTTTGACAAGTGAGAATGCCCAACGTTCTCTAGAAGAAACAGGATTTATTAGATGTTCAACTGTAGAGTATAATGATCAGTTAAGAGAAAAGCACAACTTAGCTTCAGAAGAAGAATTTGAGAATTGGTTGGCACCTAAAATTGCTGAAGTTAAAGCGCAAAGGCAAGTAAATTCAAACCAAATACAAGCCGTTACTACTTTACCAATAGTATATCACGTTTTTGCTACCACAGGTTCAGCACAAGATATGTCAGCTGCAGCAATTCAAGCTCAGACAGATCAGTTAAATTTAGATTATTCAAATCAATCTGGAAGTCCATTTGGAGTAGCAGCCGATACTGAATTACAATTTTGTATGGCTCAAGTTGATCCTAATGGTGTAGGAATGGCAGAGCCAGGTATTAATAGAATTACTACCTATGGTGATGGACCATTTACTAATGCAGATTTTGAAGGCGGTATGAAAGCTGCTACTCAATGGGATCCTACTAGGTATATCAACATTTGGGTTGCTAACCTTGGTGGAGGTTTATTAGGGTATGCACAATTTCCTTCTGCATCTGGATTAGACGGTATGCCTGCAGATGGTGGTGCTGCTAATACAGACGGAGTAGTTATTTTAAATAACTCAGTAGGATCTATAGCTAATCCAAACCCTAATGGAGGACAATACAATGCGGGTAGAACACTATCTCATGAATTAGGTCACTGGTTTGGTTTACGTCACACATGGGGAGATGGAGATTGTTCTGCAGATGATTTTTGTGCAGATACTCCAAACTGTTCAGGTCAATATTATGGTGCAGGACCAGCTCCAACTGAATGTGGAAATGTAAGAATGATTGAGAACTACATGGATTATTCTGATGATGCTGCAATGAATACTTTTACTGCAGATCAAAAAACAAGAATGGTAGCTGTAATGGCTAACTCGCCTAGAAGAATGGAATTGTTATCTTCTACAGTTTGTTCTATAGATTACAGTTTAATATTTGCTCAAGAAGCTATAACTACTTGTCAAGGTACAGATGCAGTTTATACATTTGATTATGATGCAGCTGACGGTTTTTCTGATACGGTTAACTTTACAGCAGCTTCAACTCCTACAGGTCCTTCTTTTGCGTTTTCACAAAATTCAGCTAATGTTGATACAAATGGTATTACCTTAACTGTATCTGGAGCAACTGCTGGAACTTATACAGTTACAGTAACTGGTACTTATGGTTCTGAAGTAAAAGAAAAAGAATTAACTCTAACAGTTTATTCACCAGCAGCAGTACCTACTTTAACATCTCCAGCAGATGGAGCTACAGATGTGATAGATCATACAATGACATGGGGTGCAGATACTAATGCAGCTAGTTATACAGTTACTGTATACAGCGATGCTTCATTAACAACTGTAGCTGAAGGTCCAGTTAATGTTACCAATCCTTCATATACGGCAACAACATTAATGACAGAAACACAATATTGGTGGGTAGTTAGTTCAACTAACGATTGCGGAACGTCTGCTAATTCTGCTGCGTTTAATTTTACAACTGCAAATATTGATTGTGCAACTCAAGTAGCAACAGATACACCGGTAGCAATACCAGATGGAACTGGAGCTCAAACAGAAGGGCAACCAGCTGTTTCAACAATTTCTTATGCTTCTGCTGTTACTATTACAGATGTAAATGTAACAGTAACTATTCCTGATCATACATATTCAGGTGATTTAAGATTGGTATTAACCAGTCCAACAGGAACATCTGTAGAGTTAGCTGCTCAGAATGGAGCTGGAGCAGATGGAGCTTACACAGCTACTGTTTTTGATGATGATGGCACAACAGCTATAGATGATGCTACTCCTCCATATACAGGAGTGTTTAGTCCAGAAAACCCATTGTCTGCATTGAATGGAGAAGTTTCTTTAGGAGACTGGACTCTTTCTGTTTATGATAACTGGAATGCAGATACAGGTAATTTAGCGTCTTGGTCAATTGAAATTTGTGGTTCTCCAATAGCTGATTCTGATGGTGATGGTATTGATGATGCTTCAGATAATTGTCCTACAACTCCTAATCCTGGTCAAGAAGATACAGATGGAGATGGAGTAGGTGATGCATGTGATAACTGTGTAAATACTGCTAATGCTGGTCAAGAAGATACAGATGGAGATGGAGTTGGTGATGCATGTGATAACTGTGTAAGTACGGCAAACCCAGACCAAGCAGATTCTGATTCTAATGGTGAAGGAGATGCTTGTCAAGATACTGATGCTGATGGAGTTTTAGATATTTTTGATAATTGTGTAGATACACCTAATCCAGATCAAGCAGATGCAGATAATAACGGAGTTGGTGATGCATGTGATGGCGTTACTCCAAATGATACTATAACTCCAAACGGAGATAATATAAATGATACATGGGGTATTGTGAATATAGATCGTTATACCATAGATGGAAGAACAAATACTGTAAAAGTATTTAATAGATGGGGAGCGAAAGTTTTTGAAACTTCTAATTATCATAATGATTCTAATAACTGGAATGGAGAATCTACTGAGGGAGGTAGTGGAAAATTACCAGCAGGATCTTATTACTATATGATTGAATTAAAAGAAGGGTCTGAAGTAAGAACTTATAACGGTTGGATTTATATCAACTACTAATTATTAAAGGCGAAAAATAAAAACTTGCTGAGTTGAAAAACTCGGCAGGTAATTATATAAAAAACTTAAAATCAACAAATGAAGAAAGTAATAAAAGCATTGGGAGTAGCTGCAATACTATTTAGCTTGTCAGCATCAGCACAACAAACACCCAATTATTCGTTTTGGAGACAAAACATGAACTTATTAAACCCTGCCTATGCAGGAAGTACTGAAAAAACAGAGGTAAATTTAACGTTTAGAGATCAATGGAATGGAGTAGATGGAGGTCCTAGAACTCAGTCTATTCATGGTCAAACTAGTCTAACAGATAAAATGGGATTAGGTTTGAGTATAGAGCAAGATCGTGTGTTTATTCAAAGAGAAACTAATTTATTTGCAAACTTTTCTTATAAATTACAAATAAATGATAAGCACGATATTTATTTAGGAATTAAGGCAGGAGGAAGTTTTTTTAGTGCAGATTTAAATAATTTACAAACTGCAGATCCTATTAATGCAAAAGAACCTAATAGATTCAACCCTAATGTTGGTGTAGGAGCTTATTACAAGCAAGAGAAATTCTTTGTAAGTTTATCTGCACCAAGGTTGTTAAAAGCGAAGCGTTATGAAGAAATTTCAGGGACTAGTCAAGAAGCCGCTGATGAGATGTTAGTAATGTTAGGAGGAGGATATTTTTATAATATCAATGATAACATTCAATTAATTCCAGCAGTAATGGCTCGTTATGTAGGAGGTTCTCCTTTTGGATTAGATGCAAGTCTTTCTGCTCGTTTCTACGATAAGTTTGAATTAGGAGGTAACTATAGGTTAAATGATTCTGCATCTCTTTTAGCTACTTTTCAAGTAGCAGAGACTTTAGACTTAGGGTTTGCTTATGAATTTACCACATCTGATGTTAATGAAGTAACAACAGGAGGTCCTGAATTATTATTAAAACTAAAGTTCTAATCACAAAAAAGTTTTATAGATTATCAAAGCAGCCTAAGGGCTGCTTTTTTATTTAAAACAAAAATCTAATAATAAAAAAAAGCCATATCAATGTAATAAACTTTGATACGGCTTCCAGCAGTGATAACTGAGTTAACTTGTGCTGAGGTATGACTTCGCAAAGTAGATACCACCAACAAGCTCTAAAGCCTTTTTAACTAGCTATTCTGCTATAGTGAATTATATGTTGCCTATGGTTTATCAGTAAACATCTCTACTGTATAATGCTCAATAATTCACTTAATAAAATAAATATAAAAAATAACTTATTGATTTGCAAGAGAATAGGTTAAAAATTATTTCTTGTTTTGATGTTTTTTTTACAAAGATTTATAATTTCAGCAATTCGTTTTAAACGAGTATCCTCTTTTTTTGCAGAAAATAACCAGTATAAGTACCCTTTTTGGTAAGAAGGGCTAAAGTTTAAATAATTATTGTAAGCCTTACAGTTAATATTAAAGGCATTTTGTAAATCTTCTGGAATGATTAAATTTTCTACATCATCTAGTGCAAACCAAGATTTATCTTTTTTAGCGGCATTGATAACAGATAAACCAGCGCTATGCATTTTATTATCCTTAATTAATTTTTGTATGTAAGTTTTGTTTAATTTGCTCCATACACTTTTAGGTTTTCTAGGGCAGAAGTATTGTTTCCTTTTTTCTTCATTTATTTTTTTTACAGTAGAATCAATCCAACCAAAACATAGAGCTACCTGTACAGCTTCTTCCCAACGCATACTTGGTTGAGGGCTAGAAACTTTATATAAAACCAAATCTACTCCTTTAGAACAATTGTGGTTTTTTAAAAGCCAGTTGTACCATTCAGTATCATTTTTAAAATAAAGTAGAGGTCTTTCAGGCATTTATTTTAAATTTAATTGCCAAGAAACTCCAAATTGATCTTCAACAAAACCAAACTTTGTACTAAAGCCATAATTGTTTAACGGCATCATAACCTTTCCTTTTTCAGATAGTTTAATAAACAGTTTAGATAGTTCTTGCTCATTTTCACATTCGACATAATTAGAAACAGCAGGTGTAAAATCCCAATTATGCTTTATAGGGCTATCACTACACATAAAAAGTTTATTATTCAACTTAAAAGTAGCATGCATGATGCTTCCTTCTTTTCCAGAGGAATTCTTTCCCCACCTTTTCAAGCTGATAACTTTAGAATTATTAAATAAATTTATATAAAAATTCATGGCTTGTTCAGCATTTTCTTCTTGAAAGGTTAAAAAACTAGCTATTTTATGATGTTGAGAAGCCTTAACTTTATGGATATTTTCTTGAAGATTATCTCTTTCTTTCTTTACTAAATTTAGCTCTTGAATTGTGTCGTTTTCAACTTTAGAGTTTGTACAGTTGACTAATATAGTTGATAAGATTAAAAGAGGTATTATTTTTTTCATGAGTAAAAGTATAAATAGCCTACATATTTATTTTAAATAATCTTTTCTATTCTCAAAGAAAGAAGTTGGAAAGGATTAATAGTAACCAAAACGGATTATTTTTCTTTTCTTAAAATTTTCTCCATTTTTCGGCCTTTGGCTAATTCATCTATTAGCTTTTCCATTTGCCTACATTTTTTATAAACTTCAAATTCATCTTCAATTTCTTCAATTCTATAACCACAAACAACACCTTTAATCAGATGTGCATTGGAATGAATCTTTGCTTTTTGAAAAAATGTTTTAAAGGTTGCTTTTTCATCAATCATCTTTTGTAATTGTTCATCGTTAAAACCAGTAAACCAATGCAAAACCTGATGAAATTCTTCCTTAGTTCTACCGTTTTTTTCTAATCTATTCCAATAAAGCGGATATATAGATGCAAAAATCATATTTGCAACTTTTTCATTTTTTTCTGCGGTAACTTTCATTTTTACTTTTTATTAATTGAAGATACTACTATTGTTTTAATACTTAACTTTTGACAGAAATAATTCATTACTCTTAAAAAATGATAGTTTCTACGTCATCAAAAGCTTAGAAGTGAATTAATCCGTAATTTATAACTATGGTCTGTGTTAAAATTCAACCTTATCAATCTTATATTTGCTCAAGTTGTCTAGTTAAATATATTTTTATTTAATCTTGTAATTTAAACACCTTTTGTAAAAGCGTAGTAGTTCTTGCTCCTACTTTTGTTCTTATTTCCTTTTCTTCTAGAGCAATCATTTTATAAACTCCATTTAATGCTTGAGTAGTGGTGTAGTCTGTTAGGTCTGGATTAACATCTTTGGTAAAAGGAATGCTATTGTATTTAGTAATAATGTTAGACCAAATTTGATCTGCACCTACCTTAGCAAAAGAGTTTTTAATAACCGGATTGAATTTAGTGTATAAATCATTCTGAGTCTTACCTTCTAAATAGTTAGTAGCAGCATTGTCTTGCCCTAATAAAATATTTTTGGCATCGTTAAAAGTAATATCTTTTACTGCATTTACAAAAATAGGTGTGGCTTCGCCAACAGCATCTTCTGCTGCCCTGTTCAGTACTTTTAATCCTTCATCTGCTAAATTACTTAAACCAATATCTCGTAACCCTTTATCTACTTTTTGTAATTCTTCTGGTAATAAAATTTTAACTAATTCGTTTTTAAAGAAACCATCTTTTTGTGTTAGTTTAGAAACTTGCTTGTCTATTCCAAAATCCAAAGCTTGCCTTAATCCTGAAGCAATATCGGCATTACTCAATACACCATCTGTTTGTTGAGGTAAATTATCCACAACTTGTTGTAATTCAGCACAACTAACTCCTAAAAATAAAGCCCCAACGGCAAAAAGTTTACGTAACATACTATCTAATTATTTAATTGAGTATAAAAATACAAATTCTATACCGAAGTATACTCAATAGCTTGTCCTTATATTATTATTACTAATTATTGAAAATAACTAAGAATTCCGTAAATTGCAAGCCACAAAAGCTATAGCTTTTGGTTTATTCGCATTTTATTAATTGTGAGTAAGCGTTTTTATAACTTAATATGTATAATGATTCCTAGATTTTAGGAAATAAGATTTAATACAAATGATACAAGCAACACCCTATAAACCTAAACATAAAATACGTATTGTTACGGCAGCTGCCTTATTTGATGGGCATGATGCCGCTATTAATATTATGCGTAGAATTATTCAAACAACTGGAGTAGAAGTAATTCATTTAGGACATGATAGGAGTGTAGACGAAGTTGTAAACTGTGCTATACAAGAAGATGCAAATGCTATTGCAATAACCTCTTACCAAGGAGGACATAATGAATACTTTAAGTATATGTACGATTTGCTTAAAGAAAGAGGAGCAGGTCATATAAAAATCTTCGGTGGAGGAGGTGGTGTAATTTTACCAGAAGAAATTAAGGATTTAATGGATTATGGTATTACCCGTATTTATTCTCCAGATGACGGAAGAGAAATGGGATTACAGGGGATGATAAATGACCTAGTAGAAAAATCTGATTTTGCTATTGGAGATGTATTAAATGGAGAAATAAACCATTTAGCAGACAAAGAAATTGGAGCGATTGCTCGTGTTATTTCTTCTGCAGAAAATTTCCCAGAAGTAGCACACGATACATTATCTCAAATACAAGAAAAGAATAAAGATTGTAAAACTCCTGTTCTAGGTATTACTGGTACAGGTGGAGCAGGAAAATCATCTTTGGTTGATGAATTGGTTCGACGATTTTTAATTGATTTCCCAGAAAAAACAATTGGGTTGATCTCGGTAGATCCATCTAAACGTAAAACAGGAGGAGCGTTATTAGGAGATAGAATTCGTATGAACGCTATTAATAACAAGCGAGTATATATGCGTTCATTGGCAACTCGTCAGTCCAACCTAGCTTTATCAAAATATGTTAGTCAAGCTATTGAAGTTTTAAAAGCAGCTCAATTCGATTTAATTATTTTAGAAACTTCTGGTATTGGTCAATCTGATACAGAAATTATCGAACATTCAGATACTTCTTTATATGTAATGACACCAGAATTTGGTGCTGCTACACAGTTAGAGAAAATAGACATGCTAGACTTTGCAGACTTAGTAGCAATTAACAAGTTTGATAAACGTGGAGCACTTGATGCATTAAGAGATGTTAAAAAACAATATATGCGTAACAATAATCTTTGGGATACGCATATGGATGATATGCCAGTATTTGGTACTATTGCTTCTCAGTTTAATGATCCGGGAATGAATTCTTTGTATAAATCTATCATGGACAAATTGGTAGAAAAATCAGGAGCAGATTTAAAATCTTCGTTTGAAATTACAAAAGAAATGTCTGAAAAGATATTTGTAATTCCTCCTAGTAGAGTTCGTTATTTATCTGAAATAGCTGAGAATAATAGAAACTACGATACAAAAGCTTCAGCTCAAAAAGAAGTAGCTCAGAAGTTATATGGTATATATAAAACAATAGAAACAGTTGTAGAAGGTAAAGTTGCTTTAGATAAATCTGGAATAGCGAATGAATCAACTGAAAATGTATCTGAAGAAAATAAAGACTTTTTACGATTATTGGTTGCTCAGTTTGACAGAGTTAAAATGGATTTAGACCCTTATAACTGGGAAATTATTGTTGGTTGGGATGAAAAAGTAAATAATTATAAGCAACCAATTTATTCATTTAAGGTTCGTGATAAAGAAATAAAAATACAAACTCATAGTGAGTCTTTATCTCACACTCAAATTCCTAAAGTTGCTTTACCAAAATATACAGCTTGGGGAGACATTTTAGGATGGTGTTTACAAGAAAATGTGCCAGGAGAATTCCCATATGCATCAGGATTGTATCCTTTTAAGCGTACCGGAGAAGATCCTTCGCGTATGTTTGCCGGAGAAGGTGGGCCAGAGCGAACCAACAAGCGTTTTCATTATGTAAGTGCAGGTATGCCAGCTGCTCGTTTATCTACTGCTTTTGATTCGGTTACTCTATATGGTAACGACCCAGGGGTAAGACCAGATATTTATGGTAAAATAGGTAATGCTGGAGTTTCTATTTGCTGTTTAGATGATGCTAAAAAATTATATTCTGGATTTGATTTAGCTGCGCCAACCACTTCTGTGTCTATGACAATTAATGGACCAGCACCTATGTTGCTAGGTTTCTTTATGAATGCGGCTATAGACCAACAGTGTGAGAAGTATATTAAGGAAAATGGTTTAGAAGCAGAAGTTACAGCTAAGATTGAAAAAATATATAAGGCCAAAGGAGTAGCTAGACCTCAGTATCAAGGAGAGTTACCTGAAGGAAATAATGGTTTAGGATTATTTTTATTAGGAGTAACAGGAGATATGGTATTACCTGCAGCTATTTACCAAGAAATAAAAACAAAAACATTAAGTGCTGTTCGTGGTACTGTTCAAGCAGATATTTTAAAAGAAGATCAAGCTCAAAACACGTGTATTTTCTCTACAGAATTTGCATTGAGATTGATGGGAGATGTTCAGGAGTATTTCATCGAGAAGAATGTGCGTAACTTCTATTCGGTTTCTATATCTGGTTACCATATTGCAGAAGCAGGTGCAAACCCTGTAACACAGTTAGCATTAACGTTGGCTAACGGATTTACATATGTAGAATACTACTTAAGTAGAGGTATGGATATTAATAAGTTTGGGCCAAACTTATCATTCTTTTTCTCTAATGGTATCGATCCAGAATATGCAGTAATAGGTAGAGTTGCTCGTAAAATTTGGGCAAAAGCACTAAAATATAAATATGGTGCTAATCCTAGAGCTCAAATGTTAAAGTATCATATCCAGACTTCTGGACGATCGTTACATGCTCAAGAAATTGACTTTAATGATATACGTACAACTTTACAGGCATTATATGCTATTTACGATAATTGTAACTCATTACATACCAATGCATATGATGAAGCTATAACAACACCTACTGAAGCATCTGTACGTAGGGCAATGGCCATTCAGTTAATTATTAACAAAGAACTTGGTTTAACTAAAAATGAAAACCCTATTCAAGGTTCCTTTATTATAGAAGAGTTAACCGACTTAGTAGAAGAAGCTGTATTGGCAGAGTTTGATAGAATAACAGAAAGAGGTGGAGTTTTAGGAGCTATGGAAACTATGTATCAGCGTTCTAAAATACAAGAAGAGAGTTTGTACTATGAAACTTTAAAACACAATGGAGACTTCCCAATTATAGGAGTGAATACGTTCTTGAGTAAAGAAGGTTCTCCTACAGTTACACCAGACGAAGTAATTCGTGCAACTGAAGAAGAAAAGAAATATCAAATAGATATGTTGGCAGATTTACATAAAATGCACGACACTAAAGATATGTTGAAAGACCTACAAAGAGCTGCAATTAATAACGAAAACATTTTTGAGAAGCTGATGGATGTATGTAAAGTTGCCTCTTTAGGAGTTATTACTGAAGCTTTATTTGAAGTAGGAGGGCAATACAGAAGAAATATGTAGTCTATATTTACAAAAATATTAAAAGACCTTATGATTCATATTCATGAGGTCTTTTCTATTTATAAAATTACTGTAACTTAGTAGGCAATTAAATTCAACCAATGTCAATAACTATAGTTAATTATGTAACAGCTCTTGTTTGTATTATAACTGCTTTTGTAATACATCGTATTTATTACAAAGAGCAAAAAAGAGATGCATCATTAACTTCATTGCAGGGTATAAAATGGTTTGGTTTGGCAATTTTTTCATGGGGATTAGGAGCTTTAATCAACATAGTTTTAATTCACATAGTTGGTTTACAAACCAACGATAAAATACTGGTAAGTTGTGGAGTTTTCTTTTCGTTATTAAACTCACTATTTATTTTAATGTCATTACCTTCTATAGAGCATAGAGGTAAGCGCAATCTAGCTATTCAAATTATTCAGCGTTTTTCAGAAAAAGAAGTCTTTATCATTTTTGGAGGTATTTTAGTAATGTTAGCCTCTGTTTTTGTGTTATCATTTTCTACTAATACCAATGCATCAAGTAATAGTGTTATTTGGTTAATAGATATTCCTATTTCTTTAATAGTAGCTTTTGCATTATTAAACGAATTAAACAAGGCATTTAGAAATAGAGGAATGAGGTTTATGTATTTACCTACTATAGCTCTATTTTTATTAATTTTAATAGCCGTTATACATAGAATTGTACCAAGTCATATGGCAGAACAAATAATGAATATAGAGTCTTGGTCTTTAATTGGAGTAATTACGGCTTTATCGTTTAAATTTTTATTTGTGTTATTGTTTACGATTTTGTTGTATAGCTGGAAACTTTTAGCTGAAAAAGAAGAACAACAAACAGAATTGGCTCAGTTAAAAATTTCTTTAACCGAGTTAAAAAAAGATAAAGCTATTTTAAAAATAGCGAACGAAAGTCATTTAGACACTATTAAACATTTAAAAGTAGAAATAAGTAAACGTAAAAAGAAATACAAGCAACTAAAAAAATCAGCAAAAGTAGAACTGTCGGACAGACAGAAAGAAGTGTTGGCTAATTTAGGTGTTTGCGGATCTGTTATGTCTTACACAGAAATGGCCAATGCGATGCATATTAGTGTAGATGGGTTTCAGGCTCATATTTACCAAATAAAGAAAGTGCTCAATATATCGGGTAGTGGAGGTAAAAAACAACTTATACAGTACGCTATAAATAATGATTTATTGAAGTTTGCTACGATAGATAAAAAATAATATTATTTCAATACAATCGTTTTATATACCATTATAGAGTATAGTACAAGTTGTTTTTTTCTAGCTTTAGAATAACTCTGAATTATAAGAGTTATTTTGATATTATATTACATTGTTTTCTAATATAACTGAGTAAAAAAATATAATTAGTTGTATTTTTTCTTTAACTGTTCCATAATCTCTTTATAAACTTGTTCAAAGTCCATTTCATCATTTTTAATATACTTGTTTAAGTAATTATAAACTATTCTTGAATTTTTTGGTTGATGATTAATTTCATCTTCTCCAATTTTCTGCCCATAATTTAATTCTAATATTTTGGCAGTAATTCCGCGAACCATAATTTCATCAATATCGTGGTATTCGTTCTTAAATTTTTCTTGATTAACTAATGAATCGAATTTAGTGTCGTAATACTTTTCGAATAATGCATCTGTATAAATATGGCTATTTTCGTGAATTACGATTCTTCTGTAGTCTTCGTTCCATTTTAGCTCTAATGGCTTTGTAGAATTATTAGGCTCATCACACAAGTAAGTTATCAGAAATAACCTTTCGTTTTCAGGGTTATTTGTAAAAGTAATGGCTTTGTTCGTAATTCTATTCAAAGGGTCAAACAATATTTTTAAGTTGGTTTTTTTGTTTGTTCTGTAAAAACGATTTAGTTTTTCTGTTATTTTATTTGATTGTAGAGAATCTTTAAAGGGTTTAAAATTTACATTATAATCATTTTTAAATGCTATTGTCTTTTTAAAATCGATTAATAATTTAGATAATGAGTCGATGTTTTTTCCATACCAACCAAATTGCTCAGTAATTTCTTTGAAGTTAATATTTTCTTTTGGTTTTAAATTTTTATCAAGACAAAGAGCAACGGTAGGTAGGTCGGCATTCCATTCATCACCTGTACCAATTTTTTGAACTAATGGGTGTTTTATATATTTTTTGTAGATCTCGTAGTTTTGTTTATAAAAGTCTGTTTTACAGGGTTTTATTTTTGTGTCAATGCTGTCTTCTATAGCTAAAAAATAGGCAACCCTTAGTAGTTCAACTCTATCGTCTATAGATATCGAAATTGAGTTTTTGTTTTTTTGCATTTGAATCTTTTCTTGTTTACAACCTATTATACAAGAAATTAAGACTATTAATGTGCAAGTGATTTTTTTCATGTTAGTAGTTAATTAATTGTGCAAACCCACAACTTTTTTATTGATTAGACTTTTATTTTATACGGTTATCTGTAACACTTTTTTATTCGTCAAATTGTGAATTTTTCAAATTCCATCCCATTAAATTTATATACTCCATTTTTATGAGTGCCAAGCCAAAGAATGTTATTGTTGTCTTTGTAAATACTAAACAGAGTTATTTGTTTGGATTCATCTTTAATGGAATAATGAGTGGTTTTTTCTCCATCATATTTCCAAACACCATCTAGATAAGTTACAAACCATAAATTATTATCATGATCTCTAACTGTAGACAGATACTCGTTTAAACCACTATCTTTTATTCCATTTAACTCTCCTATACTTTTGTGTCTTGTGTAAAATTTATCATCCGTCAATGTTTTGCTATTGTAGATACTATAGCGATATTCTGTATTGAACCAAAAATCACCATTTTTGTCTTCAGTAATAGAACGCACACCATTAGCCCCTTCATTACGAAATTCTGTCACATCATCTTCCTTAATCCAGTCAAATGATTTTCCATTATATCGACAAACGCCAGAAGGGTTAGTGCCAAACCAAATGTTTTCTTGCTTATCGGAGTAAATACTATAGATTTCAAAAGAATTGTTGAGGTTTGGTGGTTTAGGGATGGTTAACTCGTGTAAAGTTGTTCCGTCAAACCGATATACTTTTTCTGTTCCGTAAGCGTTTCTAAACCATAAATCAGAGGAATTGAGTTGCCAATTATTGCTCGGAGTTGCTGATAATATTGTAAATGAATTTCCGTCGAATTTAGTTACGGAAGATTTTGGGTGACAACTCGTGAAGTATATGTGCCCTAACTTATCTTCTTTTATTTCGTCTATTCTATTGTTTGGTAATCCGTGTTTTGTAGTATAGTTAACCAAAGTTTTTCCGTCATATTTATATACACCTTCTTCCCAACTACCAAACCAATAAATATTGTTTCTATCTTGGTACACAACCATAATATTT
Source organism: Pseudofulvibacter geojedonensis (assembly GCF_042675745.1). Lineage (NCBI taxonomy): Bacteria > Pseudomonadati > Bacteroidota > Flavobacteriia > Flavobacteriales > Flavobacteriaceae > Pseudofulvibacter > Pseudofulvibacter geojedonensis. The sequence continues at coordinate 334,503 of NZ_JBHTJM010000002.1, read as the reverse complement.
TTTCCAAGCTTTGTTACAATATCTCCTTTTGTAATCATTTTATTGTTAACCAGCTTTTTGGAAGAATGCCCATTACAAGAGGTTAATAAAATCAATAGCTTAAATAATATTAAAAAATTCAATTTGATTGTCATTTGTTGGAAGTGTGGTTGTTAATCTATAGTTAGTTACTTTATGTATAGCTAGTTATTGTACTAAAATAGTTAAAAAGGCTTGTGTTATTCTTTAGTTTAATCAATTCCTTGAGCTTATTAATCTGGTTTTGATTTTAGTGGAAGAATACTTGTGTTTACTAGCTTGAACAGTGAGAATAACTAATTTTTAAAGAAAATAATTGTTTTAAATACTTAGTGGTTCTACACTCTTATTCCGTTAGGTTGTTCAATTCAACGTAGTTAACTTTAGAAGAACCCCTATAGAAATCTTTCAATATGGAACTATGACCAGCACCAATAATTAAAAGAATTCGGTCATTTTCCTCAATCAAATCATCAATGTTTTTTTTAATAAAAATGTTCCTTTTGTACCAATTAGATACATAATTAGAAGCAGGTGAATTTCCTTTATCAGTAACATTTAAAATACTTTCTAAATATAGGTTTCGATTAAATTTATCTGATTTCAAGCCGTTCAAATTCTCTAAAGTTTGACCCAAGGTATGTGTTTTTAAATACTCTGTTTCTTGATTTGCCCAAACTTTAGCAGCTTGTATGATTTCGGAAAAATTTTCCATGAGTTGATTTTCTTGCAAAAATGTTACTAGCTCTTGGTCGCCAAGTCCCATTTGATGGTCTACACCAAAAATTGTGTCTAAGTCAAGTTTTTTTGCCAGCCTAAAACCTAATTGGTAAAGTTCATTTTTTGGAAGTACATAATTACCATTTTTATATTCTTTCAGCCTTAGTGTTAGTGTATCTGTGAAAGAGGGTTCCCTTTCCACCAAAATTTTTGTTGGTCTAAACTTGGATAAATTATCAACTAAATTATTCAACTCAGACTGTCTTTTTTGGGTGTCTAAGTCTTCGATAACTATTGCAGAATAGTCAGATGTATTGGCAAAATGAAAAGTTCCAAGAATACTAATTTGAGGCAACTTCTCTTTTTTGACCTCGATATAATTATTTTTTTCAAGATCTATTTTAACATCTTGTTTGCAACTTACAATCAGGATAAAGAGTAAAATTAATATTTTAAGTTTAGTTGTCATGTTTATGTAGTTCTTTCTTTTTCATTATATAATTCTGTTACTTTTTTCAAGGTCTGTTTAATTGCTTATTAGATAAAATAGATTAGCTGCCATTTATGAGTTTGTTTTACTTGATTGCTCTTTGTGTTATCTTAATTCGGATAAATTTTTAATGCTTTTTTTCTTATTTTATTTTAGGTGGAACTAATTCCTTTTTATTTAGTTTAGAATTTTATCCATTTACTCAATTTTACTTAGTTCATAAGTTTGGAAACAACTTTGTATAGCTGTTAGTTTTGTACTGTTTTGGTTAAGGAGTTATATTTAGCAACTTCGAGTAGATTTTAGCCTGACCTATGCGGAGTCGAAAGGTAGTCGAATTCACAGTAATTTTTGGTTATACATAGTTGTATTTCATTTTCAAATTCAAACGGTTCAGTATTCCCTATTACAATAATAATCAGCGATAAGATTATTTAGTATAACCCAATAATTTCCTTTTTTTAAATAGTTAAAATGTATTCGTTTGATTATTATATTATTGCAACTGTTCGTGTAAGAATAGTTGCAAATAATAATAGCAATCATTTAACATTTTAATAAGGTTCGTAAACAGTTTTTGTTATATCATCTGGGTGTTCCATTACTAGATTAGCACCTTCCTTATAGATGATGTATTCAACACCATAATTATTATTTACATGTTTAATTAAGTACTTATTATTTCCAATATTTTTCCATGTCCAACCTAATTCAGCCTCTATAAAACAATCATCTGGATAGTCAACAGAATCAATATAATTACTCAATATTGATTTATCTGCCTTATACTCATCATACCAAAATAGTAGACATTCATCTGGACTTACTTGGATGTCTGATTCATATTTTTCAATTAATTTCCATTTGCCGATTATTATATCATTAGAATTATCGTTGTCAGACGAACATGATAAAAATAAAAGGAGCCCAATAAAGAATGTAAGTAATAAATTCAGTTTTTTCATTAGTAATATTTGGATTTAAATGTTGTAAAAATTGTTTATATAAGAGATTTTTGGCTTTATTCTGCTTATTTGTTAAGGGATGCCTCAGTTTAGTTCTATTTATGTTCAAAGGTAATAATTCTTACAAAACTTAAGAAAATGAAAAGCCTATTCTTTTCTGAATAGGCTTTACCAACTAAAAATAAACATGCGTATTCTAGAAGCAATACGCGTTTTCTTCATTTAATTTATTTGCTATTTGAGTACGTAAGGCTACTACATTAGGCATGTTGTAGTACTTTGTAAAACGTTTTAACCCCATAAGCATCATACGTTGCTCGTCTCCTTCTGCAAAAGAAATAATTCCTTCTTTAGCATTTTTGGTAATAATATCTACTGCATTATACAAGTATAACTGCGTCATAGCTATTTGATGTTCTTGAGATTCTTGTCCAAATCTCTTAGCATTCTTCTCAGTTCTAAGTATTGCCGATTCTGCCATGTATATCTCTATTAGAATATTAGAAGCAGCTGTTAATAACTGTTGGTGTTTTTCTATATCTGGACCAAACTTTTGTATTGCTGCTCCAGCTACCATTAAAAACACCTTTTTAAGCTTTGCTATTAATTCTTTTTCTTCTGAAAATAATTCTGAGAAATCTGGAGTTTCAAAACTTGGTATACCCGTTAACTCATCGGCTACTTTCATGGCTGGATTTAATAAATCTACGTGCCCTTTCATAGCTTTCTTAATTAACATACCTACAGAAAGCATACGGTTAATTTCGTTAGTACCTTCGTAGATTCTTGCAATTCTAGCATCACGCCAAGCAGCTTCCATTGGAGTTTCTTCAGAGAATCCCATACCTCCAAATATTTGTATACCTTCGTCTGCACAATTCTGTACATCTTCAGAAACCGCTACTTTTAAAATAGAACATTCTATAGCATATTCTTCTACTCCTTTTAGCTCAGCTTCTTGGTGTGTGTTACCTGAAGCTTCACGTATTGCAATTCTATCTTCTATATTTTTAGCAGCTCTATAACTTGCAGATTCACCAACATAAGCGTTGGTTGCCATTTCTGCTAGCTTCAATTTTATAGCTCCAAACTCTGCAATAGGAGTTTTAAACTGCTTACGTTCTGTAGCGTATTTTACTGCTTCTGTAGTAATTCTTCTTTGAGAGTCTAAACAAGCAGCAGCCAATTTAATACGTCCTACATTAAGTGCATTCATAGCTATTTTAAATCCGTTACCTCTGGTAGATAACATATTTTCTACAGGTACAACCGTATCACTAAAGAAAACCTGGCGAGTAGAAGATGCTCTAATACCTAATTTGTGTTCTTCTTCTCCTAAAGTTACTCCGTTAGGATTATTTTTATCGTACTCTACAATAAAACCTGTAATGTTTTTATCGTCTTCTATACGAGCAAAAACAATCATAATATTACAGAAACCTGCATTAGAGATCCACATTTTCTGTCCGTTAATCTTATAGCTTTTACCGTCTTCAGAAAGTGTAGCGGTAGTTTTACCAGAATTAGCATCAGACCCAGCTCCTGGTTCTGTTAAGCAGTAAGCACCAAACCACTCTCCAGTAGCTAATTTAGGCACGTATTTTTTCTTTTGCTCTTCTGTACCATATAAAGTTATTGGCATAGTACCAATACCTGTGTGGGCACCAAAAGCTGTACTAAAAGAACCAGTACCACTAGAAATATAATCGCAAGTAAGCATTGTAGAAACAAATCCCATTCCTAATCCGCCATAAGCTTCTGGTACGGCAACTCCTAAAAAGCCTAATTCTCCTGCTTTACGCATTACCTCTTCGGTTAATGCATAATCTTTATTCTCGAACCTGTTTTTATGTGGAATAATTTCACGATCGTTAAACTCCTTAACCGCTTCCTTCATCATTTGTTGTTCCTCCGAAAAATCTTCGGGAGTAAACACATCTTCACAAGGTGTTTCTTTAACTAAAAATTGTCCGCCTCTTAATATATCTTTTTCTTCCATGATTATTTCTTGATTGATTATTTTAAAAATTCAAAAATTCCAGCAGCTCCTTGTCCGGTACCAACACACATAGTAACCATACCGTATTTGTTTTGCTGATTACGCTTGCGCATCTCATCAAATAACTGAACCGATAACTTAGCTCCTGTACAACCTAATGGGTGGCCCAAAGCAATAGCTCCTCCATTTACATTAATAATATCTGAGTTTAAATTTAGCTCTCTTATTACCGCTAAAGATTGAGAAGCAAATGCTTCATTCAATTCTATTAAATCGATGTCGTTTTGTTGTAATCCTGCTTGCTTCAATGCTTTAGGAATAGCTGCAACCGGACCAATACCCATAATTCTAGGCGGCACACCTGCTGCGGCATAACTTACCATTCTAGCAATAGGCTCAATGTTTAACTCTTTAACCATATCCTCACTCATTACCATTACAAAGGCAGCACCATCACTCATTTGAGACGAATTACCAGCTGTAACACTACCACCTTGAGCGAATACCGCTCTAAGTTTTGCAAGTGCTTCTTTGTTAGTTCCCTTTCTTGGTCCTTCATCTTTATTAACGGTATAAGATTTAGATACCTTTTTACCATTTTCATCTAAAAAGTTCTGATGTACAGTAATAGGAACTATTTGATCTTGAAAACGGTCTTCGGCTTGAGCCTTTAAGGCTTTCATATGCGAGTTGTAAGCAAACTCATCTTGATCTGTTCTGGATATGTTGAATTCGTTGGCTACTGCTTCTGCAGTATTTCCCATTCCCCAATAATAATCTTCATGACCAGCATTAATGATATCGTAATTTAACTCTGGTTTAAATCCTGTCATAGGTACAGAACTCATGCTTTCTGCCCCTCCAGCAATAATACAATCGGCCATACCAGCTTGTATTTTAGCAACAGCCATACCAATAGTTTCTAATCCTGAAGAGCAGAAACGGTTTACGGTAACTCCAGGAACATCTTCTACTTTTAATCCCATAAGAGATATTAAACGTCCCATGTTTAATCCTTGAGAACCTTCTGGCATTGCATTACCTACAATAACATCGTCAATTCGTTTTTTATCGAATTCTGGTAACTGTTTCATCATATAATCGATGGTCTCTGCAGCTAACTCATCGGCTCTTTTAAATCTGAACAATCCTTTAGGTGCTTTACCTACAGCTGTTCTATATCCTTTAACTATATATGCGGTTTTCATATTTTTAGTATTGAGTATTGAGATTATAGTATTGAGTAATTAATGTTATAACTTTTGTTGAAAAGCATAATTCATTTTTTGTATTTCAATACACAGTTCAATAATTGGTTGTACTTTATTTTTATCAATTAGGTTTAATTCTATTATTAAAATTAATTGTGTCTGTAATTCATATGCAGACCCATTTGCTACGCTTAAAAAGTGTTTAAATTCTTTTTGAGAATTCCTGCCAGCTCCTTCAGCTATATTAGAAGGAATTGAAGTAACACTCCTTTTTATTTGAGATGTTAGTCCGAATTTTTCAGATGAAGGTAATTCAGAAACTAATTGATAAGTTAGTTTAGCCAATAGAATTGACTTTTTCCAAATGATTAACTCTTCAACTTTATGCATTTCTAACTACTTATTACTAATATCTCAATACTAATCGCAATTACTAATTGCGAAGTGGTTTACCTTTTTTTAACATGTGTTCTAAACGCTCTAAGGTTTTTCGTTCTGTACATAAACTCATAAAAGCTTCTCTTTCTAGATCTAATAAATATTGTTCAGAAACTTTAGTAGGCTCAGATAAATCACCTCCAGCCATTACGTAAGCTAGTTTATTAGCAATTTTCTGATCATGCTCTGAGATATAATTACTTGCTTGCATAGAGTCTGTTCCTACTAAGAACATTCCTAAAGCTTGCTTTCCTAATACTTTTACATCTTTACGTCTTACCGGTTGAGTGTAACCAGACTCAGCCATTAATTTAGCGTGCGCTTTTGCAACAGCTATTTGTCTATCTTTGTTAACTACAACTAGGTCTTTTCCTTTTTGTAACAAACCTAAATCGTAAGCTTCATATGCAGAAGTTGCTACTTTAGCCATACCAACGGTCAAGAAGTATTCCTGTAATCTATTTAACTCAACATCTCCTTTAGCAAAAGTGTCTGATGCTCTTAAAGCCATTTCTTTAGAACCACCTCCACCTGGTATAACTCCTACACCAAATTCTACTAAACCAATGTAAGTCTCTGCAGCAGCTACTACTTTATCTGCATGTAAAGCCAACTCACATCCTCCTCCTAATGTCATTCCGTGAGGGGCGACAACGGTTGGAATAGATGAATAGCGTAAACGCATTGTGGTGTCTTGGAAATACTTAATAGCCATATTCATTTCATCATACTCTTGCTCTACGGCTAACATAAAAATCATTCCAATATTGGCACCTACAGAGAAATTAGCTCCTTGGTTTCCAATAACTAAACCTTGGTAATCTTTTTCAGCTAAATCAATTGCTTTATTAATTCCTGTTAAAACATCACCACCAATAGAATTCATTTTAGATTGGAATTCACAGTTTAAAATACCGTCTCCTAAATCTTCTACAACAACTCCAGAGTTTTTGTAAACTTCATTAGTTTTTCTAATATTATCTAAAATGATAAATGAATCTTGACCAGGTTTTTTCTTTTGAGACTTCGAAGCTATATCATAGCAATATGTAGCTCCGTCTTTTACTGTGTAAAAACTAGTATTACCAGCTTCAATCATATCTGTTACCCAAGCTGCTGGTTCATAACCTTCAGCCTTCATCATTTCAATAGCTTTTTCGACACCTATTGCATCCCAAATCTGGAAAGGACCGTGTTCCCAACCAAAACCTGCTTTCATAGCATCATCTATCTGGTATAAATTATCTGCTATTTCTGGTATTCTGTTAGATACATATGCAAATAAAGCTGATAAATTTTTTCGATAAAATTCACCTGCTTTATCTTTACCAGAAACTAAAACTTTAAAACGATCTATTACATTGTCTATTGACTTTGTTAATTCTAAGGTGGCAAAACTTGCTCTTTTTTTAGAACGATACTCTAAAGTGTTTAAGTCTAATGATAAGATCTCTTTTTTTCCTTCAGGGCTAACAGTTTTTTTATAAAATCCTTGTTTTGTTTTGCTTCCTAACCATTTATTCTCAATCATAGTGTCAATGAAGTCTGGAAGCTTGAACAAGTCATGTCTTTCGTCATTCGAGCAGTTTTCATAAATTCCATTAGCAACGTGTACTAAGGTATCTAATCCTACTACATCGACTGTTCGGAAAGTAGCCGATTTAGGTCTACCAATTACTGGTCCACTTAACTTATCAACTTCTTCAATAGTTAAGTCCATTTCCTTAACCATATGAAAAAGACTCATGATACTAAATATACCTATTCTGTTACCTATAAAGGCTGGAGTATCTTTAGCTACTACAGATGTTTTTCCTAAAAACTGCTCTCCGTAGCTATTTAAAAAGTCTAATACTTCTTGTGAGGTATTAGGACCAGGAATAATCTCGAATAATTTTAAGTATCTAGCTGGGTTAAAAAAGTGAGTTCCGCAGAAATGCTTTTGGAAGTCTTCACTTCTTCCTTCATTCATAAACTGAATAGGAATACCAGATGTATTAGTTGTAATTAATGTACCTGATTTTCTGTATTTTTCAATTTTTTCAAAAACAGATTTTTTAATGTCTAAACGCTCTACTACAACTTCTATAATCCAATCTACATCTGCTATTTTATGTAAATCATCTTCAAGGTTTCCAGTAGTAATTCTACTTGCAAAATCTTTATGATAAATAGGAGAGGGCTTCGATTTTAAAGCAGCAGTTAATTGATCGTTAACTAATCTGTTTCTAACCTCTTTATCCTCTAAGCTTAAACCTTTAGCGGTTTCTTTTTTATTGAGTTCTCGTGGTAGTATATCTAGCAATAAAACTTCTGTACCTATATTGGCAAAATGACAAGCAATTCCGCTTCCCATAATACCAGAACCAATAACGGCAACTTTTTTTATACGTCTTTGCATTTTATTGTTTTTTAACTTTTAGTGAAAATTTTTCTTTGTTGAATTAAATCGACTATATGGTTACTTACCTCATAAAAGGTATTTACTTTATCTTCTCCAATGGAATCAATTATGGTAGAATTAAAATCTATTACTTTTTCTTTAGATACGTTTCTCATTTCTTTACCGTACTCTGTTAAGAATATGAGAACGCCCCTACCATCATTTGGGTTTTTCTTTCTTAGTATTAACCCTTTTTCTTCCATGTTTTTAAGTGTACGAGACAAGCTAGTTGCCTCCATACCCATTTTTGGACCTAGTGAAGTAGAAGGGGTTCCTTCTTTATCAATATTAAGAAGGGTAAAAGCTATAGCCATTGTTGCACCATATTTACTAGCTTCTTCATTATAAAGCTTTGCCACAGCTTGCCATGTTGCTCGCAACACATGATCAATTGTTTTATTGTCAGTCATTTAGTAAATTTTTGTATATTTATTTTCGACTTATGCATTCAAATATACAAAAAAATACTATGCATGCATAATATGATTGTTAAAATTTTTAATTGACTTTACTGTAAAAAAATAAGCCTCCAAATTGGAGGCTTATTTTTTAATGACCATATATTTTATTATATAAATCGATGTATTTTTCTTTAATGATCTTACGTTTCATTTTCATGGTAGGAGTAAGATGTCCCGCTTCTATACTCCATACATCAGGAGTTAATTCGAAACGTTTAACTTGTTCCCATTTACCAAATTTCACATTGTGTTCATCAATTTCTTTTTGAATTCTATCGATAAGTTGTTGGTTGCTAATCTGATCTTGAGGAGTGTTACCTAAGTCAATATTATGTATTTCAGCCCAATCTGTTATGAATTCAAAATTCGGTTGAATTAAAGCGGCAGGCATTTTTTCTCCATCACCTACAACCATTATTTGTTCTATAAAGCGTGATTGTTTGAATTGATTTTCTAAAACTTGAGGAGCTACATACTTACCACCTGAAGTTTTAAACATTTCTTTTTTACGATCGGTAATTTTTAAGAAGCCATCACTGTCTATCTCTCCAATATCTCCAGTATGGAAATACCCATCTTTTAAAACTTCTGCAGTTTTTTCAGCATCTTTATAATAACCTTGCATTACTTGAGGTCCTTTTACCAAGATTTCTCCATCTTCGGCAATTTTAACCTCTGTTTCTGGTAATAATTTACCGACTGTACCGATTTTAAAGCCTCTATTGCGTTCGTCATTTACAGATACTACTGGAGATGTTTCGGTAAGGCCGTATCCTTCCATAACAGGAATATCAGCAGCTCTAAATACTCTAGCTAAACGAGGTTGTAAAGCGGCACTACCAGAAGCAATTACTTTTAAATTTCCACCAAGTGCTTCTTGCCACTTAGAAAAGATTAATTTTCTAGCAATTTTGAGTTTGAACTCGTACCATGATCCATTAGCGCCATAAGGCTCATATTCTAACCCTAAATCTATAGCCCAGAAAAATAATTTTTTCTTGATACCAGTTAAATCTGCTCCTTTAGCATATATTTTATCATAAACCTTTTCTAAAAGTCTAGGAACAGCAGTCATTACTTCTGGACTTATTTCTTTTAAGTTATCACTTATCGTTTCTAAAGATTCGGCAAAATAAATACTTACTCCAAAGTATTGGTACATATATAATAGCATTCTTTCGTATATGTGACAGACAGGAAGAAAACTTAATGCTTTTGCATTACCTTCAGCTACTGGTACTCTTGTGGCACTGTTCATAGCATTGCTAACAATATTCTTATGGCTTAACATAACACCTTTTGGTCTACCTGTAGTTCCAGATGTATATATTAATGTAGCCAGATCGTTTTCTGTTACAGCATTCTTTCTCTCTTCTACTTCGTTTTGATTGCTATCATCTTTACCGAGATCTAGAACCTCAGTCCAGTTTTTACATCCATCAATAGTGTCAAAACAATATACTTCTTTTAGGCTAGGTACATTTTTTTTGATAGCATTTATTTTTTCTAGTACTTCTTTACAAGAAACAAAACAATAACTAGCTTCACTATGATTTAACACATACTCGTAATCTTCTTTGCTAATAGTAGGGTAAATAGGAACATCTTGTGCTCCTGTTTGTAATATACCTATATCACATATGTTCCATTCGGTTCTATTTGTCATAGATATAATAGCTACTTTGTCATTAGCTTTTACACCTAATCTTAATAAACCTCTACTAATAGCATTTGCTTTATCTATATATTCCTGTGTAGAAGTAGCAATCCATTCTCCGTTATATTTAGTTACTAAAGCATTGCTTAAGTTGTATTTTTCTAACTGATGATAAGGGAAGTCAAAAAGACGCGTAATTTTGGTCATATTGGTTTGAAGTTAGTTTGTGAACTATGCAAATTATAAAAAAGAGTATACTTTTCAAATAAATAAGTAAATAAAAACTAAGTAATGAATAGTATATATTTATAATTTATATTCAAAAATATAATCATCCATTATAAAACCATTGCCTATATCAAAGTCTTCTTCAGCTATAATTTCAAAACCAAATTTATTATATGCCCTTATGCCTTTTTCATTTCCTCTATTAACTGTTAAATAAACTGCCGAGCAATTATTGTTTTGAGCATAGTTTATTACTCGGTTTAATGAAAGTTTCCCTAAACCTAGTCCCTGGGCAGAACTTTTTAAATATATTTTACTTAAAAACACCCGATTGTCTTCTTTTATAACATAAGCTAAATATCCAATAACTTCATTGTTGTGTTTTATGAACTCCCAAACAAAACCCTCTTCTATATCTTTTTGAATACGCCCAGGGTTATACATTAAATTAAGCATATAATCTATTTGTTCTTGAGAGATCATGTCTTGATAATTATCGTTCCAGATTTGTGTAGCTAGATTGAAAACTTGCTGAAAATTATTTTCTATAGAAATGAATTGATGCATAAGAAGAAGTTTTAGAGATATTGTAAAGATAAAAAAGACCTTACAGAAAGGTAAGGTCTTTAAATTTATAAACTTTTATGATTGATAAAGTATTAATTATTTTCAATCCATTTTCTAGCATTCACGAAAGCTTCTAACCAAGGAGAAACTTCATCTTTTCTACCGTCTACATAATGAGCCCAGTTCCATTGGAAAATAGAACGTTCAATATGTGGCATAGTAACTAAATGCCTACCGTCTTTAGAACTCATCATCGCTACGTTATAATCAGATCCGTTAGGGTTAGCTGGATAACCATTGTAACCATATTTGGCAGCTATTTCATAATTAGCTTCATCTTCTGGCAAGTTAAATTTACCTTCACCGTGAGAAATCCAAACTCCTAATTTTGTTCCAGCTAAAGATTTTAACATCACCGAGTTGTTCTCTTGAATGGTTACAGAGGTAAAGTTACTCTCGTGTTTTTGTGAATCGTTATGGATTAATTTACCATGAACATCATGATCAGGGTTAATTAAATCTAACTCCATCCATAATTGTGCTCCGTTACAAATACCTACCGATAAGGTGTCTTTTCTAGCAAAGAAATTCTTTAGCGCCGTATTTGCTTTTTCGTTGTATTTAAATGCTCCAGCCCATCCTTTAGCAGAACCTAAAACATCTGAGTTAGAGAATCCTCCAACAGCACCAATAAACTGAATGTCTTCTAAAGTTTCACGACCCGATATTAAATCGGTCATATGAACATCCTTTACATCAAAACCAGCTAGATACATAGCGTTTGCCATTTCTCTTTCCGAGTTCGATCCTTTTTCACGAATAATAGCAGCCTTTGGCCTATCTCCTTTAGGAGTTCCAATAGCATCAGCTAATTTACCAGTAAAGTGAGTAGGGAAGGTGTAATCTAAAGCTTGATACTTATAGTTGATGAAACGCTCTTCTGCTTTATTATTAGCACATTGCTTAGCGTCTAATAAAGCCGATGTTCTAAACCAAGTATCACGTAATTCAGAAACATTAAAATTGAAAGCTTCTGTATGGTTGATAATATTTACTTCGTTAGTATTGGTTACCTCACCAATATTGAAGAATTCTACATTGTTATGAGTCAATACTTCTTCTATACTAGAATCAGCTTGTAAAACAATACCGTTATTTTCAGCAAATAATACTTTAATTGAATCTGCTTCATCTAGTTTAGTTAAGTCTAGGTTTGCTCCAATATTGTTTGATGCAAAACATAATTCTAACAAAGTGGTAATTAAACCACCAGAAGCAACATCATGTCCTGCAACAATTTTATTATCTTTTATTAAGTTTTGTATAGTGTTGAATGCTGTTTTGAATTTAGCAGCATCTTTAATAGTAGATGTTTCGTTTCCTATTTTATTGACTACTTGAGCAAATGAAGATCCGCCTAACTTAAAATTATCTTGAGATAAGTTAATATAATAAACGTTTCCTTTACCTGCTTTAAAAACAGGTTCAACTACTTTGTTAATATCATTACAGTTAGCAGCAGCAGAAATAACAACAGTACCAGGAGAAATTACTTCCTCGTTAGGGTATTTCTGTTTCATTGATAAAGAATCTTTACCGGTAGGAACGTTAATACCTAATTCGATAGCAAAATCTGAAATGCCTTTTACGGCTTTGTATAAACGAGCGTCTTCTCCTTCGTTTTTACAAGGCCACATCCAGTTAGCTGAAAGCGAAACCGATTGTAACCCGTCTTTTAAAGGAGCCCAAATAATATTTGATAATGATTCTGCAATGGCATTTCTACTACCTGCCAGAGGATCAATTAAAGCACTAACAGGAGCGTGACCTATAGAAGTTGCAATTCCTTCAGTAGATTTATAATCTAAAGCCATTACACCAACATTGTTTAATGGTAGTTGTAATGGTCCGGCACATTGTTGTTTAGCAACTCTACCACCAACACATCTATCTACTTTGTTAGTTAACCAATCTTTACAAGCAACTGCTTCTAATTGTAGCACTTGCTCTAAATATTCGTTAATGTTTTTTACATCGTAGTTTAGGTCGTCGTAGTTTCTAGTAACAGAAGAATCGGTCATGATGGTTTTAGGAGAACTACCAAACATATCTGATAATTCTAAATCCATAGGCTTTTCACCGTTTGTAGCCGATTCAAAAGTAAAGCGATCGTCATTAGTAACATCACCAACTTCGTACATAGGAGAACGTTCTCTTTCTGCTATACGTTGTAAGGTGTCAATATTATCTTTACTAATAACTAATCCCATACGTTCTTGAGACTCATTACCAATAATTTCTTTAGCCGACAACGTAGGGTCACCGACAGGTAATTTATCTAAGTCTATTTTACCTCCAGTTTCTTCTACTAATTCTGAAAGACAGTTTAAGTGTCCACCAGCTCCGTGATCGTGAATAGAAACAATAGTATTTATATCGCTTTCTACCATTCCTCTAACAGCGTTAGCAGCACGTTTTTGCATTTCTGGGTTAGAACGTTGTATAGCATTTAACTCGATTCCTGAGCTAAACTCTCCAGTATCTGCAGAAGATACTGCAGCACCACCCATACCAATTCGGTAGTTTTCACCACCTAATATTACTATTTTGTCTCCATTTTCTGGAGTATCTTTTAATGCTTGTTCTGCCTTACCATAACCAATACCTCCGGCTTGCATAATAACTTTGTCAAAGCCTAATTTTCTAGCATCTTCTTCATGTTCAAAAGTTAATACAGAACCAGTAATTAATGGTTGACCAAATTTATTACCAAAATCTGATGCTCCATTAGACGCTTTAATTAAGATATCCATTGGTGTTTGGTATAACCATTTACGCTCATCCATTGCTTGTTCCCAAGGTCTGTTTTCTTCTAAACGAGAGTAAGATGTCATATAAACTGCAGTTCCTGCTAAAGGTAAAGAACCTTTTCCTCCTGCTAAACGATCTCTAATTTCTCCTCCAGATCCAGTTGCTGCACCATTAAAAGGTTCTACTGTAGTAGGGAAGTTGTGTGTTTCTGCTTTTAACGAGATTACTGATTCGAATTCTTTTTCTTCGTAGTAATCTGGTTTGTCAGCACTTTTAGGAGCAAACTGAGTTGCTTTAGGCCCTTTAATAAAAGCGACATTATCTTTATACGCAGAAACAATATTGTTAGGATTTTCTGCAGATGTTTTCTTTATTAATTTGAATAAAGAAGAAGGCATTTCTTCTCCATCTATAACAAATGTACCGTTAAATATTTTGTGTCGACAGTGTTCTGAATTTACTTGAGAGAATCCAAATACTTCAGAGTCGGTTAGTTTTCTACCTATTTTAGTAGCTAAACCTTCTAAGTATTCAACTTCTTCATCACTTAAAGCTAAACCTTCCTGCTGGTTATAAGCAGCAATGTCTGTTATTTCAATGATTTCTTCTGGTTGAATATCTATGGTGTAGATATCTTGATTTAACCCATTAAATTTTTGAGAAAGCATAGGGTCGAAATCTGAAAAATCTTCAGAAACGCTTTGATATTCTTCAATTCTAATGATTTTATCGATACCCATATTTTGAGTAATCTCAGTAGCATTAGTACTCCAAGGAGATATCATAGCGGCACGAGGACCAACAAAAAAGGCGTCAAGAGACGCCGCGTTTATTTTAGGTTGGTTACCAAATAACCAAGTTAACTTTTCAATAGTTTCGTTTGAAAGTTCGCTAGTAGTCTGGACTGCGAATACTTTTGTTGAGATGTTTCCAAAGAAATGAATCATTGTAACGATTTTGTTGTGTTGTTATTTCGAAAGTGCAAAAATACATTTTTGTTTGATTATTACCCATAAAAAAAGCGACTAAAAATAGTCGCTTTTAAGAATTGTTAAAAATATAAATTAGTTTGCTGCAGCTAATTCGTTTTTTAAGATTGTGACCTTGGCATCTTTAACTTCTTGCCAATTACCACTTGTGTCTAAGTACGAAAAGCTAGCGGTTCCTTTTTGCCAGTTGTCTTCTAATACCATGCGTAATTTGGTGTTTGGCATTAGAACAGGTCCAATTCCTCCATGAGGAGGCCATTTTATAGTAGGGTAGCCTTCTGCAGTAACTAAAATATGAGAGTTATTAGGCATAACAGTCATGTAAGTATAGTCTCCAGATAAAGTAGTGTTAATTTGTAAAGGTGGGTTAATAGATCCATTTGTTATTTGACCTTGTCCATTTACTCTTTCGTTTGGAGTAGATACAGTTAAATGTACTTCGAAAGAAGGAGCCCCTAATAAATCTGTTGAAATTTCATACGATACAATAAATAATCCAGTTTTCATGTTTTTACTTTTAAGATTAGTAGTAAAACAAACTTAAATTCTTATTACATGAAAAAGAGGCGTTGATACTCGTGTTATTATAAATGGGGGTTAATACCTGGTTAGATTTTAATTGTTAGTTCTTTTACAGAGCCAGGTTGTAGTTTTTTTAATTTACCTTTTCCTAGTGTATAATTTGCAATTCCAACCCTTACTAAACGCAAAACTGGATGACCTATTGCAGCACACATTTTTCGTACTTGACGGTATTTTCCTTCGGTAAGAGTAACTTGTAGCCAACAGTATTCTTTATGACTATAGGTTATAATATTTGGGACTCGAATTGGTAATAAAGAAACTTCTTTTAGTTTTTTAACTTTAGCCCTATCTGTTTGGTGTTTTTTTCCTTTGATACTTATAGTAAGTCCGTTTCTAAACTTTTTAAGAGACTCCTCTGAAGGAATACCTTCTACGAAAACCCAATAAATTTTAGGTTTTTTGTTTTTAGGGTTGAGTAACTTTTGGTTTAAGCTTTTGTCATTTGTTAAAATTAATAAACCTTCGCTATCAGAATCTAATCTGCCCACTGGATAGACGTCTTTAGGGAAGTCAAACTCTAAATCAGCAAGTGTGTTGTGGTGCTCAGCTTCTTTTGTAAATTGACTGAGCATGTTGAAAGGTTTGTATATGATATAAGTATTACTCATTCGTTTTCAAAAGTAGTGATTTGCGGTCGCTTTACTAGAACATTTTTTATATTTTCGAAGTGTAAAATTATTAAGAGTATTAATGGTTAAATTAATTTTTATAAATAATTAAAGAAAATATTTCAGACAGGTTACAAGAAGGTAACAAGCGTTTTGTTATAGCTAGCTTAGACTCTGGAATAGTAGATTTTTTTTATAAGATTATATTTCATAAATAAGAAAGGGTTAGCAAACTGCTAACCCTTTCTTATTTATAGTTAATAAAGCTTGTTACTTCTTTATTAGTTTTTTGATAGCAGAACTGTTTTTATTTTCGATTTGAACGAAATACATCCCATTATTTAATTGAGATAAATTTAGTCTAGAAGTGTTTTCTAGAACTGTTTTTTCAAATACTTTTTTACCCAATACATCAAAAATTAACACATTTGAATTCTGAGCATTTTTAATAGTAAGAATATTGTTGTTTAATGGGTTAGGGAACATGCTAAACTCATTATTCGTATTAGAGAAATCTTCTGTAGCTAAAACGCTTCCCCATATTTGTGCAACATATAATGGGTTGTCTATAAAAGGATTTCTGTTATTCTGGTGATTGTAAATATCATTATTTCTGTCAATTTCTTTTTGACTTACGGGGTCGTTAATATGCCAGCTGTACAGCATGTCTAAAGCCCATTGTTCAAAAACTTTATTAGAACTACCATCTAACATACTATCACCATCAGAGTCATTTGTTTCCCATGTAGCAATTTCATCTTCGTAACGCACGGCTACATAAAATAAACCTCTTGCGATATCTCCTTTAAATTCATCAGCTGGTTCGAAAACTTGTCCAGTTGGTCCGGCGATACTACTTGTACCTCTTTGAGAACCATTATTAGACGTGTAATTGGCAGTAGCAACCTCACCATATGCTAAATTCCCTCTTTCTGCATTAACTTTTTTATCACTAGGTAGTACATGAAAAGCATCTGCTCTCATAGGATGTGTACTTCCATCTCCATACCAACTTCTAGGAAAGGTATGTTCTCGGTTGTATTTATCACATTCAGTACCACCACCTGTACCAGAGTCTTGATCGGTACCAAAAACAAAATTACATTGGCTATAAACTTCCCAAACATAACCATCTGTTCTATCGTCAGAAGTTTGATATAATGTCCATAATGACGAATAAGACTGTGGCATGTGTAAATACTCGTTTACTGTGATCTCAGGGTCATTAGCATCATTCACAATTCTTTTTAATTGTGTTTTTAGCGTGTAACCAGTTCCCGTTGCATGGTCGTAATAACCAGTTGGTATTTGAGCTTGAGCAACTAAGCCCACCATAAGTAATAATAGGGTAATTTTTTTCATATATAAGTAATTAAATAAAAGAGATGAAAACCACTAAATCTCTTAGTTGTTATTTTTTGCGTTCTAGTAAAGCCATATAAAAGCCATCGTATCCGCTTTGCGAAGATAGTACTTTTTTATCTGAAATAAATGTAAAATCCTCATTAGAAGCAAGAAAAGCTTTTACTTGATTCTGATTTTCTGAAGGTAAAACCGAACAGGTAGCGTATACTAACTTTCCGCCTGGCTTAACCATTCTAGAATAACTCACTAAAATTTCTTGTTGAACTTTTCTAATATTATCTAAAAATTCAGGTTGTAATTTCCATTTAGAATCTGGATTACGTCTTAAAACACCTAAACCACTACATGGAGCATCAATTAAAACCCTATCTGCTTTTCCTATTAACTTTTTTATAGGTTTAGTAGAATCAATAACTCTAGTATCTACATTGTGAACGCCACCTCTTCTGGCACGAACTTTTAACTTTTTTAATTTACTTTCGTAAATATCCATGGCAATTAGTTGGCCTTTGTTTTCCATTAAAGAGGCTAAGTGCAATGTTTTACCACCAGCTCCTGCACAAGTATCTACTACTTTCATACCAGGTTTTACATCGAGGTAAGCAGCTACTAATTGTGAAGAAGCGTCTTGTACTTCGAACCAACCATTTTTAAAAGCTTCTGTTTTAAAAACATTGGCTCTTTCTACTAATTTAATAGCGTCTGGGTGATCAGGTAAGGTAACAGTATCTATGTTTTCTTCTTTTAGCTTATTTTGTAGATCTTTTTTGTTTGTTTTTAACGTATTAACTCTTAAAATAACTTCAGCTTGCTTGTTTAGCATAGCTAATTCTTTAGTCCATTTCTCTTCTCCTAACTCTTCAACTCCTAATTCATCAATCCAATCAGGTACAGACTCTCTAAACTTTCTAATTTTTGATAATTCGTCAAAGCGTCCTTTTATTCTTCTTGAAGGAGTAGGTTCTATCTGATTCCAATCTGGTAAAGGAATACCTTTTAATACACACCATACAGAAAATAATCTCCATAGATTAGGACGAGAATATGGAGCATTCACTTCAGCTATTTCAGCATATAATCTTTGCCATCTAACGATTTCGTAAATGGTTTCTGCAACAAATTTACGGTCTCTAGAACCCCAACGTTTGTCTCTTCTTAGCGCTTTTTCAACAGCTTTATCTGCATAAACACCTTCATTAAAAATATCTCTAATGCTATCTATTACTGCAAAGGTTAAATTTCTGTGTAATCTCATATTCTGTAATTAAAAGATAGAAACACTTATTTAATGCTTCATGAATCCTGATATTATAAAAATAACAGTCTGCAAAAGTAT
Organism: Pseudofulvibacter geojedonensis; assembly: GCF_042675745.1. Lineage (NCBI taxonomy): Bacteria > Pseudomonadati > Bacteroidota > Flavobacteriia > Flavobacteriales > Flavobacteriaceae > Pseudofulvibacter > Pseudofulvibacter geojedonensis. Next base: position 315,612 of record NZ_JBHTJM010000002.1, on the reverse strand, counting down.
TGTATATTTACCGAAAACCTACATAATGAAGCAAATATTATTCTTAAGTACATTATCAATTTTCTTCTTTTCTTGTAAAAAAGAAGAAAAGAAACCTTTAAAGAAGTTTATTTCAGAAGTTTCTATTTTACAGGAGGCTAAAATAGACTCTGTTAGTATTAGGGCTATTGAGGTTATAGATAATGGTGTTTATTATGCTGCGAGTAATGGTTCTTTCGGAACTTTATCTGAAGAGGGAAAAGTTGGAATTATTGGTAAATATGTTAAAGATAGTATTGTTCCTTCTTTTAGGTCTATTGCTTATTCAGGTAAAAACCTATTTATGTTAAGTGTTTCAAATCCAGCATTGTTATATAGGTTTACTAAGAATGATAAAATTAATTCTTTTTATGAATCTGATTTGGTTTATGAAGAATATGGAGAGAAAGTATTTTACGATAGCATGAAGTTCTGGAATGAAAAAGAAGGAATTGCTATAGGTGATGAAATAAACGGATGTATGTCGGTTATTATTACAAGAGATGGTGGGGCGACTTGGAAAAAATTATCTTGCGATGTTTTGCCTGCTATGAAAGAAGGAACTGGTGCTTTTGCAGCGAGTAATACCAACATTGCAATAGTAGATGATAAAACGTGGATGATTACTGGAGGTAAGGAAAGTGTTGTGCTTTACAGCCCTGATAGAGGAGAAACTTGGAGTAAAATAAATACGCCAATTATACAGGGAGGGGCTACTCAAGGAATGTACAGTGTTGATTTTTATGATGATAAGAATGGATTTGCTATAGGTGGAGCTTATGACAAGCCAAATGATAGCTTAGCGAATAAAGTTCGTACTCAGGATGGAGGTAAAACTTGGAAAGTAGTTGCTAGCGAAAAAACTCCTGGGTATAGAAGTTGTGTGCAATACATACCAAACAGTAGTGCACAAGAATTAGTAGCTGTAGGTTTTAAAGGGATAACTTATTCTAATGATGCGGGAGAAAATTGGAAACAACTATCTAATGAACCCTTTTATACAATTCGTTTTGTAAACGATTCTATTGCTTTTGCAGCTGGTAAAGGAAGGATTTCCAAATTATTGTTTAAGTAATATTATTTTTGAACAACAAATATTGCTGGGCGCTTATGAAAGTCTAGTTTTATATGTTTCCACTCTTTTGCTGTTCTAGTTAAGATTACTTCAGAAGGTAAGGTTAAATCGCAGGCTACACATATTTGAGTATTTCCTTGTAAGGTACTACATAGGTCTTCTAGCATTTTATTATTCCTGTATGGGGTTTCTATAAAAATTTGTGATTGATTATAATCGCCAGATAGTTTTTCTAACTTTTTAATAGCAGCCTTTCTTTCACTTTTATCAATAGGTAGGTACCCGTTAAAAGCAAAGCTTTGCCCGTTAAATCCTGACCCCATCATAGCTAACAAAATAGAAGAAGGGCCAACTAGAGGTCTTACTTGAATGTTTTTCTCATGAGCTATTCTAACAACATCTGCTCCTGGGTCTGCTATAGCAGGGCATCCTGCTTCAGAAAGCAAACCAACTACTTTTCCTTTTAAGCAAGAATTTAAAAAAGAAGGAATTTCGGCAGGATCAGTAAATTTATTTAATGGGTGTAAAATTAAATCTGGTTGAGATTTTTTAGGACTTACTCTTTTAATGAATCGGCGTGCCGTTTTTTCATTTTCAACAATAAACTCATTAGTCATTTCTAATACATTCTTTATAGAAATGGGTAATACTTCTAAAGGTTCGGTATCTCCTAAAGTAGTTGGTATTAAATATAATTTTCCAGTTAATTCCATCTTTATTGTTGTGTTTTATAGTTTAGTTTCAGCAATTACTTGGCAAGCTTCATCTAGCATTTGGTATACATTTTCAAATCCTTGATCACCTCCATAATAAGGGTCCGGAACTTCTAGGTTCATTCCTGGATTAGCTTCATTAAGAATTAGCTTTACTTTTTCTTTGTCTGTACTAGAATTTGCTAGTTTTAAAATATTATTCTTGTTAGAAATATCCATTGCATAGATAATGTCAAATTTTTCAAAATCAGACTTGGTAAAAGCTCTGCTTCTCTGATCTGTTAAATCTATACCATATTTTTTTGCTACCTGAATAGATCTTCTGTCAGGTAATTCTCCAGCATGATATGCAGAGGTTCCAGCAGAGTCAACAAGAATTTCTTCTGAGTTTACTTTAGATTTTAAGATACCTTCCGCTAAAGGAGAACGACAGATGTTGCCAAGACAAACCATTAATATTTTTTTCTGCATATCAAAGTGGTGTTAAGTTGTATAAAAATAACTTTATTAGGTCATAAAAAAAAACCATCAACGTTAAGATGATGATTTTTTTAAGTTAGTTAGTATTTATAAACTACAGTGTTAGTTTTTTCTGTAGATCTTCAACGTATTTTTTAAATTGCTTATCTGTATGAGCTAAGTTGTCAACAGTTTTACAAGCGTGTAATACTGTAGCGTGGTCTCTTTTTCCAATCTGGCTACCAATGCTTGCTAAAGATGCCTTAGTGAACTTTTTAGCAAAAAACATAGCCAATTGTCTAGCTTGAACAATATGACGTTTTCTAGTTTTAGATTGTAAAGTATCTACATCCATTTGGAAATAATCAGAAACTACTTTTTGTATATAGTCAATAGAAATTTCTCGTTTGGTGTTCTTAACAAATTTTTCTACAATCTGTTTGGCTAAATCTAAAGTGATTTCTTTTTTATTGAAAGAAGATTGAGCAATTAATGATACAATAGCACCTTCTAGTTCTCTAACATTAGATTTAATATTTTTAGCAACGTATTCAACTATATCATTAGGTATTTCAACACCATCTCTAAACAATTTGTTTTGCAATATAGCTACTCTTGTTTCAAAATCAGGGTGTTGCAGTTCTGCAGATAGCCCCCATTTAAAACGAGATAGTAATCGTTGTTCAATGTCCTGCATGTCAACCGGAGCTTTATCTGAAGTTAAGATAATTTGCTTTCCGTTTTGATGCAAGTGATTGAAGATGTGAAAAAATACATCTTGTGTTCCAGCTTTACCAGAAAAGAATTGAACATCATCAATAATTAAAATATCTATGATTTGATAGAAATGAATAAAATCATTTCTATTGTTCTTTCTTACAGCATCTGTGTATTGCTGAATAAATTTTTCTGCAGATATATACAGAACTGTTTTTTCAGGATACTTGTCCTTAATATCAACCCCAATCGCGTGAGCCAAGTGTGTTTTACCTAAACCTACACCACCAAATATTAAAAGAGGGTTAAAAGCGGTTCCTCCCGGTTTGTTTGCAACAGCTAAACCTGCAGATCTTGCTAAACGGTTAGAATCACCTTCTAAGAAATTTTCAAAATTGTAATTCGGATTTAATTGCGACTCAATTTTTACGTTTCTAATACCAGGAATAACAAAAGGGTTTTTTAGCTCCGGACTTTTGTTTTTTAACGGAACATCAACCTCTTGTGGTTGAACTGCTGTTCTGTTAGCACTAGGAATTTTTTCGGTGAAAGGTTGCTTATTGCCATAAGTGTTTTCCATCTTAATGATGTATAACAATTTGGCAGTATCCCCCAATTCTTTAGTAAGCGCTACTTTTAATAATTTTACGTAGTGTTCTTCTAGCCATTCATAGAAGAACTTACTAGGTACTTGAATACTCAATGCGTTGTCAGTAAGCTTAACTGGTTGAATAGGTTCAAACCAAGTTTTATAAGCTTGCGGCTGTATATTGTCCTCGATAAAAGACAAACAATTTTTCCAAACTGATAGCGCAGTTTTACTCATGTAAAATAGTCTTAATGTTTTTATTTAATTATTGGTTGTTAAACTTTATAGAGAGTGACTCTTTAAGGTTTTTGGGGACGACAAATATGTGAACAAAAAAATGAAAAAAAAAACGTGATGCCTATTGAATTTTTAATTTTTTTTTCTCATACTGATGTAACATATGTTAATAAAAATATATTTTATCGTTTCTGTAATTAGAATCCCATAATAATGTTTTTAAATTTAGTGTTTTTATAGATACATAGTATGTTAAATTTTAATAAGTAATGGAATTTAGACCGAATATAACTAAGATAAGAGTGCGTTATGGAGAAACGGACCAGATGGGAGTAGTTTATCACGGAAGCTTTGCCGAGTATTTTGAGGTAGGTAGAGTAGAGTGGTTAAGAGAATTAGGGATTTCTTACAAGAGAATGGAAGAGAAAGGAGTGATGTTGCCAGTAGTAAACCTAAATATTAATTATAAAAAGCCTGCAAAATATGATGAGTTATTAACAATAAAAACGAGGCTCAGAGAAAAACCTACAGTTAAAATTATTTTTGATTACGAAGTGTATGATGAAACGGATAGCTTAATATCTACAGCAGAAACTACTTTGGTGTTTGTAAATATGGAAACAAAAAAGCCTATAACGTGTCCAAACTTTATTTTAGAAAAGTTAGAAATTTAACTTTCTAATTCTTTTATTTCAACTCCGTAAAAATTATCAAAAATTTCGTAGATTTTATCTGCATCTTTCATTCTTACGGGTAAAGTATATTCGCATTTAAGTTCTAACTTCTGGTGACTAATAGTTAAATTTTGCTCTTTTATAATTCGCATTACTTTGTTCATATCTTTATACTCAAACGAAATATGAAAAACTCTGTCGATGGTTTTTTCTATAATATCTGCTATTTCCAATACAGATTTAGAAGCTGTTTTGTTGGCATTCATTAGTCCGCCAACTCCTAATTTAGTTCCTCCAAAATACCTAACTACAACAACTAGTACATTAGTTACATCAAAGGCTTGTATTTGTCCGTAAATAGGAGGTCCAGCAGAGTTGCTTGGTTCACCATCGTCATTAGCTCTGTATCTAATTTTTGAAGTACCCAATTGCCATGCGTAACACCAATGTCTTGCGTTATAATGCTCTTTCTTTAATTGTTCTACTAAAGGTTTTACGTCTTCTTCAGATTGAATAGGATAAGCATATCCGTAAAATTTACTTCCACGATCTTTAAAGAGTTCTCCTTTAAATGGTTTTTCAATTGTTTTGTATGTATCTTTTACTTTCAATGCGTAAATTAAAGAGAGATCAAAAGTATAGAAATTATTGCAATAAAAACTCCTAGTTTGTTTTTTGTGTTGAGTTTCTCTTTAAAAAACAAGACTCCTAATAAAGTGCTTAGCATTACTATAGCAACGTTATTAATTGAGAAAAATTCTGAACTCTGCATTCCGTCTGTTTCTAAAGCTTTCAATAAATAATAAATAGAATAGTAGTTAACAATTCCTAATACCATACCGCCTAATACATTATTAAGAGTAATAGGTTTAGGTTTAAATAAAAAGAAAACAACACCAATAAGTCCAGCAAGTCCAAATAGAATTCCAGAAAATAAAGCGGTGTCGTTAGAAGGTACATAATTGGTTTGAATGTATTTTAAGCTTGTGTCAATTATACCAGCTCCAATAAATAGTAGTACAGGAGGAATAATACTAGGTTTGGTGTTAAGCGTAGACTCGTTATTTTTTTGAGTGGTAAAGTAAACGGCAAGTAACGCTAAAACAATACCGATTATTTTTAAAGAGTTTAATTTTTCGTTATAGAGGATAACACCAGCAATAATAGGAATAACAACAGCCATTTTGCCAGCAATTGCAGCAACACTTACTCCGTTTTTTTGAGAAGTAATTCCCATAACATTAAAAACACTAATAAACATAAAAGCTAAAAATAAAGCGCCAAAAAACCAGGGTTTATCTGGTATTTCAGATAGATAAAAATGAGTGTTACTTGTTGATATGCCAATGGTAAAAGCAACAAAATAGTTAACTATAATTCCCTGCAGGATGTTAATTTTATAACGTTCAAAAAGTTTGAAAACGATATAAATCGCACTAGAAAATATAACGCAAAGAATTAAATAAATCATTTAAAACAGTTCTTTTTTAATACTGAATAAATTTACTACATCTTGTTTATAAGGATCGTTGTTCCAAATGTTAAAACCTATTTTTTTTGCAGCATCGGTATTTTCTTTTGTATCGTCTATAAACAAGGTTTCAGATGCGTTAAGTTTGTTTTCATGTAAAACGAACTCATAGATATCTTTGTTGGGTTTTCTAAATCCAATTTCATGTGATAAGTAAAATTGTTCGAAACAAGATTTAAAATCGTTGTATAATTCTATTCCCCAATCATTTTTAATCCAATCAATATGTATTTCATTAGTGTTACTCAATAAAAAGCAACGATATTTTTTAGATGCTTGTTGAATAAAAGCTAAACGATGTATAGGAAAATCTTTTAAAATATAGTTCCAAGCATTAATAATTTCTTTTCTAGAGAGTTTAGGGAATTTACTTTCATAAAACTCAAGAAATTTTTCTGAGCTAATAGCACCTATTTCGTATTGTTCGTTAATACGAATCATATCTTTAGAAAACTCTTTTATTCCAAATAATTCTAAGGCATTTTGCATAGCACCTTGTTTGTCAAGGTTGATGAATACATCGCCAAAATCAAATAGTAGGTTTTTAATCATTAGAGAATATTTTCAAGTTGTCGGTTGAATTTTTTTTAGTGCTATGTAGTGTACTTTCAGGAAGTATAGGAGCTTTAATTCCTTTTTTAAACGAATTGTTACCTTCAAAAACAAAGGCTTCATCCCAAAGGTTTTCGTCTATAAAAGTTTGTAGTGTTTTAGTGCCTCCTTCAATTATAACAGATTGTAATTGGTGTTGATATAACACGTTACATATTTGTTGAGCTATAGCCTTAGTAAAATCTATTTTTTCGTAAACAACATTGAAATTGGATTTTTTTTCTTTTTCGGTGAATACTATTGTTTTAACAGAGCCATCTAATAAACTATAAGAGTTAGTAATTTTTAAACTCTTATCAATAACAATCCTTGTAGGCGATTTACCAAACCATTCTCTAGTATTTAATTTTGGGTTGTCTGTTAAAGCAGTATTGGTGCCTACTAAAATGCCTTGTTCTTCGGAGCGTAATTTATGTACCAGTTGCTTGGAAAACGAATTAGATATCCAGGTGATTTTTGTATTGTTTTCTGGAGCAATATAACCATCATTACTTTGTGCCCACTTCAAAAATATATAAGGTCTTTTTTTGTTATGATATGTAAAGAATCGTTTGTTTAAACTTAAGCATTCAGGTTCTAATACGCCTACAATTACTTCACAGCCAGCATTTTTTAACTTTTCAATTCCTCTTCCAGCTACTTCAGAAAAACTATCTACACAGCCTATTACAATTTTCGGTATTTTGTGTTCGATAATTAAATTGGCACAAGGAGGAGTTTTTCCAAAATGGCTACAAGGTTCTAAAGAAACATATATAGTAGCTTCTTGAAGTAATTCTTTGTTTTTAACAGAATTAATAGCATTCACTTCTGCATGTGGCAATCCAGCTTGCTGGTGCCAACCTTCTCCAATAATTTTATGGTTATGAACAATAACAGAACCAACTAAAGGGTTGGGATAGGTAGACCCTATTCCGTTCTTAGCTAATTGAATACAACGCTCTATGTATACTTTATAATTTATAGCTCTAGTTTTAATTCTTCTGTATGGTCTATTTTATAAATCGATTTAAAGCCAGCTACTCGATAGTTTAAAATTCCTTTAAAGGAAACTTTATGTGTTTTAGACAGACTTCCCATTATTACCCCAAGAATTCCCCCTTTTTTATATCCAGGAATCTTGTTAAAAGGTATAGTGGCTTCTAAAGGAACCGAAAATTCTTTTACTGCAGGTACCTTAAAATCTCTAGACTTTACACTTGTAATTTCTTCTTCTCCAATAAATACTTTTAAATCTTCAGGAAAAACCTTACCTCCTAAGATGTTAGGGTTTTTAAAAATAGCATCGGCACTTAAGGTAATTTCATTACTATCTACAGAGATAATTTTAATGTTTTCAAGTTTTTGGTATTCGATGTTTCTTTTGATACATGAATTTAAACTTAAAAAAAGTATAAGGAATGCTATAGTCTGCTTCATAGATGTTAACTTTACCCAACAAAAATAAGTTTTTCTAAAGCAATGTCAGAATTTATTATTAGAGAAATACAAAAAGAAGATAACGAGCAGATAGCTAAAGTAATTAGAGCTGTTTTAATTGAGTTTGGAGTGCCTAAGGTAGGAACTGCCTATGAAGATAAGGCTCTAGATGAAATGTTTGAGACCTATGCAGATAGTACATCTGATTATTTTGTAGTAGAATTAGAAGGAGAAATTGTTGGAGGAGCTGGAATTGCTCAGTTAGCTAATTACTCTGGTAAAGTTTGCGAATTACAAAAAATGTACTTTTTGCCAATTACTAGAGGAAAGGGTATAGGAAGTAGGTTAATGAATTCATGTTTAGAAAGAGCTAAGGAATACGGATTTGAAAGTTGCTATTTAGAAACCATGCCTTATATGGATGCAGCTAGAAAACTGTATAGAAAAACAGGTTTTGTAACTTTAGAAAAACCATTAGGAAATACCGGGCATTATAGCTGTTCAAGATGGATGATAAAAGAGTTATGAAATTAGAAGAATTAAGGCAGTATATAAAGAAAGAATTAAGTTCTGTTTATGAGCCTTCTGAGGTTGAAGCATTTTTGTTTAGGTTGACAGATTTTAGATTAGGACTGAATAGAATTGACTTCGTTCTAAAGTCAGATATTATAATTAGTGAAGAAGATGTTCAATTTTTTGAAAAGGCTATAGCTGAATTAAAAACTGAAAAACCAATTCAATACATATTGGGTGAAACTAGTTTTTATGGTTTAACCTTTAAGGTAACTCCAAAGACATTAATTCCCAGACCAGAAACAGAAGAGTTGGTAGATTGGATAATAAATGATCAATTAACAATTAACAACAATCAATTAACAATTCTAGACATTGGTACTGGTACTGGTTGCATTCCAATTAGTTTAGCTAAGAATTTACCAGATACTAATGTATTTGCGGTTGATGTTTCTAAAGAAGCCTTATTAATAGCTCAGGAGAATGCAGTTAATAATGAAGTGAAAGTCGAATTTGTTGAGCAGAATATTTTAGAACATAATTTAATTGATGAGTCTCATTTGTTGAGTCAAAAATTTGATGTAATTGTATCTAATCCTCCTTATGTAAGAGAGTTAGAAAAGCACGAAATAAAAAAGAATGTATTGGCTTATGAGCCGCATTTAGCTTTGTTTGTAGAAGATACAGATGCTTTGTTGTTTTATAGAGAAATAGCTAATTATGCGCTTACTCATTTAACAAAAAATGGTAGTTTGTATTTTGAAATCAATCAATATTTAGGAAAAGAAACGGTTGAATTATTACAAGGCATAGGATTTTCTCAAGTGGAATTACGAAAAGATCTATCGGGGAATGATAGAATGATAAAAGCAATGATTTAAAATGAAAAGTATAGCAGTTTTTTGTGGCTCTGGATTGAGTAAAGATGAAACTCATAACGCAGAAGCTTATCTGTTAGGAAAAGTAATGGCTAGTCAAAATATTAGTTTAGTATATGGTGGCGCTAAAATTGGATTGATGGGAAAGGTGGCTCATGGAATTTTAGAAAATGGCGGTAAAGCTATTGGTGTTATTCCTGATTTTTTAACGACAAAGGAAGTGGTGCATACTCAATTATCGGAGTTAATTATTACTGAAACTATGCACGAACGTAAATTAAAAATGCACGATCTTTCAGAAGGGATTATAGCTTTACCAGGAGGTTTTGGAACTTTAGAAGAGCTGTTTGAAATGTTGACTTGGGCCCAGTTAGGATTACATAAAAAGCCAATAGGTTTGTTGAATACTAATGGGTTTTACAACCACTTAATGAGTTTTATAGAAACCATGATTGATTCTGGGTTGTTAAAACCAGAATACAGAAAATTGGTATTGATTTCTGATTCTATAAATGATTTATTAGAACAGATGGAAAGTTTTGAGCCAATGCCAGTGCCTAGATGGATGAATAAAAATCAAACCTGATTTTATTTAATAATAATTGAGAATATAGATTGATGTATTTTTTAGATTTATTATCATATCGAATAAAGAAGTTGATTAAAAAACACCAATTACTCTTCCCTCTCCTTGGGGAGAGGGTTAGGGAGAGGGGATTAAAACAAAGTCAAATTATTACCTCCTTTTTTTGGTTCGGGAAAATTCGGTACTAATAAATTATAACCTAATTCATTATTAAATTTTTCAATAAAGTATTTTGATAATAGAGGAGAAGCCTGCTCTATATTTTGGTGAACAAAAAAGTAAAGGTTTTCTAGTCCCTTATCCATCCAAATTTTAATACGCTCAAACCATTCATCTAATCTAGAATAATCGCTTTGGTGATTCGCTCCGTTATAACGAACAAATGCATCTTTATTGGTTAGTTTCATATGTAATAAGTCACGTCTTCCAGCGGTGTCTACTATAATATTAGAGACATTGTTTTCTTCAAAAAGTTGGTACAAGTCATTAGCTACTACTTTGTCATTATACCAATCGGTATGGCGAAGTTCTATAGCTAAAGGAAAACCTTTTGGCCACGCTTGAATAAACTGAGTTAAGACATCAAAGCTTTTAGGAGCAAAAGTTGGGTGCATTTGTAAAAAGATGGTTCCTAACTTCTCTTGCAGGTTAGAAATACTATCTAAGTAAGCGTTTACATCAGCATCACAATTTTTTAAGCGTTTAAACTGACTAATACTTTGAGGTATTTTAGGAAAGAACTTAAAGTCAGGAGTGGCTTTATGATACCAGTTTTCTACAGTTGAATTTGGAAAAATTCTATAGAAGGTTGCATTTAACTCAATGCTATTAAACTGAGTAGCATAATACGTTAATTCATCTTTAGTTCCTCTAGGATAAAACCCTTTTAAATCTTGTCTATTCCATTTAGCACAACCAATAAATACATTACATTTAGATTCATTTCCACCCAATACAGTTGTATTAGTAGGATGATCTGGAGGTAAAATAAAATCGATTAATTCTGGGTTTTCTACTTTTCCGAATTTCATATTGCTTAAGCGCTTTTAAAAAGCTAAATTTACGACATTATGAAGAGAATAGTACTTTTATTTATCATCTTGTTTTTAGTGGCTTGTAAAAAGCAAAGTAAGGTTGATGTTGATTTTATATCTGATTTTAAAAGTGAAGAATTATTATCTGATAAATATTTATTATCCAGTCAAATCGAACCAAATATTTTAACAGCAGATTTTAATGGAGATGGTAAAGATGATAAGGTTACAATTATTCAAGAAAAAGCTTCACAAAAAATAGGGTTGCTTTTTCAACATTCTGATGGAAGTCATTATATAGTAGGAGCAGGAAAGGTATTTACTGATGATGGTTGGGATGATATGAATTGGTTAGGAGTTTTTGAAATTGATAGAAATAAAAAGCAAGAAGAATTTATATATAGTGAAAGTAATGAGTCGGAAGAGTTATTTGAAATTAAAGAAATAAAGATTCCAAATATAGGAGTTGTTATTAGGGAAGAAGAGGGTAGTGGAGGACTATTATATTTTAACGGGAAAGAATACCAATATTTGCATCAAGGAGACTAAAGATGAGTATACAAGAAAAAATAAACCAACTCAGGAAAGAGTTGCGTCAGCATAACTATAACTATTACGTATTAGATACACCAACCATATCAGATTATGATTTTGATATGTTGTTGAAAGAGCTTCAAGAATTAGAAGAAAAACACCCTGAGTTCTATGATGCTAATTCACCTACTTTACGTGTAGGTGGAGAAGTAACTAAAAATTTCAATACAGTAGAACATCGTTACAGAATGTACTCGTTGGATAATTCGTATTCTAAGGAAGATTTACTTGACTGGGAAAAGCGTATCCATAAGTTGTTAGATACAGATGATGTGCAATATACTTGCGAGTTAAAATACGATGGAGCTTCTATTAATATTACATATGAAAATGGTCAGTTAGTAAGAGCGGTAACCAGAGGAGATGGTTTTCAGGGAGACGAGGTAACCACCAATATAAAAACTATTAAATCTGTTCCGTTACAATTACAAGGAAATTATCCCAAGTCTTTTGATATTAGAGGAGAGATTATGTTACCGTTAGAAGGATTTCAGAAAATGAATGAAGAGCGAGTAGCTAATGGAGAAGATCCGTATATGAACCCACGAAATACGGCATCGGGAAGTTTAAAATTACACGATAGTGCAGAGACTGCTAAGCGTCCGTTAGAATGTTATTTGTATAGTATTGTAACCAATGATTTCTCACCTATTGGGGGAGATGCCGAAGGCAGAGGGGGGATAGAAACCCAAATGCAGGTGTTAGAGAAAGCTCGTGAGTTTGGTTTTAAAGTTCCTAAGCATTCTAGACTGGTGGGTAGTATAGATGAGATTTTAGAATATGTTGCTTATTGGGATGTAGAAAGGAGTAATTTGCCGTATGAAATAGATGGTGTAGTAATTAAGGTAAATAGTTTAGCGCAGCAAGAAGAATTGGGTTATACGGCTAAAGCACCTCGTTGGGCAATGGCTTATAAATTTAAAGCAGAGAGAGTTTCTACCGTATTAGAAAGTATTTCTTATCAGGTAGGAAGAACAGGAGCTATAACGCCAGTTGCTAACCTACAGCCTGTTTTATTAGCTGGTACAACCGTAAAAAGAGCATCATTGCATAACGCAGACCAAATAGCTAAGCTAGATGTTAGAATTGGTGATACGGTTTATGTAGAAAAAGGAGGAGAGATTATTCCTAAAATTGTAGCAGTTGCTACAGAAAAAAGAGAAGAAGGTTCTCAATCTACTCAATATATTACGCATTGTCCAGAATGTAATTCAGAGTTAGTTAGAAAAGAAGGAGAAGCGCAACATTATTGTGTAAACGATTTAGAATGCCCACCTCAAATAGTGGGTAGGATTCAGCATTATATCAGTAGAAAAGCATTAGATATAGAAGGATTAGGAGGAGAAACTGTCGCTTTGCTTCATAAAGAAGGATTGATTACTACTTATGCAGATTTATATGATTTAAAGGTAGAGCAGATTGTTCCGTTAGAGCGAATGGCAGAGAAATCTGCTCAGAATTTGGTTGATGGAGTTGAAGCTTCAAAGCAGGTTCCTTTTGAAAAAGTATTATTTGGGTTGGGGATTCGTTTTGTAGGAGCTACGGTGGCTAAAAAATTAGCTAAGCATTATAAAAACATTGATACTTTAATGGTAGCAACACAGGAAGATTTAGAAAATGTAGAAGAGATAGGGGTTAAGATAGCAGAAAGTGTTCGTGCCTTTTTTGATGAGGAAAGAAATGTAGCAATTATCAATAAACTGCGCTCTGTGGGTATTCAGTTTGAAATAGAAGAGAAGGAATTGGCTAGTAATGTCTTAGAAGGTAAAACTTTTTTGTTTACAGGTAAGTTAACACAGTTTACTAGAGATGGCGCTAAACAAATGGTAGAAGATAATGGAGGGAAAACCATTAGCGGAGTAAGTAGCAAATTGAATTATTTAGTGGTAGGAGAAAAAGCAGGATCGAAACTGAAAAAAGCTGAAGCTTTAGGAACGGTTATTATTTTGTCTGAAACAGAATTTTTAAGTTTGATTAATGAGTAAAGCTTTGATAGAAAAGTATATTTCATACTTTACAGATTGTTACAAAGCAGATAATAGAGAGTTTACTATTTCTAATATATTTTCTTCAAAGTTTGAAAATCAGTATATAATTAGAGGAGAAGAAGAACTGGTAAATAATAAATATCCCATTCAGTTTTTACCAGAAAAACAAGCGGTATCTATTTTGCAAGATATAGCTATGTACAAGAACGACAAAGAACTGTTATATGGTACATTATTTTGTGTAGGGAAGCGCAAGAACTTTCAGAAAAGAACTACCAATATAATAGCTCCTTTATTTTATTACAAAGCACAAGTAGTAGAGAGAGAGGGTGATTACTTTATTGATGTTGAAAATGACTCTAGATTACCTAATATAGGTTTTCTTAAAACCTTGATTTATAAAACTTCTTTTAACGATTTTTATGTTGAACTAGAAGAGTTATTACAAAACCATTCACAAATAGATTTTGGATTTGTGAGTGTTTTTAAAAGATTAATTGATAAGCATATTCAGAATATAGAGGAAGATTTATTGTTGTTTCCAAAGCTAAAAACTCAGAGTTTTTTAAAGAAAGAAGCCACTAATAGTAATAAAGTAGAAGAATTTAAGTTGTATCCAGCTTCTGCAGTTTTTGTTTCTAGCAAATCGAATAATATTAACGGAGTTGTTAATGAGTTAGAGCTTCTTAAAAGGCCTCAGGAATATTCTTCTGCACTACAGCAATTCTTCTCAGAAGAAATAGAAGCTAAACAAAATGGAGTTGAACCTAACAAAGTACAAGTCTTATTAAATGCTTCTCAAGAAGAAGTCATAAAAAACTCATTTCAGTATAATAAATCGGTAATTATTGGTCCACCCGGAACAGGAAAGACCTATACCATTTCTGCTATAGCTCAGGAGTATGTAACACAAGGTAAAAGTGTTTTGATAGCAACAAAAACGAGTCAGGCATTAGAGGTAATAGAAGATAAGTTAAAATCAGTGCAATTAAATTCATTTGCTGTTAAAGTAGGAGGTAAGTATTATAGAAGAAGGATAGTTTCAAGATTGAATAAAATATCTTCTGGTTATTATCAAAAATATGATATAGACTCTTTAATAGACCTGAAGGAACGTAAAAAATACATGAATTATAAGTTGGTTCAGTTTGAAGATTTTTTTGATGCAAAGATTAATAAAGAAAAAGAAAGGGTAGATAGGCTTTATTCGGGAAATATAATAACTAAATTATTTAATAAGTTAGATGTAAAATGGTTCAGAGAGAAGGAAGATGAAGAATGGGTTTTAATAAAGAAGTTCTTTAAACAATTAAAAGAATTAGAAAGTATTTCAGGAGATTTAGTACATAAGTCGATTTTATATAAAATAAATAATATTGCAGAGGAAAGTAGGCTTGAGTTAATTAAATTAATAAATACTTTTATTTCATCTAATAAGGCAGAAAAACTCAAAGGGTTAAAAAAGTTAGATATTAAATGTTTAATTGAAGCCTTACCAGTTTGGTTGGTTAAAATAGATGAAGTTTCTCAGGGTTTACCTTTAGAAAAAGAGTTATTCGATATAGTAATCATAGATGAGGCAACACAGTGCGATATAGCTAGTTGTTTACCCCTTTTTCAGAGAGCTAAAAAAATAGTTGTTGCTGGAGATACCAATCAGTTAAGACATATGAGTTTCTTATCGACAGTACAAATGAGGAGTTTTCAGAATAAGTACGGATTAGAGTTAGATGAACGATTTAACTTTAGAAACAAAAGTATGCTCGATTTTAGCTTAGAATTAACACCTAGTCATGAGCAGATTATCATGTTAGATGAGCATTATCGTTCTTTACCAGATATTATTTCGTTTAGTAATAAGATGTTTTATGATGATGGTTTGCGAGTAATGACTATGACACCTAGTAATGAAGGATTGCAGTCTGTTTTTATCAACCAAGTAAATGGCGAGCATTCTTCTCAAGGAGTAAATGAAAAAGAAGCTGTAGGCATAATAAAAGAAATAAAATCAATCATTAAATCTGAAATAGATTTAACAGAGTTGCAGGCTACTAGTATAGGTGTTCTTTCTCCATTTAGAAATCAAACAGATTATTTAACTAAACAGATAAAAGCTCAAGTAGATTTAGCAGATATTAATAAACACAAAATACGTTTAGGGACTCCCTACCATTTTCAAGGAGAAGAAAGAGATGTTATGCTATTATCTATGGTGGTAGATAACAATTCACATTCTGCAAGCTTAAATCATTTAAATAAAGAAGATATATTTAATGTTGCTGTTACAAGAGCCAGACACAAACAATTGATTTTTTTATCTAAAGATCGGTTAACGTTTAATGAGGAAAGTTTATTAAGAAAGTATTTAGACAATAGTATAGAAGTAAAGAAATCCAAGAATTTAAATCATGATACTTTTAGTGAAGAAGTTTGTGAGTACCTTGCTAAAATTAAATGCACTCCACATTTAGGTTATACTATTGCAGGTTTATCAATCGATATTTTGGTAGAGTTTGAAGGCAAGTACTTAGGAATCGATTTAATTGGATATCCAGGAGATTTTCAAGAGGCTTTTTCTTTAGAACGCTATAAAATATTAAATAGGGTGGGTATTAGTGTTTTTCCGTTGTCTTACATATCTTGGAAATATTACAAACCAGAAACAATAGCAACATTAAACAAACGTATTAAAAGCAGGGGTTTTAGTTAAAAGGTAATCCCTTTTATATTGAAAGGTGCAACCTTTGTGAAGATAATTCACTCAGTGGTAGTTTTGTAAAACTTTTAATTACAATACTAATCAAAGTCAAAAAATCTATTTTTATGATGAGAAGAATTATCTATTTGTTTATAATGCTATTAATTACTTCTTTTTGGAGTGTTAATGCGCAAAGCACAATTAATATTACCACATCAGGAGGGAGTTACCATTCTGAAAAATGGGTAAATATTACAACAGCTATTAACGGAGCAGGAACTCAAGTATGGGGACAAGGAAATGGAACCATTTGTAACGGCACTGGTTTAATTAATCAAGACATTAATTTAGCCCCGGGGAATTATTATGTGAATTGTTATGATGCATATGACGATTCTTGGGACGGAACGTTAATCACTGTAACTGCCTACGGTAATGTTATTGGTAATAACGGAGGAGTTACGCCAAATGATGGCACCGATACAGATGTAAATGGAACTTGTGAGGGAACAACCGAAGAGCTGGAAGCTTCTTTTATGATAACAGTTCCTGCACCACCTTGTTTAGAACCAAATAATTTAACCGCTACTAATATTTTACCTACTTCTGCAAATTTAGCATGGAGTGCTGGAGGGGGTGAAACAGGATGGGAAATAGTTTTGCAAGCAGCAGGAGGTACAGTACCAACTGAATCTGGAGCGCCAATAAACAGTAATCCTTATAGTGCGATAGGTTTAACACCTGAGACAAATTATGAATTTTATGTAAGAGCTAATTGTGGCGCATCTGGTTATACAAACTGGGGTGGCCCACATGTTTTTAAAACACCTTGTACGGTTTTTACCCCAACTTACACACAAGATTTTGCTGCATTTCCAGTGAACTGTTGGGAAGAAGGAAATGATACAGATGTAGCAACTGGTCCAAATTATGCAGATGGAGCATGGGTTACAGATGGATTCTTAAATGTAGGTAGTTCAGGGGCTGCAAGAATAAACTTGAAAGATACTGGCGATAGTGATTGGTTGATTTCTCCAATTTTTGATTTATCTGCTGGAGGTTATGAAATAAGATTTGATATAGGAATTACAGAGTCTTTTTCTGGAGACGCATCTGGTATGGGATCAGATGATGAAGTAAGAGTATTATATTCTATTGATAACGGAGCAACATGGAATACTTTAGAATTTTTCTATTCAGGAAATACACTGTCTAATTTAGGAGTACAAAAGATATATAATTTATCTGCAATAACTTCTGCTACTACTAAGTTTGCATTTTGGGCAACAGAAGGAGCAGTAGATGATCCAGAAGATTATAATGTTTATATAGATAACTTTATAGTTCAGTCAATTCCTTGTATGAGCCCAAGTTCAGTTTCAGGATCTAATATCACTGCTACTACGGCTGATTTAAGTTGGATATCTGGAGGTAGTGGAGAATCAGAATGGGATATAATTTTGCAAGAAATAGGAGTTTCAATGGTTGCAAATGAAGTCGTAACAAGCAATTCTTATAATGCAACAGGTTTAACACCTGGTGCTAACTATGCATTTAGTGTGAGAGCAAAATGTGGTGCTAATGGAGTTAGTTATTGGCATACGTATAATTTTCAAACTCCTTGTGTTACTATTACACCAAGTTATACAAATGACTTTACTCCTTATCCAGGAAATTGTTGGCAAGAAGGAAATGATACAAGTATAGCGGCAGGTCCAAATAATGCAGATGGGGCGTGGAGATCTGCACCTTTTTTAAATACAGGAGCTGTGAATTCAGCATTGATAAACTTGTACAATGTTGGTGATAGTGATTGGTTGGTTTCTCCAACATTCGATTTGTCTGCGGGTGGTTATGAATTAAGATATAATATAGGAGTTACAGGGTCTACTGTTATGGGGTCTGATGATCAAGTACAAGTATTAATTTCTAATGATGATGGAGCTAACTGGATTAATTTAGAAACGTTTAATGCAGGTAACACACCTTCTAATACTGGAGAAGTTAAGGTGTATAATTTAGCTGCGTATACTTCTGCAACTACCAAGTTTGCATTTTGGGCAACAGAAGGAACGGTAGATGATGCGGAAGATTGTTATATATATATAAATGAATTTAAAATTAGAACAGCAACTACTTGTGGAGAGCCAGATATCTTAACAGCAACCAATATAACTGCTACTACCGCTAATTTAGGTTGGACCTCTGGAGGGAGTTCTGAGTCACAATGGGAAGTAGTAGTTCAAGCGCAAGGATCTGGAGTACCTACAGGAGCTGGAACAATAGTAACAGCTAATTCTTATAATGCTACGGGTTTAACTGATTCTACTAATTATGAATTTTATGTAAGAGCTAATTGTGGGGCTTCGGGTTATAGTTCTTGGTCTGGACCTTTTATGTTTCAAACAACTTGTACAGCTATTACACCAGCTTATACAAATAATTTTTCTGTATTTCCTGGGGCTTGTTGGGAAGAGCGTTATGGAGAGTTAGGCGGAACTACTTGGCCTTCAAACAGCAGTTGGCTTTCTTCTAATTATTTATATAATGCAGCAAATGGAAAATCAGCAAGAATCAATCTTTATTTAAACCAAGCAAGAGATTGGTTGGTGTCACCTACGTTCGATTTATCTGCAGGTAACTTAGCAATGTCTGTTAAAGTAGGAGTAACGGCTTATAATAGTACGAATCCAGGAACTATGGGGAGCGATGATGAGGTAAGAATATTAATTTCTAATGATAATGGTGCTACATGGGAAACTTTAGAAAGATTTAATAGAGCAAATACACCATCTAATACTGGAGAAGAAAAAGTGTACGACCTGTCTGCTTACACTTCAGCAACAACTAAGTTTGCATTTTGGGGAACAGAAGGAACTACAAATGATGTGGAAGATTTTGATTTTTATGTAGAAGATTTTAGAGTTGATACTTATGCAATATTAGATGTAGAAGAAGTTAGCTTAGAGAAAAACTTTACATATTTCCCTAATCCAGTAGAGAATAAACTAACTGTAAGCGCTAAAAATAATATCGAAGCATTATCTGTTATAAATATGTTGGGACAAACAGTTAGAACTGTTCAGCCAAACTTAACAGCTTATGAATTAGATTTTTCAGATTTAAATACGGGAGTTTATTTTGTGAAAGTTAGTATTAACGGAACAAAAGAAACTGTTAGGATTATAAAAAAGTAATTTCAAATTATTTATTGATATACAAGCCTGCGCTATTAGCGTAGGCTTTTGTTTTAGCGGTCATAATTGTAGAATTGGAGATTGTGTTTTAGAAATGAAACCATACATAGAATAAGCTTTATAGGTAGTGTTATAGTTGTCTGTTGATATATAACAGAAATAGTTGTAGCTTTAAAAACGTCTTAAATGTGAATATTTTAGTTAAGTATAAGTTTTTGGTCGATTAATATCTTAAAAATAGTACTGTCATCTTCTTTCATATAAACATGTCCTTTTATAAAAAGAGAATCGTTCAAGTGTTTTTTGTCTATTTCAAAAGAAAAACTTTCATTAAATGGTTGACTTTGTAAAACTTCTATTTTTTGCCCGTACTTATCAGTAATAGAATCTAATTGAAATAAATTATCATATTGAAAATGATTCCTATTGCTGTATATTTCTTTTGAGTGAATAAAGATTCTAGTAACAGAGTCATTTAATTTTTTATGAGTAAAATTAATATCATCTTTTTTTAAATCTGGAGTTGGGTTTATAATTTCTGAAGCAGATTGGTTTATGAATTTGTAAAAGTTTACGGTAACAATATCTTTCAAGTATTTGTTTTCTAAATGAAAAGAATGAAGCGAATCTAAGCTGATAGCTTGATTCTTATTGAAGTATAGATTGTTTAATTCTTGTAGCTGATTGTTTAGATTTTGGTAGCTTTTCAATGATATAACTTCTGTATGTGTACTGTCAAATTGCTTGAAAGTTTTTAAGAGTTTATTGATGTGTTTGCGACCAGAATTATATTTATTAGGTTGATCATTAGATAATCTACTTACAATATTAACAAAAGTTTCATGTTCACTGATTAAATCTTTTTTCTTTTCCCAAATATATCCTTTGAAAAGCTGTTCGATCTCATTTTCTTTTTTACAAGAAATAAAGATGAAAACCAAGCATATTATGTAAAGCCAATGTTTCATTTAAAAGAATAATTTTGTTTAATGGTTTGATGCTTCTTGAAGAAATCAATATTCCTAGTTTTTTTTGATAGAATGGTTCCGTTTATTTGAATGTTCTTATTTTGGGAATTGTTAATGTCTATGTACCATATTTTATGATCATTAAATTTTAGGTTGAAATATTTTACAGGATTATTGTTGTTATTAATATTTAATTCTATTTCTTGATTAAATAACGGAATGTTTAATTCACCTAATCTGTATTCAAAAAAACGAAAAGAGTCTTCTTGTTGGCTATATTCTAATAAAGCCTCAATTCTAGTAAATCCACAACCTCTTTTATTTGCTAAATGGGAACAATAAAGACTCATATTGTGATAGCGTAATAACTCAATATTTCTATATAAATATAGTTGATTGATAAAAGAGTCTGTTTTAGAGAATTTATTAGTTAAAAAGTTGTCTTGAACTAAGTAGTAGTTTTTGAAAAAAGTTAAGATGTATTCTTTTTGTTTAATAAAATCTTTTTTAGGAGTCTCTTTTAAAGTAGCTAAAGCACTATCAAGTTGAATTACTCTTCTAAAACTAGGCGAATTTTCATCATTATTTATATGATATAAGTTTTTTGTTATTGAATATTCTTCAATATCTTGGTTTAAACTGTAAATAAGAGATTTGCGGTAAATATCCTCTTTGCATGAAAGAATACTAAATATAATGAATATAAAAGTTAGTTTTTGCATTAATTAAAAATAGCGTTAATTATTTAATTAACGCTATTTAAGTATATTAAGTATCTGTATTAAGCAAAACACTTGCCAATAATTGGTATATCTTTTTTGTATAAAAATAAAATAATAGCACTCAGTACAAAAGTTATACAGGCTGTAGTGAATAATTGTCCGCCATCTGGCTCTCCTTTATACATTACTTCTATACCTAGCTGGGTTAAGTGCATCATGATAGCTCCACCAATTAAGCCTAATGTTAGGGTAGCTCCGGCCCAAACAGTTCTTGGGATTAATAATAAGATACCTGCAATTAGTTCTAGAATTCCAATACCAATTCTTCCAAACGGTTCTAATCCAATTTTTTCAAAAATATATACACTATCTGGATGTGCAGTAAGTTTAAAACGTAATGTCTGAATTAAAATGACAGCCACAATGAGTCTGAGAATGAATGGAGTATACCTTTTCATTATAAAATTATTTATAACTGCTAAGTCGGTAAAATAAAATTGACTTACAAAAAAAGCGTTTAAAATAATTAAACGCTTTTAAAAATTTTATATGAATAAGTTATTTAATCTCTAGATAAAAAGATTTGTATAATGTACCAGAATAATAACATTAAAGAAGCAAATAATCCTAATGCTGCAGGTATGTATTGGTCGTTAGAATAATTGTGAATTAAATTAGATGTTTGGTATAAAATAGAACCAGCAGCTAAAACACACATACCTACAGAAAACCATAAGCCTAAATCAAAACCAAATATAGCACCGGCTATAATTAAACCAATGGCTAAAAAGAAACCAATGGTTAAAATTGATTTTAAAAATGAAAAATCTTTTTTAGTAATAAAAACCACAGCAGATAAACCTGTAAATAGAGACAATGTAACTATGGCTGCTTTGGTAAGTAATGTCTCACTGTTAGGAACAAAGTCTATAATAATACCTAATAAGGGTACAAAAATTAATGCTTCTGCTAATATATATATACCATAAGCTAAATATTGTTTGTTTTTATCAGCTGTTTGTAAAGCCATTTTTTCAGCATAATTAGTCGCCAGCATAAAAGCTCCTAATAATAACAACCAAGAAAATGTATTACTCATTATTCCAATAAAAACTTTTTAACGCTGTAGATTGTAATAAAATAAATTCAGCAATGATAAAAGCTAGAACTCCACCAGCAACATGTGTATAGGTGTTTTTGTAAAAAGCCACTTTCTCTTCCTGTACTAAATGAGAGACAGGAACCATTTGTGGCTGTTGAATGTTTTCCATAATAGTAAAATAATTAGTATTGAGTTTTAAAAATAGTTATTTTTCTTACACATTATAGTTAGTTCTTCTTAAAGTTGTTAACAGTAATTATTTACCATTAATTAGGTGTCTACCGTTGTTTAAAAAAGAAACAGTTGGTAATTGTTTGTATTCATTAAAATATTGGTACCCTTTTTCAAGCTCTTTCCAAAGTTGTTTGGTTTTACTACTAGTATTGATTTCCTTCAAGAAAAGTAAATTGTCTCCTTCCATTTTTGCAGGAAAAAAAGTAACAGGTATTTTTTTCTGACCATTATTAATAGCTTCTACACAGTACACATAAAAGCTTTTTATTTCATTATTGGTTATGGGTATGCAACCAATTGTTTGGCAATCACCATGAATAAAAATATCTCCCCCAGGTTTTTGTTGATGGCTTAAAATTTTATCCGATGCATTGGGATAATTTACACCTAAAGAAAGATGAAACTTACTTTTAGGATTGAATCGATCTATATGGTAAAATCCTTCAGGCACTTGGTAGTCTCCTTGTTTTCGTTTAGGGCCTAAGTCTCCAGAAGCAGCACATATATCATATTCTCTAAATAAAGTATATTCATTTTGGTTGGGGTTTTTGCCCCAAAGCTCAACAATTCCATCGTGTTTGAATACTCGTATATATAAATGAAATTGATTTGGGTTTAAACCGTGTTTTTTGAGATTGGTTTGAGCACCTAAATGCTTTATTTGGTAGGCTTCTTTTACTCTAGGAAAATTTAATTGATTTTGTTTGAAAGAATCGTTCATAAAAAGGAAAACGAAAAGAAGTGTAATTATTCTCATAGGTTCTAGTAGGTTTAGGTAGGTGTTATTAGAACGTATTGTAACTTTGTGTTATTATGTTTTAGTTAATTAAACTAATATAGATTTCCCTTTTGCTGTTTTTTTACCATCTGCAGAAAAGGTAAAATCGACTCTTCCCATATAGACCCCACTTTTTCCACATTGGTTAACTAATACATTTTCTCCTTTTTTGTTTTTTACAACAGTTGGTTTAGGTAATAATGTGTGTGTATGACCTCCAATAATTAAATCAATATCTTGTGTTTGTTCGGCCAGTTGTAGGTCACATACTTTTTCTGGATTCTTTTTATAATGGTAGCCAATGTGCGAAAGGCAAATAACCAAGTCGCATTTATGTTTTTCTTTAAGTTCTTTACTAATATCTTGAGCTATCTCTATTGGTTGTTGCCAAGTAGTTTCTTTATAGAGGTTTTTGTTAACTAAACCATCTAGTTCTACTCCAAGACCAAATACCCCTATTTTAATACCGTCTTTCTTTATGATTTTATAGGGGTGAATTTTTCCGTCAAGTATGGTGTTTTTAAATCCGTAATTTGCCGATACAAAGTCGAATTCTGCATATGGTAACTGACTTAGTAATCCGTCTAGACCATTATCAAAATCATGATTCCCTAGAGTAGCAACATCATATTTGAGCATAGACATTAATTTGAACTCTAACTCGCCACCAAAATAATTGAAATAAGGAGTTCCTTGAAAAATGTCACCAGCATCTAATAATAAAGTATTAGGATTTTCTTTTCTAATTTGATCAATAATAGTTGCTCTCCTTGCAAAACCACCTAGGTTTGGATATTTATAATGGTTACTTGGTAAAGGCTCTATTTGGCTATGAACATCATTTGTATGAAGTATAGTAATAGTTTTCTCTTTGTTTAAGTTGCATGAACTTAATGATAATCCACCTAAACCAATAAAAGCTGTTCCGGCAAGTGTTTTTTGTATAAAAGAACGTCTATTCTGCATATTGTAATCTTTTGTTTAGGTTAGGAGAAATGTGATCACCGTTTTTAAAATAATCTATTAAAGCATTTCTTAATTTGTAATCAAGCTTGTGCAAGTTAACTGGGTTGGCAAAGAACTTCATATTGTCTCCACCTTGTTGTAAATAATCTGAAGTTAGAACATAGTAATTATGATTTTCTTTAAATGGTTGATTGTTAATCATTACTTCGCTAAATACATTTTTTTCTCTAGAAATTTTTAGACTCATATTTCCTACTGGATGAGCTTTTTTTTCTGTAGCTAGATAAGTAAGAAGTTCTTTTGTTTTTACTCCGCTTAATTCAACAACAACTAATTCGTTTTCAAAAGGCATTACTTCAAAAGCATTTCTAGCAGTAATGGGACCTTTAGGTATTGGAGCTCTAATTCCTCCGTGGTTTAATAAAACAAAATCAATAATTTTATCGGTTCTTTTCTTAAAAACGGGTTGTGCTTGTAGATAACAAATATCAGCCATTAAATTCCCTAAACTACTAACCAGTTCACCATCGGTTTTGGTTAGATCTGCTTTAGCATAAGCTAGAGGGGAATCAAGTTCATCATTAAGGCGTTTTTTAAACGGAGAAATAAAAGAATCAATTTTTACATTATCTGTTATAGTGCTATCTATAGCTTCTTGATTTGCTTTTATCTGATACAGTTTTTGTTTTCCTTCTTCTTTACAAGATATTAGAAAACAAAAAGTTGCAATTATAACAATTTGTTTTATTTTCATATAAATTAAAAACTTAACTCCATTTGTTTGATGGAGAATTGGGTTGTATTTTTGCTTCAAATATAAAATTAATGTTTTTAAAAGGTTTTAAGCAAAAATCTGCCAAAAAGATACTAGATAAACAATTAAGGATTTCGAGAGAAATTTCAAAGCAGAAGATTAAAACAATAGGTGTTTTAGTTGATGCTACAGTAATAAGTGAGTTTAGTTATTTTAAAGAATTGGCCACTTTGTTTGAAATACCAAAAGCTAATATTGAACTATTATATTATCATCCCAATAAAAAAGAAGCTTTATTAATAGGAGATAATGCAGTGCACGATGGAGTTTTAGGCTTTGGAGGAAAGTTGAATCATGAAATAGCAAATAAGTTTTTAGGTACTTCTTTTGATGCATTGTTAAATTATTATCCAGAAGATAAGTTGTTATTAAATTTGCTATCTGTTCGTTCAAAGGCTAAATTTAAAATAGGTTTTGTTGGAACAAATGAGTTAATGAATGACTTAGCTATTAAAACGTCTATTAGTAACATAGACGTGTTTACAAAGGAATTAAAAAAATATTTACCCATATTAAACCAGATATAAATGAATCAATTTCTAGGTACTGGTGTTGCTTTAGTAACGCCATTTAAGAAAGACTTGAGTATCGACTTTGATGCTTTAGAGCGTATTGTAAATTACAATATTGATGGAGGAGTAGAATATTTAGTAGTATTAGGTACTACTGGAGAAAGTGTGGTTTTAACTAAAGAGGAGAAACAACAGGTAGTAGATTGTATTACTAGGGTGAATAATAAACGTTTGCCAATGGTATTGGGTATTGGAGGTAATAATACCAAAGCAGTAGTGGAAGAAATAATAACTACAGATTTATCTGATTTTGATGCAATTTTATCAGTCTCTCCATATTATAATAAACCTAGTCAAGAAGGAATCTATCAGCATTTTAAAGCAGTTGCTGAAGCATGTTCAAAATCAGTCATTTTATATAATGTTCCAGGTAGAACGGCTTCTAATATGACTCCAGAAACAGTTACTAGATTAGCAAACGATTTTAAAAATGTAATAGCTGTAAAAGAAGCAGCTGGTGATATAGTTCAAGCAATGAAAATGATTCAGCAAACACCTGATGATTTCTTGGTGATTTCTGGTGATGATATGATTGCATTGCCAATGACCTTAGCAGGAGGTGCAGGTGTAATATCTGTTATAGGGGAAGGGCTTCCTAAAGAATTTTCAGAAATGATTCGTTTAGGTTTAGCAGGAAAAGCAAAAGAAGCTTATAAGTTACATTATAAAGTAGCAGATTCTATAGATTATATATTTGAAGAAGGAAACCCAGTAGGAATTAAAGCGTTGTTTAATAAACTAGGTTTGTGTAATCCTACGGTTCGTTTGCCTTTAATTGAAGCAAGTGGTGATTTGCAGAAAAAGATTAATGATTTTATAGAGAATTTATAAAGTTAAATAAGTATATAAAAAAGAAAGGCTGTCTGTAAAGATGGCTTTTCTTATTTTTGAGATATAAAGTTAAAGCATGGCAAAAATAAAAGATCCAGGATTTGGATATAAAACAGCAGCATCAGCTAAGCGTATGGTAAATTCTGATGGAAGTTTTAATTTAAGACATATCAATAAGAAATTCTCCGTTTCAGAAATATATTCTAGGCTTATTAATATGTCCTGGATGCGATTTATAATGCTAATTTTTATTTGGTACGGTGTTTTAAATTTACTGTTTGCAAGCATGTATTATGTTATTGGTGTAGAGCATTTAACAATAACAAAGTCAACTCCTTATCAAGATTTTTTACATGCTTACTTTTTTAGTGCACAAACCTTAACTACTTTAGGTTATGGTTTAATTTCTCCTCAAGGCAATACAACAGCATTAGTTTCTTCAATAGAGGCCTTAATAGGATTAATGGGGTTCGCTTTAATGACAGGATTATTATATGGTAGGTTTTCGAAGCCAAAAGCTGCCATTAGGTTTAGCGATGTATTAGTTTTAAGGCCATTTAAAGAAAAAAGGGCAATTATGTTTCGTTTAATGAACAAGCGAGTTAATGTAATGATAGAGCCAGAGATAACGGTAACTTTAGCCGTTAATGATATAGATGATAAAGGAAATTTAGCGAGGAAGTTTTTTAAACTTAGTTTAGAGAGAGATAAGATAATGTACTTGCCAACTACCTGGACGGTTGTTCATGAAATAGATGAAAAAAGTCCGTTAAAAGATTATACAGATGAACAAATTTTAGCATTAAATGCTGAATTGTTAATATTAATAGAGTATTACGAAGATGATTTTGCCCAGAACGTTTATCAAATGCATTCATATAGTTTTGACGATTTAAAAGGAAATAGCAAGTTTGTTCCAGCGTATTATTTTGAGGAAAGTGGGCAAGCAATATTAGACCATAGTAAATTAAGCGAAATAGAAAAATATAATTAAAAGTTAAACTTTCTTAAAATAAAATATTGACTTGAAAAGGAAATGTATATTCGTTAAATCAAGTTCAAATTAGAATACTTTTCAATGTTTTATATGGGTTTGAAAATAAATAGTTTCAAGTTCAACTTAAAATCACTAATTTTGCAAAATCGTTTGATTTAATATGAAGAAATTACTTTACATTTTAACCGCTGCAATTTTTCTTATTTCTTGTTCAGAGTACCAAAAGGTATATAAGAATGAAGAGGTGGCTCCCAAGTACGCATTAGGAGAAAAACTGTACAATGAAGGAGATTACAAAAGAGCTCGTAATTTATTTGAACAAATAGTACCAGGTTATGCTGGAAAACCAGGAGCAGAAAAACTAATGTATATGTACGGTAATACCATGTTTTTAATGGAAGATTATATTACCTCATCTTATCAATTAGAACGTTTTGTAAAAAAGTATCCTCGAAGTGAAAAAATTGAAGAAATGTCTTTTAAGTCTGCAAAGAGTTATTATATGTTATCTCCAAGATTTAGCTTAGATCAAGAAGATACAAATAAGGCTATTTTAAAATTGCAAAATTTTATGAATACCTACCCTAAATCAGAGTACTTCAAAGAAGCTAGTGATTTGGCCTTAGAATTAGATGATAAATTACAATTAAAAGCGTACGATATAGCAAAAGGGTATCACCATAGAATTAGTAGTGGCACTCAATTTAGAGATGATTATTATGCAGCTATAGCAGCATTTAATAATTTTTTGAATGATTACCCAGGTAGCAAATACAAAGAGAAAGCTTTGTACTATAAATTCGATACTGCTTATTTGTTAGCGATTAACAGTACAGAAAGAAGAAAAGAAGAACGTTTAAAAGACGCTATAAAATATTATAATAAATGGAAGCAGTCTGCTGCCGAATCTGAATTTACAGAAGAAGCAGAAAAGCATATTGCAGAAGTGAATCAAGAATTAGAAAAATTCAACAATCAATAATAGTATGGATATTAAAAACAGTAATGCGCCAGTAAGTACTACCACTTACAACAGAAATCAGGTTGATGAGCAAACAGGTAATATTTATGAAGCAATTTCAGTAATCTCTAAGCGTGCTACGCAAATTAATACAGAGATGAAAAAAGAGTTGATTGAAAAGTTAGATGAATTTGCTACTTATAATGACAGTTTAGAAGAAATTTTCGAAAACAAAGA
The DNA here is from genome assembly GCF_042675745.1 of Pseudofulvibacter geojedonensis. Lineage (NCBI taxonomy): Bacteria > Pseudomonadati > Bacteroidota > Flavobacteriia > Flavobacteriales > Flavobacteriaceae > Pseudofulvibacter > Pseudofulvibacter geojedonensis. The sequence continues at coordinate 286,898 of NZ_JBHTJM010000002.1, read as the reverse complement.
GCAAATAGAAGTATCTAAATTTTACGAAAAATTACCAAAGCCACATGCAATTGCAGTTCAAGAGTGGTTAGAGGAAAAGATTTATTATAGAGATACAAACAAAGCAGAATAATATGTCTGTTTTAAGTGGCAAAAATATATTGCTTGGTGTTACCGGTGGAATTGCTGCTTATAAAGCAACGTATTTAGTACGACTTTTTATAAAGGCAGGTGCTCATGTTAAAGTTATCATGACACCTGCTTCAAAAGATTTTGTAACACCACTTTCTCTTTCTACCTTATCTAAAAATCCAGTTTTGTCATCTTTTACAAATGAAGAAGATGAAAACGAAGTATGGAACAATCATGTAGATTTAGGTTTATGGGCAGATATTTTTATAATAGCCCCAGCTACCGCAAACACTTTGTCTAAAATGGCGAGTGGTAGATCCGACAACTTTTTGTTAGCAACTTACTTATCAGCTAAGTGTCCAGTATACTTTGCTCCTGCGATGGACTTAGATATGTATAAACACCCATCAACCAAAGCGTCTTTTACTACTTTAGAATCTTATGGAAATGTTATGATTCCTGCTGGTTCTGGAGAGTTGGCTAGCGGATTAGTTGGTAAAGGAAGAATGGCAGAGCCAGAAGAGATTATTTCTTTTATAGAGGCTGATATTATTCATAAATTACCTTTAAAGGGAAAAAAGGTTCTTATTACTGCAGGACCTACATATGAAGCAATAGATCCGGTTAGGTTTATAGGTAATCACTCTTCTGGAAAAATGGGGTTCGAGATAGCTAAGGTTGCAGCTAATCTTGGTGCTCAGGTTGTATTAATTTCTGGTCCGACTAAAGAAACTATTTCTCATAACTTAATAGAAGTTATTTCGGTGGTTTCTGCTCAAGATATGTATGAGGCAGCTCATCAGTATTACAATGAGGCAAACATAGCTATTTGCGCAGCAGCTGTTGCAGATTATAAACCAAAAAATGTTGCTAGTCAGAAAATAAAAAAGAAGACAGATACGTTTACTATAGAGCTAGAAAAAACAAAAGATATTTTAGCCTCACTAGGAGAGATTAAAAACAACCAGTTTTTGGTAGGATTTGCATTAGAAACGAATAATGAAATTGAAAATGCAAAAAGTAAATTAAAGCGTAAGAATTTAGATTTTATTGTTTTAAATTCGTTACAAGATAAAGGAGCTGGTTTTGGTAAGTCTACCAATAAAATTACCATTATCGATAAAAGTGAGAACTTAAAGTCTTTTGAGTTAAAATCAAAATCAGAAGTTGCTCAAGATATATTTAATGAAATCATCAAACTATATGCGTAAGTTAGTTTTCTTATTAACATTATTATTTACAAGTGTTATTACAGCACAGGAGTTAAACTGTTCGATAGTAATTAATGCTGCTCAAACTGGAAGGCAAAATGAGCAGATATTCAAAACTTTAGAACAATCATTAAATGATTTTGTTAATAAAACTACTTGGACAGACAAAGTTTATAAGCCCCAGGAACGCATTAGTTGTGGTATGGTAATTACAATAACAGAAAGAGATGTAGATCGTTTTAATGCGAGTATTCAAGTGCAATCTTCTCGCCCTATTTATGACTCTACTTATAGTTCTCCGGTATTTAACTATAACGATAAGGATTTTAATTTCACTTATGTTGAGTTTCAAAATTTAACTTTAAATCCCAATCAGTTTGATTCGAATTTAGTTTCTGTGATATCTTATTATGTATATATAATTTTAGGTATTGATGCAGATAGCTTTCAGAAAAATGGGGGAACAGAGTATTATAACAAAGCAAAGAATATAGTTAATGTTGCTCAAGGACAAAACTCTAAAGGATGGAACCCTACCGATGGGCAACAAAACAGGTATCAGCTTATCGATCAGTTATTATCACCAACGTTTAAAGAGTATAGAAACGTTATGTATGCTTATCATAGAAGTGCCTTAGATGAGATGAGTAAAAGTCCTGTTAGGGCAAAAGAACGTTTGGTATTAGTGTTAAATCAATTCAAGCGAATGCATGCTAAAAGGCCAAATTCGTTTATACAGAGAATATTCTTTGATGCTAAGTCTGATGAAATATCTCAAATTTTTAGTGAAGGTCCAAATGTAAGAATTACCGAATTGGTTGAAACTTTAAATAGAGTTTCACCAAATAACAACTCTAAGTGGAGTAAGATTAAGTTTTAACAAATTAGTTATTATTTAATACTGAATTAGTTTAAATTTGGGTTTCTAAAAAAGAATACATTGCTAACCCAACTTTCCATACAAAATTATGCATTGATAGATAAGATGTCTGTTTCATTTCAGAACGGATTTTCTATCATAACTGGTGAAACAGGAGCTGGTAAATCTATATTATTAGGCGGGCTAGGGTTAATTCTTGGTAAACGAGCTGATACATCTGTTATTAATGATATTACAAAAAAGTGTATAGTAGAAGCAGTTTTTCAGGTAGAGAACTATAAACTTCAAAAAATATTTTCTTCAGAAGATATTGATTATGAAGAAGAGACTATTATTAGGCGTGAAATACTCCCGTCTGGAAAATCCAGAGCCTTTATCAATGATTCACCAGTATCATTAAATTCGTTAAAAAGAATTAGTGAAAATTTAATAGATATTCACTCTCAACATCAAACTCTTCAATTAACAAATAATGACTTTCAATTTGAAGTAATTGATGCTTTAGCAAAAAACGATAAAAACTTAGAAACTTATAAGTCTCAACTTATGAGTTTAAGAAATGTTAGAAAAGAATTTGATGAGTTAAAAATTACTCAATCTAATTTTGGAAAAGAAGAAGAGTATAATAATTTTTTATTACAAGAATTGTTAGATGCTAATTTAGACGATATAGATCAAGAGTCATTAGAGCAAGAACTAGAGCAATTAGAAAACGTAGAAACAATTCAGGAAAAATTATTGCAAGCAAATCAGTTGTTATCAGATGAACAAATAGGAATTACTACTTTACTCCTTCAATTAAAGAATAGTTTAAAAGATATTTCAAGTTTTTCATCATCATATGCACAACTATATAATAGAGTTGAAAGTTCGCAAATAGAGTTGAATGATGTGTTTTCTGAAATAGAATCAGAACAAGAAAGAGTAGAGTCAGATCCTGAACGATTGCATGTCGTAACCTCTATTTTAAATCAGTTAAATAGTTTGCAGCAAAAACACCAAGTTAGTTCTTTAGAAGAATTACTTGTTGTTAGAGATGAGTTAGATAAAAAAGTGGGACAAGTAGCTAATTTATCTGAAGCAATTAAGTTATTAGAAGAAAAAATAAAAACGCTAACAGTAGAGTTAGATCAAATAGCGGGTATAATTCATGAAAATAGGTTAAAATCTATACCTAAATTAACACAGCAATTAGAAAAAATTGTAAAAAATTTAGGAATGGAAAATGCTCAGTTCAAGATAAGTCTTAAATCTGTTGACAGCTTTTTGAATAATGGTAAAGATGAATTGGCTTTTCTTTTTACAGCTAATAAGGGAGGTAGTTTTAATGAGTTGAAGAAAAGTGCTTCGGGAGGTGAATTATCTAGAATTATGTTAGGAGTTAAAGCTGTTTTGTCTAAATACAAAAAGCTTCCGAGTATTATGTTTGATGAAATTGATACAGGAGTCTCTGGAGAAGTGGCCGATAAAATGGGACTGTTAATGAAGTATATGAGTGAAAATATGCAGGTGTTTAGTATCACTCATTTACCTCAAATAGCTAGCAAAGGTCAACAGCACTTTAAGGTGTTTAAAGCAGATGAGGGAGGAGTAACTAAGTCTAATTTAAAAGAATTAACTCCTGAAGAAAGAATTGTGGAGATAGCAGAAATGCTGGGTGGTAAAGACTTGTCGGAAACCGCTTTAAATCATGCAAAAGAGTTATTAAAGATTTAAAAAATATTCTATTTGATTAACCATTTATTGAATAAGATATTTGTTACATTTGAATATTGAAAAATTAAGTAAAATAAGCAACTATGTATAACTTATTAAAAGGAAAAAGAGGAATCATATTTGGAGCTTTAGATGAAAATTCTATTGCTTGGAAAACCGCTGAACGTGTTCATGCAGAAGGAGGTAAGTTTGTTTTAACTAATGCGCCTATTGCTATGCGTATGGGGAAAATAAATGAATTGGCAGAGAAAACAGGATCAGAAATAATTCCTGCAGATGCTACTAATTTAGAAGACCTAGAAAACCTAATTGTTAAGGCTCAAGAGGTTTTAGGAGGTAAGTTAGATTTTGTACTGCATTCAATAGGTATGTCTGTAAACGTTCGTAAAAAACGTCATTATACAGATCAAAATTATGATTGGACTCATAAAGGTTGGGATGTTTCGGCAGTTTCTTTTCATAAAGTAATGCAAACCTTATACAAGCAAGATGCTATGAACGAGTGGGGAAGTATAGTTGCATTAACTTACATGGCAGCTCAAAGAACTTTTCCTGATTACAATGATATGGCAGATAATAAAGCATATTTAGAGTCTATTGCTCGTAGCTTTGGTTATTTCTTTGGTACAGATAAAAAAGTACGTGTGAATACAATTTCTCAATCTCCAACACCTACAACAGCAGGTCAGGGAGTTAAAGGTTTTGATGGATTTATAGCTTATGCAGATAAAATGTCGCCTTTAGGTAATGCTTCAGCTCAAGACTGTGCAGATTATACAGTGTCATTATTTTCTGACTTGACTAGAAAGATTACTATGCAGAATTTATTCCATGATGGAGGTTTTTCAAATGTTGGAGTGAGTAATGCTGTAATGGAGCAATTTGTAGGGGAAGAATAAAAAAATATTTTATTAAAAAAAAGCTCGATATGTTACATGTCGAGCTTTTTTGTTTTTAATCGATAATAAGAGAAATATTCTATAAAATAAGAGCTAGGACTGTATATTTGCCGGAAATTTAAAATACTCCCCTTAAAAAAAAATCCCAATTATTAATTTTTTAATCACAATTTTAAACCACGTTTATGAAGAAAATTACGTTTTTAAGTGCAATGCTATTATTTAGCATTGTAGGATTCTCACAATTTAATGAAACATTTGAAAGTGCTCTGCCAGCAGGATTTACCGTTGTTAATAATGGTAGTACAAACGGATGGGTATTTTTAGACAACCCAACTGGAGGAGCTCATGGAGGGACAGGTGTAGCAAGTATTACTTATGATGCATCTGTAGCACATGATGATTATTTAATAACATCACAAATATCAGTTACTGCTGGAGTAAGTGACCAATTAAGTTTTTGGATAAAATCTAGATCTGGAACATTTTTAGAACCATATGAAGTTTTATTATCTACTACAGATACAGCTCCTGGTTCTTTTACGACAACTTTGCAAGCATCTGAAGATGCTGCTGCAACTTGGGAAGAAAAAATATTTGATTTAACGACATATGTTGGTCAAAATATTTATATAGCTATTAGAGCTACAGGGACAAATGAATGGCAACTTTTTGTTGATGATATGGTTAATTCAGCAATACCAGCTTGTCCAAATGTTATGAATTTAGCTGCTGGTAATTTTACAAGTCCAGATTCTGCTGATATCACATGGGATGCGGTAACTGGAGCAACAATGTATAATTGGGAGGTACAGCCTCAAGGTGTTGCTCAAGGTACAGCAGGAGAGATTGCATCTGGCTCTGTTGCAGGAACTACAGCAACAACATCTGGTCTAGTAGGAGGTACAACTTATACAGTTTATGTACAGTCAGATTGTGGTGGAGCAGCTGGTGTTTATCAATCATTTGATTTTACTTTTATATTGCCACCTGCAAATGATGAATGTGCTAACGCAATTGCTTTAACAGTAAATTCTGATTTTGCTTGTGCTACAGTAACAGCTGGTACTACAGTAGGGGCTACAGCTTCCTCTCAAGCTGATGATGTAACTGGAACACCTAATACAGATGTTTGGTTCTCTTTTGTAGCTACAGGAACAAACCATAGAGTTACTTTAACTAATGTTGTAAATCAAGGGGGAGGAACTTCTACAAGTACAGATATGGGAATGGGTGTCTATGATGCAACAGGTGGTTGTGCTGGTTTAGTGTTTTCAGCAGATAGTGATCCTAATACATTAGATTTAACAGGTTTAACACCGGCAACAACTTATTATGTAAGAGTTTATGGATGGTTAACAACTATCCAATACAATAATTTTGATATTTGTGTAGGAACCCCACCAGCAGCACCAGCTAATGATAATTTATGTAACGCTATTTCATTAACAATAGATACGGCTGCTGTAGCTGGATCTTATACTAACGACTCAGCAACAGAAGAAGCGAATGAGCCTGCAGGGGCTTGTTATAGTGGTGGAGCCCAAGGTACTGTATGGTTTTCTTTTGTAGCACCAGCTTCAGGAGAAGTGCAAGTAAGTACAGATTTTGGAGGAACAATGACAGATTCTGAAATTGCAGTTTATGATGCAACAGGTGTTACATGTTCAGATTTATCAACTCTTTCTGCAGCAGTAGGTTGTGATCAAGATAGTGGAACAGTAGTTACTTATAACTCTATATTAAACTTAAATGCAGCAAATGGTAATGCACTTACTCCTGGTAATACTTATTATATTCAAGTTAGTGGGTATAATAATAACAGAGGAACATTTGGTATTCAAGTATTTGATCAAGTTACTTTGTCTGTTGATAATTTTGATATAGATGAAAACTTTAATTATTATCCAAACCCTGTACAAGATAAATTAGTGGTTTCTGCCAAAAACCAAATTGAAGTATTGTCTATTATAAATATGTTAGGTCAGACAGTAAAAACAGTTACTCCAAACATCAATAATTACGAGTTAGATTTTTCTGATTTAAAATCAGGAGTTTATTTTGTAAAAGCTACAATTAATGGTATTGATGGTACATTCCGAATCATAAAAAAATAATTAGTAAAATAATTTCTTTAAAGCCTGTGCTACTAGCACAGGCTTTTTTGTTAGAAAGATAGATAACTGCACTTAGTCTTTTTAATGAGCTTTTTGTCGTATTTATATAAGTATAGTTTAACAAATTGTTAAATTTGTATAACCGCCCTTCACGTCTTAATCGACAAATCTATTGTTTACTCATTTCTTAATTATTGTACTGGTAAAGTTAAAGTCCCAAATTGATTAAATTAATTAATTTAAAAATTATTATTATGAGAAAAATTACATTTTTATTATTTAGTATTATTAGCTTTAGTGTTTTTTCACAGGCAAATGATGATTGTGCTAATGCAATAGCATTAACATGTGGAACAACAACAGCAACCGATACTAGTGCTGCAACTTTAGATACAGATGATACAATTAGTTGTGGGCCAGCTTCAGCAGCAGGAAACATTTGGTATACTTATACAGGATCTGGAGCTGCCGAAGATATAGAGCTTTCTATGTGTAATGATACAGGAGCTACACCTGGAGATGCTGCTTATGATTCAAAACTTTATGTTTATGCTTCAGGAGATGGAACTTGTGGTACATTAACTTGTGTTGCTAATAATGATGACGGACCAGGTTGTTCTGGTTTTTCTTCTATTCTAAACTTTACATCAGATGGTACAACTACTTATTATATAGCGGTTAGTGGTTATAATACTAGTACCGGTACAGGTAATTTATCAATAGCATGTACTTCAGCTGTTCCACCAAATGTGGCTAATCAAGATTGTGGTACAGCAATAGCTGCATCTGTAGATGGAGTTGCCTTTGGAACAGATAATGGAAATGGTACTGCCAATGTAAATAATCCAACATGTGATGCTTTTGGAGTGATTCAAGACGTTTGGTTTACTTTTGTTGCACCAGCATCAGGAACAGTAACAGTAGATTCAATACTAGATGGTACAGCAACAGATGCTAATTTTGTTGTTTATAGCGGTACATGTGGAGCTTTAACAGAAGAAGGAACTTCTTGTCAAGATGTTGCTGCCTCAGCCAACACAGTAGATTTAACAGGCTTAACAGGAGGAAATACATATTATTTACAAGCTTGGAACGGTGGAGGTTCAGAAGAGGGAACCTTTAGTTTAAGACTATCAGATACATCTTTGAGTATTAGTGAATTGCAATTAGATGAAAACTTTAATTATTATCCAAATCCTGTACAAGACAAATTAATGGTTTCTGCTAAAAATAGCATAGAAGCATTAAATGTAGTTAATATGTTAGGGCAAACTATAAGAACAGTTTATCCAAATATGAATAGTTATGAATTAGATTTTTCTGACTTAAATTCAGGAATCTACTTTGTAAAGGCTACAATTAACAATGTAGAAGGTACATTTAGAATTGTTAAAAGATAATTTTATAATTTAACTTTATTTAAGAGCCTGTGCAACTAGCACAGGCTCTTTCTTTTTAGTATTTTTGTTGTATGCAGATATCCTACTCTTTTATTGTACCTGTATACAATAGACCCGATGAAATTGATGAATTACTTTTTAGTTTAACACAATTTTCTAGTACAATACCTTTCGAGGTTGTTATTGTTGAAGATGGATCTAATTTATCTTCAGAAGCTATATGCAAAAAATACAATAAGGACTTAAATATTAGTTATTATTTTAAATCTAATTCTGGCCCAGGTGACTCAAGGAATTATGGAATGAGAAAGGCTAAAGGCAACTACTTTTTAATATTAGATTCTGATTGTATTCTGCCTCCTGAATATTTAACAGAGGTAGATAAATCTCTTCAAGCAAATTACGTAGATTGTTTTGGAGGACCAGATAATGCTCATGAATCTTTTACAAACCTTCAAAAGGCTATAAATTATGTAATGACTTCTTTTTTTACAACAGGTGGGATTAGAGGAGGAAAAAAAAGTGTAGATAAATTTCAGCCTCGAAGTTTTAATATGGGTTTATCTAGAAAAGCGTTTGAAGCAACCAAAGGTTTTGGGAAGATTCACCCAGGAGAGGATCCTGATGTAACTATTCGTTTATGGAAAGCTGGATTTGAAACTAAATTAATACCTACAGCATATGTTTATCATAAAAGAAGAATTTCATGGAGTAAGTTTCATACTCAAGTACAGAAATTTGGTAAGTGTAGACCTATTTTAAATTATTGGCATCCAGAAACAAAAAAAATTACATATTGGTTTCCAACGTTATTTGTTATTGGTGTTTTACAATCGATTATATTTTGGGTTTTAGGAGTAAAAATATTTTTATATCTTTTATTAGCATATTTAGGACTAATATTTATTGATTCTAGCTTAAAAAATAAAAGCTTACTTATTGGATTTCAATCCATAATAGCTTTGTTTATTCAGTTTTTTGGATATGGGTTAGGTTTTCTAGAATCAACTATAAAAATCAATTGGTTGAAACAAAAACCTCAAGAGGCTTTTCCTTTTTTATTCTTTAAATAAAGTATCTTTATAAGGTCAATGAAATTTAAAAGTTCTTCATATAAAATAGTAAAGGAAAAACGTTTCAGAATGTTTATGTTAAGCTTATTAATAGCTGTAATTGCCTGGTCTATTATAAACTTGTCTAAAGAATATACAAAAACAGTAAGGGTGGTTTTACAACTAGTAAATATTCCTAAAGAAACACTAGTTAAAAATGAAAAAACAGTATTAGAAATAGAGGTTAAAGGAAGTGGTTTTTCATTATTAAATAATAAATTAGATGGACTAGTTTATGAAGTGAATATGAATTCTTTCCCAGAATATTGGATGTGGAGTAATAATGAGAGTCAATTTAAATCAATAATTTCTGAACAATTAAAAATAAAAAGTGTCATACCTAATAGGGTTGTATTTGATAAGGTAAAATTATTTAAGAAAAAAGTAAAAGTTTTGCCAAATATTAACGTTGATACCGAAACAGGGTTTGGAGTATCTGCAATGAAAATTGCTCCGAAAGAAGTTACTATTTACGGAGAAGAAACAATTATTAAAGAGATAGATAGCGTTGTTACAGAAACAATTACACTTAAAAATGTAAAAGATTCGATTAGTGGTGAATTACGCTTAAAAAATAATTTTAAATTAAAATATTCTACAAATAGTATTAAGTATAGCTATAAGGTAGAACGTTTCACTCAGGGAGAATTTACGGTGCCTATTTTAGTTAAAAACGCACCAAAAGATAAAGAAATAACTATTTTTCCAAAACATGTTACAATTCAGTTTCAATCCCCCATTTCTAAATATAGTTCTATAAAGTCTAATCAGTTTCAGGTTTATGTAGACGCTAATGAAATGGTGGGTGGAAAACTGTTAAAAATTAAATTGGCAAATACTCCTAGCAGCACAACCAATGTTAGAGTACTTAAAAAATCAGTAACATATTTACTTTTAAATAAATGATAGTTGGTTTAACAGGAGGAATAGGTAGTGGTAAGACTACAGTTGCTAAGTTGTTTTATAAATTAGGAGTGCCTATTTATGTAACAGATATTGAAGCAAAAAAATTAATGGTGACTGATTTAGGGCTTGTTCAAAAAATTAAATTCCTTTTAGGAGAACAGGCCTATGTAGACGGCGAGTTGAATAGAGCTTATATTTCAGATAAAGTATTTCTAAACAAAGAGTTATTAACTCAGTTAAATCATATTGTTCATCCAGCAGTAGCTTTAGATTTTTATAAATGGTATCAGCAGCAAGAATTTAATTATGTTATAAAAGAATCGGCTATTTTATTTGAGTCTGGTAGCTATAAAAAATGTGATTTAATAATTACAGTTACTGCCCCCATAGAAGAGCGTATAAAAAGAGTTGTGGCTAGAGATCTAGTTACAGAAAAACAAGTAGAAGCTAGAATAAAGAATCAGCTTAGTGAACAAGAAAAGATTTTAAAGTCTCATTATGTTATTTATAATGAAGATCTAGAAGAAACTAAACGTCAGGTTGTAAAAATTAACACGACCATTCTTAATAAAATGTGAAAGAATCATAAATTTTAACATTTTTGTTAAGTTTTGGTTAAAAAGAATTCACCCTGTTTCAGAATCTCTTATTTTTGAATCAATGAACAAGAAAATATTTATTGCATTAGTGGTGTTAATGAGCTTATCTCTTATAGGGATAATTTTTGTTCAAAGTTATTGGATTAATGCATCTGTAGAAGATAAAGAAGAGCAATTCTCTTTGCAAGTAAACCAAATTTTAGGAACTGTATCTAAAAAAATAGAAAAGCAAGAAAGAGTAAAGTATTCTCATCAATTACAAATGTTAATTGATAGCTTGGGACAGTTACCTAGCCAAACTGTTATAACAGAAATGTTTTTGGTTCAAAAAGATGCAGAAGCTAACGCAGCATTTCTGGTTAGAAGTGGTGTTGTTGAACAAAATTATAATGTTACAACAGCTGCAAAGTTCTTAGACATACCTGAAGGTGAAAATATTAATTTAACAAGTTTTGTAGGAAAAAGCGAAACTACATTTTTTGACGAATTAGGGTTAGATGAATCTCAGTTTACTTTGCAAGAGCAAATAGAAAGGGTCAACCAACTACCTCAGTTTAGTCAGATTGAGTTGGAGAAAGTTTATAAAAAAGTAGCAAAGAAAAAGCCGATACATAAGCGTTTAACCAATAAACAAATAGAACTTTTATTAGCAAATGAATTTAATCATCAAAAGTTAGATTTAGACTATGAGTACGCAGTATATAGTAAAGGTTTGGCTACTTCTGTCCATTCTGAAGATTATGAGTTGTTAAAAAATAGAGAGTATGATTATCCGCTATTTGAAGGAGACGGAGATAGTAAATTCCAACTAAGAATTACTTTTCCTAACAAGAAAAAATACTTATTATCCTCTATTTTGTCAATGGCTAGTTTATCGTTTATATTTACTATTATAATTGTTTTAGCCTATGCTGGGGCCTTATATCAGCTAATTAAACAGCGTCAAATATCGCAGATAAAAACAGATTTTATTAATAATATGACGCATGAATTTAAAACACCTATAGCTACAATTAATTTAGCTTTAGATGCTATTAAAAACCCTAAAGTTTTATCAGATGACGAAAAAGTAAAACGTTATTTAGGAATGATAGGTGATGAAAATAAAAGAATGCATGCTCAAGTTGAAAATGTTTTAAGGATATCTAAACTAGAGAAAAAACAGTTAGATATAGAAAAAGAACATTTAGATGTACATGATTTAATTGAAGACGCTATTCCACATATAGAGCTATTAGTAGAAGATAGAGGAGGATATGTAAAAACGCACTTAAATGCAAAAGAAACTTCTATTTTGGCTAATGAAATACATTTTACAAATATACTAGTTAATGTGTTAGATAACGCAATTAAATATTCACCTGAAGCACCAGAAATAGATGTGTACACAGAAAATGTTAAAAATTTCGTTCTTCTTAAAATAAAAGATAAAGGAAGCGGAATGACCAAATCTGTACAAAAAAAGATATTTGAAAAATTTTATAGAGAACATACCGGTAATATTCATAATGTTAAAGGACACGGTCTAGGGCTCGCTTATGTAAAGCAAATTGTAGATGACCACCAAGGAGATATCTATGTAGAGAGTGAGCGAGGAAAAGGAAGTACTTTCATTATTAAAATACCTTTAATTTCATAAGCCATGGAAAAAGAAAAGAAAAAAATACTATTAGTTGAAGACGATCCAAATTTCGGAACTGTGTTAAGAGATTATTTAGCACTGAATGATTACGATGTTACTCATGCTAAAAACGGAATGGAAGGATTCGAAAAATTTAAAAAAGACAATTACCATTTGTGTATTTTAGATGTAATGATGCCTTATAAAGATGGATTTACATTGGCAAAAGAAATTAGGGCTAAGGATGCGGAAGTACCTATTATATTCTTAACTGCTAAAGCCATGAAAGAAGATGTAATAAAGGGCTATAAAGTTGGTGCAGATGATTACTTAAACAAGCCTTTTGATTCTGAAGTATTGTTAATGAAAATTAAAGCAATAATGCAAAGAAAGGTAAAAGATTCTGTTGCAGATAGTGCAACATTTGAATTTAAAATTGGTAAGTTTCATTTAAACTCTAAATTGCGTTTTTTATCTATAGGTGACGAAGAGCCAATAAAATTATCTCCTAAAGAAAATGAATTATTACGTTTGTTAGCCTTGCATGAAAACGATTTAATGCCTAGAGAGTTAGCATTAACTAAAATATGGAGAGATGATAATTACTTTACATCTCGTTCTATGGATGTATACATTGCTAAATTGCGTAAATATTTAAAGAAAGATGAAAAAGTAGAAATATTAAATATTCATGGAGAGGGTTTTAGGTTAGTTGTAAACTCTTAAACTTCTGCATGCGTAAAAGAGTAAAAAGAGGCTTAATGGCCTCTTTTGTTATTTATATATTCAATAATATCATTTAAGTTGTATAAATAATCAAACCATTTTGTAGATTCATCTCGTTTAAACCAGGTAATTTGTCTTTTAGAAAATCTTCGGGTATTTTTTTTAATTTCAGAAACTGCAAAATCTAAGTTCCATTCGCCATCTAAGAATTTAAAAAGTTCTTTGTATCCAACAGTATTTAAAGCGTTTAACGTTTTGTATTTATATAAACTTTTAACCTCGTTTAACAAACCTTTTTCCATCATTATGTCTACTCGTTGGTTAATACGGTTGTACATTAATGCTCTATCTGCAGTTAGACCGATTGAAATTGGGGTAAAGTTGCGTTTACTGTCTTTTTTATTAAGAAAAGACGAATACGGTTTGCCAGATCCAATACAAATCTCTAGTGCTCTTGACAGGCGTTGCGGATTATCAATTGCTATTTTTTCATAGGATACAGGATCTAACTCTTTTAATTGCTTTTGCAAAGATTCTATACCTTCTTTCTCTAATCGTTGAGTTAAATTTTCACGAATTGAAGTATCTATTTTCGGAAAATCATCTAACCCGTTAATGACTGCGTTTACATATAAACCAGAGCCACCAACCATAATAACAGTATCGTGTTTTATAAAAAGTTCATTGAGCTTGTTTATGGCCTCTCTTTCAAAAGTGCCAACAGAATAATTTTCAGTAATCGAAATATTTTGAATAAAATGGTGTTGGGTAGCTACCAACTCATCAGGTTCTGGTACTGCAGTTCCGATAGTCATTTCCTTAAAAAACTGGCGTGAATCACAAGAAATAATTTCTGTATTATAATATTTTGCTAACTTAATACTTAAAGCTGTTTTACCTATTGCCGTTGGCCCTACAATACTAATGAGATATTTATTGTTCAAGAGTTGAGTTTTAAGTTGTCAAAGATATAAAAGATTATTTCATTTGTATATGAATGTGGTCATCATGTCTAACCGCTTTACACCCATGATACCTAATTTTAGAGCTGTTAATTTGTAAGCGTTGTTTTATATGTGGTTCGATAAAAACCTTTTCGATATTTTGATTATCTATGATAGCTTTAACCAGTTTTTTTGTTCCTTTTTTTGAGAATTTGAGGTGTTTGTTGATATGACCAAGCTTTAAATATTTAGTGAAATCATATTGAATATATCCTTTGGCTTTGCAATACTCTGTTTGATTTAATTCATTCTTGGTAGGCTTTTCAAAAACACCATAACCGCTAAAAGATTTTTGTTTTGATGAAATTACCCCCTTAGAGTCTTCGTAAACAAAGCTGATATCTAACTTTTTTCCATCATTATGACTTAAATGAGGGAGTAAAGGAAACGCATTTATAAAAGGAAAGTTTGCGTCTAAGTAATTTATATGAATATTTGTATGTGCTAATTCTTTCTCTACATTCAATAATAAAGAGTTTATTTTAGGTTTTACATAATTTCTGTTAAAAATAACTGTAAAATAATTTACAGGTTGTATTTTTTTTGAGTGAATAATAGGTTCTCTCCCAAAAAGGGGAGCGGTAATAGGAACAATTATAAAAGTAAAGAGTATATAAAGAACTAAGAAAGATGTTATTTTTTTAAACTTAAAATTAAGCTTTAATTTATGCAGAACGATAAGGTTTAAAATGTAAACAATTCCTCCTACTTGAGTAAGTAAAGTTAGAAGTATAAAGAGAAAAAAGTGTTTTAAAACACGTTTCATTTTTTTAACGGTTTATGTATAATTACATTTTATGGCCGCATTCATAACAAAAAATAGCATGATCTCTATGATTGTTAGCCGTGCAATTGGGACAACTTTGCGTATTTAAATGTACTTTTTTTTGATCTTTAGTCATTTCTGCAGAAACGATTCCGGTTGGAACAGCAATTACAGCATATCCTAAAATCATAATTATAGAAGCTATAAATTGTCCCAATGCTGTAACTGGAGCAATATCGCCATATCCAACTGTGGTCAAGGTTACAATTGCCCAATAAACACTACGTGGAATACTACTAAATCCGCTGTCTGCACCACCTTCAATCATATACATAATTGTGCCTAATATTATACAAAGCATAAAAATAGCTAATAAGAACACCGAAATTTTAGCTCTACTTGCTTTTAAAGCATTGATTAACTGGTTGCCTTCTCCTATAAATCGAGCAAGTTTTAAAATTCTAAAGACTCGTAATAAACGTAGAGCTCTTAAGGCTACAAAGGCACCTGTAGAACCAACAAGTATCAACGATAAATATTTAGGTATAGTAGAAAAGAAATCTACTAAACCATAAAAGCTAAAAATATATTCGCTAGGTTTTTTTATGGTGATAACTCGTGCAAGATACTCTATTGTAAATAAAATAGTAATAATCCATTCAGCAAGTCCTAATTCATATTCATACTGATCGCCAATTTCTGCCACGCTTTCTAGCATTACAACAGCAATACTTGTAAGGATTAATATAAGTAATATAATATCAAACCATTTACCAGCAGGAGTGTCTGCTTCATAAATAATTTCGTGTAATTTACTTTTCCAAGATTTGTTTTTATTCAAAATAAATTGATTTAAATTTCTTTTAATATTATTGGGTTTGAGTTAGTAATTGAAATTAATTTGTCAAAGAAAACCTTAAGTTCATGATAATTTTCTGGAGAAAAATTATACTTATTTATAGTAATTCTTAATGATATATTTATTGAATGTTCCTTTTCTTGAATATTCAGGTTAATACTCCCAGCGTTATTACTAATTGAATGTTGTTGGCTTTTTGGTAAATCAGTCACTTTTACTCCTTTAGGGATTTGAATATTAGTAAGATAATTAAGCTTGAAAGGATAACCAAAATCTACAGGATAGCTACGTTTTTTTAATTTAAAAGGATTGGATTTAAGAATGTCTATTAAAAATGGATAAATAATTATGAAATCGTTCTCTTGTTCTTCGAATTCAAGAGAAATTTGTTCAATAATATTATATTTTTCAGTAATATTATTTTCAAATGAATAAGAAGTTATGTTGATATCATTTTTAGGGTTTTTTAAGAACTCAAGATATTCTTCTCGAGTATTATTTTTAATATTCTTAAACTGATTGGTAGCATAATAACCAGTATTAATATTTTTTATTTCTGCTAATATGTTATTTGTTGAATCGATAACTATTTTACTAATAACATTAGTAGAACTTTTGGTGTAAGGAGGTATATTTATCCAATAACTACCTTGGTCAAAATCCATGACTCTTCCCATATAATTTAAACATTTATAAGGTAATACTCCAAATTTGTTATGTTTTGAAGAGGCATCTAAAAGGTAGTTTTCATTGTTTATTTTTAATAAAACTATTAAATAATTAAAATCTGTAATTACCGGATATTTTTCAGTCGGTAAACCATTATTACGGGTAGATAACAAAACAAAGTTAGTTTGTAAGTTAGCGGCAGCTAAGGCATTTAGTAAAGAAAGGTTAATTTCACTACTATTACCTGTTTTTTCTTCAAAAGCTTTTTTTACTCTTGAATTTTTGAAAACACCATTATTACCATTCCAATTATAATGGCTTTTAATATACTCATAAACTTCTTTAGCTTTTTCTAGTTCATTAGAATTATTAAGAATTTTTTCGGGGATTCGTTTTTTAAAATAACCTTTCTTATTTGATTGTAAACCTATATTCTTATCATTCTTAAATTCTTTATCAACATCTTTCCAAGATTTAGAAAAACGAGTTTTTTCGCCAATAAAATTCATATATTCAGAAAGCTCGAATTTAATGGTAGATATATAATTACTGCTAGCTAACATATGATCTTCTTTTATAAATGCTGGAACATTATTCATCCCATATTTCAAAACTTCGCAGTCTGCAGAATTTGAACTATTGGGTAAATAGAAGCAATTTTTTTTAAGCGATGCATCATTTAAGTCTAGACTTAAATAACCTTTTAACTTTCGATTGTATTTATAATTACCAGGTATTTCTGCTGTAAATAAAGTTTTTACTTTTGGAATATCAGATTGAAAATCCCAACCAGATAGATTAAAGAAAAACGGAGATGTTATAGTGTATTCATATTCTATAATAGAGTTTTCTTTAATATTTGGAAAGGTAAAAACGATTTCTTCCCAATTTTCATTAATTTTTTTTGAATAAACATTTTTTTGATCAAGGTAAGTCTTTATAGCTCCATTATGTGTTATTGCTCTAAGATCAGAAATTTGTTCTCTACTATTTTTACCTACATATAAAGGAATGCTAATGTTACTTTTATTAAAAGCTTCTTTATTAAAAATCTTAATTTTAAAGTAGTTCTTTTTTATAAGTCTAACGTAATTATTAACAACTTTAAAGTAGTTTCTCCCTTCTTCATATAAGACAACAGCATTAGCTGTTGTATCTTCTTTATATTTTATTAGAGAGGTTTCTTTAGTACTAATTTTTCCAAACTCATATTGTTGCTTTGTTTGTGAAAATATTATTATTGGAAATATTAGAATGAAAAGGTTAAGTTTCATAAATCGATAATTTTCTTTACTTTTTTACGACGTAAATGACTTTGGATAATATGTTGAGTATCTCTGTTATCTTCCATAGGAACTATAATATCTTTTAAAATATCGATATTGGTTACCTGATAGTTTAAATTGTAAAAACCATAACCTTTGTACTCTCCGTTTTCAATTAAAATAGCCGAACGCTCATCGTGGTTCCTACCTCTATCTATAATAATTTTATTACTATTTTTATAAGAGTAGTTGGTAATAAAATTATTAACTCTTTTGTTGTAATCTTTACTTGTTTCTTTACCACAACAGGCTCCTTTGCAACCTTTTGTTTCATATAAAAAACATGGTTTTTGCTCTAAAGACAAACCATTTATATATTGACATAAATGAAATTGCTCGGTAATTTTAAATAGAAAATTTTTCGCTTCATTTATAGATACAAATGAAGTAAGCGCTTTTTTTCGGGCATCTAATTTTCCAATGTATAAACTATTGTAACCATTATCTTTTTTTCTTTGATATAAGGCAAATTGAAAATGTTTGTGTTTTTGTGATCTATTGTATTTTGGGTTATTGTGTTTTATTTCTTGACTTTCTTTTAACAAGGCAATAAGTTCACTGCCGGTTTCTTCATAAGTTACAGCAGCTACTTCTCTTTGTATGCTTTTAGACTTTCGGTTTTTACCTGTAAAGTGCTGATTGATTCTTTTTTTTATGTTTTTACTTTTTCCAATATAAATAATTGTACCGTCTGTTTTATGTATATAATATACTCCGGTTTTAGTTGGTAAAGTATCTAATATATCTAAAAATTTTTGAGGTAGTTTTCTTTTTATCTCAGCCTTTATGGTTTGAGTAACTATTTTCTTGTCTAAATCTTTAGTAAGTAAAAGCTTGAATAATTTTACAGTAGCCATGGCATCTCCAGAGGCTCTATGCCTGTCGCTCATTGGTATACCTAATGCTCTAACCAATTTCCCTAAACTATACTTTTCTTGTTCTGGTAATAGTTTTTTACTTAATTCAACTGTACAGAGGTTCTGACGTTTATAATCGAAACCTAATCGTTTAAATTCTATTTGTAAAATTCTATAATCAAAGCTTGCATTATGTGCTACAATAATACAGCCTTCGGTAATTTCAACAATACGTTTTGCTACTTCGTAAAACTTTGGAGCATTGCGAAGCATTTTGTTGTTAATACCAGTTAATTTAACAACAAATGGTTGAATGTCTTTTTCTGGGTTGACTAATGAAATAAATTGATCTATTACTTCATGGCCGTCAAATTTGTATATGGCAATCTCGGTAATACCCTCTTCATTGTATTTACCTCCTGTGGTTTCTATGTCTATAATAGCGTACACTAAATAGTATTTGAGTTTGGCTTATGTTTTAAAGATAGTAGTTTCATCTGATAACTAAAAGTTATATATTATAATTTCTTGAGCCAAAAATACTACTTCCTACTCTTATCATATTACTGCCATTTTCTATGGCTAATTGATAGTCTCCACTCATACCCATAGAAATGGTTGTTGGGTTAAAGTTTAGAGTAGTATAATTTTTAAGTTTGTTAAAAGTGCTTTTCAGAAGTTTAAACTCTTCATCAACTTGTTTTTGGTCATCTGTAAAAGTAGCCATTCCCATTAAGCCTGTAATGTTAATGTTTTTTAATGAAGCTGTTTCTTTTGAGTGTAGCAACTGATAAGCTTCCTCAGGTGTCATTCCTGCCTTAGTATTTTCTTGAGCTATTTTTATTTGTAACAAACAGTTAATAACACGACTATGTTTTTCGGCTTGTTTATTAATTTCTTTAAGTAACTTAAAACTATCAACCCCATGTATAAGCGAAACATATTCTGCCATATACTTCACATTATTGCGTTGTAAATTACCAATCATATGCCATTCTATATCTTTTGGTAATTCTTGCCATTTCTGAGTCATTTCTTGGACTCTATTCTCACCAAAAATACGCTGTCCAGCATTATAGGCTTCTAAAATATCCTCTACAGGTTTGGTTTTAGAAACGGCAACTAAAGTTACGTTTTCTGGGATTTCCGATTTTATTTGTTGTAAATTTTGAGCAATACTCATTGTTTTCTTTTCAGAATTAGAATTCATAAATGGTTAAACCACTTCTTAGTTTAGGTTCTATATAAGTACTTTTTGGAGGCATTTGCAAACCTTCATCGGCAATTCGTTTCATTTGATTTACATCTATAGGTAACATACCAAAAGCTACTTTAAAATCACCGTTGTCCACTTGATTTTTTAACTCAACTATTGTTTTATTTCCAGGTAAATAATCTATTCGTTTATCATTACGCAAATCAGTGATTCCTAATATAGGTTGTAATACTAAATTATATAGAATTTGAGCATCTAAAGTATCTAAAGTATTATTAAATTCTTGGTAGCGAGAGCGTAAGTGTAATTGATAAAACTCACCATCTAAATACATATTAAAATGGTGTAATTGTTTCAGGTTTTGTGGTTGTAAACCACAGTTTTCAATAGTAAACACTTCGTCTAAAGCAATTAAGAACTCTTTTTTACTTAAGCCATTAAGGTCTTTTACGAGTCTAAAGAATTCATAAATTTTTAAATCTTCTTCAGGAATTAAAAAGCTCATAAAATAATTTTGTGAAATGCCTTGAACGAATTGCCCATTCTGTTTATAATCTTGAGCTAAAAGTGCAGAAGAAGCACATCTATGATGTCCATCAGCTATGTATAAGCTATCTATTTTAGTAAATTCATTCTGAATGGTATTTAAGATATCTTCATTATTAATAAGCCATACATGATGAGCAATTCTATCTGTAGTAGAAAACTCATATTCAGGACGCTCTTTCATAATGTCTAGAAATAATTCATCTAAAATATTGTTCCTAGGGTAGGTTAGTAATACAGGTTCTGTATTGAATCCAACAGTGTCTATATACTCTTTAAAAAGTTGTTCTCTTTTTTCTAGAGTGTTTTCATGTATTTTAATGACATTTTTTTCATAATCTTCTACAGCTGTAGCACCTACTATACCTATGAAAGTATGTTCTCGGGTAATCATTTTATAAAGATAAAAGTTGGGTGTGTTATCTTGAGTGAAAAAACCTTCATCTTTAAATTCTAAATACCTATTTCTAACTAAATTAAATTCTTTTTTTCCGTTAATTTCTTGATCGTATTTATAACCAGGGTTTAAAATTTGCAAAAAAGAATACGGATTGTTTTTTAATCTAAACTCTAAACCTTCTTTAGAATAGATATGATAAGATCGAGAAACAACTAAATTAGCTTTATCTCTAGTAGGTCTTACTGCTTTAAAAGGTTTTAGGATAGCCATAAATTTGTATAATCTAGTTACAAGGTACTAAAAGACCTCTAAAGTATAAAAACTAGAGAGGTCAATATATTTTTTTTATTAAATGTTAAGCAAACATTTTTGCTACTTTCTCTGCTTTTCTGCTTTCTGAGTAATCGTAGAAACCTTCTCCAGATTTAACTCCTAATTTACCTGCCGCAACCATATTTACTAGTAGCGGACAAGGTGCATATTTGGGGTTTTTAAATCCGTCATACATTACATTTAAAATTGATAAACACACATCTAAACCAATAAAATCAGCTAACTGTAATGGTCCCATTGGGTGAGCCATACCTAACTTCATTACTGTATCTATTTCTTGTACTCCAGCTACACCATTGTACAATGTCTCTATAGATTCATTTAACATTGGCATTAAAATTCTGTTTGCCACAAAACCTGGATAATCATTTACTTCTGTAGGAATCTTTTTAAGATTTCTAGACATTTCCATGATCGTATTGGTAACTTCATCTGTAGTATTGTATCCACGAATAATTTCTACCAATTTCATAATTGGCACTGGATTCATAAAATGCATGCCAATTACTTTTTCTGGTCTAGAAGTAACTGCTGCTATTTGAGTAATAGATATGGATGAGGTGTTAGTAGCTAAAATGGCATTAGCTGGGCATAATTCATCTAAATCTTTAAATATTTTTAATTTTAAATCTAAATTTTCTGTAGCAGCTTCAACAACTAAGTCAATGTTAGATACTCCATCTTTTAAAGAAGTATAAGTAGTAATGTTTCCTAAAGTTTCAGCTTTATCAGCTTCAGATATTTTTTCTTTAGCAACCATTCTATCTAAATTTTTAGAAATAGTAGCCATCCCTCTATCAATAGCTGCTTGAGAAATATCTATTAAGTTTACATTGTATCCGCATTGAGCAAATGTATGAGCAATTCCGTTACCCATTGTTCCAGCTCCAATTACTGCTATATTTTTCATAATTATAAGTTAAGGTTTAGTTTTTAAAACAATCAATTATTTGGTGAGCTATTCTTAGTGCTTCTGTGCCATCTTCAAGAGTAACTATTGGTTGAGTATTATTGTTAATAGCATCAGCAAAAGTTTCTAATTCATCTAGAATAGCATTGTTAGCTTTTACTTCAGGATTGTTAAAGTAGATTTGTTTTTTAACTCCTTCGGCATTTTGTAAAATCATATCAAAATCTCCAGGGTTTTCTGGGGCATCTTTCATTTTAACCACTTCACATTTCTTAGTTAAGAAATCTACAGAGATATATGCATCTTTTTGGAAGAATCGTGACTTACGCATATTTTTTAATGAGATTCTACTCGATGTTAAATTTGCTACGCAACCGTTTTCAAACTCGATTCTTGCATTGGCAATATCTGGTGTGTCGCTAATAACCGAAACACCACTAGCAGAAACAGATTTTACTTTAGATGGTACTACACTTAAAATAGCGTCTATATCATGAATCATTAAATCTAAAACTACTGGTACATCAGTTCCGCGTGGGTTAAACTCTGCCAAACGATGTGTTTCAATAAACATAGGAGAATCAAACTGATCTTTTACAGCTGTAAAAGCCGGATTGAATCGTTCTACATGTCCTACTTGCCCTTTTACGTTGAATTCTTTTGCCAATTGAATAATTTCTTCAGCTTCTTCAACAGAGTTAGAAATAGGCTTTTCGATAAAAATATGTTTTCCAGATTTAATGGCTTGTACAGCGCAATCATGGTGAGAAAGTGTAGGAGTAACAATGTCTACTACATCTACAGCATCAATTAAATCTTGAATAGAATCAAAAGCAGTATAACCATATTCAGCTGCTACTTTTTTGGCATTTTCTTTGTTAGGGTCGTAAAAACCAACTAGTTTATATTTATTAGATTCGTTTAGTAAACGTAAATGGATTTTACCTAAATGGCCAGCGCCTAAAACACCTGCTTTTAACATATTAAAGTCTATTTTTTGTGATGCAAACAAAAATAAGATTATTTAGTAAAAAAACAGATAAATTAAATATTTTTACAACCGTTAGGTAATTAGATAAGGTTCCGACTGCGCTCGACCTGACACGAAATATTAAATTTATCTCTTCGAGTGCAGTCGAGAGGTTTTTAAACTACTTTTTTAAAGATTAAAACATGTTTCAGGATACGTTTAAACATCAGGGTTTGCGACAGCAATTAATTAATTTGTTGAGAGATAAAGGAATTAAAGATGAAAACGTACTGAAAGCTATGAACAAAGTACCTAGGCATTTGTTTTTAGATTCTAGTTTTGAAGCTCACGCATATCAGAACAAAGCTTTTCCTATAGGAGCAGATCAAACTATATCTCATCCTTTTACAGTGGCTTTTCAGACTGAATTGTTACAGTTAAAACCTGGACATAAAGTATTAGAAATTGGTACTGGGTGTGGATATCAGACAGCAGTTTTATTAAATCTAGGAGCGAAAGTTTATTCTATTGAAAGACAGCAAGAACTATTTAAAAAAACACAATTGTTTTTGCCTAAATTAGGTTATAGGCCTAAACGCCTCATTTTTGGAGATGGCTATAAAGGGTTGCCTAAAGAAGCCCCTTTTGATAGTATCATAGTTACAGCTGGAGCACCGTATGTGCCGAAACCTCTTTTAGCTCAAATAAAAATAGGAGGTAGGTTGATTATACCTGTAGGCGATGACCCTCAAATAATGCACTTATATATTAGAACTTCTGCAACTGAATTTAAAAAAGAAACTTTTGGAGAGTTTCGTTTTGTACCGATGTTAGAGGATAAGAATTGATAAATTCTTAATTCAAATTCAATAAATCTAAAAACTTCAATCCAAAAAGAATTCCGTGATCGGTATTTCCGCTATAATTACTCCAAGTATAGTCTAGTCTAAAAAATCTAAATTTACCCCAGCCCAAGTTTTCTAAACCTACACTGTATTCTGTATAAGGTTTGTTATTGTGAGTAGCAGCTATATGTGCGCCTACAACTAAGAAATAGTTTAATTTTTTGAAAACCGGAAGCCTGTTTAAAACATAACCTTGAAAGTTGTGTTCTACATGTCCTTCAAAATAATTTTGATTGGTACTAAATTGGTAATAAGGCATAATGTTAAACCTATTTACATATATATCGTCAGAACCAATATGAGTAAGGTTACCGTTAAAATGTTTATAATCTACAAAAGAAATATTTTCTGCATTTAAAAATATTCCTCCTTTTAAATTGTACACAAAACGTCCTTTATTTTTAAAATTTACATTTTGAAAAACTCTAGCTTTTAATAGTCCATATTGGTAATTTTTATGAGAAGCAGTTAAAACAGATTCTGCCCCTAAATACAATTCGGGTAGTTTTCTTGAATACTCGTTAAACTTACCATCTGGATATGTGTAATACTTTTGATTAAAGCGAATTCTAGAACTAAGATTTAATCTTAAGACAGAATGATTATCTATTATACTGTTATTGTAATTGTTTTCAAATATTGGATTATTAGCTGTGTAAACATCATCTTCTTGATTCATTAAAACATAATCTGTAGTATTAAATACGGGAGATCTATCTTCATAAGCTATTTTGGAATATAAGTGAATACCATTCCAGAATTCGTTACTAAAATCTAATTGCACAAATTTCTTATCAAAAAACTTAGCGTAATTATCTTCAAAAAATAAAGTACTGAGTGAGTTAATAGTGGATGAAATAGGTGGACTTTCATTAAACTGACTGAGTTTTTGACCTCCAGATAATTTAAGGATAGGTTTAGAAAAATTGTTGAATTTGAAAGCGATTAAACCACTAAGTCTTAATTTTTTATCAGATAAACCGTAATTAACGAAGGCTTTAGTTTTATACCATGTATTTTTTTCTTTATTAACTTTTCCATAAGATAAGCTGAGATTAGTATTCCAACCTTGTACGGTATTGAACTGAATGGCTTGTAAAGGAGAAGATATACTGAATTGATTATTTTTAAATGAGTTGTTATAAGTATATCCACTTAATAAATTATTAAATTTAAATTTATTTTTAATGCGGTCTGTTGAATCTAAATACGATTTAGATTTCCTAATAATTTGAATACTATCTTTTAATTGATAATCATTTTTTTCTTCTCGAGTAAGTTGTAATGGCCTAGAAGTATTCCAAAATCCCTCATTTTTCTTACTGGCTTCTTTTTCAAAAAGTAACACTTCGTTAGTAAAATCTTTTTGATTAAGTTCTGGTTTAAAGTTATAATCTTTATATACAGCAGAAAAAATACCATCTCCTTTAATTCCAAAATACTGGTATTTAAAATCAAAAACTTGAGAAATAAGAATCCAATTATTGGTATCTGTATGGTATTTAAAATTTTGTTTGATATTTAAAGTGTCAAGTGCTGGAAAAAAAACATCAATACCGGTTAGGTTTAAATCAACACCATATATTTCCCAACTGTCGTCTACAATATATATATATCCGTCAAAACTTCTGTCATCTGGTCTTTTTGGAATTACTTTTATTTTATTAATGGTAAATTCTCCAGAATAGATAACACCTTCTAGTTGATATTTATAATAATTGAATGCAAAATCGGCGATAGGAGATACGGCTTCTTCTATAATATTAATAGTGTTATTATAAAAATTAAAATTTACAGATGAAGCTGTGTTAAAACTAAATCCACTATCATTACCACTTACTTTAGAAGCTAAAATATGTTCTTTAAATAAATCAGGGCTTTGGTGGCTAATTTTAGAAATGGTTTCAGATAGATAAACTATCCCTGTTCTAGTAGAGTCTAACCCTCCTCCAAGGTCACCTACCTCTTGTCCTAATATTTTTTTTGGAGCATTTTTTATTTTGTATAAGCTTTTAGAATAGAACTGACATTCATATTTATCAATAGTATTTAAATGCTCAATTCTTTTAGAAATAGCTTTTTTTATAATTAGATTGGCTGGGTTTTCTTTTACAGAAAGTTCAACTTCTTCTAATGAAACTTTTTCTTCTTTTAATTGGATATTTAAAACATAAGGAAAAGAGTTAATTTGAACTTCTTTTTTTAAAGTTTTATAACCTAGATATTGAAAAACAATAGTGTATGTTCCTTTTTTATTTATGTTTACTTCATAGAAACCCTTTTCATTACTTGTAGCTCCTTTAAGAGTGTTTTTTGCATGAATATTAACAAAAGCAAGAGAGTTATTATCAATGTCTGTAATAATTCCTTGGATTTGACCATAAGAATAAAAGCAACATAAGAAAGTAAACACTAACAGAAGTTGTTTCATGTAAATAATTTAAGGGATAAACAAATGTATAGTTTATATGTTTTACGACAGCGCTTACTGTTGTAAGTTTTTATCTAAAGTTTTTTTTAATTCTATCTAAATTACGCTTATTGTCTCTATCTTTTAGAGTATTGCGTTTATCGTGTAGCTTTTTACCTCTAGCTAGTGCAATGTTAATTTTAGCATATCCTTTATCACTTAAAAACAAACTTAAGGGAACAATAGTTAAACCAGAGTTTTTTACTTCTTTGTTGAGTTTTTTAAGTTCTTTTTTATTTAAAAGTAATTTACGTTCTCTACGTACTTGATGATTAAAATAAGTAGCATGAGAATACTCATCAATATACATATTAACTATAAAAAGCTCACCTTGCTCATTAAATTCACAGAAACTTTCTGTGATAGTTGCTTTACCATCTCTTATAGATTTGATTTCTGTTCCTACTAGTACAATACCAGCAGTATACTTATCTAAGATTTCATATTCAAATCTAGCTTTCTTATTTTGTATATTTATTTTTTTCTGCATGAGGAGCAAAAATAGTATATAAAGCTTAATCTATAATAATCTTAATAAAAAAAACTATAACTAGACTAAGTTGCTATTGTCTATATGTTATATAGAAATTAGTTGTTAGTCTGATGTTTATGCGTTTTAACGATTTTTATGGTAGATAATCTAATAATATTAGTTAACACTTGTTAGTTATATAACAATACCTATATTCAACCCCATATTAACCCGATTATAATAATTATGAAACCCACTACACCCAATTTCGTTAAAGAAAAGTCATTAATCTTTCAGCGACATTTCATCATTTAGTATTTCACATACATAATATTTTACGGATAACTTTTTTTTAGAGCATATTCTTAGGGCTTGGCTATTGGTGGTTTTTAGTCAGTTGTTGAATATAGCATATCGACATATTGTCAAATTTTATCCAATTAAAAAATGAAAACACGATTATTTATATTATTGTTGATGATAGGCTATACTAGTTATTCTCAATATAATATAGCAACAGAAAACGGTAACACAATTAATACTTGTACAGGAGTATTTGTAGATTCTGGAGGAACAGCCGGTAATTATTCTAATAATGAAAATTATACGGTAACTTTTTGTTCTCCAATACCAGGGCAAACTATTCAACTAGATTTTACTTCTTTTGATACTGAAAGTATTGATGATTTTAGAGTGTATGATGGAAATTCTACAGCCGCTTCATTATTAGCAGAGTATAACGGAACAACACTTCCTGCTGCAGTAGCCGGAACTACTGCCAATGCAACGGGCTGTATTACAATAGAATTCGTGTCTGATAGTTCCGTAATAGGTACTGGTTGGGAAGCTAATATTAGTTGTGTAACACCTGTTACAGCACCTATATTAATGACTAATGGAAGTAGTAGTGTTTGTTCAGGAACTTTTTTAGATTCTGGAGGTGTAGCAGGAAACTACAGTTCAAATGAAAACTTAGTATATACTCTTTGTCCGTCATCGGCAGGGCAAGCAATAGAGTTAGATTTTTCAGATATATCTATTGATTCAACAGATACAATGACCATTTATGATGGTAATTCAACTGGAGCATCAGTTTTGGCAACTTTTAGCGGATCTTTTCTAACGAATGTTATAATTACAGGAACAACCGCTAATGCTACTGGTTGTTTAACAATTCAAATAGTATCAGATGCAACATGGGAATCTTCCGGTTGGGAGGCTAGCATTAATTGTGCTGCACCTGTGGCACCTCCTTACTTAATGCAAGATGGAACAATTAATACTTGTTCAGGGCAGTTTACAGACTCAGGCTATTTTGGAAATTATAGTGATAATGAAAGTTATACCATGACTATTTGTCCAGATACAGCAGGGCAAGCAATACAATTAGACTTTACCAGTTTTGCAACAGACCAAGAAGATTATATGGTAATTTACGACGGTAATGTGGTAGATTATAATACTGTTTTAGGAACTTATAATGGAAATAGTGTTACTACACCATTTACAGTAGCAGGAACTATTGCTAATTCTAGCGGATGTTTAACAATTACATTTAATTCAAATAGTGCATTTACACAAGCAGGTTGGTCTGCAGATATTAGTTGTGTTACGCCAGTAAACCCTCCAGCTTGTCAAGGGCCTGGAAATGGTGTGTCATCAGCAGGTTGTGCAGCGGTAGTATCTGGAGGATTAGGTTTAGGAAATGTAGATGTTACTCCTATTAGTTGTACATCTGGATCTACATGTACAGATATAGAAGCTACCTATTTAGATATCGGAGATACTTCAAGTTATAGAGTTGAATCAATACCGTACATTCCTCCCTACCAATTTGACTGTTTAAAAGTTCCGGTAAGTGCTAATACAGATGATGTTTGGTCTCCACCCGTTAATTTGCCATTTGATTTTTGTTTTTACGGAAATACCTATAGTCAATGCTTAATAGGGTCTAATGGTGTAATTACTTTTGATACAACAACTAACTCACCAGGAGGAGGCTCTGGTTATTCTTTCTCTGATGATTTACCTAGTACAAATAATTCATTAGTTGCTAATGCAATATTCGGAGCTTACCACGATATAGATCCTGGAGTGTCAGGTGAGGTAGGATACGAATTAATTACATTAAATACAGGTTGTAGAGCTTTGGTAGTTGCTTGGCATGATGTAGCAATGTTTAGTTCATCTTGCAATAGCCAATTGTATACAGGTATGATTGTATTATATGAAAATACCAATATCATTGAAGTATACTTAGAAGAAAAGAATGTTTGTTCTACTTGGAATGATGGTAATGCTATTGTTGGTGTTCAAAATATAGGAGCTACGCAAGCTGTAGTAGCACCAGGAAGAAATGGATTGGATGCAGATTGGACTGTAACAAATGAGGCTTGGCGTTTTGTTCCAGATGGGGCATCAATAACATCTTTGTCTTGGTATGAAGGTCCAACTGCAACAGGGCCTGTAATAGGAACTACTCCCGTTTTAAATGTATGTCCAACAACATCGACAATTTATACAGCTGAAGTTACTTATACTTTATGTGATGGGTCTGTTATTACAGATACCGAATCAACTACTGTTGCTATAGAAAGTTGTGCAACAGATATAGATTTTGACGGTAATAATGACTTTATAGATGCTTCTTCTTTTATGGGGGGATATGGTGCTGCAACTCAAATGTCTTGGGTACATTTAGATGTTAATTTTGGAGTACCAGTAGCAGTTAACGGAAACGCTAATGCAGCCGTAGGAGGATTGAATGGAACAAATGCTACAGGAGCGATTAACGCAGCTGGAACAGACGCGTCTCTAGGAGGAGTTTCAGCTAGGCTAAATAGTGCTAATACTACAATGAATCTAACTTTAGATCATACAGTACCTATAGGAACTAGCATAACAGTTTCTTTAGCAAGAGATGATGCATCTAGTAATATTAATATTTCTGATGGAGCAAGTATTATAGGAAGTAATAATACAGGAACACAAGATCAATTAAAACATATCACAATAGTTACTACTCAAGCAACTAACACCTTAACATTTACCAGAGTAGGAGGTAGTACTTGGATAGATGGAGTTAGTTATAGCTATATGTCTGGCGGAGACGGAATGGTTATGGGACAACCAAATAATAAATTATGGGTAGACGCAGCAGGAACTTTAAGTGGTTCTGTGGTAACCGATACAGGTTCTTTTGCAGTTACAACTACAACAACTATTCCTAAGGAAATATGGACACATGTTAGCTCAATTTATGACGGAACTAATCTAAAGTTATACATAAATGGAGTAGAGGAAGCTAGTGTTGTTACAGGTGGTACAAATTTAGATGTAGACACTT
Organism: Pseudofulvibacter geojedonensis; assembly: GCF_042675745.1. Lineage (NCBI taxonomy): Bacteria > Pseudomonadati > Bacteroidota > Flavobacteriia > Flavobacteriales > Flavobacteriaceae > Pseudofulvibacter > Pseudofulvibacter geojedonensis. The sequence continues at coordinate 256,552 of NZ_JBHTJM010000002.1, read as the reverse complement.
ATCGTTATGCTATAGGAAGAGATGCAGAAAATGATAATAAATTTTTCAACGGATTTATTCAAGAGTCAAGAGTGTATAATGTAGCTCTTACAGAACCTCAATTACGAGAACAAATATATCAACCAATCCAGAATAATGCAGGAAATGTAAGTGGTGTTATAATACCTAAAGATATAGATGGAGGTTCTTTGGCTTGGAATAATTTAGTGCTGTATTTAGAAATGAATACAGTGACTGCAGGAGTAACAGCAGACAGCTCAGGATCTGGAGTATTAGCTACTGTTTATAATGTAGCTACGGTTCAGAATAGAACCGCACCACTTCCATATGTAGCTAATGCATCAGGTGATTGGTCGACAGTAGGTACTTGGCAAAATGGTTCTGTTTGGGATATTACAAGTTTACCAAACAAAGATTGGGCAATAGTACAGATAACCAACAACTCTAAAGTCACTACTACAGCTAGTCATACTCATTTGGGTCTTTTGGTAGATTTGGGTTCAGAATTAGAGATTCAGAACGATCAGTTATTACAAAATACTAGTTACCTAGAGTTAGATGGTGAAATAGATTTAGTAGGTGAGAGCCAGTTAATTCAGACATCAAACTCAGATTTAGCTATATCAAGCTCAGGGTACATAGAGAGAGATCAAGACGGAAAGAGTAATTTGTATCATTATAATTATTGGTCTTCACCTGTAAACCCTATAAATACAACGGCTAATAATACCTCTTACACAGTATCTGATGTGTTGAGAGATGGAACAACACCTTCTAGTCCTCAGGCTATTAATTGGATAGCTGGTTATGATGGGGCTACAGGCAACCCAATAAGTTTAGCTGAATTTTGGATTTTTAAATTCGAAAACAGTCCTGACGCTTATGCTAACTGGACACACCCACAGTCTACAGGAATATTTAGTGTAGGGCAAGGATTTACTTTAAAGGGTTCAGGAGCTGCAACAGCAACACAAAACTATACATTTGTAGGAAAGCCAAATAACGGAGTTATTCAACACAGTATAGGAGGGAATAATATGTCTTTATTAGGAAATCCATATGCGAGTGCTTTAGATGCCCATGCGTTTATAAATGATAACATAGGAGGAAATCCGTCTACCACAGGGGCCTTGTATTTTTGGGAACATTGGGGAGGTAACTCACATAATTTAGATGCTTATGAGGGAGGATACTCATCATTAAATTTAACAGGTCATGTTATGGCAGTATCAGATCCTATGGTGTCAAGTAATGGTTCAGGAACGGTAGTTCCTAAGCGATACATTCCAGTAGGTCAAGGTTTTATGGTATATGGTGATTCAGATGGAGGAACGGTAGAGTTTAACAATGGTCAGCGAGCATTCGAAAAAGAATCAGGAGGAAACTCAACCTTTGTAAGAGCATCAGAAGAAGTATCAACATCAGAAGAGTCAATAGACAGAGTTTATTTTCATTTTACGACTCCAGAAGGAACAGTAAGGCAATTGTTATTAGGAGTAAAAGAGGGGTTAACACAAGAGGTAGATTATGGTTATGATGCCAAACGATTTAATGAGCAACATACCGATTGTGGTTGGAAAATAACAGAAGAGTCATATGTAATACAAGGAATAGGTTTAATTCATGAGGGATTAGAGTTACCACTGAGTATTAATGTGGGAACATCAGGATTATGTAAGTTTAATGTATCTAGTTTAGCTGATTTAGATGAAAATATAGATGTATATTTTAAAGATTCAGAACTACAAACAGAAACAAGGTTAGAACAAAATATAGCTGCCGAGTTTACTTTAGATACTGGAGTGTATACCAATCGTTTTTCTGTAGTGTTTAGAACATCAGAGATATTAAATATTGATGATGAAGAGTTTACTCCAGAAGATATGGTAGTGTATTACAATGCACAATTAGGAGCAATAAGTATTAATAATTCTAAACCATTTAATGCTTCAAATATTAAGGTATATAATATACTGGGTCAAGAAGTATTGAAAAGTAATAAGCAATACCAAGGAGTTACCGATTTGTTGTTACCAACACAAGTATCATCAGGTTCTTATTTGGTTCAGTTTAGTTATAACGATAAAGTAGCAGTAACGAAGAAAATAATTATTAAGTAATTATGAGTGCTTTTACAATAGGAGTTATATCGGTTATAATACTAGGTTTGTTAATTAAGTATTTTAAGAAAAGAAAAAGAAGAGAAATACAACGTTATTACGGAATAACTAAAAAAAGGTATTAAAAGGAACACATGTTATTTGGGAAATAAAACATGTTATTTTGGGTCGAGAGGGTTAACTGGGGAGTTAACCCTCTCTTTTATATTTATGAGTTTCTAAAAACAAGCTCACCATCAAAAGCATCTAATAATATATTACTATTGGTAGTAACTTTTCCTGCTAAGATCTCTTTAGATAATTGATTTAAAACTAATTTTTGAATTACTCTTTTAACGGGTCTGGCTCCAAATTGAGGGTCAAACCCTTTTTCAGCTAAAACACTTATTGCTTCTTCCGTTATACCTAAACTGATATTTTGCTGATCTACCATCTTTTTAACTAATTCTAATTGTAATTCAACAATTGTTTTTATGTTGGTTTTAGTTAACGGTGTAAATAAAACAATATCATCAATTCTATTAATAAACTCTGGTCTAACAGTTTGTTTTAATAAGCCAAGTACTTCAGTTTTTGCAGCTTCAGTTGCAGCATCCATATCGGGTATGTTTTTAAATTTATCTTCAATAATGCTACTTCCCATATTTGAAGTCATAATAATAATGCTGTTTTTAAAGTCTGCAATTCTACCCTTATTATCTGTAAGTCTTCCTTCGTCTAATACCTGTAATAAAATATTAAACGTATCTGGGTGAGCTTTTTCAATTTCATCTAATAATATCACCGAGTAAGGTCTTCTCCTTACGGCTTCAGTTAATTGCCCGCCTTCATCATATCCAACATAACCAGGAGGAGCACCAACTAGCCTACTTACAGAGTGTCGCTCTTGGTACTCACTCATATCTATTCTAGTCATAGCATTTTCATCGTCAAATAGGTATGAAGCTAATGCTTTGGCAAGTTCGGTTTTACCAACACCAGTTGTTCCTAAGAAGAGAAAGGATCCGATTGGTTTTTTAGGATCTTGCAAACCAGCTCTAGATCTTCTTACAGCATCAGAAACAGCAGTAATTGCTTCTTCTTGACCAACGACACGTTTATGTAATTCTGTTTCTAACTGCAAAAGTTTTTCTCTTTCAGACTGTAACATTTTGGTTAACGGTATACCAGTCCATTTAGCAACTACTTCTGCAATATCATCATACGTTACTTCTTCTTTTATAAGAGCATTTTCACTTTGTTTATCAAGTGTTTTTTGATGTTCTTCTAAAGCTTCCTGAGCCTCTTTAATTTTACCATATCTTAGTTCTGCTACTTTTCCATAGTCCCCTTCGCGTTCTGCTTTTTCTGCTTCTAATTTATATGTTTCAATATTTTCTTTGGTTAATTGAATAGCGTCTACTATAGATTTTTCACTTTCCCATTTGGCGTTAATATTGTTTCTCTCTTCTTTTAGATTAGCTAAATCAAGGTTTAAACCTTTTAATTTTTCAGTGTCATTTTCTCTTTTTATGGCTTCAATTTCTATTTCTAGTTGCATGATTTTTCGGTCTAAAACGTCTAATTCTTCAGGCTTAGAATTAATTTCCATACGCAATTTAGAAGCCGACTCATCCATTAAGTCAATGGCTTTATCTGGTAAAAAGCGATTGGTAATATATCGTTGAGATAATTTTACAGCAGCAATAATAGCCTCGTCTTTTATACGAACTTTGTGATGTACTTCATATTTTTCTTTAATACCTCTTAAGATAGAAATGGCACTTTCTGTATCTGGCTCATCTACAACTACCTTTTGAAAACGACGCTCAAGTGCTTTGTCTTTTTCAAAGTATTTTTGATATTCATCTAGTGTAGTAGCACCAATAGCCCTTAATTCACCTCTGGCTAAAGCAGGTTTAAGAATATTAGCAGCATCCATAGCTCCTTGACCACCACCTGCACCAACTAGAGTGTGTATTTCATCTATAAATAGTACAATATCTCCATTAGAAGAAGTAACTTCTTTAATTACTGCTTTAAGTCGTTCTTCAAACTCTCCTTTAAATTTAGCTCCAGCAATTAAAGCTCCCATATCTAATGAAAATATAATTTTTTCTTTTAGGTTTTCTGGTACATCGCCTTGAACAATTCTATGTGCTAAACCTTCTGCAATAGCTGTTTTACCAACTCCAGGTTCTCCAACAAGCATAGGATTGTTTTTGGTTCTTCTAGATAAAATTTGAAGAATACGTCTTATTTCTTCATCTCTACCAATAACAGGATCTAGTTTACCAGTTTCTGCCAAATCGTTAAGGTTTTTTGCATATTTGTTTAACGAATTATAAGTTTCTTCTGCAGATTGTGAAGTTACTCTTTCTCCGTTTCTCAATTCATTTATAGCAGCTTCTAATTCCTTTTTTGTAACCCCTTGATCTTTTAATATTTGAGCAATTTTACTTTTAGAATTAAATATAGCTAATAATAAATGTTCTATAGTAACAAAGTCATCTTTCATCTTTTTAGCAATACTATGTGCATCGTTTAAAGTTTGACCGCTAATTCTAGAAAATTGTAAATTACCACCTGTAACTTTAGCTAAGCTATTTAATTGACTATCTACTAGTTTTTTTACTAGTGAAAGATTGATATTTAATTTTTTAAATAGAAAAGGGGTAACGTTTTCGTCTACATTTAAAATAGCTTTAAATAAGTGCGAATTGGTTACTTCATTATGAGTTAATTCTTGAGCGAGCATTTGAGCTTGCTGAATAACTTCTTGAGATTTTATAGTAAAATTATTAATGTTCATAATAATTGATTTTATGTTTTCATGTAGAAGGTATCAAGTATTAGTCCATTAGTAAAACAGGTCATTTTGTCTGTAAAATCATTGTTTTTGAGTGACTTTTTGGCGTTTTAGTAAGTTTTTTAAGTTATTTTTGACTGAATTATAAAAATAAGAAATGGGATTATTAGATAATTTTTTTAAAGGAAACTCTAAAACTAAAAAGGAAGAGAAAAAACTACCTTGGCAGCAGTTAACTCAAGTAGGTGAGTTACAAAAAATAAAAGAAGCTTCTAAAGAAAAGCTTCAAGTAATATTTAAACACTCTACTCGATGTGGTATTAGTAAATCTGTTATTAATAGATTTGTTAGTGATTATGATTTAAATATTGATGCTGATTTATACTATCTAGATTTATTAAATTATAGAGAAGTTTCTAATGAAGTAGGGCATGAGTTTCAAGTAATTCATCAATCACCTCAATTAATTCTTGTAAAAGGAGGTAAAGTAATACATCATGCCTCTCATCATGAAATTTATGCAAACAAGGTATTAGAATATATTTAATAGTTTATAGTCGTAATAGTATTAAACGGTGTGATTTGTAAAATATTGTATATTAGTTAATTAAGTTTTTTTTAAGCTAATTCAATTTTTTTTATATGTATATTTGTATATACTTAAACTAGAATAATTGCATGAGTAGCGGTAGCTACTTGTGCTTTTTTAGTTTTAGAAATATATTTGACTTTAGTTTATTTTAATGAAGATTTCTTATGCTATATAGTATAATGAAGTAGAAACAGATGGAATTCTAGAGTTTATCTGATTCTACCCCAAATCTACATATATATCTAGAATAAGAAAGCGACCTACGCAGGTCGCTTTCGAATTTTTATACATTTACCTAAAGGCTTGTCGTGTAATAATTTCTTTTAATTTAGCTTTTAAATCTTCTCCGGAATCAAAAATCATTTGTTCGTTAGAAGGAAAAGGAACAGCTCTTAATCGTATTAAGTCGTTGAACGTTGCGTCTAAAGCATTTCTATCTCCGTTATACGTAGCATAACTGTGTTCAAAAATAAATTCACTTTCTAACGGAAATGTATCTATTAATTGTTTAGTTACTAGGTCTTTGTATTTAACTTGTCCTTTTACTTGAGTAGCTTTAAACTGTGTAAATTGAGTTACATCACAAACAATAGTCTTGTATCTATCTACTTGAATTACATTTCCTAAACTATCTTTAACAACATTACCATTGCTATCTAATAAATCTTTTTTACCATCGAGAATTTGTTTTTCTCTAACAATGTGTTTTTCTCGGATTTGTTCAGGAGAGATATTGATTTCACGTAATTCTATATCCATACTAAAATCATATTGTAGAGATGCTTGTTTGTTGTTATGATATACAGTCCATAAGTCGTTTAAACCATAAGTGCTAAAGTTTAATAAATCTTCTTCTAATTTTTTAGGAATTACCTTTCTAGTTTGATTTTTCATATCAACAATTACAAAGTCTGTTCCTTTTATATGTGCTTGCTCTATTAGAGAACGAGTGTCTTTATAATTAGGACTAATTTTATCTAAGTATTTAAAATCTTCATAAGCTTGTCTAAAACCAAATTTACTAGTAGAACTCATTAATTCACTAGCATTATTATATAAGTACTCGGCTAATTTACCTTGAGTCTCTATAATGGCTTGATTGTAGTTTTCAAACTGAAAATTAGCGTTTCTACCTTTCTCAAGAATTCGTAAAGGCAATAACGGCTTAATTCTTTCTTGCCTATTTTTTAATTGATTGTAAATATTGAAGATCTCTTCTAAGTTGGCTCCGTTTCCAGTTTTAGATAAAAAAGCTATACGCTCTTTATCTCTTGTTTTAGCTTTGGCAAAGGCTTGTTCTAGCATTATAATATACTCTTGCTTTCCTTTTTTATGCTTATTAGTACTTAGATTTTTGAGAGCTATACCAATTGCTTGATCATAGTTACCTGTGTTTAAAGCTTCTTCTGTTTGTTTAACAGAACTACAAGCTATAATAAAAGCGGAACTTAAAAATAATAGTAATAATTTTTTCATAAGGATTAAGTTTTGTGTTATAGAATATGATTTTCAAACACAATGCCAAAGTTAAAAAAATAAGCCGCAAATTAGCGGCTTATTAAAAGTATGTTTTTTAATTGTTTGAATGCGAGTGAATAAAAATGACTAAGGTTATTTTTTCCAAACAGGTAGAAGCTTAGTGCTCACTTCTCCAAAACCAATTTTAGTAACTCCGTTATCACAGTAACCTGTCATAATAACGGTGTCATTGTCGTTAATAAATTTACGTTCAGTACCATCGTTTAATTTAACTGGTTTTTCTCCTCTCCATGATAGTTCTAACATAGACCCATAAGAATCTGGAGTTTTTCCAGAAATGGTTCCAGATCCCATCATGTCTCCAGAGTTAACAGGGCAACCATTTACAGTATGATGTGCAAGTTGTTGAGACATATTCCAGTACATGTACTTAAAGTTAGATTTGGCAACTGTAGTAGGAGTCCCATTTTCTGGTTGTATAGCTACTTCTAGTTTAATATCAAAACTCTTATCTCCGGTATATTGTAAATATTCTAATTGAGGTTTTAATGGTTCAGGACCAGCACAACGATATGGTTCTAAAGCATCTAAAGTTACTATCCATGGTGAGATTGAAGAGGCAAAGTTTTTAGCTAAGAAGGGACCTAAAGGTACATACTCCCACTTCTGTATATCACGTGCACTCCAATCATTAAATACAACCATACCAAAAATATATTCTTCAGCTTCGTTAACAGGAATAGGCTCTCCTAAATGATTGGCAGCAGTGGTAATAAATGCAGTTTCTAACTCAAAGTCAACTAATTTTGAAGGTCCAAATACAGGAGTGTCACTATCTGCAGGAATTGTTTGTCCTTGTGGTCTGTGAATTGGTATTCCAGAAGGTATAATAGACGAACTTCTTCCGTGATATCCTACTGGTATGTGTAACCAGTTTGGTAATAAAGCATTATTAGGATCTCTAAACATAGTACCTACGTTTGTTGCATGTTCTATACTCGAATAGAAATCGGTATAGTCTCCAATGGCAACTGGTAGTTGCATTTCTACGTCTTCCATTCTAAAAATAACCTTGTCTTTATGGACAGGGTTATCACGTAAAGCACCATTTCTAGTATCAAAAATTTCAGCAATTCTGTTACGTACCAACCTCCATGTTTTTCTACCGTCAGCAATAAAATCATTTAAAGTATCTTGTAAAAAAATATCGTCTGTTAAAGGAATTCCGTCAAAATAACCTAATTGATGTAAAGCTCCTAGGTCTATCGCATAATCACCAATACGAGTCCCAATAGTTATAATATCATCTTTAGTAATAAATACACCAAATGGGATATTTTGTATAGGAAAATGTGAATTTTTATCAACATTTAACCAACTAATTCTTTTCGGATCGTTAGCTGTAATTTGCATGTTATATTGTTTTAGTTCTGTATAATGTTATAATATCCAAAACTACGTAAAAATCTTATAGCTAAAAACTAAAAGTATATGAAAATTAGCGATTCAAATTATTTGTAATTTAGTAGTTAAAATATGCACATTATTTGTTTAATAAAAATACATTTATAACTATTTGATTTCCTATTTTTGCACATATTTTTAAATACAACTAAATAGTATGCAACGCGACGAACAAATCTTTGAATTAATCCAGGAGGAAAAAGAAAGACAAATCCACGGATTAGAATTAATTGCTTCAGAAAACTTTGTTAGTGAACAAGTTATGGAAGCTGCAGGATCTGTGTTAACCAATAAATATGCTGAAGGATACCCGGGTAAACGTTATTACGGAGGGTGTGAAGTAGTAGATGAAGTAGAGCAGTTAGCTATAGATAGAGCTAAGGCTTTGTTTGGTGCGGCATATGTAAATGTGCAACCACATTCAGGTTCTCAAGCTAATACAGCTGTATTTTTTGCTTGTTTAAAACCTGGCGATAAAATATTAGGATTCGACTTATCTCATGGAGGTCATTTAACACATGGTTCTCCTGTAAACTTTTCGGGTAGATTATACAATCCTGTTTTTTATGGAGTAGAGGAATCAACTGGAATGTTAAATTACGATAATATTGAAGCAATAGCTGTAAAAGAGCAACCAAAATTAATTATTGCTGGGGCATCTGCTTATTCTAGAGATATCGATTTTAAACGTTTTAGAGCTATTGCAGATAAGGTAGGAGCTTTGTTGTTAGCAGATATTTCTCATCCAGCCGGTTTAATTGCTAAAGGTATATTAAACGATCCAATGCCGCATTGCCATGTTGTAACTACTACAACTCATAAAACATTAAGAGGTCCAAGAGGAGGAATGATTATGATGGGGCAAGATTTTGAAAACCCATTCGGTATCACTTTAAAGTCTGGTAAATTAAGAATGATGTCTTCGTTATTAGATTCTGCTGTATTTCCTGGAAATCAAGGAGGACCTTTAGAGCATATTATTGCTGCTAAGGCTATTGCTTTTGGAGAAGCATTATCTGATGAGTACATGCACTATATGTTACAAGTACAGAAAAATGCTCAAGCTATGGCTAAGGCTTTGGTTTCTAGAGGTTATAAGGTTATTTCTGAAGGAACAGATAATCATATGATGTTAATTGATTTACGTAATAAGAATGTTACTGGTAAAGATGCTGAAAATGCATTAGTAAAAGCAGATATTACTGTTAATAAAAATATGGTTCCTTTTGATGATAAGTCACCATTTGTAACTAGTGGTATTCGTATAGGTTCTGCAGCGGTAACTACTAGAGGGTTAGTAGAGGCAGATATGGAAACTATTATTGCTTTAATAGACGAAGTTATAATGAATTGGGAAGATGAAGCAGTTTTAGAAGCAGTTGCAGTAAAAGTAAATAACTTAATGAGCGATAAACCTTTGTTTAAAGCTTAATAAAATATTTAATTTAGTATCAAAGCGGCTAATTATATCAATTAGTCGCTTTTTTAGTGCATATCAATAATACTGTATTTTGCATTGACAATAATTTTTTTGGGATGATTAATGTTTCCAGATGAAAACGAATTTGTCTTTTGAGTATTGTTATTTTTTGGGTGTTTTAATTTAGTTTGAGTTCCAACAAATTGAAATGTGTGTTCAGTATTGGGCAATTTTATAATTGCATTACTGTTTTCTAAGGTTACATTTATATTGTTGAATAAATCACTTAAGTTTAAAATTTTGATATCTCCAAAACGACTATTGATAATAGCATTATCAGTTAAGTTGTTAACTTGTACATTAGATGAATTGGTAGATAATAAAATATTTTTAACGTTATCTAACGAAGCATGGTCAACATAGTTTAAGTCTAACTTACCATAATTCCAATTGCTAATATTAATTGGGGAATAGGAAGCATTAATGGAAGTGTTATTTCCATTAATGCTATTAGCTATAAAGTTAGTATAAGCAATAGTAGCGTTTAAGTTTTCTACATTAGAAGCTAGGTTTAATTCTCCATGACGAACATTAACTTTTACTTTAACTTTTTTAGGTAAACGTATTTTAATTGTTTTTTTAACATCAGAACTGTTATAAAATAGATTAGCTCTATTTGAGTGTCGTTTCTCAATTAAGACTTCTTTTTTTCTATTAAGCTCTTCTCTCTTTTTCATTCTTTCTTCTATTAAAGCAGCTCTTTTTTCTGCAAGCTTTATACGCTGTTCATTTTTTTGTTCAAATTTCTTTTCCCAAGCTTTCATCTTTTCTTCATATTTCTTACTCCAAGCCTCCATTTTTTGTTCGTATTCTTTTCCGAATTTTTGTTCAAATTTTTGAGACCATTGCTCTAAATATTTGTCACTATCTTTTTTGTAAGCATCGTAGTCAAAGTTAATATCACTAATTCCTTCTGGTATAGCTGGAAGCTCAGGCAACTCTGTTAGTTCTGGTAGTTCAATTAATTCTGGCAATTCTGCTAATTCCGGAATATCAGCTAAGTCATGCTTTAATTCTTGAATGATTATAACATCATGTGGAGAGTTACTATTTTGGTAACTCCATAGGTTCTTTCTATTTCCTTTAGAAGTTATAGAAACATTCTTTGAATTGGCTTCTACTTTTAAGTTCCAATTTTTTAAAGCTTCTTGTAGTTCTTCTTTTGAAAGTCTTTCACCTTCTATATAAGCTTCAATTTCTATTTGATCTTTGTTCCAAGTATCTAGCTCAATAGTGCAATAATCGGTGTTAAGATCTAAAGTCACATTTTTATCGACTTTAATTGTTTGAGAAGTTTTTTCAAGTTTTGTTTGTGCAAAACTAAACCCAGCTAAGAATAGGGTGCAGGCTAATAATTTGTGCTTAATTGTTTTCATCTGTTCTGTTTTTTGATTTAGATTGATTGTTTTTCTTCTGAGTGATTTTTTTCAGAAACAGCTAATTCTTTTAATTGTTTTTTTAATCGGTATAAAAGATTTAAACGTAGTTTTAGATTGTCGATTAAGGCATTAATTGTTGACTCATTTGGACCATTATTGGTTAATTCAATAGATAATTGTTCGTACTCTGTATTTAATTCATATAATTGCTCTATATAACCATCAAAAAGTGATTTTGTTTCTGAAGTATATGAAAGCTTAGAAAGTTCTAGGTTAATACTAGCTAAATAATAATCTTCTACTTTTTTTAAGCTAGGAGAAACATCACCTAAAGTTTTGGTTTTTATTTGATCTACTGGATCTTCTATTTTATTAGAATTAAAATAATTGAAACTTCCATAAGCTATACCAATTAATAAAATAATACTAGCAGCTTTGTTGATCCAAGTATATTTAAGAGTTTTTCGCTTAGGTAAATTAGTGTCTAGTTTTTTAATAAATCTAGCTTCATGATTTTTAGGCATAATTATATCATGCTCTTTCTTTTTCAATAGTTGTTTAAGATCTTGCGACATGACGTATAGGTGTTAACTTTTTTTGTAATTTTTGTTTTCCTCTAGATAGTTGAGTTCTAGACGCAGCTTCAGAAATTTTTAATATTTGAGCTATTTCTTGATGATCATAACCTTCAATTAAATAAAGCATCAAAACGTATTTGTATTTATCTGGCAAAGCATTAATGGCTTCTATTGCTTGATGATATGTAACAGATTCATCAACAAGCCATTCATTTTCATCAGGTTTATTAGCAATAGTTAAGCTAGATTCATTTAAATCAATGAACTGAGCTTTTTTAGTTTTTATAAAATCTATGCTCTTATTTATAACTATTCGTTTTAACCAAGAACCAAAAGAAACTTGAGCGTTGTATTGCTCTAACTTAGAAAAAGCATTTATAAAAGCTTCTTGTACTATGTCTTCTGCTTCGGTTTCATTTTTTACAAATCGATAAGCAACAATGTACATACCATTGCAGTATTGATTGTATAGCTTTAGTTGAGCTTTACGATTGTTTTGTTTGCATTTTTCAATAATGTCAATTTGAAACACGCTTCGATTTTTTAGTTAGTGCTTTATTTAAATACGAGAAAAAAAATGAAGTGTTACAAAAAAGTTTACTTACGCTTAAAAAAAAAGCGAACCATATGATTCGCTTTTGTATAAATTGAAGTTTTTTTTTGAAAAAAAATTAATCATCAGTAGGAAAAACATCAGCTTGATAAGCTCCCATATCTGTATTGCCAGAACTACGAGTATTTCCTAAAATATCTTCGGTTAAACCAGTAAGTACTCCGGTATCATCTGCTGGGGAATTTCCTAATTCTATTAAAAACTCATTGTTGCTTTGGTTCAAGAAATTAGGATTGTTATTATAAATATTCATGCTATATTCTCCGCCACCTAAGGTATTTGAAAAATCATATAGTGGATTATTTGCAAATTGCTGGTTAGTATCATTAAAGCGTAATAAACAATTGGTGAAGTTGTAATTAAATGCTGCCGAATTATTTTTTTCTAAATTAAACTCTAAGTTTTCATTACCATAAACAATAGTGTTGGTAAAGTTAGCAGCCAATAAATCTCCAACTATTAGTGTTTCTCCAGCTTGAAGTTGGTTACTTACTAATAATGTTGGAAAAGATCTGAAACCATTTGTCCAGTAATTAGTTAGTGTACAATGATTAAAATTATAGGTGCCTCCAGCAGTTAGTGCAACAGTAGCTTGTCCGCAATTACCAGCTATTAAATTATTAGCTTCTATGTTTCCGCCAATAGCTAATATAGCATTAACAGAGTGATTGTATAATTGTACGTTGTTTAAGGTGGTGGTTAAATTTCCATCATTTAAATCGTTTCTTAAGCCTATTGTTCCGTTCTTAATAGTAACGTGGTCAAATAAATTGTTGGTACTACCTTCTTGTAACCATATAGTACCCCATTGTCCGGGTATATCACTATATAAAGGTTCTAGTCGATCTCCTTCAAAAATAATTTCCTTTTCTAATAAATCTTGATCAGAACTAATATCACCATCTGCAGTAATAGTAGCTCCGTTAGATACAATTAAACCAGAATTTCTATGAAAATGAATACGTGCACCTTCTTCTATGGTTAATGTTTCTCCGTTAGGTACAGTTGGGTAACCATAAATAACATAAGGTTTTTCATTAGTCCAATTTAATTGAGCAGGTGTTAAGTCGAAATTATTTAACTCTCCATCGTTTAGAGCAGCTGGATAAATAAACTCGGCATCTTTTACTAAAGTAACTAACTTAACGTCTTGGTAATTTCTAACTCCGTCAAAAATGATAGAGTCTTTATATAAAAACTCAGTAGCTGTCGTTGTTTCGTCTAAAATATCAACTGTAGTCTCTATAAAAATAAAGATACTGTCTTTAGATTTTATTTCAATGTTTTCAAAATATTGTCCTGCAATACCATCTACATTCAATCTAAAGTTAGAATTGGTTCCTCTACCTAATTCTATTGTAGGTATATGAATATCGTCTCCGCTATTGTTGTATACTTTTAAATTATAAGTACTAGAGCCTATATTGGTAAAAACGGTATCTAAATACACCGTGTCTTTAGAAAAGGTAAGGTTTCCAGAACTTGCAGAAGTGCTAAAGTCTTTTCTACAAGAACTAATAGCTACAATAAAAAGAATACTTAATAAAGTTAGTATTGCGTTTCGCATATTGTGTAAAATTTACGTGACGTAAATGTATAACTTTTTTAAGGAAGTTTTATTGTATAATAAAGGCTTCTTTATCTGAATTTTGGGTTCTTTTTCTCTTTTCTAAAAATATTGGTAAAGCGAGTAAATAAATTGCCACCTATCCAGCGTTTTTTTACGCTGATTCCTCCAACAATAACAATTACTTCATCTAAAGTATTGTCAGGGTTTAATGTTATAGAATCAATTTGTGTAGTTTTAACGTATTTCGTTTCATAGCCTACATAACTAATTTTTATAAGGTCATTTTTTTTACATTTTAAAGAAAACACCCCATCAAAATCTGTTGAAGTTCCAGTTTCGCTTCTTTTTATCAAAATAGTTGCTCCTGGTAAAGGATAGTTATTCTCATCTAAAACAGTTCCAGAAACTGTAATACTATCTTTAGCCAAAGTGTTGATTAAAGGTATAGAAATATATTTTTTATCTGTTTGTTCCGTTTTTGGTTTTTCTTGTGCTTTAGTACCATTAGAATTGAATAAGAATAAAGAGAATAAACCAGCTGTTACAAAAGAAGAAAAGCTACTACGATTTTTTCGATCTAAAACTAAATCACGGTTTAACTGTTGTTTGTTAAACCTGCCACATAAATGTTGTTCTCTATTTAAATGTTTTATGAGTTGTTCATCAGAAAAGCTTGTAAAGTCTACTACTTCTTTGGTACAAACTCCACAAAATCTCCCTTTTTGTGTCGGTGTCATGTTGTTCCAGTCTTCATGACAAGGTTCAGGTATAGATATGTTTATTTTTTGTTTCATAAATGCTTGAGTTAGTTTTAAGAATATCTTTAGTCAAAGAAACCTATTAAAAAAGAAACCCGCTAGTTAGAATGAGTTAACTAGCGGGTTTAATATGTTAAGTAGTCGTTTTGTTTAGTCTACTATTTTAATTTCAAATAATTTATCCCAATTTTTACCCGTAACAAAAATGGTTTCGGTCTCTGGGTTATAGGCTATACCATTTAAAACATCTAATTCTGGATGCTGAGTTACTTTGTTTTTTAGAGAACTACCATTTAATACACCTTCCACAGCACCAGTTTCAGGGTTGATAACAGCAATTCCATTTTTTTGCCAAATGTTAGCATATATTTTTCCGTTTATCCATTCTAACTCATTTACACGATTAATTTTACTTGTATTGGTGTAAATTTCAATAAAATCTTCTTCTTCTAGTGTGTCATTGTTAAGTGTCCATATACGCTGAGTTCCATCAGACTTGTATAAGGTTTTACCGTCGTTACAGATACCCCAACCTTGGTTACTTTTTTTGTATTTAAAAGTTTTAATTTTTTTGAAATCTTCAGGGTTGTAAACAAAACCAATGCCAGCCTGCCATGTTAATTGGTAAATTTCATCATTCATCACAGTTAGTCCTTCACCAAAATGATTATCATCTAATTTGATTTTCTGGATAACATTTCCTGTTTTATAGTCTACTTTTCTTAAAGTAGATTTAGTTCTTTGTCCAGTACTTTCGTATAATTCACCTTTGTAGAATTCTAAACCTTGAGTATAAGCATTTTGGTCATGTGGATATTCGTTAACAATTTCGAATTTTATGATTTTTGGCTTTTTACTAGCAACTTGTTCAATTACTTTTTTTAATACAACAAGCTGATCATTATATTTAAAAGAAGCCTCTACTAATCGTTGACCTAATTTTTTATCAGTAAAAGTATATTTATTTCCAGAAATATCTTTCCCGTTTATACTATAGGTAACTGTTCCAATTTCTTTATTTTTTTTGTTTTTTATAGAGAATGAAGTGCTTTCTCCGGTAGTAAATTGGGTTTTGTTGTTGCTTATTTCGAGCTGAAATAATTTATTAACATCTTTTTCTTCTTCTTCGCAAGAAACAAATAGGATGCTTAAAAAAGTGATTGCTAGTAGCTTAGCTATTTTCATGGTTGAGAATGATTTTTGAAGCAAGATAAATCAATTAAATCAGAGAAAAAAATGGTTGTGTAAACATAAAAAGGTTGTATATTTGCAGCGGGCAAGTCCTACACAACCAGCTCCTGTTGAATCCTCCAGGGCGGGAACGCAGCAAAGGTAGACGGTTGTAGCGGTGTGATGTAGGTCGCTTGCCTTTTTTTGTACCCAAAAGTTAAATTAACTTACCTGTTATAATTCCAGCAATATTTTATTTAGAATCGGTTTCAAAAGTGTATTTTTGATCGGAATTTACAATTATTAAATCATAGAATTACTTGAATGTCTAAAGTTGTATTAATTACTGGTGGATCATCTGGAATAGGTAAATCTGTAGCTACTTATCTAACCAACAAAGGTTTTATTGTTTATGGTACAAGTAGAAACCCATCAAGAATAACTGAAAAATTATCGTTCAATTTGGTAGCTTTAGATGTATCAGACGAGAAGTCAATTCATGAAGCTGTAGCAACAATTATAGAAAATGAAGGGCGACTTGATATATTGGTAAATAATGCAGGAGTTGGAATTACAGGCCCATTAGAAGAGACTCCAGACCAAGAAATAAAAAATGCTTTTCAGACGAATGTTTTCGGACCTATAAGTGTTTGCAAAGCAGTTTTGCCGCAAATGCGTAAACAAGGAGGGGGAAAAATAATAAATGTAACTTCGATAGCAGGATATATGGGATTGCCATACAGAGGTATTTATTCAGCCACAAAAGGAGCGCTAGAAATTATTACTGAAGCATTTAGAATGGAAATTAAAGATTTCAATATTCAAATGACCAATGTAGCTCCGGGAGATTTTGCAACTAATATAGCTGCTGGGAGGTATCATTCTCCAGTACTAGATAACTCACCCTATAAGAAACCCTATGGCAATACATTGGCTTTAATGAATGAACATGTAGATGAAGGAAATGATCCTGTGGAAATGGCTGAGGCAATCTATAAGATTATAAATACATCTAAACCTAAAATACATTATAAGGTTGGAGCTTTTATGCAAAAATTCTCTATAGTATTAAAGCGCATTTTACCTGATACTATGTACGAAAGATTATTATTAAATCATTATAAATTATAAACGCCTAAAGTGGCAAAACAATTAGAACTATGAAATTTTTTATTGATACAGCAAATTTAGATCAGATTAGAGAAGCTCAAGCTTTAGGAGTATTAGATGGGGTTACTACAAACCCTTCTTTAATGGCTAAAGAAGGAATTACTGGAAAAGAAAATATCATTAACCATTATAAAGCCATTTGTGATATTGTTGATGGAGATGTTAGTGCAGAAGTAATCGCTACAGACTTTGAAGGAATGATAAAAGAAGGAGAAGAGTTAGCTGCTTTACATGAGCAAATAGTTGTTAAATTACCAATGATAGCCGATGGAGTTAAGGCAGCTAAATACTTTAGTGATAAAGGAATTAAAACGAACGTTACTTTAGTATTTTCAGCTGGACAGGCTTTATTAGCTGCAAAAGCGGGAGCAACTTATGTGTCTCCTTTTATTGGTCGTTTAGATGATATTTCTACAGATGGTTTGAATTTAATAGCAGAAATAAGACAGATTTTTGATAATTATGGATTTAAAACAGAAATTTTAGCTGCATCTGTAAGACATACTATGCACGTTATAGATTGTGCTAAGATTGGAGCAGATGTTATGACTGGACCATTGAGTTCTATAAAAGGATTATTAAAACACCCTTTAACAGATATAGGTTTAGAGAAGTTTTTAGCAGATTATGCCAAGGGAAACGAGTAATTAAGTAACCAATTAATTCATAAAAAAAACCGAGCAATTAGCTCGGTTTTTTTTATGATACTAAGAGTTGTTTAAAGCTTTACAAACTTTAAAGCTCCATCTATATTCTTAAATTTCACTAAATATGTTCCGTTTGATAAGTTTGAAACATTTATAGAAGTGTTATTTTCATTGATTTGAGTAGCGATAATTTTCTGTCCTAATAAATTAAAAACCTCAACTTCATAACTTTTATGTACGTTTTTAAAGTTTAAATTATTATTTGTTGGGTTAGGGAAAATAGAAATGTTATCCACTAATAAAAATTCATCTGTGCTTAAAGTAGTACAATTTAATGCTGGTAGGTTATATCCTCTAGCATTGAATCGAGCAGTCATAGCATCAACATCTGCACAAGTCATTCCAAAACGTCCAGCAATTACCATATCCATAGCGGCTTGTCTTACAGCTGTTGCTGCTTGAGGCTGGTTTGTAGAACTATTAGTCATTCCTAAGCCTTCTAAAAAAGCGGCGTCAATCTTTGTTTTGCCTATGATGTCGTAAATTTCCATTAATACAGTAGCCCATATTTGACCATCAGTATGAATTTGTCCAACTAAACCACCAGGGTATTGTGCGCTTACATCAGAACGTCTTCCGTTCCAAGTAGAGTTTCCGTCCCATTTAAAAACTTTGTTGTATAAATTATGAGGATCGTTACCTGTTGTCCAGCCATTTACACTTCTGCTATATGATTGAGCCCAGTAATCGCCAGATCCTTCACTTAGTCCGTTCTCTTGTGAAAGACCACCATTGGTAACCCAATCGTGTAAACCATGTCCTAATTCATGTAAAATTACATCGGTACATTCACCATCATCAATACCACCTTCACCAAAATTTAATTCACCACCACCATAGGTAGATTGGTCAGCACCGTTATGGGCATGCGGATCGAATTCTACAACACCGTTATTAAATCTAGATACCAATGTTATTCCTAAAGTTTGATTTATGTATCTAATACTTTTATCTACATGATAATATACTTGTGCAGCTTCAAAACCTTGTTCGTTTCTTGTAAAATGAAAAGCATTAGAAGCTTGTGTAAATAAACCTGTACTTGGATTCTGTAACGATGCAATTTCTGCATAAGTGCCTTTTAGTCTATATGTTCCTCCTGAAAATTCAATATCTGGTAAGTTTACCTGTGTTCTAGTTGCGCTTAATGATGCATTGGTAGCATCGTTATTGTCTACATATTGACCACCATAAGCAACTTGAGCTACAGAAAGGGGATCTGGATCGAAAACCATTGCTGTACCTGTTGCCATAACTGCCGCAGTATTATTTCCGGCAGATATTTTAGTTTCGTGATTTTTTTCTTTATCAGATTTTTTCTCTTTTTCGTTGTTATGGCGTTTGTGGTATAAAGCGATGTCTTTAGAACTAATAATATCACCAGAATTAGCATCAACAATAGTTTCCCAGTAGCCATTTAAGTTTTCAGATGAAGTTTTAAAACTATATACTAATTTAGTTTCACCATTAAGAGGGTAAACAAATAATCCTTCTTCTTTCTTTCTTGTAAAACCAGGATTGTTTAAATTTCTTATTGCTGTATTATAAGCTTCGTCTGCAGAAATGGCAGGATTGGTGTTTATTGCATCTACATCTCTATTGTATGCATTAGCCACATAACTAACATCACCAATTGTATTAATATGTATGGTTAGTTCGGCGTTATATACACGTACACCATTTACCATTTGATAATAACGCAAAGTTTCGCCAGAAGGTCCTTTACGGTTAAATAACATTTTAAAGCTATGGTGATCTTGGATTTTTAACTTGCTTTTATTTTGTTGAATCCAATTTTCAGCTATTTGTTCATTTGGGCTTTGAGCTTGTATAGGTTGAAAAGAAATAGTTACTATACATAATAGCAAAAGTAGTTTTTGTTTCATAGGGTATGATTTAAATTTGATTAAAGTACCTAATATAACAAAAAAAAACGAGCTTTGTAAGAAAACTCGTTTTTAGTATACTGTTTTGTTATATTATTACTTCATAGATCCCGTCATATCGGCAGGAACAACCCATTGGTCGTATTCTTCTTCTGTAACATAACCTAACTGTACAGCCTCATGTCTTAATGTAGTACCATTTTGGTGAGCTGTGTTAGCAATTTCTGCAGCTTTATAATAACCTATTTTAGTGTTTAGTGCGGTAACTAGCATTAAAGAGTTGTTTAAAAGTTCTTCAATTCTAGTATGATTAGGTTCAATACCTTGAGCACAGTTTATGTCAAATGAAGCACAAGCATCACCAATTAATTGTGCTGATTCTAGTACGTTTGCAGCCATCATTGGTTTAAATACATTTAATTCATAATGTCCTTGTGTACCACCAATGGTAACGGCAACATCATTACCCATAACTTGAGCGCAAACCATTGTAATAGCTTCACACTGTGTTGGGTTTACTTTACCAGGCATAATAGAGCTACCAGGTTCGTTTGCAGGAATAATAATTTCGCCAATTCCAGAACGAGGCCCAGATGCCATTAAACGAATATCATTAGCAATTTTATTTAAAGAAACAGCTAGTTGCTTTAATGCCCCATGTGTTTCAACTAATGCGTCATGAGCGGCCAAAGCTTCAAATTTATTTTCAGCAGTTACAAACGGAAGACCAGTAAACTCAGCAATGTATTTTGCAACTAAAACATCATAACCGGTAGGAGTATTTAAACCTGTACCTACAGCTGTACCTCCTAAGGCTAATTGGCTTAAGTGAGTTAGAGTATTGTGCAATGCTTTTAAACCAAAATCTAGTTGAGCAACATAACCAGAAAATTCTTGACCTAGAGTTAAAGGAGTAGCATCCATTAAGTGCGTACGTCCAATTTTTACTACATCAGCAAAAGCTTTGGCTTTTGCATCAAGTGTATTTCTTAATTGCGTAACACCCGGAATGGTTGTCTCAACAATTTTTTTGTAAGCTGCGATGTGCATTCCTGTAGGGAAAGTATCATTAGATGATTGTGACTTGTTTACATCGTCATTAGGTAGAATAGTTTTTTCACCTTCACCAATTACTTTACCAGCTAATTGGTGTGCTCTATGAGCGATTACCTCATTACAGTTCATGTTAGACTGCGTTCCTGAACCTGTTTGCCATATAACCAAAGGAAACTGGTTATCGTGTTTTCCTGCTAATATTTCATCACAAACAGCACCAATTAAATCTCTTTTTTCGGTACTTAGCACTCCTAAATCACAATTTGTAAAAGCTGCGGCTTTTTTTAAATATGCAAATCCATAAACTACTTCTAAAGGCATAGAAGCAGGAGCGCCAATTTTAAAATTATTTCTAGATCGTTCTGTTTGTGCTCCCCATAATTTATCTGAAGGAACCTTTACTTCTCCAATAGTATCCTTTTCAATTCTATATTCCATGTTATAAATAACTTAAGTGTTGTTTTTAAGATGCGCTAATTTAGGTAATTATTTTTGTTCTGAATAGTAATAAGAAAGACTCTTAATAAAAATACTTTTAGTGTAGGTAAATTAGTTTATTCCTGTTATATTTGACACGAATTCGAAATTTCCGGAAATTATGTTTGAATTTGATCAATACTTAGGATTTTTAGCCTTTTTAACCATTGCAACAATGGGATTTTGGTTGTTGATTTTTATCGCAACTTTTGTAGTTCCTTATTGGATTGGTGGTTCTTTAGTTGAAAGACTTAAAGAGTTAAAAGAAGAAAGAGACGCTAGAAAAAAGTAATCAAAAATTACAAAAAGCAAAAAGCAACCATTTTAGGTTGCTTTTTTTATATCAGTAACTATTGGTTTTTATGATTTAGAAGCCTTAACATCTATTTTTATTTCTACATCATCTTTTATTAAGTAATCTCCTAACTCAGCAGGATCTGCTATTTTACCTGAGTTATATTCTATACCCCATAGTGTTCTGTCTATCGTGAACTTATTACTAGATACTTGTACAAGATCTTCTGAGTGGGTTATAATAGCATCGAAAGAAATACTTTTTGTAATTCCTTTTAAGTTTAGGTTCCCAGTTATTTTATTTCCCTCTACATTGGTAATTTCAAATGTTGCATTTGAGTACTTTTCCATGTCAAAAAAGTCAGGACTTAATAAATGCCCGACTAATTTTCCGTAAGATTCTTCTGTTTCAGGTATATCGGTTACTTTTAAGGTTTTTATGGGAAATGTTACTTTACCTCCTTTTAAATTTTCACCTTCGAATTTTAAGATACCTTCTTCTGCAGAAAATGAACCAGTATGACCTCCAACAATTTTATTTGCTTGCCAAAAAATTTTTGAATCTGGTTTAATAGTGTAGTTGTGAGTTGTTACGATTTCTTTTACTTCCTTAGCATCTTCTACTGCTGCTTTTGGCTCATTTTTACAAGCTAATAATAAGCCACATGTTAAGAAAGCAATTGCAATGTTCTTTTTCATGGTATAAATTTTTATAAATTGGTATATAATCATATAAAAATACAAAAAAATAACCGGTATGCGTTTCAAACTATGAAGATAAAAACAATGCATACCGGTTTCTCACCTTAAATAAAATTCTTAGTAAAAGTACCTTTTTGCATTTGATTCAACTCTTAAAGAAAAGCTAAATAATGTTAAATAAATTAATGACAAATTGGCATTTGTAAAGAATTGGCAATACTTTTGTCAACTTTAAAAATGAAAGTGATTTTTGAATATTCACTTATTAATAAAGTTACATTTGAATTAATATATGTCTTGAAGCTAAAGACAATAAATATTTAGTTGAATATATGAGCACAAAAGAAGAGCAACCAGAGGCAATAGAAGAGAACAAAGAAATGGAGAATGAAGCTACACCAACTAATGAGGCAGAGGTAGAGCTTTCTGTTGAAGAAAAGTTACAAGAAGAACTGGCTAAGGAAAAAGATAAGTTTTTACGCTTATTTGCAGAGTTTGAAAATTATAAAAAGAGAACTTCTAAAGAGCGTATAGAATTGTTTAAAACAGCTAGTCAAGGTGTTATGCAAGCTATGTTACCAGTGTTAGATGATTTTGACAGAGCCTGGATAGAGATAGAAAAAAGTAATGATGAAAACTTGATTACAGGTGTAGAGCTAATAAGTAATAAGTTTAAGACAACATTAAAAGATAATGGTTTGGAGCAAGTTGAGGTAACTCAAGGAGATGTTTTTAATGCCGATTATCATGAAGCAATTACGCAAATTCCAGCACCATCTGATGATTTAAAAGGAAAAATTATTGATGTAGTTGAGAAAGGTTATAAGTTAGGTGATAAAATAATTCGTTACCCTAAAGTGGTAATAGGGCAATAATATTTAAGGATTAAAAATCTTTAATGTTTTAATTTTAATCTTTGAATTAAATAACAATGGCAAAGCAAGACTATTATGAAACGCTAGGAATTTCTAAAGGAGCATCAGCTCAAGAAATTAAGAAAGCTTATAGAAAAATGGCAGTAAAGTATCATCCAGATAAAAATCCAGATGATAAAGAAGCTGAAGAAAAATTTAAAGCTGCGGCAGAAGCTTATGAGGTATTGAGTGATGAGAATAAGAAAGCTCGTTATGATCAATATGGACATGCTGCTTTTGAAGGAGGAGCAGGTGGAGGCTTCGGAGGAGGCGGAATGAATATGGATGATATCTTTAGTCAGTTTGGAGATATTTTTGGTGGAGCTTTTGGCGGCGGCGGTTTTGGCGGTGGCGCAAGACAACGTAGAGCTAAAGGAAGTAACTTGCGTATTCGAATTAGCTTGACACTAGAAGAAATAGCTAATGGTGTTGAGAAAAAAATAAAAGTAAAGCGTAAAGTTCAAGCTCCTGGAACAACTTATAAAACGTGTACTACGTGTAATGGATCTGGTCAAGTAACTCGTGTTACTAATACCATTTTAGGTCGCATGCAAACAGCAGCTCCATGTAATGTATGTGGAGGTTCAGGACAACAGATAGACAAGAAAGCTCCTGATGCAGATGCTCAAGGTTTAAAAGTAACTGAAGAAACCGTATCTGTAAAAATTCCTGCAGGTGTAGTTGATGGAATGCAATTAAAGGTTTCTGGTAAAGGAAATGACGCTCCTGGAAATGGAATTCCAGGTGACTTATTGGTGGCTATTCAAGAAGAAGATCATCCTAATTTAAAGCGCGAAGGAGATAATTTACATTTCGATTTATACATTAGTTTTTCTGATGCTGTTTTAGGGACTTCTAAAGAAATAGATACCGTTTCAGGGAAAGTACGTATTAAACTTGATGCTGGAATTCAATCAGGTAAAATATTGCGTTTAAGAGGAAAAGGTATACCAAGTATAAATGGATATGGTAAAGGGGATTTGTTGGTACATGTGAATGTATGGACTCCACAAGAGTTGTCTAAAGAACAAAAGGAATTCTTTAAGACCATGCAAGATGATGATCATTTTGCTCCAGACCCTAAAGATCATGACAAGTCTTTTTTTGATAAAGTAAAAGATATGTTTTCTTAAAGATTAGAAATGTATAATAAAAAAATAGGCAACTTAATTAAGTTGCCTATTTTTTTATTGTTTAATGAACAAACCTTACATTAATTCTGGATATTGTTTAGGGTTCGCTTCATTCATTATAGCGTAAACTTTTTCAAAAATATCTTCTGCAGAAGGTTTAGAGAAATAGTCTCCATCTGTACCATAAGCAGGTCTATGCTGCTTAGCGGTAAGTGTGTGTGGTTTGCTATCTAAAAACCTATAGGCATTTTGATTCTCTAGAATCTCTTGTAATATAAATGCTGAAGCTCCACCAGGTACATCTTCATCGATTACTAAAAGACGGTTAGTTTTTTGAATACTTTTTACAATATCATGATTGATATCAAAAGGTAATAAAGATTGAATATCAATTACTTCAACATCAATACCAACTTGAGCTAATTCTTTAGCCGATTCTTCAACAATTCGTAAAGTAGAACCATAAGATACTAAAGTAATATCGCTACCTTCTTTTATGGTTTCTACAACTCCAATAGGTGTTTTAAACTCACCTAGATTATTAGGCATTTTTTCTTTTAATCGATACCCGTTTAAGCATTCTACTACCAACGCAGGTTCGTCACTAGCTAATAAGGTATTATAGAATCCAGCAGCTTTTGTCATGTTTCTAGGTACTAAAATATGAATACCTCTTAACAAATGAATTAAACCACCCATTTGAGAACCTGAATGCCAAACTCCTTCTAAACGGTGACCTCGTGTACGAACAATAAGTGGTGCTTTTTGTTTTCCTTGAGTTCTATAATGTAGAGTAGCTAGATCATCAGACATGATTTGTAAGGCATACAAAATATAGTCTAGATATTGAATTTCTGCTATTGGGCGTAACCCTCTCATAGCCATACCTAAACCTTGACCTAAGATAGTAGCTTCTCTAATACCTGTATCAGATACTCTTAATTCGCCAAATTTTTCTTGTAAACCTTCTAATCCTTGGTTAACATCTCCAATATGTCCTGCGTCTTCACCAAAAATTAAAGCTTCAGGGTATTTTGTAAATATGGCATCAAAATTATCTCTTAATATTACACGAGCGTCTACCATATCGCTATCAGAACTATATTCTGGAGCAACTTCTGAGATATCTTCTGTTTTGTTTTGTTCTGTGTATAAGTGAGAGCTGTATTTTGGTTGAATTGTAGCTTTGTAATTATTAATCCAATTAATTAAATTGTTCTTAGCATCAGATTCCTCATTAATAACATAGCGTAAAGTTTTTCTAGTAGCCACTAATATTTCTTTACGTATAGGTTCATCTTTACTGGCTAATTCTGTTGCTAGTTTTTGGATAAAAGTTTTGTTAGTCGAGCTTTCTGCTACTTGATTTATAATAGATACAGCTTCTGTCTGTTCGTTTAAAAGTGGCTTTATAAAAGCGTTCCAAGCAGCTTTTTTACCTTCTCTAACTTGTTTTTTAATATCCTTATCTATGGTTGCAGCTTCTTCTGCAGTAAAGATATTGTTGTTAATCATCCATTCACGCATTTTAGCAACACAATCGTACTCAACTTCCCAAGCCAAACGATCTTTAGATTTGTAACGTTCATGCGAACCAGAAGTAGAGTGACCTTGAGGTTGAGTTAACTCTTTTACGTGAATTAAAACCGGACAATGCTCTTTTCTTGCAACAGAGGAAGCCCTTTGGTATACATCTACTAAATTAGGGTAGTCCCAACCGTTGATAGTAAAGATCTCATATCCATTAGAGTTTTCATCTCTTTGGAAGCCTTTAAGGATTTCTGAAATATTCTCTTTGGTAGTTTGATGTCTTGCATGTACAGAAATTCCGTATTCATCATCCCATACAGACATAACCATAGGTACTTGTAAAACTCCCGCAGCATTTATAGTTTCAAAAAATAAACCTTCACTAGTACTTGCATTTCCTATAGTTCCCCAGGCAATTTCATTTCCTTCAACAGAAAATTTTTCGGTATTAATTCCTTCTACATTTCTGTAGATTTTTGAAGCTTGAGCTAATCCTAATAAACGTGGCATTTGCCCAGCAGTAGGAGAGATATCTGAACTTGAATTTTTTTGTTTAGTTAAGTTTTTCCATGTGCCATCTTCTTGTAAACTATGAGTAGCGAAATGCCCACCCATTTGCCTCCCAGCAGACATAGGCTCTTCTATAATATCTGTATGACCATATAAACCAGCAAAAAATTGCTGAATTGTCAACTCACCAATAGCCATCATAAATGTTTGATCTCTGTAATAACCAGATCTAAAATCACCATTTTTAAACGCTTTAGCCATGGCCAATTGTGGAACTTCTTTTCCATCTCCAAAAATTCCGAACTTAGCTTTACCTGTTAAAACTTCTCTTCTTCCAAGTAAACTACATTCTCTACTTGTAATGGCTATTTTGTAATCGTTTAAAACTTCTGCTTTAAAATCTTCAAAAGTAATATTGCTAGTAGTATTATCTGTTTTACTCATGGTGCGTAGAAATTAACTTTTATATCTCTCGCAAAAGTAGTGAAAATAGAAGATTTTAGCAAATTGAAAAACATCTCTTTTTTATTAAATTAACTTATATTTAGTTAATTTTTTATGAAAAATTTAAAATAGTTTAATAAAAAGCTTTCTTGAATAAGAAATCTTCAATGTGTTAATGCCATTTACGAGTGAACAATCCTATTAATACTTTAGGTGTCAAAACTATTTTAAAACGTATTTTTTCTTGATATTTTGTTTGATTAACTTCCCAACCTAGGTTAGAATATACAGGAAAATATAATTCAAAATAATCTGGTACTAGGTTTAAATGTATACCAGAGTCATAAACAAAATTTGTTGAATTTCTATTTCCCACAAACCCTATATCTCCATAAGCAAATATATATTTCCAGATGTTAGTGTTTAAATTAGTGGTTGTAATCCAGCTATTAGCAAAAGGGGTAAGTAATTTAGATTTAAAACCTCCTTCGGCAATAATAATTTGTTGACTATATATTCCAGTGCTTTCTGATCGACCTAAATAATCATAATCAAACAAGTAATCTGTTGGACGGTCTAAAGCAAAACTAAAGTAATCAGAATTAGTGTTGTTGTATAGAAAGCTTCCAGCAAATAAACGAGCATTAATTTGTCTGTTGTTTTCAAAAGTTCTTCTCCACTCAAAACTAGCTGATATTTTTCCAAACCTTTTTGCAAATTGAATATCTGTACCAGCAGAATAGAAGTGCAGTAAGTTCTTGTTAGATAGGCCGTATTTTAAATTGAATACACTGTAGTTTGGGTCTGTTTCAATACCTGATTGTTGTTCTTGCTGAACAGTAACATGCCTAGCAACAATTTTCTGACTAAAATTATCTCTTAAGTCATTTTTATTACGAAACGAAAAAACGATAAACGGATTAAAACGTTGGTAACGCAATCCTTCTTGATAGTGATAGGTAGAATATGATAATGCATAATCTACACTAAATAAGTTTTTGTTTTTTATAAATTGAGTGTAAATAGCGCTTGCACTACCAATTAAAGTTTTACTGCGTAAACCATAAGTGGGTTTAATACTATAAGTAAATGGTTTTTTTAATATTGCTTTGTTAGAAAAACGCATTCCAGGTGTTAAACCATCGTATAAGTTAAAACCTAATTGTGGAGTGTAAAAAGCCTGATTGTGTTTTGGGGCTTCAGCGTCTTTTAAGAAACTAAACTTTAATGGTTTGTTAAATAAATGGTTTTTAATTGTTTTAGTATTGTTTCTTTGGTTAATTTCTGGAACTATTTCTTCGTAATTTAAAACCAACCTATCTGGTTGATGATTGGGTATAAGTACTGTTTTTTCACCAACAAAACCATCAATATATTGTTTGTGAACAATTTTTTTATCTACTATCTGGTAAATAGCGATAGGTGTAGTTGTTTGAGCTCTATTTTTTAGCTGAACTTGAATAGTTTGAGCACCTTCTACAGCATCTAAAATTGTATAATCTATTGGGTTGTTTGTGTTGATAAAGTCTGATATAAACCAACTTATGTCTTTATCTGTTTTACTTTGTATAGCGTTAAAAAAGTCATTAGAAACGATATTAGCAGTTTTATTTTTAAGGTAAAACTCTTTAATGGTTTTTGGAATGATGTCTTTACCTAAGTAATCATTTAAGTACACTAATCCAATACCTGCTTTATTTTTATTAGCTATTTTTTGATTGAATTTTAATAATGAATCTTTTGAAGTGTTAATAGCTTGTCCTAAATTAATTCTAGCCATGTATTGAGTAGTATAATCATACTGGTCATTAAATTTCTTTTTTGCTATTTCAAAAGATCTTAGCCCCCAAATTTTAGACAATGTTCCTAAAATTTTCATGTCAGGGTAATATTTTTCAATATACTGATACATTAAATAGGTTTCTAAAGCATCATTTAACCAGAAATCTTTTCTAGGGTTGGTGTTTACGGTGTTTTTTAAAAAGTTGTGTATCGTTGTTTTTAAAATTTTAACTTCATATTGAAAACCGTCAGGGTAAGGTCTAATAAAATCTGGAAGTTGGTTTAGACCGTACACAGGGTTGTTTTTATAGGCTAGTTCTGAAAGGATTAATTTTTTATGAGGGTATTTACCAAGTTTTTCAATTAAAAATTGATCAATTTTATCATGAATAACTGCTTTTAAACCGATACCAATTCCCTCATTATCAATATCAGATATATAACTTAGGTTTTCTGTTTTAAGTTCAGAAAAATTACTGTTTTTACTTAAATAGAGTTCGGTGTTGATTCTATTAACGCCTTTAAGCAGTACTTTACTAATACTGTCGTTAGAGGTTATATTTTGAATATCTAAATCACTAGTAATTTTATAGCTTTTAGGAAAAGTTAAGTTGATGTATAAATTACTATTAGGGAAATATAAGTCGTCTAAATCTTTATTGCTGTAATATTCCCAATTTTTATTTAGCTTGGCTGGTACAATAAACCATTCTTTAAGAGCAATGTCTTGTTTGTTATCAATTCCAAACCCATTAAATTTTGATGATGGTAGTTGTAGTTGGTAATTTAAAATAAGCTCTATAGATTGTTTTTTGTCAAGCGGATTTTCTAATGCTACCTCTATTATATCTACTTCGACTCTTTTGTATTTTAATGAAATGTTGTTTGACAAAATAGAATTTATAGTAGTAATACCTCTTTCTTTGTCTTTAGCAAAATGCATTTTTTGAATATACTCTTCTTCATAGCGAATTGCCAAAGGAGAGTTTTTAGACGAAGATGAATTATTCCAGTCAGATAAATAAATACGATCTATAGGTTTATTGGTAGTATTATGTATAAGAATTTTTTGTTTTACAGAAACCTGGTTTTCATCAGGGTTAAATTCGGCATTGATAAAAATATCTTCTTGAGCTTGAAGAAAACTGTAACAGCTTAAGAAGATAAAGAATATAGATATTTTTATTGCTTTCAATTCGTTTTAAAAAATTTGAGTGGCTCAATGTTGAATTTGTCGTTGGTAATATAGTAAATACCGGTAGATAAATGAGCAACATCTAGCGTAATTAATGCTTCACGGGTTATATAATAATCTAATACTCTTTGTCCGAGTTGATTATAAATAATTAGTGTGCTGTTATTTAATTTGTTAGGACTTTTTTTAATTCCTAAAGAATGTGTAACGATATTGCCATCACTAAAGCTAAGTAAATTTTCTACAACTATCTCAGAAGAAATTGTTAAAGTTTGCTGAGTTTCTAGTTCCATTACAACAGGTAGATGATCACTAAAGTTAAATAAATGGTTTCTAATTGTTTGTGAATAGGTTCCAGAACAGCTAGTATTGTTTATACTCTTATTCCAGCAGTTTCCATTATTTCCATAGGCTGCATATGTGTTGGGTTTATAATAAACTTCAGAGGATGTTTGAAGGTTTTCAGACATCATTATAAAGTCGAATCGATCATCAATACCTCCAGTAGATCCATCTCCAATATGTCCGTTTCCATCAGTTACAGAAAAAGTAGATTGTGTAAAAATATCTTGAAAAGAACTTGTATTGTGCCAAGAGCCAGGTCTGTTTATGGGATCTACCATAACAATGTTATTGGTAGGATCTAATAATTCTACATATGCAGGTTCATTAGCATCGTATAAGTTAAAGTCGCCCGCAAATAAAATATACCTATCTGTTGGAACACTATTTAATGCTGTTGTGAAAACATTAATAGCATCTAATCTCTTTTGTTCGTTATTAGGATTTTGCGAGTTGGTTCCTGCTTTTAAGTGAGTAACAAATACTTCTAAATATTTTGGATTAGTAACTTTATCAGGTGTTTCTAATAGAAATGTATATTGGTTTATATCTCTAACAACAGTTGTATGAACAGTCTCTGTTACTAAGTTTAGTTTTTGATGGTTAAAGTAAATCATTTGTTGTAAATCACTACTAGGTACCGACTGATTACTTACAAAAGTGGCAGCTACGTATCTATTATCAGGAGTTTGAATAGCGTTTAATACACCACTAGCACCACCATTTTCCAATTCGCAAACTGCAAAAATATCGGGCTGATAATCATCTAAAATAGCTTCTAAGTGACTAATTCTTGATGGCTGAGTAGAAGGGTAGTGTAATAAGTTATAAAACATAACTTTTATATTACCTTGGCTAAAAGATAAGAGCGTGCAGGAAAGCACAAAAAATGAAAGTAGCTTTTTTTTCATGAAGTAGTTTTTAAAGAAGTGAGAAGAGAAAATGTTATATCAAAAAACACACTGAGGGAGTTTGCTAAAACTCCCCCAATGATGTATGATATTAGGCAATTAGAAATTAGGACTTAAAGCATACTTTCTGTAGAAAGCGTCAAGAATATTTATAACTTCATCTTCTGTGTCTACAACATTAATTAAGTCTAAATCTCCAACACTAATAGTTTTGTGTTCTATTTCCATAGTTTGTTTAATCCAGTCTAATAAACCTGACCAATATTCTGAGCCAACTAAAATAATTGGGAATTTTTCTATTTTATTTGTTTGTATTAAAGTAATAGCTTCAAATAATTCATCTAAAGTTCCGAACCCACCTGGCATTACTACAAACCCTTGAGAATATTTAACAAACATTACTTTTCTAACAAAAAAGTAATCATGATCTATTGATTTATCTGAATCGATGTAAGGGTTGTCATGTTGCTCAAAAGGTAATTCTATGTTAAGCCCTACAGAAGTTCCTCCTCCTAAATGTGCCCCTTTATTACCTGCTTCCATTATTCCCGGGCCACCTCCCGTAATTACTCCATAACCATGATTAACAATTTTATTGGCAATACTTACGGCTAGTTCGTAGTATTTATCTCCTGGTTTAGTTCTTGCAGATCCAAAAACAGATACACAAGGACCAATTTTACTCATTTTCTCAAAACCAGAAACAAATTCGCTCATGATTTTAAAAATAGCCCACGAATCATTTGTTTTAATTTCGTTCCAAGTTCTGTTTAATTGTGATTTTCCCATATAAGATTTTTTTTACTGATTATCTATAAGATGTTTTTTTTCAAACCTACCAAAAATAATATTTTTTTCATTATCCAAGTAAAATTGTAGAGTTTAAACTAAAAAACAGATAAATTTTACTGTTTGTAGATTAAAAATGCACTTAGTCTAATAAAACATTCAACTAGATAAAAAAACTGTTTATTTGTCGGCCCTAAAAATTACTTATGAAAAAAATATTTCTTGTTTTATTCTTATTACCATTATTAGTAGTTGCTCAAATACCTAATTATTATAATGGTATTGATTTTAGTTTAACAGGAGATGCTTTAAAAGCAGAGCTTAGTAATTTAATAACCAATACACATACAACAGAGCTGCCATATACAAGTAGTTTAACAGATACTTGGGATGTTTTAAGACAAACTGATTTGAATCCTAATAATACATCAGAAGTATTGTTACTATATGGATATGATGATTTAGATGCGGTTACCAAAAATGATTCTAAACGCGATAAGAATTTATCTTGTCATGTTTCATCTTGTATTGGTTTATGGAATAGAGAACATGTTTATGCAAAATCCCTGGCAACACCTTCTTTGCAGACAGATGATCCTGGAGCAGGAACAGATATTCATAGTTTACGTTCTTGTGATGGACAAATGAATAGTTCTAGGAACAATAGACCATATGAGTCGGGTAGCGGTAATGCAGGTATAACTAATAATGGAAACTGGTATCCTGGAGATGAATGGAAAGGAGATGTAGCAAGAATGATGATGTATATATATGTACGTTATCCATCTCAGTGTTTGGCAACAAATGTAGGTGTTGGAAGTGCATCATATTCTAATTTTGGTGATATGCCTAATATTTTCTTAGATTGGAACGAACAAGATCCTGTTTCGCAATATGAACGAAATAGAAATGATGTTTTAGAAGGTATTCAAGGTAATAGAAACCCTTTTATAGATAACCCATATTTAGCTACTATTATATGGAATGGGCCAATAGCTACAGATACTTGGGCAGTATTATCTAGTCAAGATGTATGGTTTAAAAATGTATTTGTTTATCCAACTTTAACTGAAGATTATGTGTATATAGAAGCTGGTAATAAGGAAGAGTTTGTGTATTATGTATACAATACTTTAGGCCAATTGATTAAGTCTGGTAGTACAGATTATAAAATAAATTTATCTAACCAATTAGAAGGTATGTATTTTATAAAATTAACACTCGGAGGTGCTCAAGAAAAAACTTTTCGAATATTTGTGAAGTAAATTCGAGAAAGCAATAATGGAATATTTGTATAAAAGTCAGGTAATTACTTACTTGACTTTTATATTGCTATTAAAGAGCATCTACATACATCCAAATCCCTTTTTCTTTTTTGAATAGAGAGTTTTCGTGAATAACTTGAACACTACCATTTTCAAAATAAAATGCTTTAAACGTTACAGTTCCTTCATTGTCGTTAGCTAAACCATTAGTTGTTTTTATTACATCTAAGCGAATCCACTGTACAGATTTAGCCCATTTAACAATGCTCTTCTTCTCTTTAATTGGTCTAGTAGAAGAGTGGTGACTATCTATTAAGTAGTTGCCATTTGCTAAAACAAAAGCACTATATCTAGAGCGCATTAATTGTTCTGCTGTAGTTACTTTAGTTATATCTCTATGAGCTATTTCGCAGCATTTAGTATATGATGAATCGTTTCCGCAATAGTAGGAAGATTTAGAATAGTTCATAATACGAAATAAATTTTTAAGTGATATTACCTATATGATTAAAGGGTCAATGCCAGAAATGTCAATGCAAGAGTTAAAGCTATGACCATTAGCATCAGAAAAGTGTCTAATAATGCATAAATAACCTTGATTAAGATAAGTTTGTTCGTTTTCTACAACTATTTTGTATTTGTAGGATCCAAATGGTAACTCTTCATTCGTTATGTGATGATATCCTGAAAAGTAGTGAAATGGAGTAGATGCATAATTTTGAATTTCAAAAACTAGATTATCATTTAAGTCATAAATACTAACTGTAGTATTATTATACAATTCAATATTTCTTATTCCAAAAAAATCGTTTAATCCATCTCCGTTAGGAGTAAAAGCTTCATAAACAGTAATTACCTCATTACCTTCATTTAGATTATTAATGTTTTGAAATGGATTCTCTCCACAGCATAAAAATGTATCTTCTTCAGGTGTTTCATCGTTATCAGAGCTACTGCATGATAATAAAATTGAGAGCGCTAATAGCGGTTTGATAATTTTAATCATAAAAAAAGGAAAATAGTATTAAAGACTAACTATGTCTTCTTCAGCTTCACAGTTAAATAAACTATGTTTTTTAATTAACTCTGCAATACCATTAGGTAACATTTCTTCCCATCCTGGTTCTCCTTCAGAAATCATTTTTAAAACTTTTCTAGAGTAAATATCTAAAACAGAAGTGTCTGCATTTTTAATATCAACCATTTTGCCGTTGTATTTAAAGAATTTATATAAATCTTTCATGCGCGGGTGAACTTTAATGTTCTCGGTTGTCATTAATTCATTTTCTTTATTTTTAAACGGATAAACAAATACTCTTAAATCACTAGTTGCTAATTTACCAAAGGCTTCTAAAATACCACCAGGTAGATCTCTATAGTATCTTTCGTCAAATAATTCTACTAAGTTTTTACCGCCTAAGGCTAAGCCAATACGTTTTTTAGTATAGTTGTTAAAGTATTGAGCAACTTTGTAATATTCTTTAAAATTAGAAATCATTACGGTATGCCCTAGAGAACACAATAACTCTGCTCTATCAAGAAAGTCACGTTCATCAATTTCTTCCGATCCATCTTTAAGATTGGATAGAGTAATTTCAAAAATTACTTTGGTTCTTTCTTCATCTACTTTAGACTCTTTAATAAACATATCATATGATTTTTTAAACATATCCATGTTTACTTTGGTAACTGGTCTAAAACTTCCTCTTAGAGCAAGAATGTTCTTTTTGTATAAAATTTTTGCTGCTAATAAATTATTTCCATCAGGTCCGAACATTACGGCATCGGTCATACCATGTTTTACCAATTGCAAACTCATTAAACGATTATCTACATTCTTAAAACGAGGACCAGAAAAGTTTACCATATCTATTTCTATCTGATCTTTATCTAGGTGATCGTATAAATATTCAACAAGTTTTTTAGGGTTATTGTGTTTGTAGAAGGCACCGTGAATTAAGTTGGTACCTAACGCTCCTAATGTGTTTTGTTGTAATCGAGCATCATTTTCTTTAAAACGTACGTGTAAAATAATATTGCTAAAATCTTCATTAGGATCTATCTGGAAACGAATACCTACCCAACCGTGACCTTTGTATTTTTTTGCAAAATCTATTGTAGCAACAGTATTTGCATAAGAGAAAAATAATTTATTAGGATGCTTATCTCTAGAGATACGCTCTTCTAATAAATTCATTTCATGATCTAACATTTTTTTTAAACGAGCTTCTGTAACA
Source organism: Pseudofulvibacter geojedonensis (assembly GCF_042675745.1). Lineage (NCBI taxonomy): Bacteria > Pseudomonadati > Bacteroidota > Flavobacteriia > Flavobacteriales > Flavobacteriaceae > Pseudofulvibacter > Pseudofulvibacter geojedonensis. The sequence goes on along the minus strand of NZ_JBHTJM010000002.1, from coordinate 221,217 downwards.
TAACGTCTATCATCTTCAATTCCGTAGATGGCATCACTAAAGTCTTTATCGTAAGCAGACATGGCTTTTGCTATAGTACCAGAAGCTCCTCCAGCTCTAAAAAAGTTTCTTACAGTTTCTTGCCCCGCGCCAATTTCTGCAAATGTTCCGTAAATGTTATCATTTAAATTAATTCGCAACGCTTTACTAGCAAGTGAAGGTACGTTTTCAATTTGTTTGTCTCCTTTAAGCTTAATAGTCATAATTAAATCTGAGGGTTAAAGTCTCTTATAGACAAAAATAAGAATTCTAGGTGTCTAATTGAAAAAAAACACTGTTTTATTAAGTGTTTAAGCTTAAATTAGGATGATTCTAACTTTACTATAAGCTTAATAATTTGTTTGTTTAATTATTTCTAACTAGTATTGATAGATAAAATTACTCAGAATGAAATTAACATTTTTAGGCACTGGAACTTCTCAAGGAATTCCTGTTATTGGAAGCACACATCCGGTATGCCTTAGTAATGATTTTAAAGACAAAAGACTTCGTTCGTCTGTTTTAATAACTACTGCAGGTAAAAATATTGTTATAGATTGTGGCCCAGATTTTAGACAGCAAATGTTACGTGTAAACCCTAAAACTGTAGATGCTATATTATTTACTCACGAACATTCAGATCATACAGCGGGTTTAGATGATATTAGACCATTTTGTTTTAGACAGGGTGATATTCAATTGTATGGAGAAGCCAATGTGTTTCAATCTTTACAGCAGCGTTTTGCGTATATTTTTGAAACTCAGAATAGGTATCCAGGTGCTCCGACCGTGGCTATGAATACTATAAATGAGAATGAAAAATTTTTAGTTGCTAATAACACTGAAGTCATTCCGATAAGAGTTATGCATGATAAATTACCAATTTTAGGTTTTAGAATAGGCAAAGTGGCTTATTTAACTGATGCAAAAATTGTTAGTGATACAGAAATAGAGAAGTTATTAGGTGTAGAGGTATTGGTAGTTAATGCTTTAAGAGAGGAGGAGCATGCTTCTCATTTTACATTGTCTGAAGCTTTAAATTTTGTAGAAAAAGTAAAGCCTAAAAAAGCTTATTTAACCCATATAAGTCATTTGTTAGGTTTTCACGAAGAAGTAGAAGAAAATTTGCCAAAAAATGTATTTTTGGGATATGATAATTTAACTATTGAAATTTAGCCTCATGAAAAAACAGATCTACTTATATTTATTCTTATTAACAGCCTTAATATTATTATTTGTTATTGTAAACGGAAAGAAAGAAGTAACACAGTACGAAACGAAAATAAATAAGTTAGAGCAAACTGTTGAAACGAAATCTGCTAAGTTCAAGGATACAATAGATCAATTAAGAATTGAGAATATTGAATTAGGAGGATTTACACTAAAAGAAGATGCTTACTCTTTAGAACATTTGTTTAAAGAGGGGTATGATGCAGATAAACTAGAAGGACTTATTCAAGATCAATTAATTGACCTAAATAGTCATCCAGAAGGCAACCCATTAATTCCTTATGCAGGAATGCATAATGATAAAATGTTGATTAATAGTGTGAAAATGTTGAATTACAAATGGGTAATTGCCGATTTTTCAGACGGTAAACATTGGGGACAAGTGATGCTAAAATGCCAGTATAACGAAGATAAAACGATTAGTTTTACAGTTTTAGATTCGTTTTTATATCCTTTAGATGTTTTATAAACTAAATAAGAGTTGTTAGCTCTTTTTTTAAATTAGTTCTTGCTTTTTCCTCGTAAAGGAAAAAGAAGAAATCTGTTTTATACAACTTATCTTGGTTTAATAAATGATTTAGTACCTTTTTTCTTCCTTTGTTGTAAATAAGTTTAGGGTAAATTTTATATTCTTTTCTAATTTTTTGAGAATAACCCTGATATGTTTCCCATTTAGAAGCTAGTATGCTAAGATCTGCATCTGTAAATAAGTTACAATCATTATTCATTGATAATTGATGAGATTTTGTAGCTAATATATGTGAGTAACAACGCTGAATTTGTTTTTCAGGAAAACTAGTTTCACGAAGTCGAGTTACCGCTAAATCAGCACTTTTTTCTTCATTATCGTTTTTTAAAGTATTGTAAATGGCATCATGATAAAACAAAGCAAATAGAATAGAATCCCAATCTTCAATTTGATCTTTTACTAGTTCTAATTGTTTGTAAAGATTTTCTAGGTGGTTTAAATTATGGTAATACCTTTTATTTGAATTATATAGACTTTCAAGTTCTATCCAATACTCATTAATTAACTCAATATTTTGTGTATACTTGAGTAGAGTAGACTTGAAAAGTTTTTCTAACATTATAGTTTGCTTTCTAGCCAAGTTTTAAACTCAAAAAAGTTTTGAGGAGCTACTCCATGTCCAACAGGAAACTCTCTATAGGAGTTTTTAATATTTAATTTATCTAAAAAGGCAGGAGCTTTATTAGCCCAAGTGTATGGTATTACTTGATCTACACTACCATGAGATATATAGAAATCTAGATGAGAATGATCTTTATCTGTATAATCATTAGTCAAAATAGATTCATTTAAATAACCACTTAATGCTACTACATTTTTAATTTTTTCTGGATATGATAAAGCAACAGAATAGCTTAAAATAGTTCCTTGGCTAAAACCAATTAAGTTGACATTATTAGCATCAATAGGGTAAGTGTCTATTAATTCATCTATAAAAGTAGCTATGGTGTCTCTAGAAACTCTAGCTTCTTCATCGTTAGAGAATTTTTCATTATCTGCAGTAAAATGTATAGCGTACCATGCATGTCCGTATGGTTGTAAGTCATAAGGAGCTCGAGCAGAAACTATAAAATAATCTTCTGGCAATTCTGAAGCAAAAGAAAATAAATCTTCTTCGTTACTTCCATAACCATGTAATAATAACAATAATGGAGCTTTTTTAGAAGTGTCATTTGCAGGTCTTACTAAATGATAAAGTGATAAATTTTGCGTAGTCATTAATTAGTTTTGATTACCGATTATATTTTTAAAAATTTCTTGAATTTTTTCTCCAACTAAAGGTACTGGAGTTGTCTTTCCGTTTAAAGCACCTAAAAAACCATAAAACCATAAAATAGCAAATGAAAAATAAAAAGCACCAGAAATCATCCAACTATCAAAATACCCAATGAATGTAGATATTAGAAAAAATAAAATCCATAAACCTAAAGACTGACGAATATGGAAGAAAGCAAACTCTTTCTTATCGTCAAAGTTTATAAAATATGCTATAATTACACCAAACAGCGTTAAGTACGCTACAATACCAGCTGTTTTTCCTTCAGGGTTATTACTCATTACAAATTAATTGACTGTTGTTATATATTCCATATGCCTTGCCTTTTAATGTGCTACCTAAAAATGCTGAGTTTTTAGAAGTAGATATAATATCATCTATATTAAATTGATAAGAAGCATTTGGATTGAAAATACTTAAGCAAGCTTTGTTGCCTTCTTCTACGCTAATGTTTTCTTGATTAAAACGAGCTTTATTTTGAGTAAGTAACTCAATTACTTTTTCGGTATCTAGAATACTATTTAAAACTCCAAAGGCAGACTCTAAACCAATGGTTCCGTATTTGGCATGATCAAATTCAACTTTCTTATGTTCAATGTCAATAGGTAAATGGTTACTAGTTACAAAATCAATAGTACCGTCTAAGACTCCATCTAACAAAGCCTTTCTATCTGTTTTAGTTCGTAAAGGAGGAAGTACTTTAAAATTAGTATCAAAATCGGTTATAGCATCGTCTGTAATTGCTAAATTAATAAGAGCTACAGAGCATGTAACATTTAAGCCTCTTGCTTTAGCTTCTTTAATTAATTCTACACTTTTTGCGGTTGATATTGTAGGTATATGTAATTTACCTTCTGTGTATTCTAATAAAAATAAATCTCTAGCAACTTGTAGTTCTTCTGCTAAGTTTGGAATTCCTTTTAAACCTACTCTTGTTGCATTTTCTTCTTCGTTCACAATACCTTTTCCAGCTATTGCATTTTCTTGAGGATAAGAAAGTACCAATCCATCAAAATTTTGCGTGTACTGCAAAGCTATTTTTAATAAGTTAGGATTAGAAATAGACTTTTGATAATCGCCAAAAGCAACTGCTCCAGCTTGTTTCATATCATATAATTCAGCCAAGTCAACTCCTTTACTCTCTCTAGTTAACGCTCCAATAGGATGTATACTAACCGCACTAGTTATTGCTTTGTTTTTTAAGAAAGCTACTCCTGTGTTGGTATCTGTAACCGGAAAAGTGTTTGGATTGAGGTTGAGGTTTGTAAAACCGCTTAAAGCAGCAGTTTTTAAACCATTTTCTAAGGTTTCTCTTTCTTCATAACCGGGCTCTCCAAAAGACACAGAACTGTCTAGCCAACCTTGAGAAATGTGTAAATCTTCTAAATGAAGTTCTTTGGTGTTATTTGAATTTTCGATGACATCTTTTATAGAAGTAATGATGCCATTTTCAATAAGAATATCTTTTGTTTGTTGATGATGCTTGCTTGAAGCATCTATTATCGTGGCTGATTTAATCAGTAAATTCACAAGTTTAGATTTTATGCGTTAACCTCATTTATAGATATTTTAAAATGAGTAGTTCTATACCTAAAAATATCAGTGCAAAAATAATAAACCATTTCCAAAGAGAAACAACTTCATTCATAGAATTTATTTGGTCAATACTTTTTGTAACAGATGTTCCAGTTGTAATGTGGTCTGAGCGTAAATTTTCAATAGTATAATAGTTCATATTACTTTCTAATCTATTGTGATTATAAGCTAAAGAACTAAGTTTTTTTTCTCCTTGATTAATACTGTAAATACCAGCTTTACTCGGTTGTTGGAAAGTATGTATTTGAACTTTATTACCTTTGATTTCTTGAAGAGGTATAAAGTTAGATTCATCAGAAGTTATATGAACTACTTCGTCTTTTTGTAGCTTAAAAGGAATCTCAATTGTGTTTTCTTGTGCTATTAATTGATATGGTTTTCCTAGTTTTAAGCTGCTTTTTGCAATATTATATATAGTAGGAACAATAATTGGTGATTGTTTGATATTGCTATTGTCTTTATTCAGTGCTGCTGCAAATAAGTAATAGTTCTTATACTGAACTAAAAGTGGAGATTGGTTTTCTAACCCAAGAATTAAAGTTTCATAGTTTTTTAGTTGATAATGTTTCTGAATTGTTGGGTATTGAAAGTTATTTACTTTTTTTTCAAAAACATCTTTTAGTATTGGGTGACTATAGTTCAGTTCAGTTAATCTAGTTTTATTTTTGTTTAAACTTCCATAGTTAGGCAACAAAAACTTATAATTAGCAAGGTTGCTATTTTCATTAGGAATAATTAGAACAGTACCGCCATTTTTTTCAAAAGTTTGTATATTCTGAATAAGAGCTGCAGACAAATTTTCTAATTCATTTAAAACAATTATGTTTTGGTTAGAAAAGTTGGCGTATTGAATTTTTGATGGATCATTTTCTGTTAATACAAACTCATCTTTTGAAAAGATTTTTTGAAGAAAAGCATTACTAGAACTTTTACCAATAGTTAATGCATTTAGCTTTTTAGGTTGAATTTTGGTTAAAAACAACTCATTGTCAAATAGTAAGTCATCTTTATTAATAAGTAATTTTAAATTCAAATTATTTTTATTGGGTAAAGGAAATGTTAGTTGATTGTTGTTTTTGTCGAGTTCTGCGGAAACTTTACTAATCAAACTATCATTTTGAAATAATGAAACAGGAATAGTATTTAAAGAACTGTTTTGGTTTTTTAAGTTAACTATTAAAGAGTTATTATTCAGTTTCGTTTCAATATAGGCAGTGTCAATACTGATGTTCTCTTTTTTAACTGGCAACGTTTGTATAAGAGTATTTTGAATGTTGGTATTGAATGTATCAGGATTGAGTAATTTGTTGTTTTGAAAATCTGAAATAGCTATAAATCTTTTATGGGTATTTTTATTTTTACTAAATAATTGGTCAGCTTTAAAACTAAGTGTTTGGTAACTTAGTTGTTGAGGTGAATATTTAATAGTAAGTAATTCCTTTTTTAAGACTTCTAAGTTAGTATTCTTATAAGTGTTATTATTAGTAAGAACCGTAATGTTTTCAGTTGAACTAAACGTTTCAATAAAATCTTGAATATTAGTATGTAATAAAGTTCCTTTATTGCCTTTTGCCTGCATACTTAAAGAATTGTCTATATAAACAACAGTTTCTTTTTTTTGGGTAGCTTGTTCAGAATTAGGAATAAAAGGTTGAGCAAAGGCAAAAATAATACAAGAAAAAACAAGCAAACGAGTGAGTAATGTTAACCATTTCTTTAGTTGAGAACTTTTTCTAGTTTGAACTTCTAACTCTTTTAAGAACTTAACATTGGTAAATGCAGTTTTCTGAAAACGTCTTAATTGAAATAAATGAACTATTATCGGAATTAATAGAGCAAATAAAGCGTAGAGTATTGTAGGGGTTCCAAATTGCATTTGGTAAAGATAAGTTTTTATAGGTTTAATAAAACTTAGTGATAAAAAAAATCCTGCTAGAATACTAACAGGATTTTTTTACCCCAAAAAAATTACTTTCGCTCATAAGATATTTTATATAAGCTTATTCCAAATATACAAAAAATATACGTAACTATTTGATATTTAATTGGGTATATTTTTTTATCACATTTTTTAGTGAAGGTGTTATCTTTTTCTACGCCTTAATTTCCAACCTTTAAAAGCTACTAACAGCATACTTAAAGCTGCCATTATAGCAATGATATCTCTTGGTGTTCTGCCTAATGCGTCTAAAAAATGAAATTTATGTAGAAAAGCAAAAGAAAACCCTTCTAGCCTATCAGAGTCGGTTACCTTACTTGCAAGTTTACCTGTTTTAGGCTCTATATAATAACTTAAATGATTAGAAGTATTGAAGTCTATTTTATAAACAGGTAACAATTTGTTTACAAAGCCATACTCTCCTTTAAACTTTTTCACAATACTAATTTTTTGAATTTTTTTAGTACCTAAACCGCTGTATTTTGAAGCAAGTTCTTTACAATATAGTTTATCACCTTCTAATAAAGGTTTAGAGTTATTGGTATTATAGTGTTTACTTATACTGTGCTTGCCTTTTTTACTGTTGATTCTGTAATAAGGAATGTTATTGATCTTTTGTAAAGAAAAATTATAGGCTTTGTTTAGATTAACTAAAGCAGATAAATCACCTCTTAAATCTTTAGTATTAATTATTTGTTTATCAATTACTAAATGCCTGTTATCAGGTGTAAACTTTTTAGTAGCATGATAAAATCCACTAAAGGCAAACATCAAGCAAAAAATGGAAAAAATAATACCATAAGCTCTATGACTTTTACGTTTTTTAAGATGTTCATTTCTAATTTTTTGCTGTTTAAAATTTTTAAATCCTAATCCATAAATCCAGACTCCTGCAACAGCTGTTAAAAGCGCTAGTAAGCTAAAAAGACTAACTAATAGGGACTTTAAAAAATTATTAGGTATAATACCCCAATTATGAAAAGTGTGAAAAATCCAAATATGAGCTTTTCTGTATTGGTTGTTAAAGGTCCCCAATCTAGAAGCTCTAGTGTCTACATAAATATCAGTATTGTCATTATTATTAAAACTTACTTTGTAAACAGGTAATAACCTATTTATGGGTTTGTAAAAGGTAGTATATTCTGTAATGAGTTCAATAGAATTTATAGGAGATTGATAGTCGTTCAAAAAATATCGAGCAAGATATTCTGCATATTTTTTATCTAATTGATTTACTATAGATCCATCATTTGTAGATAAATAAAGTATCGATTCATCAATCTTTTTTATTTGGTAGTAAGATTGATTATTAAAATGTATTAAACGAGCATTATTAATGCTAACAATACTATTTTTTTCTAGAGCTTTCTGAAGAGAAATCTTAATAGTACTTGTGTCTATTACTTTTTCTATATAGAACTTTTTAGCAATAGATGGTCTGAAAAAATTTGACATAAAGGGATGCATAATACCACTAATTACCCAAAATAGTATGGGGGTAAAAATGAATAATGCTACCTGTTTATGGAATTTATAAAGAAACAGTTTCATAATTTATAATGTGTTATATTTCAAACCGAACGCAGTATTTACTACGCTCGATGAGATAAATTACAGAGATAACTTTATACCAGCATGAATTCCCCTAGGGTTTCCAATACTATATCTATTTCTACCGTAACTATAGGATGCTCTTATTGAATATAGTTCATCAAAAACGTTTAAAACCTGAGTCCATAATTCTACCTTTTTGTATTTATAAGAAGCTCTCAAATTGAATACATGATGGCCATCATAAACATTAGTAGTTTTTATAGCATTCCCATTAATATCGGTACTGCCAGTATCTACTTCATTCTCAAAACTCATATTGTATTTACCCATTAATTCATATTCAGCTGTAAAGCCAAAGTTTTTGATGAATTTTGGAGTATAGTGAAGGCGGGTAGTTCCTACTAAATTAGGGGCTACTTGCATATCGGTATCTGAGTAATCTACAATTTGTGTGTTTGAGCCAAACCCTTCTTTATTATAAAACTCAATATATTTATGTTGACTGAAACTACCATTGTGAGATAGAGTTAACTCATTTATAGGCTGGTAAGTAATGCCATATTCTATACCATATGAACGTGTCTTACCAGCATTTTTACTTACAAATCCATTAGCATTATCACTGGTAGTAACCAATCGGTCTTTCCCATCTAAAACGTAAACAGCAATATCTGCTTTTACTTTATTATTTACTTTAAAGTAAGTACCTACTTCGTAGTTGTAAAAACTACTTGGTTTTAAATTAAAAACTTCATTATTAGTATTAGTTAAACTATTTCTATAAAGACTCGATACTTGTGGAGGGGAGAAGCCATTAGCAATATTAGCATAAACACCAAAAGTGTTATTAAAGTTATAATTAGCTCCAATTTTAGGAGATAAGTTCTTGTATGATGTTTTAGCATCGTTTACACCGGCAGTATTTTCTATTTTGTTATCATAATCATAGCTAAAATTATCATAACGTAAACCAGCTGTTATATGTAACTTATCTATTGGTTTGAATTCAAACTGAGCATAACTAGCAGTATTAAAAATATCAGCTTCATAGTTTAATAGGTAATCAGTTTCGTTAATAGTAAAACTTTCATTTATACCAGTTAAAGGATTAACTATTATATTAGTTGAATTTGCTTCATAGCTTTGTGGAGAAAAATCTGCAGAAGCACCAATAATTAATTTAGCATTTAAAAAATTGAGGTTAATTTTATGTTGTACTAATGCCATATAACTGTTGAAATGATTTTCGTTCACTTCACCACTGCCAAAACCAGTTAATTGTCCAGAATTTCTGAATTGACGGATTCTGTATGATGGATTTTGGTCCATTTTATTGTTTCTAAAAATAAAATGGAAGGCCGTTTTATGCATATTATTCCATTTTTTATCTAAGCTAGAACGCAAACGAAATGATTTTGCAATACGATTGGTAAAAGTTTGGTTACTCTCGTAGTTGCCGTCTAAATAGTTATCTTCACTTAACGATCCTGTCATATCAGATTTATAATCAATAAGGTCTATTGTATTCGTCCATGTTAAACGAGAAGAGAAGTCGTAAACTCCTTTAAAAGTAGTTGCAAACTTTCTATAGTTACTATATTCAATAGGACCATTATTTCGGTGTTTATATGATGTACCTGAATAAAATCCAAATTTGTCAGTTACCTGTTGAGCTAGCTCTATACCTGTTCCAAAGATGCCTAAGTCACTACCTTCAAATTGTGCAGAACCTGTTAGTTCTTCTGTTGGACTTTTAGTGATAAAGTTAAAGCTTCCGCCAATGGCTTCACTACCATAAATATTTGAAGCAGCACCTCTAACAACTTCAATTTTATCGATAGCTAACTGGTTAATTTCTAATAAAGCATTATGGTTAAAAACAGCAGTAGGTCTAATGGGTAAACCATCTTCTACAAATAAAAATAAAGCTTTGGTAGATATAGGACTTCTAGAAGCCATAAAGTGTTGTTCGTTACTAGCTGCTTTAGAAGTAGCCATATACACACCAGGAACATTGTTTACTAATTGTTCTAGGCCAACAGCTTTGGTTTGTTCAATTTCTTTTGATGATATACTAGAGATAGCAGCTGCTACTTCTTTACGCTCTTGTTTCTCTCTACTTGCAGTAACAACAACTTCTTTTAATTGTTGTTTGTTTATAGAGTCTTGTTTTTTTTCTTGGGCATTAAAAACCCCTAAAGTACTAAAACCAAGTATAGTTAAAGCAATATAATTTTTAATCATTTATATAGACTTGAGTATCCATATAAATATCTAATCATAAATTTTATGATGTTAGATATTTAAGGATAGGTTGAAAAATTGATAATAAATAACCACTTGTAAAAGCGGGACGATGTTATTATAAAAATTCAGGGGGGTAATCTATAGATAAATTAATAAGTTTACTAAGAAGCTTAGAGTTCTTAATTGGTTGTAGTGTTTTTATAAAAGTGAAAGTAGGGTCTAATGGTTTTATGTTATTTTTCTGAAAAAATAACATAACAAAAGAGTCAGAAGGACTTATAGTAGCTGGCTCTTGAGTGTTGTTTTTTTCTGTAGAGGAGTTAAGTTGTTTGGCTAACTCACATTTACCATTACATTGTAACTCAACTTTAGTTTTGTTAACACAGTACTTTTCAATAAATCCATCGATGTCTAAAAAATAGTTTCCATACACAGAGCCTACATATAGCGGTTTGGCTATAATAGAAAAAAGAAGTATAAAAACAGCAATCTTTTGCACTGAAGATAAATTTGCGCAAAAATACTAGCTCTTTATATATGAGCAAAAGATTTACTGTTGTTTTTATCAATTATTACTGTATGGCTCATCATCTAGACTTTTCAGAAAGGCAATAATATTTTTAGTTTCTCTTTCTGTTAAATTTAATGAGTCGGTTGGCAAAGTTTGATTCTCTAATTCAATACCAATACCAACGCCTCCACCAACATTATAAAACTTTATAACATCTTCTAATGTATTGTATATACCATTGTGCATATATGGGGCTGTTTGGTTACTATTTCGTACAGTAGGCGTTTTAAAAGCATGTTTTTTCTTTTTAGCTTTAAACAAATCATAACGACCTAAATCATCATCAACAATAGCTTTTTCCCATATAGCTTCATTAGGAATCCCTAAAACTTCTAATTCACTTTCGTTGTATAACGGTGGAACTGTACCGTTAAAAACAGGAGCAAAATGACAAGTAGCACATTTGGCCTTACCCATGAATAAATTAAATCCATTAATTTCTTCCTGACTTAAATTATTTTCCTTTCCGGCCATGTTTTTATCAAACTTAGAATCAAAGTTAGATAGAGTTCTTACGTAAGTTGCAATAGCGTGTCTGAAATTTTGACTATTAATCTCTTGATTAAAAACTTTTTTAAACTTTTCTCGGTAATTCAGACTGTTTTGTAAGTTAAGCACTAGACTATCAATATTATTATGAAATTCTTTCTTGTCTTTAATAACACCTAAAATCTGATTTTCTAAACTTGCAGCTCTTGCATCGTAAAATTGCGCTGCCTGTAAGCCCGAATAAAGTAGAGTAGGAGAGTTTCTTTTTACAAAAGCCCCATTATTTGCAGTAGAAAATTGTTGCCCGTCTGTAAAAGCTTTATCTGGTTGATGACAGCTAAAACAACTTAAACTATTATTACTTGATAATTGAGAATCGTTAAACAATTCTTTACCTAACTCAACTACATTGTTAGTTACTTTTTGGTACCTTGGAGAGAACTGATGAAGATTAAATGCTTCTTTACTAAATAAATTGGTTGTGTTATTAGCAAACTTTCTATCAAAAGGAAAACTAACCTTCCAATCTAAACTTGTTTCTTTTAAAAGAGTTAACAACGGATTTATATGATGCTTTATAAAATTATACCTATCAAATTTATTAAAATCCTGATTTTGTAATGAAGCAATAGCCTTATTTAATTCGCTAAGTTGATTTTTGTATATTTCTGAATTAGAAAATTTTAATTCATAGGAAGTTAGTAATTCTTTTACACCTTCTAAACTAGCGATGGTTTCTGGTAAAGATTGTAATAATACTGGTGAGTCGAACCCAGATATGCCCAAAGAAACAATTCTTAAGTAATTGTCTTGTATGGCCCAAATTATATGATAGTCTTTTATTTTTTTAAATGAACAGTTATTCAATTCTAATTTTAAGATATTACTAATGTTATCTCTATTCTGAATAATAGCAGTAATATCTAAATCATCTTCAGATAACAATTCTTCTACTACTTGAAATCCAGTTGGATAAATTATTTTTTCCGCATTGTCATCTTCATCTACAATAGGTAGGTTAGGCCTGTTTAAACTCTTGTACAAACTAGCATTAAAAAAACTCATAATTGCTTCGGTTTTTTTAAAGGCTAGTTTAGCATTTTTGTAGTTTTTTATATTTTCTTTTTTACTGACAGAGCTGTCTATTAACTTACAATAATGTAAGCAGTTTTCTAAATTGTTTTTGTAAAAAGTTTCTAAAGAACTAATATACTTAATGCTTTGATAATTGGTGTTGTTTTTTTCTTGTTTACAAGCTACAAACAAGAAAAAGAAGCTCAATAATAGAGCCCCTTTTTTAGCATTACAAATTAAATTCATGTTACCTTTCTAATCCTTGAATTACAGTTAAAATACTACCTTCGTTTCTGCTATCTTCATTTGTTCCAGCACCATCAGGATTTAAAAAAGCGTCATTTTTCCATGAGTGTGCTTGTTGTATTAATAAAAATGTATTATCAACTCCTATGGTTTCAGAAATATCAATCATTCCTGTAATTTCCCATTTACCCCATCTGTCTTCAATATTGGCATATCCATTATCTATAGCGGCTGGAGTTCTGTGGGCAGACTCTAAAACAACTTTTAACTCTTTAGTTTGTAAATTGTATTGGTATAAATACGCATCATGTTGTTTTATAGCTTCATCATCATATCCGTTAGGGTCTTCTTGTATATAGGCATAGTTTTCTGTTACTAAGATATTATCTGGGCTATGGAAAGTTTTAGCTTTACCAGTTAAATCATCTCCATTTAATTCTACTTTTATTTTCCCGACTAAAGGATTGTTTTCGTCTAATGTTAACTTATAAACTCTACCGTATTTTGTTCTAGTATCATTATATTGAGATCTGCCAGTAGCATTAAAATATATTTCTCTATTGGCTGCTGCAGAACCTTTTCTATAGTCTATATCTTCAACTCTATTAAAAGCCATAACATTTTTGTTTATACACTCAGTGTTTAAGGCATCGTAAGTAGTTTCGTTTAGTTCTACAAATTCTACATCGTATTCAGAACCATTAATAATATCATTATCTTTTAATGAAGTATTGACCATTTTTAGAGCATAAAGTTTTCCGTTCTCTAAATCGCCAACAGTATCAGATTTATACATTACTAACTGTCCCCCAGCATTTCCATGGCTATCATCACCAATTAAAATGATGGTTTTACCAGGAAAGGCATTTTTATTTAAAGGAACTGCATTTTCTATAGTCCATTGTCCCATAGCATTTAATGTAGTAGCTGTGCTGGCTGTAGATACGTTTTTGGTAGGATCTACAGCAAAAACATAAGTAGAGTTTCCTCCCCATTCTCCACCACTTAAGTATAATGGACCGAATCCATGCTCCTCAGGAGTTGCTAATGAACCAGAGCATTGAGCTGTATTAGCAGTAGCATTAGAATTAATAATATATTCTCCTTTTACAGGTTTAAAGGTTTCATCTAGAGTGATTCTAGCTATAGAATAATCGGCTTCAATATTATTTATAAGAGTAAAAGTTCCGTCACTATTTTTTAATAAGCCACAACCGTCAGCCATAGATCCGTAAACAAAATCAGGAGATTCTACCAATTGATCTTCAGAACTTAAAAGGGAGTGGATTTTGATATTCTCAAAGCCAGGGTGTTTTGATAAAAAATGAGGTGTAACTGAATGATTTTTTAATTCAATTAAAGCAGAATCGCTGTTTGATGATGAACGATCGTCATCATTCTTACATGCTGTAAATACAGTTGCTAATGTTAATACTGCAATAGATAATTTTAATTTCATTGTTTAGTAAATTTTATTACCGCAATATTAGTTTGTGTTTGTAAGGAGAATCTATAATCTGTATTATGAAATTTTTATATGAATGTTAAAAGAATTAAATAATTGTTACTACTTAGATGAAGTATAAATTACAGAAAAGTATGATAAATTAACACGAAATAAATGTCTTGTTAACCTTAGATTCTTAAAAGCCTTCAAAGACTCCTAATCCAAACAAAGCAAAATCGTATTTAACCGGATCGTTCGCATCTAATTCTCTTAAAGAAGTGTCTAGCTCTGTTAAGGCCTTGGCATCGTTTTGTTTTCTAGTTAATAAGCCTAGTTTTCTAGCTACATTACCAGAGTGAACGTCTAAAGGGCACGAAAGTTTACTTGGCGAAATACTTTTCCAAATGCCAAAATCTACACCAGCATTATCTTTTCTAATCATCCAACGTAACCACATATTAAGACGTTTTGCTGCAGAACCTTTTAATGGATCTGATACATGTTTAGTAGTTCTTTTTGGATGATCTATTTCAAAAAAATATTTTTTTAATTGATGGATGGCTGGTTGTAAAGAATTGTTGGTTTGATGTTGATTAAAGACATTCTCTAAACCTTTATGATAGGTATAAATATGCTTTAAGGCTTTTATGAAAAATGAAAAATCTACCGAATTAAAAGTTCTATGAACAAAACCATCTAAATTGTCTAAATGATGAGGTTGATGACTCATGATAAAATCATATGGAGAATTTCCCATAAGTTCCATCATTTTATGACTGTTCTTAATAATCATTTCTCGTTTACCCCAAGCAATAGTTGCCGCTAAAAAACCAGCAATTTCAATATCTTCTTTAATGGTGAATAAGTGAGGAACTTGTATAGGGTCACTCTCAATAAATTCAGGTTTATTGAATTCAATTACTTTTTGGTCTAAGAAATCTTTGAGTTCGGTTCTATTCACAATTATGAAACTATATTCCCATCTTTCATAACCAATTTTCTATCTGCCATATTGGCTAAAGTTTCGTTATGAGTTACGATAACAAAGGTTTGCCCGTATGTATCACGCAATTCAAAGAATAGGTTATGAAGATTTTCAGCAGATTCAGAATCTAGGTTTCCTGAAGGTTCATCTGCAAAAATAACTGCAGGATTATTAATTAAGGCTCTAGCAACTGCAACCCGTTGTTGTTCGCCTCCAGACAATTCATTAGGCTTATGATTATAGCGATGAGATAAGCCCAAGAAATCAAGTAATTCTTTAGCTCTCTTTTCTGTTGCGATTTTATCTTTTTTACCAATAAAGGCAGGAATACAAACATTCTCTAGGGCAGTAAACTCTGGTAGTAATTGGTGAAATTGAAATATAAAACCAATATGTTCATTTCTAAATTTAGCTAATTCTTTTTCAGATAAAGTATTTATATCTGTATTGTTAATTAGTAAACTACTGTCAGTGTTTTTTTCTAAAAAATCTAGAGTGCCCAGTATTTGTAATAAAGTGGTTTTGCCGGCTCCAGAACTACCAACTATAGAAACTACTTCTCCTTTTTGTATGTGCAGATCTACACCTTTTAATACTTGTAAATCGTCGTAGTACTTATGAATATTTTTAGCTACAATCATATATTATCTTCAAAGTCGTGAAAATAATTAAAAATAAATGGGTTACCTAATTTAACTATTAGACTTTTTAAGCCACTGTTTTGCATTATTATAATCTAAAAAATAAACTATTTTTAAAGAAAATGTATGTTGTATTGGCTGATTAAAAAGATTATCAAAACTAACTAGCAGGCCTGCATCGGCAAATTCATCTTGATTAAATATTTGTTGTCGGTATAATAAAACGGCTTCACTACCAGGGGCAAAACGCCAGTTGTATGTTAAATCTAAATTCCAAATATTAAAGTTAGTATTATGGTTGTTTTCATCGGTGTCGTAGTTAATATCTGTTAACTCCCCATTGTTTTCAAGCTTAAAATAACGATCATCTTTGTTGTATAATGCTAAAGCCCAAAAATTTCTAAAACTTAAAT
Organism: Pseudofulvibacter geojedonensis; assembly: GCF_042675745.1. NCBI lineage: Bacteria > Pseudomonadati > Bacteroidota > Flavobacteriia > Flavobacteriales > Flavobacteriaceae > Pseudofulvibacter > Pseudofulvibacter geojedonensis. The sequence continues at coordinate 204,962 of NZ_JBHTJM010000002.1, read as the reverse complement.
TAATAGCTTGTTTATTGTTAAAATTATAACTAGCAGTAATATTGTTTGAAAGGTTCATTTGGTCTCGTTGAGCAATAACAATATCATCATTGTCTAACTTATCTACATAACCCAACCTGTTATTACCATACCAATTTTCTATTTCGTAAATAACAGTAAAATTATCAGAAAAACGATATCTAGGCTCAAAGCGAAGAAAGATAGCATTTTGATTTGTTGTAAACCATCTTCTAACATTTACTGAAGCTTCCCAAGCGTATTTTTTTCTAAAGTCTGTAGAAATCCAGATATTACCCGCAATGTTACCATCTCTTAGCAAAAAACGTCCTTCTGTTCTAGGTTCAAAATAATCTTTTAATTGCCCTCTACCATTTATATTACCACCAAAAGACAAACGGTTTTTAGTTACAGCAAAGAAGTTTACCCAGAAATTATTGGTAACAAAAACATTAGGAATTAACCTTCTCTCATGACCAAAACCTCCATTAATTCGGTACTTATTTAATTTTTCTGTTGGCTCAAAGTTTTCATAAGATAACCTAAAACCATAATTGTTAAAATTGGTTCTCTGGCTTACCCCCAAATCATTGATATTATAGCTTTTATTAACTATATCGTTCCAAATTCCATATCGAAAACGCCCTTTAATTCTATTTACAGAAAATCTTTGTGCAAAGCCAGCTTTGTCTCCGTTGGTATCTAAAACTTGACTAACTGTGCCTTGTCCAGAAAAATTAAAAGAATTTTCTTTATTATTAATATCAAAAGCTACAGCAGATACGTTAGCATCTCTAAAATGACCATTTCTAGTAACATTGGTATTGATAAGGGATATAGAAGAATTGTTTCCAAACTGCTGATCTAAAACCAGTACGCTATAGTTTGCCAAAGGTTCGGTTACTACCTTTCTTGTTTCTCCGGTAGAGGTGTTTTTTATAGTAGCTTCTGTTTTTTGAGTTACAGAATTGAAAACCCCAACTCCTAAACCATCTTTAGTTCTTCCCGAAACCTTAATAGAGTTTAAAAGTTTAACATCTTCCGGATTGTCTGTAACTATTTCATCATCACTTAAATTATCATCAACTGTTCTATAGGTAGATGGAGCGCCACCAATTCGCCTAGAATAAAATAAGTTTCCCTTGTTGAAAATTTCAGTACCTTCAGTAAAAAACTGTCTGTTTTCAGAAAATATTTGTTCAAAAGGCCCTAGGTTTAAACTAACATCATCAAATTTGGCTTGTCCAAAGTCGGGTATTAATGTAGCGTCTAAGGTAAAGCTGTCACTTATACCATATTTTACATCCATACCTGCACTAAATGTAGTTTCGCTATCTCCATTAAAAACCTCTTGATTGATAGCGGTAAAAGGATAAAAACTTAATCGTACAGGAGGTGTAATGTTTTTAATACCCTTTAGCAAACCTACATATTGACTTTCGTATCCGTTATTTCGATTTACATAGTTCCAAGAATAGGTTTCATTTAAGTGTTGTATACGTCTAAAAAATTGTAATCCCCACAATTGTTCTGGTTTTTCTGGAAAACGTAAAGCTGCATATGGAATTTTAAATTCTGCATTCCATCCTTTATCATCAAAAGATATTTCTGCTTGATATACAGTACTCCAACTCCAATCGTCTCTACCGTTTTCACTAGTAGCATCTGCTAAAGTACCAGAAGAACTTACTAAAAACTTCGTTTCGTTAACATCATTATTATAAGTGTTGAAAATAACCCCAATCCAATCAAACTGAGCATTTAAATTATCTCTTTGGCTAAATTGTCTTAAAATTCTATGCGGTTCATTATCATATAATTTTACCGCTATGTATATGGCTGTATCGTCGTAAGCAATTTTTGCAGTAGTTTTATGAGTATTTCTTTCAGGAGTTCCATCTTCAGGGTTCATCATAACAAAATCACCTAACTCAGGAATAGCCTTCCATATCTCATCATCTAAAACACCATCTATTTTAGGGGGCTTGTTTATTCTAGTGGCAGTGTATTCTTTTTTTGAAATATTTTCTTGTGCAATAGATGAGAAAGCAAAGAAAAAAGTAAGTATAATAGTTAGGGTCTTCATGTAGTGTTGATTGATCAAAACAAAATTACAATTCTGAGACACCTTAAATGCTAAATAAAAGTTAAAGCTTACTAAAAAGAGTTACTCTATTCACAAATAATAATAGTATTTTAGTGTTTTATTTCTAAGTAGAATATCATGTATAAAAAGTTTGAAGAGTATAACATTCAAGTTACAGAAGCAGTTCAGTTGAATTATTCTGGAATTATTTCAGAAATTGGAGAAGATGTAACAAGAGATGGATTATTAAAAACACCAGAGAGAGCTGCAAAAGCTATGCAGTTTTTAACTCAAGGTTACGATATGGATGCTGCGGAGATATTGAAAGGAGCTATGTTTTCTGAAGAATACAATAATATGGTTATTGTTAAAGATATAGAATTATATTCTTTATGTGAGCACCATATGCTACCATTTTTTGGAAAAGCTCATATTGCTTATATACCTAATGGTAAGATTGTTGGCTTGAGTAAAATACCAAGAATAGTTGATGTATTTGCGCGTAGGTTGCAAGTGCAAGAACGTTTAACAGATCAGGTATTAAAATGCATTGATGAAACTTTAAATCCTCAGGGTGTAGCTGTAGTTATTGAGGCAAGTCACATGTGTATGATGATGCGTGGTGTACAAAAACAAAACTCGGTTACAACTACTTCTGGGTTTACGGGTGCTTTTAAAAACCAGGAAACTAGGAATGAGTTTTTAAAATTAATTACTTCTGATTTGACATAAAATAAGAGTTTATGAGGTTTTATTACTTGCTTATATTTTGTTTATTACTTCTATCTTGTAAAAAAGAAGGCAAAGTAAAGGAGATAATTAATGTTAATGAAGTAGTAGAATCAGGTAATAAAATCTCATTACTGTCTAAAGATTTTTTTAAAGTTAAAGAACATAAAAATAGAGCAGTAGTTATAAGCAATAGCTTGAAAATTTACAATAGAAATAAGAAGGTTATTGATTCAGTTAAAAACCTTTATGGAAGCCTTGTCGAGATTGATAGTATTTCTGAGTTAAAGTATGATTTATTGGATTCGGGTGAAAGGTGTAATTTATATAATTTTATTAGAATCAAGGGAAATAAAATTGAAGGCTGGGTTATAGGAAAAGATATATTTGAATATTCAAATGAAGAGAGAGATTCTGTATTAGAAATGAATGGAGTTAAGTTACAACTTAAGACCACACAAAATTTTGATATTGGAGTTTATGACGAAGAAAATGAAATATTATCATTTTGTGGAGAAGGAAATCAAATGCCCTTATTAATTAAAAATAGTCTATTCGATAAAGAAGAATTAATTAAAGTAAAGGGCTTTCAAAATTTATATCCAGATGGGTATTTAACCTTAGATGCACATGATGGATGGTATGATAGTATTAATGAGTTGAGTTATATAAATAATGTGTTGAATATTACCATAACTCGAGTGTATCAAGAAGGGAGTGATGTGATTAGAGCAAATATTTTTTTTAATGAAAAACAATCCTATGCTGAGGTAACAAAACTACCTGAAAACTGTATAGAAGTAATTTTAAAAAAAGATTCTGAGTTAGGATCTATTAGAAACCATGCTTGTGAGAAAATATCATTAAGTACTACAATAGATAATTATGTAACGAGTTTGCAAGCGTTAGATTATACTAATTGCTCTCCAGAGTTCAGCCAAGCGTTTACAAATCATCAAAAAGCTTGGCTCGCAAGTAAACAGATAACAAATAAGCATCCTGAATTACGAGGAGAAATGCATGACTTGTTTGATACAATTAATAAAACTTCAGATAGTACCGAATTTAAAAAGTTAGTAAAAGATATTTGGGATACTTGGGCTGATGTTGAAAAAGCTGCTAAGAAATAACTTTTCTTAACTCAGTTAATAATGTGTCAAAATACTCTTTTGAATAGGGAACAAATTCATTTTTAAGTTGCTTCAATTGTTCAATAGGAAATAGTTTTACACCCACAACTTCTTCTTGTTGCAAAATAAGTGAGTTTATATCTTGTTTTAAGGGGCTTAAAAAGATATAATTGAATTCATTATCTATATAATTATCTTTATGAGTAACGCTTGTTTTGTGACTACCAATATATTGTAAATGATCTTCAGAAAGGTGTATTCCTAACTCTTCTTTTACTTCTCTAATAGCAGCATTAATAGAAGTTTCTCCCGATATGATATGTCCAGCAACAGAGACATCCCATAAGTTAGGGTAATTAATTTTATTCGGACTTCTTAGTTGAAACAGTAGTTCGTTCTCTGTAGTGTAAAACCAAACATGAATAGTGGGGTGGAAGTACCCTTTTTTATGAGCTTCAGTTTTAGAGCATGATTTACCAGTGAAATTACCTTCGTTATCTATTATGTCTACCCATTCTTCATTCATTTTTTAGATCAGTTTTACTCTAACCTTTTTCTTTTTAAGTCTAGTATTATCCGTTCTTAAAATTACTTCATGAGCTTTATTTGCTTTTACAGCTACAAAAGCACAATCGGGTTTTAACTCTATAATACCTAAATCTCCTTTTTCTAAGTTTCCTTGTTTACCAAATAAACCAGCAATATCACCTTTAGATATTTTATCTTTTCTTCCGCCAGATACAAATATTGTCTTCCATTTTTGAGAATGACCATCTAAAGCTTCATACATTTCTTCTATATGGTAGTTATCCGGGTTAGCTTTTTGAATAAAATCGGGTAATTCTTCACGTTCCCATTGTAGAACGTAGGCCGTTCCATCTGCATTCATTCTTGCAGTCCTACCATTTCTATGGGTAAATTCTTCGGCTTTTAAAGGGAGATGATAATGAATAATAAAATTCAGCTCTTTTATATCGATACCTCTTGCTGCTAAATCGGTAGCAAGTAATATCTGGTGTGTACCATTTCTAAATTTTATCAAAGCTCTTTCTCTATCTTTTTGTTCCATTCCTCCATAAAAAGTACCATGAGGAATATCAAACTCATTTAAGTAGTTGCTAATACGTTGTATAGAGTCTTTAAAATTACAGAAAATAATACCTGGTTGGTTACCTATGTGTTTAATTAAGCTCACTAAGGCTTCTAACTTATCTTTTTTAGGAGTTAAAACAGTTTTTAACTCTAAATTAGATTCAACCTTCTGATCTAAATAATTAATGGTAATAGGTTTATGTAATCCTACAAATGCAGGAATATCACTCTCTTGAGTAGCTGAGGTTAATATTTTTTTATCTATACTAGGTAGGCTAGCTACAATTTCTTTCATTTCTTTTTCAAAACCAATTTCTAAGGATTTATCAAATTCATCTAAAATTAGGGTTTTGATACCTTTAACATTTACGGTTCCTCTACGTAAATGATCGGCTATTCTACCAGGTGTACCTATTAATATGATAGGAGTGTGTTTTAAATCGATTCTATCTTTAGAAAAAGGTCTACCTCCATAAACTACATTAGTTTTAAAACCTGTACCCATTTCTCGAGTTACTTGCTCTATTTGTATAGCTAATTCTCTAGAGGGAGCTAAAATAAGTACTTGTGTATTACTATTGTTTGTGTCTATTCTATTTATAATAGGTAATAAAAAAGCCAAAGTTTTACCAGATCCAGTAGGCGATAATAGTACCACATCGTTATCTGAAGGAATCGCTAAACGAGCTTCTTCTTGCATTTCATTTAGTTGCGAAATTCCTAATTTTTGTAAAATCTGTTTTTGCTTTTTATTTTCCATACAGCAAAAGTAATCTAAAAAAGAAAAGATTAACAGCTCCTAGTAGTATATAATTGTATACCCGAAATTGTTTCTTAGTTTTGCAGCTCAAAAATAACGTACAGCATGCCTAGAAGAGAACGTAACAAATTCGTAAAAAGAGGACAACATATAGAAATCTTAATAGAAAACTATGCTTTTGGAGGAAAAGGAATAGGGAAAATAAGAAACGAAGAAGGAGAGTTTGTTGTGTTTGTACCAAACACCTTGCCAGGGCAATTGGTAAAAGCACAGGTAAAGAAAACAAGTAAGCGTTATGCAGAATGTAAGTTGTTAGAAGTTATTGAAGATTCTAAAGATGAAGTAGCTGTACCATTTCAAAGTATTCCTGGAGCACCATATATAAAGTTACCTATTGAGTTACAGCACCAATATAAAAAAGAGAGTACTTTAGAATTATTTAAGAGGATTGGTAAAGTAGCCAATATAGAAGATAAATTTGATGAATTTATTTCATCTCCTAGTGTACATCATTATAGGAATAAAATGGAGTACGGATTTTCGGCTATTCGTTATGACCATGATTTAAAAACAGATGTAGATGAATTTTCTTTAGGTTTTAAGAAAAGAGGAACTTGGTGGTGTGGAGAGAATTTAGATAAAGACTCTGGATTGTTTGATAAACAAGTAGAAGATAACTTAAAGTTGGTTCGTGAATTTTGTGAGAAAAGTGAACTGGCTCCTTGGCATGCTCCTAAGAGAGAAGGTTTTTTTAGGTTTTTAGTAGTTCGTAAATCATTTGATAGCGATGAACTATTATTCAATTTAGTAACGACTTCTCCAGATTTACCCAAATTTGATATGGATGGTTTCGTCTCTTTGTTTAAAGAGATGTTTGGTAATCGTTTAGCAGGAATATTACATACTATAAATGATGAGGTAGGAGATAGGACCTTATCTAGTACGGGAACTTCTAGATTAGTTTATGGAAAAGAAAAAATAGTAGAGAATTTGTTAGGGTTGAATTTTGAAATTAGCATGAAGAGTTTCTTTCAGACCAATCCTAAATCAGCAGAGAAACTATATAGCAAAGTTATAGATTATGTAATGGAGCGCCAAGATACTGTTGATGGTAAAGTAGTAATGGACTTATTTTGTGGTACAGGAACTATTGGGCAAATAGTAGCTAATAGAAGTAATGATGCACAAATAGTAGGAGTTGATATTGTGGCTTCTGCTATAGAAGATGCAAAAGAAAATGCTAAACGTAATAATATAAAGGGAGTACAATTTTATGCAGCAGATGTAGGTAAGTTTTTAAATGAGCATCCAGAATATCAAGGAAAGATAGAAACTATCATACTAGACCCTGCTAGAGCAGGAATTGCTCCAAAGACTTTGCGTAAAGTAATTAGATTGGGGGCTGAAAGAATGGTGTACGTATCGTGTAATCCAGCAACTCAAGCTAGAGATACCGAACAGTTAATAGAAGCTGGTTATCAATTAAAGAAAATGAGTTTAGTAGATCAATTTCCACATACAGCACATATAGAAACAATTGCTTTGTTTGAGAAGTAATTTTGTTATTAAAAGGGTAAACATCGTTTTTTTGCAAGTCTAATATTTCATGATGCAATATCATTATATTAAATACGATTAGTTGTTAGTGAGTTATGTTAATTTTAGATGGTATTTATTGAAACTATTTCACCACACAAAATGAATATTTGACATTTTAAACTTGCATTTCGTCGATGTTTTGTGTTTTTAATCGATTTATTCGTTATTAATAATTTATCAATTTTATTATTTAGTTAACAATTTGATAATGAGAGTCATTTTTGTGTTGTCATATTATTAGTTAATAAACCATAGTTTTTGAATTTTTAATAAAAATCATTTATATCGGTTTAAGCTATTGGTTTGTAGTGCTTTAGCTTCTATATTTGTCTTGTTCTTAATTTAGAAAAGAACGTTGGGGAAATAATAGTTATCATAAAAAACATAGATTATGAATTTAAGAAAAGCAATATTAACTGGAGTTTTATTTTTATTAGTAGCAAATGTATTTGCAACAGGAAAAAATAGTAATATAGATAGAAAGAACGTTGATAGAAAAGCTTGTAAATATGTGCAAGAACAAATTGACTTGATAGAGAAATTTCATAGTTTAGAAGAAGGATATAGTTTAGAGTTGGTTTTTGCTAGTAAATTTTTAGGAGAAATTTCGAACTTAAAATCAGAATGGAAATATAGCTGTTTAGCAGATGAACCAACATCTGATATAGATGTTAAAACTTGGAAAAATTGGTATAATGATAATAAGCATAACTTATACTGGGATGCACAGTTAAAAACAGTTAGAATGCGTTAAAAAATGTATCGCAAATAAAATAATAAAAAGCCTCGATATTCGAGGCTTTTTTTATGCTTATATATTGATATACCTATATTTAGTGATATAAAAAATTACCAAATATAGAGTATTGTATAGTTCTTTAAATGACTCTATATTTGAACCACCACAATACATTACTTAATAGCTTATCTGTATAAGTCTGTTTAATCTGTTTATCTAAAAAATTAAGTAATGAGTTTAAAAAGCAAAATGTTTGTATTATTATTTTGTACAGCATTTATCAGTTGTAGTTTATCTGCACAACAGAAATCTAGGTTAAGTCAAAAAGCCTGTAAGTTTGTAAAAAAGCGTATTGATTTAGTAGAAAAATTTTATAATCTAGAAGAAGGTTACAGCATTGAATTAATGACGGCTAGTAAATTTTTAGGAGAGTTAACAAACCTAAAGTCTAAGTATGTTTATAGCTGTTTAACAGAAGAACCAGAGTCAAATAAAGATGTTATAATCTGGAAAAAATGGTTTGAGAAAAACAAGCATTTGTTGTACTGGGATAAATTTTCTAAAACAGTAAAGATTAGATTAGAGAATTTTAACACAATAGTTACGAACTAAAAAACAAAGGGAACTTATTTAATAAGTTCCCTTTGTTTTTTATATATCATTTAAAATCCTCCACCTTCGTTACCTCCATTGTCATATCCACCATTAGGTCTTGCTCTTTTCTTTTTTTGATTGAACCTATAAGTAAAGTTTAGAGATATTTGACGCTCTCTCCATTGAAAAGCCCCATCTACTATAGAACTTGGATTTTCTCTTCCGCCTAAATAGGTTGTACTTTCATATTTTCTCGAGTTAAATAAATCGCTAACATTGAAAACCAATGTTGCCTTATCTTTAAATAAATCTTTACTAAATGAAAGATTGGCAGAAAACATCCCTTTTCGGTCACTCTGAGCATTTTTTTGTGGACCTCTATACATTAAACGTGTTTGCCATTGAACCTTTGCAGGAAGCGTAATTCTAGAGTTTAAGCGAGCAAACCAGCTACTTTCATTAACAGCATCTAAACGAGTTGTTACTTGTGTTCCGTTCTGAGCGGTATAAACATAAGTAAAAGCATCTGTATTAAACTTAAAGTAGTTAAAAGAAGCACTTAATCTAACCCTTTTAGAAGCATTAAAATTAGAAGTAAATTCAAGTCCGTAACGTTTTTCATCATTTAAATTTGATGGTTGACGAACAGTAACATCTGTTAGAACACCATTTATATTGCGTTCTTCTAGAATAGCTATTCTTTGAATAATATCTGTAGAATACTGGTAATATAGTGAGGCGCCTATATCTAACTTATTGATTTTTTTATTGTACCCTAGATCGTATGAACTAGTAAAAGTGGGGTCTAAATCTGGATTTCCTCTAAAAACATTAGTTGCAGAACTTCTACTTTCAAACGGATTTAAAAACCAGTGTCTAGGCCTTCTTAATCTTCTAGCAAATCCTAAAGTAAGGTTGTCATTATCATTAATTTCATACCCTAAGTTTATTGTAGGAAACCATTCAGTATAATTTTTATCTGATTTCTGATTGGTTGTAATAACATTTAAATCTATGTCTGTAATTTCTGTACGCAACCCAATTAAGTAAGATATTTTTTTAATTTTACTACCAAACTGAGTGTAAAACGCATAGATATTTTGTTTAAAATCGATAGCATTTGATGGATCTGTAGCTAAAGGCTGTCCGTTTCCGTCTCTCACTCTAAAATCTGAAGATAAATCTTGCAAGTCTGATTTATGACCAATTTCAAACTGACTATTTTCTCCAATAGGTAAAACATAATCTATTTGTACGAGTTTATTTCTAGAAGAGGTTGTTTGTGAATTTTGCTCAGATAACAATCCATCTACAGTAATCAATGCAGGTTCTTTTTCATAATCATCACTATATTGCAAATCAACACTTAATTTCTCTCCTTTACCTTTAAAATTGTTAGTGTAGTTTAAAGAGTATTGTTTGTTTTCTCCAGTTTCTTTTTCGTTTTCAATTCTATTTTCAACACCGGTTATGTTTTTGTTTTCATCAAAAAAAACGGTGTTGTTGGTTGCTATATCATCATCTTTAGAATTTCTATAAAAAAATGTACCTGTTACAGAGCTATTTTTATTGATGTAGTATTCTAAACCTAAAGAACCATTGTAATTGTTACTTTTTCTATCAAATACTCTATCTTCATCTCTAAAATCTGTTATAGTTCCATTATCTAAATTTGTAAAAAAACTTTGGGAATTACCAGGACCTTGCCTGTGCCTGTAGCCTAAATTAGAAAATAGATTTACCTTTTTAGTTCTGTAATTTAAGTTACCGTTTATACCATATAATTGTGGCGAACCTACAGTAGTATTGATAGAACCATTAAAACCGGTTACTTTTCCTTTTCTAAGTACAATATTTAAAATTCCAGCGGTACCTTCTGCATCATATCTAGCAGAAGGAGAGGTAATAACCTCTACTTTTTCTATAGCATCTGCAGGTAGATTTCTAAGTGCATCTGTACCATTTAACCCAACCATGGCAGATGGTTTTCCATCTATTAAAATTCTAACATTTTCATTACCTCTTAAACTAATAGCTCCTTCAGCATCTACATTAACAGATGGTACATTGTCTAAAACATCCGAGGCTGTACCACCTTTTATGGTCATATCTTTACCAACATTGTATATTTTTTTATCTAATCTGATCTCTACAGTACTTTTTTCAGCTATAATTTCGACTTCGTCTAAGCTATTGTTATCTACTTTTAACTCAATTGTTCCAAGTTGGATAGCTGAATTAACTTCTTTATTGTTAATTATGTATGGTTTAAAACCAATAAACTCTACTGTAATATTGTAAGTTGATTTTAAAGCAGTAATATTGAATATTCCCTTTTCATTAGTAATACCACCGGTTATTTTTTTTGTTTTAGTATTTTCTAAAACAATAGTTGCGTACTCTAATACTTGCTGAGTTTCTTGATCTATAACCTTTCCTGAAATGGTAAAAGAAGCTTTATTACCTTGTTGCGCAAATGAAGCGTAACTTATTAAAATGGTTAAGATTGTAATTTTTAATATTGGTTTCATATGCGATGTTACAATAAACTTTCAAAATTAGTTCTGTAGCTGTAAATTTCTGTTAAACTGCTGTTAAAAAGAATACATAAAAATGATAAAAGGTGAGTTATTATACTCACCTTTTATTTTTTTATAGTAAATCTAAAACATTTTCTGGGGGTCTACCTAAAACGGCTTTTTGGTCTTTAATAACAATAGGTCTTTCAATTAATTTGGGGTAAGCAATCATTGCATCAATAATTTCTTCGTCAGATAACTCTTTCCCTTTAAAGTTTTCTTTCCAATCTTTTTCTCCTTTTCTAATTAATTGTAAAGGTTTAATGCCTAGTAAATTAATAATTTCGGTTAATTCTTTTTTAGATGGAATGTTTTCAAGGTATTTTACAATTTCAACTTCTTTACCAGCGTCTTCTATTAAAGCTAATGTTTGTCTTGATTTACTGCACCTAGGATTGTGATAGATTTTCATATTAATTATATAGTATTAGTATCTTCTTCTTTTTGTCCCATCATCATTAAATAGGCTTTTAAAAAGGAGTCAATATTTCCGTTCATAACAGCATCTACATTACCAGTTTCATGAGCAGTTCTTACGTCTTTTACTAGTTTGTACGGATGCATAACATAGTTTCTAATTTGGCTACCCCATTCAATTTTCATCTTCCCTTCCTCAATACTAGCTCTAGCTTCTAATCGTTTGTTCAATTCAATTTCATATAATTGAGATTTAAGCATCTGCATAGCTCTGGTTCTATTATCTTGCTGAGAACGAGTTTCAGAACAGGAAATTTGAATACCAGATGGTTTGTGAGTTAACTGAACTTTAGTTTCTACTTTGTTTACGTTTTGCCCACCAGCTCCACTAGATCTTGAAGTTATAATTTCTATATCTGCAGGGTTAATATTAACTTCTATAGAGTCATCTACTAACGGATAAACATAAACAGAGGCAAAAGAAGTATGGCGTTTTGCGTTACTGTCAAAAGGAGAGATACGAACCAACCTATGAACTCCATTTTCACCTTTTAGCCAACCAAAAGCGAAATCACCTTCAATCTCAATAGTTACTGTTTTAATACCTGCAACATCTCCAGCTTGATAGTTTAGTTCTTTTACTTTATAACCTTGCTTTTCACAGTACATTAAATACATACGCATTAACATATCTGCCCAGTCACAACTTTCAGTACCACCAGCACCAGCTGTAATTTGCAAAACAGCACTTAGGTTGTCACCCTCATCAGAAAGCATATTCTTAAATTCAAGGTGCTCTATTAAATCAATCGTTTTTTTATATTGATTGGTCACTTCTTCTTCAGTTGCATCACCTTCAGAATGAAATTCAACAAGAATTTCTAGATCATCAAATAACTGCTTAGCGCTGTTATAATCGGCTACCCATTTTTTGACAACTCGAAGTGATTTCATTACTTCTTCTGCTTCTTTTGGATTATTCCAAAAATCTGGCGCAAAAGTTTTCTCCTCTTCATTAGTAATTTCGATAAGTTTTTGATCAATATTCAGGTATTGTTTTAACTTATTTATTCTTTCAGAAATATTTTTTATTTGTTCTTGTGTAACCATAGATGTTACAAAAATAAATTAAAAAGTGAGTTTTGATATTTTATCATGCTAATTTATTGCAGAGATTTTATAGTTTTATCAAAAATGAAACAAAACCCTAACTAAATTATCACCAATAACTATGGAAATAAATTTAATAAGCGATACAATTACAAGACCTACTGAAGGAATGCTACAAGCTATGATGACGGCTGAAGTAGGAGATGATGTTTATAAACTAGATCCAACTGTAAATGAATTAGAAGCACGCCTTGCAAAGATGTTTGGTATGGAGGATGCTTTGTTTTTTCCTAGTGGAACCATGGCAAATCAAGCAGCTATTAAATTGCATACTAATTATGGTGAGCAATTAATTTGTGATAAGTGGGCTCATGTATATAATTACGAAGGTGGAGGAGTGTCTTTTAATAGTGGAGTATCGTGTAAATTAATTGATGGAGATAGAGGTATGTTTACCGCCAATCAGGTTATTGAAGCTATTAATCCACCAGATTTTTATCACAGTCCATTAACTACTTTAGTGTGTGTGGAAAATACGACCAATAAAGGAGGAGGAGCATGTTGGGATATAGAAGAATTAAAGAAAATTCAACAAGTTTGTATAGATCACGGATTAAAATATCATCTAGATGGGGCTAGACTATTTAATGCTATAGTGGCTAAAAATCATGACCCAAAAATATTTGGAGAAATGTTCGATACCATTTCTATTTGTTTATCTAAAGGTTTAGGAGCTCCCATAGGTTCTGTTTTAATAGGAAGTAAAGAATACATTGCAAAAGCGTTACGAGTGCGAAAGGTTTTAGGAGGTGGAATGCGTCAGGTAGGTTATTTAGCTGCAGCAGCTTTATACGCTTTAGATAATCACATTGAAAGATTAGCAATAGATCATGACAGAGCTAAAGAAGTAGAACGTATTTTGCTTCATAACGATAAAGTTGTTTCAGTAGAAACTGTAGAAACTAATATTGTTATTTTTAATTTAAAAGAAGAAGTAGATATTGATAAGTATGTAAGCAATTTAGCCTCTAAAAATGTATTTATTAGTAATATGGGGCAAGGTAAACTTCGAATGGTTTTCCACTTAGACATTTCAACTGAAATGTTTGAAAATTTATGTGATATTTTAAGAAAGCAGTAAGGAAGATAATAACTTATAAATACAATGCTTAAAAGTTATTGTCTATTAGTCGTAAATAGACTATATTTAAATACTAACTAATATAAAAAATATGAGTCCGATTGTAAAAAATATACTAGCTGTTATAGTAGGTATTGTTATAGGTGGAATGTTTAATATGGGCTTAATTATGATAAGCGGAAGTATCATTCCTCCACCAGGAGGTGTAGACCCTTCTAATATGGAAAGTTTGAAAGCAAATATTCATTTGTTTGAAGCTAAACATTTTATATTCCCTTTTATAGCACATGCATTGGGAACTTTAGTAGGTGCATTTTTAACTACTAAAATAGCAGCAACAAACCATTTAAAAATGGCATTAATTATTGGTTTTTGGTTTCTACTCTGTGGAATTATGGCAGCTAATATGTTACCAGCTCCAATGTGGTTCAATGCCTTAGATTTAATAGTAGCATATATTCCGATGGCATTTTTAGGATATAAATTAGCTAGGAAATAATGAATACCTATCTATCAAGTATACAAAAACAATTTAATTATTATAAAAGTTTAGGAGAAAAGACTTTTAGTCAATTGACAGATGAACAATTGTTTTGGCAACCTAATGAGGTAAATAATAGCATTGCTATTATAGTTAAGCATATTTCAGGCAACATGCTTTCTAGGTGGACTAATTTTTTAACAGAAGATGGAGAGAAAGAATGGCGTGATAGAGATGATGAGTTTGAAGGAACAATTACTACTAGAGAAGAGTTGCTAGTTGTTTGGAATAGAGGATGGAGTTGTTTGTTTGAAGCAATTAATCCGCTAGAGGTAACTGATTTGGAAAAAGAAATCTTTATCAGGAATATGGGGCATTCGGTTACCGAAGCGATTAACAGGCAGTTGGCTCATTATTCATATCATATCGGGCAAATTGTATTAATAGGAAAATTAGCAGTCAATCAAGATTGGCAATCATTGTCAATTCCAAAAGGAGGATCTAAGATTTACAATGCAGATAAGTTTTCTAAACCTAAACGAACAGAACATTTTACAGACGATTTATAGTTAATGAAATCAATTTTATTATTACACGGTGCGTTAGGAAGTACGAGCCAATTAAAGACTTTAAAAAAGCTATTATCTAATCAATATAACGTGCATTCATTTTCTTTTGAAGGTCATGGAGGAATTCCTAGTTCCCATAAGTTCTCGATCGATTTATTTACTCAAAATATAGTAGATTATTTAAAGAGCCATCAATTAGATAAAGTATCTATTTTTGGGTATAGCATGGGAGGGTATGTTGCTTTAAATTTAGCCAAGAATTATCCTGATTTGGTTGACAAAATAGTTACTCTGGGAACAAAGTTTAACTGGTCTGAAGAAAGTGCAGCAAAAGAGGTGAAAATGTTAAATCCTGATAAAATAGAAGCAAAGGTACCTGTCTTTGCTAATTATTTAGAAAAGCTACATGAACCTAATAATTGGAAAGAAGTTTTAGCAAAAACAGCCGATTTAATGTTCGGCTTATCAAGAGGAAAGAAGTTCAATTCAGAAGATTTTAAAAGCATCAACCATAATGTATTATTGACAGTAGGAGATAAAGATACTATGGTTACGCAAGAAGAAACATTACAAGTTTCAGGTTGGTTACCTAATTCTGAATTTAAGTTGTTAAAAGGTGTAGAGCACCCAATAGAAAAACTAGATATTGAAATGATGGAGAAACTGATTGATGGTTATTTTCAATAAATGAAAGAGTTTTTTAAATATCAATTTGGCTATATAAATATAGATGAAGATAATTTATATATGACTACTACTGGAGTTTGGTCAGAAACTAAGGAACTATTAGAAAAATCTAGTCTATCAAAAAAAGCAAATGAACTTAGAAAGGGTAAAAAAGATTTAGGTGCTTTTTTATTAGTAGCAATTCTAGCTTTATCAGCAATAGTAACTCTTAATAAATCGATAGGTATTATTGGTTTTATTAGTGCAATGGGATTGTGTTCAGGTGCGTATAAAGTTTATAAGGTTTTTCAAAAAGATAGTGGATATCAGTATAAAATTCCTAGAGATAAAATTAAAAGCATTCATTTAAGTGAAAATGAACTAGAAATTGAGTTTTTAAATGCTGAAGGAAATGTAGATAAGGAAGTGTTAAAAAATATAGAGGAAAAAGGAGTTAAAATAATAGAGACTCGTAATTTGAAAAAGAGTTAATTTTTTAGAGTGAATATGGGGTTGGAAAATATAAATATTGAATGTAATAGTTACGTTTATTTTTCTTTTGATGCAGAATATTTTGATGTAGTAACAGAATTAATGGGAGTAAAACCAACTTCGTTTAAGATAAAGAGAGAACCCGTTCCAAAATTTACGACATGGGAATATAAAATTTAAGCAGGTATTGACATTGATTTGAAAAAATACTTGGAGAGTTAATTGATTTTCTAGAACCTAAAATAAAGGTGATTAATCATTTAAAAGAGAAATATCTATTAGCAACAAGAATTCAATTTGTAATAGATATTAATGCAAATTCAGATTCTTCAACTCCGTTTTTCGGACTAAATAAAAATGCTGTTAGTTTTTTATATAAAACAGGAACTGAAGTTGATTATGATTTATAAACATGATGTAGTTAGAAGTCAAATAATTAACTTTCAACCTCAATAACAGTTAATGCTAATCTAATAGTAGCGTAACTTACTTTTTCTTCAAAATGTTCAAAATACACCTTTAAACCTTCTGGATTTTCGAGAGCTTGCTTTGCTTTTCTAATTTGTTCAACCTCTTCTTTACTAATAAACTGGTAGATATCTATATCTTTTCCTTCACTATATAATTTGGCTATATGAGAAAAAATAGTGGTATCCTTTAAATCTCTTTTTAAAGCAATTTCTTCTATAGTTAATCCTTCTTGGTAGAGTTCGTAGGTAACTAAAGAGGTATCTTTCTTTTTAGGTTTTTTCTTCTTTTCTTCTAAAAATGTTCTAATGACGTCTATAAATTCTGCTCCATATACTTCTAGTTTGCGTTGTCCAACTCCGCTAATAGCTAAGAAAGCTTCATCAGATAGGGGTCTTTCTTGTTCTATTTCTCTTAATGTAGCGTCATTAAAAATTAGATATGCAGGTATATTTTCTTCAAGAGAAATATTGTATCGCAATTTGCGTAATAGCTCGAATAAAGAATCTTTAGTCTTTTTAGATTTTTTAGTGATTTTATCTGTAACATTTCTAGAAATCTCTACAGGTTTACTCAATAAAACTTGCTCTTTTTCGAACAATACTTTTTTAGAAAAATCAGTTAATTGCAAAGCATTATGTTTATGAAAAGCAATTTCTAAATACCCTTGGTTAATAAGTTGAATAATGTAATGTTGCCAGTCTTTCCATGAAGTATCGGCACCCATACCATAGGTTTTAATATGATTATAACCTCTATCTATAACGGTAGCGTTTTTAGCGCCTCTTAAAACGTCTATAACTATACCAACAGCTTCTTTTTCTTGAAGTCTTGTAACAGCAGATAAAGCTTTTTGCGCTATTATGGTTCCGTCTATAAATTGAGGTGGGTTTTCGCATACATCACAATTGCCACAATTTTCTTCTTTCAGTTCTCCAAAATAACTCAATAAGATTTTTCTTCTGCATGTAGTTGCTTCAGTAAATTGTTTCATTCTATCTAGCTTGGCAATTTGTACTTCTTCATTAGTACTACCATCTATAAATTTTCGTAGCTGTATTACATCTGCATAACTGTGAAAAAGCAAAGCTTTTGCATTTAAGCCATCCCTACCAGAACGTCCAATTTCCTGATAATAGCCTTCTATATTTTTGGGCATGTTATAATGAACAACCCATCGTACATTAGATTTGTCTATTCCCATTCCAAAAGCAATAGTAGCACAAATGATAGGTGTTTTATCAAAGATAAATTCTTCTTGTATACTACTTCTCTCATTAAAATTCAGCCCAGCATGATAGGCTTTTGCACTGATTCCATTCTGTTGTAATTTACTTGCTATTTGTTCGGTAGTTTTTCTGCTCAAGCAGTAAATAATTCCAGATTCATTTGGGTGTTGTTCAATAAAGTCAATTACTTGATTAATTCTGTCATTAGCGGGTCTAACTTCTAAATGAATATTCTTTCTGTCAAAAGAACTAATAAATTGTTTTGCCTCAGAGATGTTTAATTGGTTTAAGATATCATCTCTAGTAGCTTTATCGGCAGTAGCTGTTAAAGCTATAATAGGTATTTTGGGTAGTTGGTTCTTTAAAAAACCTAGTTGTTGGTAAGAAGGTCTAAAGTCATGTCCCCAAGAAGAAATACAATGTGCTTCATCTATAGCGATGCAACTAACATTTTCTTCATTTATTACGGTACTTAAATAGCTTAAACTTTCTGGAGCAACATAAACTAGTTTTAGTTTTTTATCGGCTATATTTTCTAAAATAGTATTTCTTTCAGCGTCAGCTAAACTGCTATTTACATATGCTGCTGGTATTCCGTTTGCATTTAAGCCATCAACCTGATCTTTCATCAATGCTATTAACGGAGATATAACTAAAGTTACTCCATTTAGCAACAGAGCAGGAAGCTGAAAACAAATAGATTTACCACCACCTGTGGGCATAATTACTAAACTATCACTTCCAGATAATACATTTTGTATAATAGCTTCTTGCTGACTTCGAAAGCTATCATAACCAAAATATTTTTTTAAGGTAGGAATTAATAGTTTTTGTACTTCTGGCGTAATCATGTGGTTAAATTAGAGTATCAAAAGTAAGTAATTCTACCACCAAACAACAAAGAATTTTAAAAGTTCACCATTAGTTTTTTTCATCCAGCACATTGGAGATTTTTGTTTTGATAGATGGGACTCAACTTCTGCGTTAAATGTTTCAAAATTTATCCAGTTAATATGTTGGTGAGGTATAATTAACCAATCTACTTTTTTAGGGATATAAAATTTTGCAGAATGGTAATCATTCAATTCCTCAATTCTTGCATAAAAACCAATAATACAATCATTGTTTAGTTTTTTAAAACGTATGTTTGGTTGGTTTATAGGAAGAAAAACCTGAGCTTTAAAATAAACCCTTTGTTTGAAGCTTGTAGCTAAATAGCCAAGCTTGTCGAGTACAGGTTTAGTTTCAGGTCTGAATAATAGAGGAAGTTGTTTTTGTTGAAGTTTTACTAATTTTTCTACTAACGAATCTTTTCTGTTTGGACCAATTAAATGGTCTAATTCAGTATTACCTACAGAATCATCGTAGAGGTAAAACTTATAAACAACTTCTATATGTGTAGGGGTATCATTATGCATTAAAAGGCAGTCTAATTCACCAACAGTAATTTTATTATGATTAATTTGAATATTCTCTTGAAGAATATCAATGTCTTTGTTTTGTTGAAGTAAGTGAGAAGTAAATCTTTCTACTCTTTTTCCTAACATTAAATTCTGAGGAATATTTATAGATACAGATGAAGTAAATTCAGTTGCTATATCCAACTGTTTTAAATTATAAATTGCTTCATTGTTCCATAATAATGGAGTTAGGGCAAACCCTTGATATTGTTGTGGTATGTTTTTTGAAATTATTGTCATAAATAAGCAAGAAAGAGCTGTTTTTTGGAAACATTTCTCGTTGCTAAAATAGGCAATATGATGATTTAGAAGAGTTATTTATAAGCATTTAGTAGATAATTTCTTTAAAATAATTCGTTATAAACCCTAGAAAGAACGTATTTTTGCAAACCCTTAATCCACTAAATACTATGTCGGAAACAGCTTTAGAGCAAGAAGAAAGAAAAGTAGGAAAACAATTATATAGCTATCAAAAAGGAGCTATTAATAAGATATTTAAGTGTTTTGAAGAAGCAAAACCAGATTATCATTTATTGTATCAATTGCCTACAGGTGGAGGAAAAACCGTTATTTTCTCTGAAATAGTAAGACAATATATTAAGCATCATAAAAAGCGAGTGTTGGTAATGACACATCGTATCGAATTGTGTAAGCAAACATCTGGTATGCTTACTGAGTTTGGTGTTAAAAATAAAGTCGTAGACAGTAAGGCTAACTTAGATGATCAAGCAGATTATACTTGTTTTGTTGCCATGGTTGAAACCTTAAACAATCGTTTGAATGACAATAAGCTTGATATATCTGATATTGGATTAGTTATTATAGATGAGGCGCATTATAACTCATTTACCAAATTATTTAAGTTTTTTGAAAAGTCATTCGTACTTGGAGTTACAGCAACACCGTTAAGTTCTAATATTAAATTACCTATGACCGATAATTACGATGAGTTAATTGTTGGAGAAACTATAGAATCTTTAATACAAAACGAGTTTTTAGCTCGAGCAGAAACTTTTTCGTATAATGTTGGTCTAACATCTTTAGTAGTAGGAGCTAACGGAGATTATACTGTTAAATCGTCAGAAGATTTATATACCAATACCGATATGTTAGGTAAACTTTTACAAGCTTATGAAGAGCGTTGTAAAGGAAAGAAAACTCTAATATTTAATAATGGTATCAATACTTCATTACATGTATATGATACATTTAGAGCAGCAGGTTATCCTGTAGCCCATCTAGATAATACCAATACAAAAAAAGAAAGAGAGAAAATATTAAAATGGTTTAAAGAAACTCCTGATGCTATTTTAACATCGGTAAGTATCTTAACTACTGGTTTCGATGAACCTTCTGTAGAATCTATTATATTAAATAGAGCAACAAAATCATTAACTCTATACTATCAGATGATAGGTAGGGGGTCACGTATATTTACAAAGAAAAATACGTTTACAGTAGTAGATTTAGGAAATAACTTCCATCGTTTTGGACCTTGGGGAGCAGATATCGATTGGCAGAAAATATTTAGATCGCCTAATTATTACTTAGAGAATTTATTGAGCGACGAAGAATTAGAAAGTAATTTTAGGTATGAAATGCCAGCTGATTTGCGAGCTGAATTTGCTGCATCTGAAGAGGTTTACTTTAATATAAAAGAAGCTTATATTCATTCGGTTAGGGCAGGAGAATCATCTAAAGTAGTTTTAGAGCGTTCTATAGAACATCATGCTAAAATTTGTATTGAAAATAGTGAAGATGTTTATGATGCTTTAGACTTATCTAAAAAGTTAGGAGACGATATAGACCACAGAATACAACGTTATACAAAGTGTATTAGTAAAAGTACTTACAATTTTGTTGATTGGTTAAAAGACGATTATCGTAAAAAATTAAGAGCATACCTGCGTGAAAATTTTGATGAAAAATTTGAAGAAATTCACGGTAGACCAGCTGAGTAATAAATATAAGTGCTGAGTAATTAGTATTTAGATATAGTATATATTAAACCTCCTTTTTGGGAGGTTTTTTTGTTATATTGAAAGTAATCAAATTTTCCTTTCATCCGCTTTATAAGCTCCACGTCTGTGTAATATCCATTGGGCTTCGTCTAACGGATTTACGCCTTTATATTCTCTAACTTTTCCTTCTCCTTCTGGACAGGTTTGGTAACCGTTAAAAGTAGTTCGCAAGCGTATTTTACCACTACATATAGTGTTGAGTTTAATACTTAAGTCTAATGAAGTAGCTACTGGAATCGTACCGCTTAGTTCTACCTTATCATTTTCAAAAGTAGGGGAATTAAGGGTAGCTCTCCTTGTTATTAATTCTGAACTCAATTTCCCTAAAAACTCTTCATGGGTTTTAATTTGATAATTTAATACAGGCTCTAACAAATGAGTTCCTCCTTCTTGTAAACCTTTCATAATTCCCATTGGTGTAGCTAAGTTAAAATCGCCAGGTCTAGAATGTACATTATGATCTTCACCTTTAATTAGAGTGATTTTAACATCGGTAACTTCCCATCCTAATAAACCTTGTTCTAAAGCTTTGGGTATGGTTTTAGCTATTTCGTTTTGGTATTTATTATGAATATCATTTTTAGAAACTATAGATTCATAAATTACTCCAGAATTGAGTTTTCCAGGTTCAATTAAAAAAGTCATAATAGCCCAGCAAGGTTTAGGCATCCAGTACCTAATATACCCTTCGGCAGATTTGCTAATGGTTTCTTTGTAAACAATCTGTGGCTCGGTTATTTGTACATGAATAGAAAAGCGTTGTTCTAGTGTATGGCTTATAACTTCTGTTTGCATATCACCCATTAAAAGTAATAACAGTTCTTTCTCTTCTTTATGCCACTTAAATTGTAAACTAGGATCTTCTCTATCTATTATTTGTAGAGCTTGAGCTAAAGAATTATAATCAGATGCATTTTTTGGCGTAACCTGCACACTAAGTACTGGTATAGCTAGTTCGGGTAGTTGAGGTATTCCTAAAGGATTTCCTAGAATATCTCCAGCTTTAGTTCCTAAAACACCGGTTATAATCCCGATATCTCCAGCTTTAATAGTTGAATCTATAAATTTAGTTCCTTCTATTTTTTTGCTTTGATTTATCTTGGCTTCTAGCTTTTGAGTATGATTTTTAATAACCGATTTAGACTGCAATTCACCAGAAAAAACCTTCACATAGGCCATTATTCCGTTTACTGGATCATGTTCTAGTTTGAAGACATAGGCAGATAAATCTGTTAAGTTATTTTGCTTATTAACGATGTATTCAGTAATTCCATCAAGTAATTCAGTTACACCCGTATTGTTTTTTGCTATCCCAACATAAGTAGGAACTATTAGCTGATTATTGGTTTGGTTTTTTATAGCATCTAAAAGACTAGTTTTAGATATCTCATCACCATTTAAGTACTGTTCTAATAAAGCTTCATCTTGAGAGATAAGTTCTTCTAAATATTCATTATTTTCAAGATTGTTTATTGTAGGATAAATACTAACGTTTTCTAAGCCCTCATTTTTGCTTTTGTTTATTGAAAGTGTAGATAAACCGAGTTCTTTTTTTATCTGTTGTAAAACTGTTTCAGAATCCGCACCTTGTCTATCTATTTTATTAATGAAAATTAATAAAGGAATTTTTAGCTCTTTAATAGCTTCCGCTAGGGTTAATGTATGAGCCTGTACACCTTCTACAGCAGAGACAACTAGCACAACAGCATCTAAGACACATAAGCTCCTCGCTACTTCGCTTGAAAAATCAATATGACCTGGAGTGTCTATTAAATTTATTTTTGTGTTATTCCAGATAAATGATGTAGCTGCAGATTTAATAGAGATTCCTCTTTCCCTTTCTAATTCTAGATTATCTGTAGCAGTAGATCCTTTATCTACACTACCAAGGTTTCTAATAACCCCAGCATTATAAAGCATGTGCTCTGTAAGGGTGGTTTTACCAGCATCTACATGAGCTAAAATACCAATGGTTACAATTTTTGAATGCTGTTCCATATTAATTAAATTGCCAAGCGATAAAACGTGTTTTTTTGTTGCCTTGTTCCATTTCAATAGTTTTATGATTTGCTTGTAATTTATTAAGCTGCTTGTATATTTTTGGTAAGTTATTTACTTTAGAAACCAAACAGGTAAACCAGTTAACTTGATTTTTAAATTCCACACTTTGTTTAATCATTCTTTTAATGAATAGGGCTTCGCCACCGTTGCACCAAAGTTCATTAGCTTGCCCACCAAAGTTGTAATTTGTTTTTTTATTCAATCCTAAGTTTTTTGTTTTCTCTTTATTCGCTTTTAGAGCCTTTTCTTCAGATTCAAAAAAAGGAGGATTGCACAAAGTAAAATCATAATATTCATTTGACTGAATTATACCTTTAAAAATATTAGCGTTATTTGTTTGGTGTATTATATTTATATAATTAGACAAGTATGGGGTTGCAGCAACATTTTGTTTAGCTGTAATTACAGCGGTTTCATTAATATCAGATCCTACCATAAACCAACTGTAAATTTGGGCTCCTAAAATAGAATAAATACAATTAGCTCCTACGCCAATATCTAACCCATTTACTTCTTTCTTTTTATCTGAATCAATTAAATCTGCTATATAATGAATGTAATCAGCTCTAGAAGGTATTGGAGGACATAAGTATCCCTTAGGTATGTTCCAATCATAAATATTATAATGAGTTTTTAGAATAGCTTTGTTTAAGTGAAAAACGGCATTGGAATCTGAAAAATGAATAGTTTGATTACCATGTTCATTAATAAAAACAAATTCATTTAAGTCAGGATGCTTTTCGCAAAGCAATTCAAAATTATAAGGCTGGTGATGTATATTTTTCGGATGCAAGTATTAGATTTTTGGTAAAGATAATTTTTTAAGAAGAAGTTGAAATGGAAAATGAATTTGAAATTGAAAATAACTCAGTTATCATAAGGTTTTTGATAATTATTATATAGTTTTGATTTCATTATGCATAAGAGGAAATATTACATTATAAAAATTCAATACTTAGGGTTTCGTTTTCACGGTTGGCAAAAACAGCCAGACGTAAATACGGTTCAGAGAATGGTAGAAAGGACTTTAGCTTATGTATTAGGTCATAAAAAGTTTAAAACATTGGCAGCGGGGAGGACGGATGCAAAAGTATCTGCAAACCAAGCTTTTATTGAAATGTTTTTAGATGAAGAAGCTTTAATATTAGAAGACTTCTTACCTCTTTTTAACTTAAACTTACCTCAAGATATTAGGGCTATTTCTATTGAAGAAACAGATGAAAAGTTTAATATCATACAAGCTCCTAAACTTAAAGAATATTTGTATTTATTTTCTTTTGGAGAAAAAAAGCACCCTTTTTCAGCTCCTTTTATGGTAAATTTTCCTGAAGAGTTAGACATTGAATTAATGAAACAAGGAGCTCAATTATTTGAAGGAAGGCATAATTTTAGAAATTATACCTATAAACCCACACCAACTACAGATACTTTTGGGGAAATTAAAGTGTGTGAGATTGTAAAGAATGATGTGTATACAGCTAATTTTTTTCCAGAGAAAAGTTATTTGTTAAGAGTAGTAGGAGAGGGGTTTAAAAGAAACCAAATTAGAATAATGATGGCTAAGCTAATTTCTTTGGGTAGAGGAGAGTTTGATATTGACTTTATAAAGGAATCTTTAGCCACACCAGAAAAAGCTGTGGGTATAACCCATATTGCTCCAGCATCAGGATTGATACTACACGCAGTTAATTTTGTAAAATAAAAAAGTCCGATTGATGAGGTCGGACTTAACTAATTTAATTTAAGAGGAATATTAGTGGGCAAAATGCCTTCTTTTATTCCAAATTTGAATTCTTGACTGTCTGAAGTCTACAGAACCTTTTCTGCTTTTAAATTGATTTTCGTTGATTCCGTAGAAAAATTCTAAAAAATTAATAATTGCTTTCATGATATTTGATTTTTTAATTGATGTACTTATATGACGCTGTAGGAGCTTGTTTGTTACTGCTATTTGTTTTTTTAAGATTATTTTAACTAAACACCCCTTTTTTAACAAATGTTTGTTGTTTTTATAATTAGTACTTTAGCAATGCTAAAAACCAATAAACCTATGGAGCCTATAAATTCTGATTTGCTACAATTTTTAAACGAGTTAAAGAAAAACAATAACAGAGAATGGTTTGCTGATCGAAAATCAATTTTTGACATACATAATAGAGAAGCAAAAGCCTTTTTTGCAGGTGTAGAAGAACGATTAAAAGAAACAGACGATATAGAATCACATAAATTAATGCGTATTTATAGAGATGTACGTTTTTCAAAAGACAAGACCCCTTATAAAGCTCGTTTTGCTGGAAGTTTTAAAAGAGCAACAGAACACTTAAGGGGAGGATACTTTTTAAATATTGAACCAGGAAATACGATGGTTGGTGGAGGGTTTTATGGTCCGAATCCAGCAGATTTGTTGCGTATTAGAAAAGAGTTCGAAATGGATGCTACAGAAATTAATGAAATTATTTCTGATAAAAAATTCAAAGAAATTTTTCCGAAAGGATTAGAAGGTGATGGTGTAAAAACAGCTCCTAAAGGTTTCTCTAAAGATAGTGAAGCAATTGTATTAATTAGAAAAAAACAATTTTATGCTATGCGATCATTTACAGATAATGAAGTACTGTCAAAAACTTTTGTTGATGAAGTGATAGACACTTTTGTAACACTTCGCCCATTTTTTAATTACATGAGCGAAGTATTAACAACTAATTTAAATGGGGAGTCTATAATTACTGAATAAGTTTTATCCAGCTTTATGTAAAGGGGGATTCTCGTTATCTAAAAGTAACACGTTATCTTTTAACCGTTCTATAACAATTTGCATCATTCGTTTGTTAAGAGCAGATGAATTTTGAATATATTGTTTGTATTCAGGCACAGTAAAAGCACCAATAATCATTCCTTTTAATGAATTACGAAACTTCATATCTCTTTGTATAGCATTTTCTATATAAACCATTTTTTTATCAATGCTTAGGCTATAAAAAACACATTTGTGTTTTTTAGCATAGTTTTTAAAAGCTTCAATTAATAAATCACTCTGAAACTTAATCGCTGGTCGAATACTAGTGTTCTGAAAGCGTTCTTCATCTCTCATATTATCTGATAAACTTGCAGTTTCAATTCCCAAACGAATCTTTAATAAATCATCAGTTCTGTTATCCATAATCATTACTGTATTGGTTTATAAAAAGTTACGGTTTTATATGCCTCTTAACACTTAGAGGGTTTTATACTTATTAACGAAGTTGTGAACAAAAAAACGATTACCACTTAGGATAATCGTTTTATAGGTTTTTATTTAAAAGATTTTTTTAAATTCCTTGTGCAGCAAATAACTCCTTTAATTTAGGACTAGATGGTCTAGGTGCATCTGCATCTACAATATTTCCATTTGGATCTATTAAAATAAAACGTGGAATAGAGTTAATTCCGTAAGCAGTTGCAAAATCAGACTGAAAAGCTTTATCTGCATATAATTGCAAACCAGTCATTTCTTTATCTGCTATCATCTTTTTCCAACCTTCTTTAGCAGCAGCTTCAGCAGCCTCTTTACTATCAGCTTTATAACCTCTACCATTGTCTAAAGATATGCTAACAAATTCAATGTTTTTTCCGTGAAATTCTTTCTCTACCTCTTTTAAGAAAGGTATTTCTTTTTTACAAGGTCCGCACCAAGTAGCCCATGCATCAATGTATACATATTTACCTTTTAAGTCAGATAAAGAAGTTGTTCCACCTTTGTAGTTTTCATAGTTTTCAAATGCTGGAGAAGGTTTTCCTTTCATATCTGCCAATTTAGCTTTAGCAGACAACATTTGACCGTATTGCGCCACCATTTGTTCAATTTTTTTATTTTCTTGAACTTTTGTAAGGCTATCTAAACTTGTTGTTTTGTCTAATAAGGCTTTAGAGTCTGCTTGAAATTTCTTCATTAAACTAGGAACATCGCTTAAATCTTCTTGATCAAAAAGAGCTATTTCTAACCTTGTAGCATCAGAAAAATAGTTGTTACTTTCTGCTCCTTTTCCGGTAAACTTAATACTTTTATCAAACTCTTTGGTATCTAAAGTCATATCCATATGCGCTCCCTTTTTTACATAAATTGCAGCATATTCATTCCCGTCGTTAATATAGTACTGTCCTTCATCTAGACGCAAAGTATCAGCAAATTTACCATTCTCATCAACATTTATATCCTTTACAGGACCTTTGCGGGTTAAAACTGTTAATTTATCACTATTAGGATTTGTAATAGTACCTGTAAAAAGTGTATAATCTACAGGTTTGGTCTCTTCTTTTTTGCAAGAAACGATTGCTAGTGCCGCTAAAGCGAAAACAATTTTTTTCATTGTATTTGATTTGTTTTTATAGTTGATACCTTAATATGATAAAAAGATAGTTAACTTTTTAACTAAATAAAAAAGGTATTTATCAGGGGCTCTAAATTAATAAGAAAAAAATCAAATTTTGTTAATTAAATATAATTTGTTTGGATATTATTATAGCAATGTTGAATTTTGACCCCCTAAAGAAAGAAAAATGATACATAGCATAAGCACCGATCGCTTAACCATAGATATTATACAAGACATTATAGTTCAAAAGAAGACTTTACAGTTATCTGATGAGGTAATAGCAAATGTAAAGAGATGTAGGACTTACCTTGATGAAAAAATGGAAAAAGAATCAACTCCAATTTATGGAATTAATACTGGTTTTGGATCTTTGTGTAATGTAAAAATATCTAATGATAACTTAACGAAGTTGCAAGAGAACTTAGTAATGTCTCATGCTTGTGGAACTGGAGAAAGAGTGCCTAACGATATTGTTAAATTAATGTTGTTACTAAAAATACAAAGTTTAGGTTATGGTCACTCTGGTGTTCAGTTAGAAACTATTGAACGTTTAGTTGAAATGTACAATAAAAATATACTACCAGTAGTATATACTCAAGGCTCACTAGGTGCTTCAGGAGATTTAGCTCCTCTAGCTCATGTAGCTTTGGTCTTAATAGGAGAGGGAAGTGTAGTTTTTAACGATAGAGAAATTACAACTCAAGAGTTGTATAAAGAACTGGGTTGGTCTAAAATATTATTGCAATCTAAAGAAGGTTTAGCTTTGTTAAATGGAACTCAGTTTATGAGTGCTTATGGAGTAAGCAATTTAATTAAGGCTTATAAATTATCTTATTTTGCCGACGCAATTGGAACCGTTTCACTAGAAGGTTTTGACGGTAATAAATCTCCGTTTTTAGCTCATTCACATATTATTCGTCCACATAACGGACAGTTACACACAGCAGAGCGAATAAGTTCGTTTTTAGAAGGAAGTGAGCTAATTGAGCAAAATACCAAAGCTGTTCAAGATCCATATTCATTTAGATGTATGCCCCAAGTTCATGGAGCTTCTAAAGATACTTTAAACTTTGTTAGAAAAACTTTTGAAACAGAAATTAATTCAGTTACAGACAACCCTAATATTTTTATAGAAGAAGATATGATTATCTCTGCAGGTAATTTTCATGGTCAACCATTAGCATTAGGGTTAGATTTTTTAGCTATTGCGGTTGCGGAGTTGGGAAGTATTTCTGAAAGACGTACTTACCAATTAATATCAGGTTTAAGAAATTTACCAGCATTTTTAGTGAATGATCCTGGGTTGAATTCAGGATTTATGATACCTCAATATACTGCTGCTAGTATAGCTAGTATTAATAAGCAATTATGTTCTCCATCGAGTGTAGATTCAATCGTTTCTAGTAACGGACAAGAAGATCATGTAAGTATGGGAGCAAACGGAGCGGTAAAATGTAAAACAGTAATTGATAATGTAGAGAGAATCTTAGCGATTGAACTTTTAAATGCTACTCAAGCAATTGAATTTAGAAGGCCGCTAAAATCATCAGATTTTATTGAGAGTTTCATAACATCTTATAGAAAAGAAGTTCCTTTTGTAGAGGAAGATAGATTATTGCATAATGATATTCAAAACTCAGTTTTGTTTTTACAAAATATGATTTTAGATAATGAAGTAATGTTTAATTAACTTTAAGCTAATAGAATTATAAGGCCTGCTTGGTATACTAAGCAGGCTTTTTTAGTTATATTTAAGTGGTAATTATAAAGGTTTAAAATGAAATACATCTTAGCATTAATAGTTTTTGGAAGCATTGTTTTGTTTTCTTGTAAAGAGAAAAAGAAAATAACTCCAAAAGAAATACAGGAGAATCTAGTTGAAACTAATGATGTGGCTAAAGAGCAAGTTGAAAGTGGAGTAGGACAAAAAGACTCACCAGCTTCGTTAAATGTACAATTATATAGCAAAGAAGAAATAGAAAGCTTTAAAGATAGTACGTTTGTTATTTTAAAAAAGTTAGACACTACTTTTTTGTATAGTATGAAATATGCTACTAAAGATAATTTTTTGAAAGAGCAAGTATATGATTGTGATGACTGTTTGGTACGTTATAAAACTGCAAAACAGTTAATTAAAGCTAATAATGAGTTTAAAAAAGCAGGCTTGAGAATTTTGTTTTTTGATTGTTATAGACCCTTATATGTTCAAAAGAAAATGTGGAAAATTTACCCTGATAAGCGTTATGTAGCAGATCCAAGCAAAGGATCGAATCATAACAGAGGTACTGCTATAGATATTACATTAGCAGATTTAAAGAATGATACTCTTGCTATGGGAACTCCTTTTGACTATTTTGGTAAAAAGGCGCATCATGCTTATTTAAATTTACCTGATAGTATTTTAAATAATAGAAAAAAGTTAAAAAGCACTATGGAAAAGCATGGATTTTGGAGTATTACCTCAGAATGGTGGCATTATAACTTGAGTCAATCATACAAATACCCAGTTTCTAACTTTAAAACTACTTGCGATTAATTAGCACGAATAAAATCAGTTATTAAGTACGATAATACTTTTCCTATCTGTTTTTCATTTCCGTTAGACAAACTAGGCGCAGCTTCACATAAATGTAGATAAGCTACTTTTTTAGAATTTGCTACGCGAGATAAAAATTGCCTGGTTTCGTTTACACTAAAACCAGATGGAGTCATTGCACTACTGGCAACACCTTGAATAGCGTCTAAATCTATTTCAACTCCATATTTGTCGCTTTTAACAAAAGAATGAGCATATTCTATTTCTGCATTAAAACTATTTTCTTTGCGTATAGCTATAGCCTCAAAAGTATTAAAGTTTATATGGTCATGTAAGGCATTCATTTCATTGAATACTTTTTTAGAAGTATAATTTTCATGCAATCCAAAAACAAAATATTTATTTAAAAAACCTTCTTGAAAGGCATAGGAGAATCCGTTTCCTGAGTGCCTACCTTCTAAAGCTCTAAAGTCAGTATGAGCATCAAAATTAATAGCATTAATAGCTTTATTAAGCGCTAAAGATGTACCTTTTATATTACCGTAAGCATTGTTGTGACCTCCGCCAATTATAATAGGTATTTTACCAGCTTTAACAATTTTATACACTAAATTAGATACTTCTGTATCTATATCATCAACGAGTCTATATAATGCTTTTAAATCTTCTTGATTATTAGAGTCTAATTTTTCGGCTTTATGCATAAAACCAGAAAAATCTAAATAACCTAGTAGTAATATTTTTTTACCTTTATTATACGAGTTGTTTTGAGTGTTTAACAAACTATTTAAGCATGTTTTCCAAGCTGTTTCGGTTCCTTGTATACCTTTATTTGCTTTTACACCAATAGATTCTTGTATTCCAAACAAAACATATTTAGCTTTCGAGTTGATAAGTTCTTCATCTAAATTGTTACTCTTAGAAATAGTTAAAACTTTTTCTCCAAATTTTTTCTCCCCATTTCTGGTGTTTACAAATTGCAATACTTCTTCTTGAGTATAGATGTTTAAATGCGTCATAAATAGTAAAAATTACCTATAGCTAAGTTAACGGTTAATATTTTCTTGAGGAATAAAAAATATTAAAAATATTCAGATTTATTATTTACATTTGGAACATTCTAACATATAAATACTTACACAATGTCTACCGGAAATAATAACGGACTTAAAATTGGTTTAGGAATTGCTGCTGTACTTTTAATAGGGGTAGGAGCATTATTTTTTCTTAAAAACAATGAATTACAAGAAACTAAATCTGCACTTAACAGTGAAATAGAAAATATTACTTCAGATTTAGAAAGTTTAAAAGGAGAATATGACAAGCAAATTGCAGAAAATGAAGTTTTAAATGAAGATTTAATTGCTGAGAGAGCTAATTTAGAATTGACTTTAGATTCTTTAAAAACTGCACAAGCAGATGTAGCTACTTTATTAAGGTATAAAAATTCATTCTTTAGAATGAAAAAAGAAAAAGATAGATTGTTTGCAGAAAATAAACGCTTATTAGATGAAAACAATGCACTGACCATTGCAAATGAAGTTTTGGTTAAAAACAACGAAGAAGGAGAGCAAAAAATAGATTCTTTAAGTAACCAGTTAACAGATAGAGAAAAGCTAATTTCTCTAGGTTCAGAAATGACTGTTGCTGGAGTAAAAGGTTTAGCTATTATAGAGCGTTCTTCTGGTAAACAAATCTTAACTACTAAAGCTAGAAAAGCAGATAAAGTTAAAGTGTGTTTTGCTGTAGCAGCTAATAAAATAGCAGAAAAAGGAGATAAAGAATTATTTATTCAAGTATTAGATCCTAATAGCAATGTTATAGGAGAGAATGCACAAGTACAGTTCGATGGTAAAACATTAAATTATAGTATAAAAACCACTTTTAACTATAATAACAAGGCTTTAGATATTTGTGAATACATTTCTGCACCTAAAGGTGGTTTTGAAAAAGGAAATTATTTTATTAATGTTTTTAAAGGAAAAGAAATGATTGCTAATAAATCATTCGAATTAGAGTAATTGATATACAGTTGTTTTTAGGTACTTAAAATGTTCTTGAAAAGACAACTAATATGCTTGCATAAATAACTAATTTGCATATTTTTGCACGAAAATTAAAAACATAAAAATGGCAACAAATAGAACATTTACTATGATTAAGCCTGATGCTGTTGAAAACGGACACATTGGAGCTATATTAGAAAAAATTAATGCAGCTGGTTTCAGAATTGTAGCATTGAAACAAACTCAAATGACTACACGTGATGCTGAGGCTTTTTATGCAATTCATAGTGAAAGACCATTCTTTGGTGAGTTAGTTGAATTTATGACTCGCGGACCAATTGTAGCTGCAATCTTAGAAAAAGATAACGCAGTAGAAGATTTTAGAACTTTAATTGGTGCTACTAATCCAGCAGAAGCTGCAGAAGGAACTATTAGAAAATTATATGCTACTTCTATAGGAGAAAATGCAGTTCATGGATCAGACAGCGATGAGAACGCTGCTATCGAAGGTGCTTTTCATTTTTCAGGAAGAGAGCAATTCTAAAAACAGAGATAAAATTATAATACCAAAAAGTGGAAGCTTATTATAAGCTTCCACTTTTTTTTGTTTTACACCTTTTCTAGTTCTTCGGTAGGCCCAAAAAATTCATAATTTATATTTTCTTCTGCAATATTTAATTCCCTAAGTATCGATAAAGTGTTAGCCATAAATGGTTTTGGCCCACAGAAGTAAAATTCACTATCAGTATTTATTTCCATGCATTTTAGCATTTCAGTAGATAAATACCCATTAAAGTCATAATTATCACCTAACTTATCAGTCGTTAATGGGTTGTTGTAAACAGTAAAGCGAGTAGTTTTACTATTTGCATTTTTTGCTATTTCATGTTTAAAAGCATGTGTGCCACTATTTAAAGCACATTGAATAAAGGTAATTTTTCTATGCGAATGTAAAGCACTTTTATACATACTCATAAGAGGAGTAATACCAACGCCACCAGCTATAAGAACAATTGGCGTGTTAAAGTTTTTTAGTACAAACTCTCCTGAAGGCATCCCTAAGTTTAATGAATCACCTTCTTTTATATGATTGTGTAAATAATTTGAAACAATTCCTTTAGGATTTCCTTCTTCTTTTTTAACACTTATACGTAAATAATCCATATTGTAAGCATCAGATAGACTATAATTTCTGGTGTGTTTATGCGGAGAATTCGGAATCTCTAAACTCAAGGCAATATATTGGCCAGGTATAAATTCTGGAGTTGGAGAGTCATCTTTTGGTTTTAAATAAAATGAGGTAATAACATTACTCTCTGCTACTTTTTTTGTAATAACAAACTCTTTTTGATTTCTGAACCCTCCATTTTTCTGTTCTCTTTCAGAATAAATATGTTCTTCTCGTTTTATAAAAATAGCAGCTAAATCACTATATGCTTCTGCCCAAGCATTCATAATATCTGTAGTAGCAGCCTCTCCTAATACTTCTTGAATTGCTTTTAATAAGTTTTCGCCAACAATAGGATACATTTCAGGAGTAATAGATAAACTGGTATGTTTTTGGGCAATAGACTCAACAGCACCTCCTAGAGCTTCTAGTTTGTCTATGTGTACAGCATATTGAAAAATAGCATTGGCTAGTACTTTGGGTTGTGTACCTTGCTTTTGGTGTGTCATATTAAATAGACTCTTTAATTCAGGTTGATTTTTAAATAAGAGTCTATAAAATACTTTGGTAATATCTTCTCCGTGTTTTTCTAATACAGGAGCGGTAGACTTTACAATTTCGATTGTTTTTTTAGTGGCCATAATTGATTTGACTTATAGTTAATATAGATTTGAATTTTTGAAAAAAGAACAATGCTGGTTATTCCTGTTACTACAGGAAAAAACACAAATAGATACTCCAGATCTTGTAGCCCTTTATCGGCTATAATTGGAATTATAGCAATAGCACCTCCTGGAGGGTAATTAATTTTTAAAAGCTGCATTACAAATACACTTAAGCTTATTGATACAATTATAGCTATGGTTATGTTACCTATTAAAATATTAGAACTAACACCTATTAATGCTCCTATAATACTCCCTATAAATATGATTTTGGTTGAGAGCGTTTTTTTTAGGTTAGAAAATGATAATACAGCAGCGGCGCCAAAAGCGGCTATTAAGGAAGAATCTTTTATCTCTGTAATGAAAATATAATGAACGCTATAAATGTTAACAAAACAAAGTATCGTTACGATAAAAGAAATTATAGCTTTCCGCATAAGTTTTTTGAGCAAATTTATAGAGTAGTAGAACTATGTTTTTATGATTCAAATCATATACTTTTATAAATAAAATTAACTCTTAAAAAAAGCTTAAACACGATCTGAAAATCCATCCAAAATCCGTATTTTTGCGTCGATTTATCTAAAACTCTTTTCATGTTGAAAAAGCTAACTAATTTCTTGTTTTCTACTCGTTTAATGGCAGTTTTATTTCTTGTGTTTGCTGTAGCAATGGCTGTAGGAACTTTTCTAGATCAAGGAGCTGAAACTTCGCCTACTGCTTATTCAAGAACTTTAGTATATAATACTTGGTGGTTTGAGCTAATCATGATTTTGTTTGTTGTAAACTTTTTAGGAAATATTTTTCGTTATAAACTTATTCAGCAAAAAAAATGGTCGGTATTATTAATGCACATATCATTTATTTTTATTCTTATTGGTGCAGGAATTACTAGGTATATAGGTGAAGAAGGTGTTATGCCAATAAAAGAAGGTGAAGTTAGTAATTCTATTCTTTCAGATAAAGTTTACTTTAAAGGATTTGTTGATGGAGATTATAAAATAGACGGGCAAGCGCAAAGATTGGTATTAAAGGATAAAGAGTTAATGTTATCTGAGAAACTTAAAAATTCATTTAGTATTAGTTCTAAGTATAATCAACAAGATTTTTCAATAGATTATGTTGACTTTATTGAAAATGCAGAAAATACATTAGTAGAAGACCCATTGGGAGCTCGTTATTACAAAATAGTGGAAGCGGGAGGAGGTTCTAGACACGATCATTATGTTAAAGAAGGAAGTATAGAAAACATACACAATGTATTATTTACTTTTAACAAGCCAACTAAAGGAGCGATTAATATTACCGATGATGGGAAAAGTTATGCTACTATAGAAACACCATTTGAAGGAACTGTAATGCGAATGGCTGACCAGTCTAAATCAGCAGTAAGAGCAGATAGTATTCAACCGTTAAAGTTATTATCTCTATATGAAATAGGAGAGTTACAGTTCGTTATTCCAGAGTCATCTATAAAAGGGAATTATAAAATTGTAAAGTCTAAAAAACCTAATTTACCAGATGCTTTAACAGTTAAGGTAACTTCTAAAGGAGAATCTAAAGAAGTAACTTTAATGGGAAGTAAGGGCATTGCTAACGATCCTACTCCTGTAAAAGTTGGAGGTTTAGATTTTTATTTATCATATGGTTCAAAAGAAATTCCGTTACCGTTTTCAATTAAGCTGAACGATTTAATTGCTGAGCGTTATCCGGGTACCAACCCTAGTATGACCAAAGTTGGGTTTAAATCATACGAAAGTAAAGTAACTATAGAGGATGATAAACCTTTTGATGCCCGAATTTATATGAACAATGTTTTAGACCATAAAGGGTATCGATTTTTTCAAGCATCAATTAACTTTTCAACAGTAGAAAAAGAACAAAATAATGATCCAGATATTACCGTACTTTCTGTTAATAATGACTGGTGGGGAACTTGGATTTCTTATTTGGGGTATTTTTTATTATTTGCCTCTATGATTATTATTTTGTTTGATAGAAATACTCGTTTTGGAGATTTAAAAAAACGTTTAAAGACAATTAAAGAAAAGAAGGCCAATTTAACCATTCTACTGTTATTCATTTCTTTAGCTGGATTTGCTCAAAACGAGACTCATGAACACCATAAAAAGCCAAAAGCAGAGGTAGATTCTATTATTAAAGCTAGGGCTTTCCCTAAAGAAGAAGCAGAAAAATTTGGTAGTTTATTAATTCAAGATTTTGGAGGTAGAATAAAACCAGTAAATACCTATGCAACAGAATTACTTAGAAAAGTAAGCAAGTATGATACCTATGAAGATTTAGATGCCAATCAGGTATTATTGTCAATGATACAAAATCCAAAGTTATGGTATGATGTACCGTTAATTAAATTAAAAAGAGGAAATGATAGTATTAGAAAAGTATTAGAACTTCCTTTAGGTACTAAATATGCAGCTTTAGCAGATTTTTATACACCTACTGGAGAGCCAAAAATTAAAACAGAGTGGGTGAAGCAAGCTAACTCTATTAATAACAAAACACAATTTCAAAAAGATATTGTAAGAGCCTTTGAAGATCAAGGTCTATTAAGTCAAGCTATTAGTGGTAGTTTATTACGTATTTATCCTGTACCAGGAGATGATAACCATAAATGGGTATCTCCTTTAGAAATTAGTCATATAGATTATGGACCTGACTCTAATGTGATTAAGAACTTGTTTCCGGTTGGGTATTATGATTTTATGATTCGTAAGGATTATCAAAATGCTACTAAAATTTTAGAGGGGTTAAAGAAGGTACAGCAAGGATATAGTGCAGAGGTAATGCCATCTGAAGACAAAGTGAAAGCAGAAATATTATATAATAAATATGATGTTTTTCAACGTTTATTTAGTTGGTACATGTACGCTGGTGTATTAATGTTGTTCTTAATAATTCTTCAACTATTTTATCCGACAAAAAAATGGATATCTTACTTCATAGGTAGTTTTAAAGCTATAATTATTATTTTATTTATACTTCATTTATTTGGCTTAATTATTCGCTGGTATATATCTGGTCATGCACCATGGAGTGATGCGTATGAATCGATGATTTATATAGCTTTTGCAACTATGTTATTTGGGCTTATGTTGTCTTACAATGGGGTAATCATTAGAAATGAATTTACAATACTTTTTTCTTTGTTTTCCAAAAGTCAACATTTAGCCTATGATGGAAAAAAATCATCAAGCTTAACAATTGCTTCAACTGCTTTTATTACTTCAATGTTTTTAATGATTGCTCACTGGCAATATATAGACCCTGCTATAGCAAATTTACAACCAGTACTAGATAGTTATTGGTTAATGATTCATGTTTCTATTATTGTTGGTAGTTATGGGCCGTTTGCTCTAGGTTTTATTTTAGGATTAGTTGCTTTATTGTTAATGATATTGACAACAGAAGAGAATAAAAAGCGAATGGATTTAAACATTCAAGAGCTAATGATAATTATAGAGCAATCTTTAACTATAGGTTTAGTAATGCTTACCATAGGAAACTTTTTAGGAGGTATGTGGGCCAATGAGTCATGGGGGCGTTATTGGGGTTGGGACCCTAAAGAAACTTGGGCATTAATTAGCATCATGGTTTATGCGTTTGTTTTGCATATGCGTTTGGTACCAGGTTTGCGTAGCAAGTGGTTATTCTGTTTTGCCTCAGTTTTGGCTTTTGCTTCTATATTAATGACCTATTTTGGTGTTAATTTTTATTTAGTAGGATTACATTCTTATGCCAGTGGAGATAAACCATTTACACCAACTTTTGTTTTTATAATTTTTACTTGCATCATATTATTTAGCGGTATAGCATATAGAGGTTACTTAAAATATTATAAAAAATAGCTATCTATTTGTAAATCAATATTTTGTATCTTTGTTAGAGATGCAATTGATTTACAAATGGGGATAAGTAAAATTAAAATAGTTGTTTTAAGTTTTCTATTAATATTAGGTGGGCTGTTAAGTTATGGTCAAGAAAATGCAGAAAACTTTACAATTAAAACCCTTCAAGTAAAGGCTGAAAAGTTAAATAACAGCCCAAGACAAATTAAGAAATATATTAACGAGGTGTTTTTAAATCAAGCAAACGAATTGGTTTATCAAAATCCAGTTAGGTATTCAGCTATTCAATCATTTTTTAACAGGTATTTTATACTAGAAAAAGTACCTGTTGCAAACGAAAAAATACCTAAATTGTCTAAAGTAAAAATAAATGATAAGTATAATAGTTATCTGCAGCATGACACAGATTTTAACGCTTTAGAATTTAACCCTTTAAAATATCAATTAGATTTTTTCCCCAATACAAAAAAAATGTACCGTATAGATAATACTAATTTCGTCATTATTATTCTTCCTGTATAGGTATAGATTTTTTATATATAGTTTTTTCGTCCCAAAATAGCAACCATTAATATGTTTTATGCTATGAAAAAACGTTTCTTCTTATTATTTCTTTTGCTAGTAAGTGGCGCTTTTGCTCAAACTTATGAAATGCAAAATGGTAGTTTTTCTACCTGTTCAGGAACTTTTTATGATTCTGGAGGTGAATGGGGCTTGTATGCTAGTAATGAAAATTATACAATAACCTTTTGCCCTTCTACTCCTGGAGATGCTATACAATTAGATTTTTCAAAATTAGATGTAGAAGGAGAAACAGCAGATTTTATGGTAATTTATAATGGAGATTCTGCTTCTGAAATTGAAATTGGAACTTACACAGTAAACCCAGGTATTATTACGGCTAATAACTTAACAGGTTGTTTAACCATTACTTTTGTGTCTGATGGTTCTACCAGAAGAACCGGTTGGGAAGCAGAAATATCTTGTATAACACCTTGTCAAAATATAACATCGGTATTAGATTCGGTTTCGGTACCAGTTAATACAGACAATATTATTGAGTTGTGTGAAGGAGATTCCTTTACGGTAACTGGTAGTGGAGTTTTTTCTGACTCAGGAGTAGGAGCAACTTACGAATGGAATTTTGGAGACGGATCTGCTTTAATGCCTGGTACTTCAGCTACTTATTCTTATGCATCTGCAGGCATATATTTAATTAATTTAAATATTACTGATAGTTCGCCAGAAGCATGTACGAATACTAATTATATTAATTTAATAGCGCATGTTTATGGAGAACCAAACTTTTCTACTTTAGCAGCTTCTACAGTTTGTGCTGGAGTAGATAATACAATTTCAGTTGCTGCTAGTGGTCAAACATATGAATCGAATTGTTCTCCTCCAGTAGTAGGTACAACTTTTTTACCAGATGGTAATGGGGCAGAATATACCACTTGTATAGATGTTTCTTGTTATGGGGCAAACGAAACAGTTACTAGTATAGACGATATTGTAGAAATATGCTTAAATATGGAACACTCATATTTTGGTGATTTAGACATTATTATTGAAGCACCAAATGGTCAATCGGCTGTTTTGGTAGACTACGCTCTAACAGATAATAATTCAATTCATTTAGGAGAAGCCTTAGATCATATTGTTACGGCTACAGATGTTGCATTAGGACCAGGTATTGGTTACGATTATTGTTTTGCAATGAATGGGAGTGTTACTTTAGATCATGCTCCAGAAGTAAATGGAGGGCAATCGTTAGCAGCTGGAACATACTTGCCTGATGAGTCGTTTAATTCATTAATAGGAGCTCCATTAAACGGACAATGGTGTATTAGAGTAAAGGATAATTTATTGTCTGATAATGGGTATATTTTTAGTTGGGATATCAATTTTGCTAGTGAAACAGATCCATCTCAAGGAGTTTCATCCTCATACACACAAACAATTGTTTCAGAAACATGGCAGCCAGACTCAACCATTGTAAGTAGTTCAGGGGGAAACCTAACTATTAACCCAACAGTATTGGGTAACCAATGTTATACTTATGAAGTTACAGATAATGCTGGTTGTATGTATTCTCAACAATATTGTGTTAATGTTATTAACTGTACTTCAAATATAGATTTTGATGGTGTAGATGATTATATAAATACGGCAGCGTTTTTAGGGGGAATGAATGAAGCTACTATGATGACATGGATAAAACTAGATGACGATTTTGATGGAGGAGAAATAATGGGGCAGCGTAATTTTAGACTGTATTTAGATTCAACATTGAGGTTAAAAGGATTTGTTAGAACAGATAGCGGTGCTGTAAGTAGTGTTACAACGCCAAACGCTTTGTCTCCTATATTAACTAAGAATCTTTGGTATCATGTAGCTTTAATTTATAATGGAAATACAGGATTAATGTCTCTTTGTTTAAATGGTGTAGAGGTATTGCAAATGGTAGGCTTAACGGGTAATTCATTACATAATGGTAATAATTGGAATGCCAATTATGATTTTGAAATTGGAAGAAATACATACAATAGTAATAATTACTTTGAAGGAGCTATTTATGAAACGAGAGTTTATAATAAGGCGTTAACAGCTATTCAAGTACAAGAGCAAATTTACCAAGAAATTGTGGATAATGGAGGAGTGGTTAGAGGAACAATAATACCAAAAGATATAGCAAACGGAACACTTAATTGGAATAATTTGCAATTATATTATAAAATGGATCTAGTTGCTCCAGATGGAACTACTCCAGATAATTCGAGTATAGGAAGGATAGGAATGACTAATAATATGACTACCTCTCAAGAGCAGTCTGCACCTCTTCCGTATGTAGCTAATAATTCTGGTAATTGGACAGATGTATCAACTTGGCAATATGGAGATAAATGGGATATTACAAATTTACCTAATGAAGATTGGATTATTGTTCATATAAAAAGCAATACCAAAGTAGTTACTACAAATAGCCATTCGTTATTGGGATTGTTATTAGATTCAGATACAGAACTAGAAATACAAAACAATCAATTATTAAATAATACTAAATACTTAAAATTAGATGGTTTAATAGATCTAGTAGGAGAATCTCAATTAGTTCAGACTACAAGCAGTATTTTAGATGTTGTTAGCGCTGGTAAGATTGAAAGAGAGCAAAGCGGTAAGGCAGATGTTTATTCATACAATTATTGGTCTTCACCAGTTAGCCCACAAAATAGTACAATCAATAATAGTAATTATACAGTTAGCAGTGTTTTGTTTGATGCTACAGATGTTGATAATTTATTACCAATAAATTTTGTAGACGGTTATAATGGAGCTGCAACAACACCAATAAGTTTGGCAGACTTCTGGATGTTTAAATATGTTAATCAACCTGATGATTATGTTAATTGGTCTGCAGTAGGGGCAAATGGAGCCATTAAAGTAGGTGAGGGATATACGCAAAAAGGAACCGGAACATCTGCTTTGAGTCAGAATTATGCGTTTGTAGGCAAGCCAAATAACGGAACCATAAAACTTCCTTTAGATGCAGATAACTTGTATCTAGTGGGCAACCCCTACCCAAGTGCTTTAGATGCTAATCAATTTATAATAGATAATTCGGCGGTAATTCAAACTAATGGTGATTTTGAAAGCAGCGGGGCAACAACAGGAGCGCTGTATTTTTGGGAACATTGGGGAGGTGGAAGCCATAATGTTTTAGATTATCAAGGTGGTTATGCTACATATAATTTAGCAGGAGCTACCTATGCTATACCAGATCCAGGAGTTTCTAGTATTGGCTCTGGAACTATATTGCCATTAAGATATATACCTGTTGGACAAGGTTTTATTGTTCAAGGTAGTACAGACGGTGGAAATATAGAATTTAACAATGGACAAAGGGCTTTTGAACGTGAAATGGATGGTAATTCTGTTTTTATATCCAGAAATACCTCTAACAATAGTACTCCTAGATTAGCAGAAGATATTGTACTTAGAACTTCTGATGATATTAAAAGAATGTATTTTAACATTACTACTCCACAAGGGCCAAAACGTCAACTATTATTAGCTTTAAAAGAAGGTTTAAGCTTAGGTGTAGATTATGGTTATGATGCCAAGTTAATTGATGATAACAAAACAGATTGTGCTTGGTTTTTAAATAATGAAAAATATGTTATACAAAGTATAGGAGAAATAGATATAGATTTAGAATTGCCTCTATATATTAAAGCTATTACAGATGGGGAGTTTAAAGTTTCTTTATCTAATAGAAATATAGCATTAGATAAATTAACCGTTTACTTTGTAGATAAATATAGTAATACAACTAATTTACTTCAGCTAGGAGAACAGCATCAGTTTTTTGTTTCAGAAGGTGTTTATGACGATAGATATTTTTTAAAGTTTAAGAATGATATAAAAGATAGTATCGAATTGGCGTTAAACATGTCAATTTACTACTCCTTTAATAGTCAGGAAATTGTTATTGAAAATGATCAAGTTTTTACAGCAGAAAATATAATATTATATAATATACTCGGACAAGAAGTGCAGCGTTTTGCGAATAAATATGAAGAGGTAAATAAAATATTACTACCCATAAACGTTGAAGCTGGCGTTTATTTAATTAAATTTTTAAAAGACAATTCAACTGAAATAAGCGAAAAACTTATCATTAAATAATTAAATATTTTTAATAAATTTAGATAAGGTAGTTCCTTTAGGGATATTCATTTTCTTCCTTAAATTAGATCTGTAATTATCTACGCTAGCTGGTGTAATATTAAGTTGAAGTGCTATTTGCTTTGAAGTCTGTTTTAAACGTACTAAACGAGCAATTTTTTGGTCTTTATCTGTTAAATCTGGATAAAGTATAGCTAATTTATGTTCGAAAGCATCAGTAGTATTATCTATTTCTGAATAGAATTGAGCTTTTTCTTTATTCTGGTTTATATCATCATTAATAAAAACTAATAAATCTGTTATCAGAGATTCAGACTGCCTTTTAGAGGTAGATAACTGTTTTATTTTAGATTTAATTTTTTCTAAGAGCTCGTTTTTTTCTGAAATATGAATTGCAAAATCGGTGATTTGTTGATTTTTAAAACTGATTTCATTGTCGTATTTTTCTTGTTTAAGTGCTAGTATTTCTTCTTTAGCAGCCCAAGTTTCTTTTCTCGAATTATTCAGTTTCTTTTGTCTAATAATAACAACAACAAAGAATAATAAAAGAACAATACCTAATGTTATTAAAAATATAATTTTACTTTTTGCGGCAGCTTCTTTTTCTTTGCTAACAAGTAGTTCTTGATTTTTCTTTTTTATATCTGACTTGTATTTTAAATAGTTAAATTCAGCTTTTAGTATTTCTGTTTGATTGATTTTTGTTATTTGGTTAATA
The DNA here is from genome assembly GCF_042675745.1 of Pseudofulvibacter geojedonensis. Taxonomy (NCBI): domain Bacteria; kingdom Pseudomonadati; phylum Bacteroidota; class Flavobacteriia; order Flavobacteriales; family Flavobacteriaceae; genus Pseudofulvibacter; species Pseudofulvibacter geojedonensis. The sequence goes on along the minus strand of NZ_JBHTJM010000002.1, from coordinate 161,548 downwards.
CTATCTGAAAGCTCAGTATACTTATTGAAATAACTAATAGATTCTTCATAATCAATATTTTTTAATGATAAAAAGAGTTCTTTATATACTTTTTTTAGTGGAACAAAATTATTTGACTCTGAGTTATATTGTAAACAATTCTTAAGATGGTCGATTGCTTTTTTATGTTTATTAGTTTGTTTAAAAATTAGAGCTTTTTCATACATTGAATTGATAACAAAATCATTGTATTCGATTTTTTTTGAAACTTCAATTGATTTATTAAAAAAATCTAGCGCGGTTGTATACTCACCTTTATTAGCATAAATTTTACCTAAATAGTGGTAACTTTCAGAAAATACAGCATGAAAATCTGTTTGTTTAGCTAATTGTATAGCACGATAAAATTCTTTTTCTGCTATTTCATATTCTTTTAAATCGAAATAAGAAATACCTCGGTTGTTTATAATAGTAACTAGACCTCTATTGCTGTTAATTTTTTTATAGATCTCTTCTGCAAGATCAAAATATTCTAAAGCTTTTCTATTTTCATTTTGTTTTGCATATATAGTAGCAAAAGAATTATATATATCAGCTCTACTGTATTCGTCGTTTATTTCTTGTTCTAAGCTCAAAGCTTCTTTTAGTACAGTTATTGCTTTAACGTAGTTTTCTGTTTTTGTATAAATATAGGCAAGGTTATTTAGATAATAGTTTTTTAATAATTTATCATCTTTCTTGTTACTTTCTATAATATATTCTTTTGCTTTGTATAAGTATTTTAGTGACTTACCGTATTGATTAGAGTTTATATATAAATCAGAAATGTTAAGGTAGTTGTAAAAAATCTTTTTATAGTACCTATTGTTTTGGTTGTGTTTTTTGTATATGCTAATACTTTTTTCAAAAAGAACTTTTACATCTTTTAAGCCAGCTTTATAAATTAAATTCTGTCCTTTTAAGTGATAAATATTTGCAAGTTCTAGAGAGTCATTTTTTTTTAGAGCTAATTGTTCTAAAGTATTTATTAATTCTAATTGATTGTCAAAGTTATTATTGTTTTGGTGTAATTTTAATAAAGCATTTATCTCTTTAACTAGAGTAGAGTAATTGTCAGAGTTATTTTTAATAATAGTCTCAATGCTGTCTACTTTTTTTTGATAGAAAGGCGTTTGAGTATTACCAATATAAAAGGATAATAAAAATATATAGAATAATCTCATAGTGAGTAATTGATAATAAAGGGATGATTGATATTTTAAAATACTAAATTAATTAAATGTTTTTAATGAATTTAGCGAGTGAAATTTCTTTAGGTATATTCATTTTCTTTCTTAAGTTAGACCTGTAATTGTCTACACTAGCAGGAGTGATATTAAGTTGCAAGGCTATTTGTTTAGAAGTATGATTAAGTCTTACTAAAGTGGCAATTTTTCTTTCTTTTTCAGTTAAATTATTATAAAGGCTGTCTATTTTGTGATTAAACGATTCGGTTGTTTCATCTATTTCAGAATATAGCTGTGCTTTCTCTTTATTTTGATTAATGTCATCGTTTATAAATAAAATTAAATCACTAATCTGCCTTGAGCTTGTTTGGTTAGGAATATTTACATTTTTAATTTTTTGTTTAATTTTTTCTAAAAGCTCATTTTTTTCAGAAATATGAATGGCAAAATCTGTAATCTGTTGGTTTTTAAAACTAATTTCATTGTCCAATTTTTCTTGTTTCAAGGCTAGAACTTCTTTTTGTGCTAGCCACATTTTCTTTCTAGTTTTATTCAATTTAACTTGTCTAAGAGTAATTATAACTAAAGCAATAATAAATAGTGAAGCCATAGCTGTAAGCAATCTAAACTTAGTTTTTGCTGCATTTTCTCTTTCTTTTGCTAGTAATAGTGCATGATCTCTATTTTTTAAATCAGCTTTTATTTTTAGGTTGTCAAATTCTGCTTTTAGAACATCAGTTTTGTGTTTTTGTTGAGTAAATTCAATACTATCTTTAACTTCTTTATATTTCTGGTTATAAAAATTAGATTTTTCAACATTGGTTTTAGCGTAAGTTTTAGTTAGACTTTCGTAGACCCTTTTTTTAAGGTCTATGGTTTCTGTTTTATTTATATATGGTAATGCTTCATTTAATAACGCTATTGCTTTTGCCGTGTTATTGTGTTTATTAGCAACATCTACTTTTACTAATAAATTTTCAACTATAAGGGTAGGAGATTTTATTTCGTGAGAATAATTTATAGACTTAGTAATGTTTAATAAACCTAAGTCTATTTTGTTTTCAGCAATATAAGATTTCCCCATATATAAGTAACTGTCGGCTAATAGAGTCTTGTGGTTAATGTCTAATGCAATTTCAATGGATTTAAACAATAAATTTCTTGCTTTTTTGTACTCACCTAATTCATAATATGAGATGGCAATATTGTTATAACATGTACCAATAGCATCTTTATTTTTTAGTTTTAAATGTATGTCTAAGGCAAGTTGATAATATTCTAAAGCTTTGGTTTCGTTTTTTTGTTTACTGTAAATAATACCTATAGCATTATAAGTATTAGCTTTTCCAAAATCATCATTTATTTTAGTTTCTAAAACTAGAGCGTCTTTGAGGTTTTTTAAAGCCTCCGCATTATTTTCAATTTCGCTATTAATGTAACCTTGAATGTTTAGTACATCGATTTTGGCATAATTAGAATTGATATCATCTTTATTGGAGATAAATTCCTTAGCTTTTAAAACGGCCTTACTAGCATCACCATAATTATTTACTTCAATATGTAGCTCACTTAAAAAAGTGTAACAAGAGTATAACTGCTGGTTTTTATTAGGAAAATTACCTTTGTAGTTTGAGAAGAGTGAAATAGCTTTTTTTAGATTAGGAATTTTGTCTTTGTCTTCCCCTTTTCTATAGGAGATAAAAGCTTTTCCTTTATAGCTAATTGCTAAAGAAATAGTATCCTTTTCTTCTATAGCAATTTGTTCAATTTTGTTAATGTATTTATCCGCAAGTTGAGTTTCGTTATTTAGGAAATAAGTATAGGTTAAATCTTCTAAAAATTGAACACGCTCTCTGGTCGTTAAATTTTTATTTTCAAGTAAGGTTTTTAAACTATCAATTCTTTTTAAATCATCTTCTCGGTATTGATTGCTATTTTGTGAAAAGATAGAAAAAGACATTAGTAATAATAAATAAAGAACAAACTTCTTCATATATGCATGATAAGGGTTAATGTTTTGAAATTCAGTATTCAAAGTTTGCTATATTAGAAAAAAATGAGTTAAAACTAAAGTAATATGAGAAGCTTGTGAGTTTATTTAGCCTTAAGAACTAGGTCTCTGGTATAATTTTGCGATATCAATTTAACACAGGTGTGTTATATGTAACATTAATCCAAAATTATAAATTATGAAAACAAATATTATTGGGGTGATATTGTTTTTATCTGTCTTGTTTACTTTTTCAGATATAAATGCCCAGGCAACACCAACCCAAGGTTCATCTGCCGCCCAATTAGCTACTCAATTATCAGTTAACGGTGGTTTTACAATTACAAGTCCTGTTATAACTAACGGAGGAAATAGGCAGAGAGGTCTGTTTTCTAATGGTATAGCAGGTGCAGGTTTAGATATAGATAGTGGTATAATATTAACAACCGGAAGAGTTAATAGGTCTATTAATAGTCAGAGTTCTGTACAAGGTGATGATGATGAACAAAGTAGTACTCAATACAACGATGTAGATTTAATAGCAATAGATACTAAAGCCAACTATGATGTTGTTATTTATGAATATGACTTTACAATAGCCGGTACAGAACCTAAGATATTTGCACTAGATTATCAATTTGCTTCAGAGGAGTATCCAGATTATGTTTGTTCAGATAAAAATGACATTTTTGGTTTTTTTATTTCTGGAGGAGATTTAACAGGAACCACAAACATTGCATCTGTAGGAGGAAATAATGTAGCGGTAAATTATGTAAATAATGGAACCGTAGGAGCTAGTGGAGACGCAGCATTAAATCCTTGTGTGTTAACCAATACAAGTTCTTTTAATGTAAATTATGTAATGGATGATAATGGAACTCCTGCAGATACTTCAGATGATTTTTTAGATACAGCTACTAATGGTCCTCATCATATGATGTATAATGGTTTTACCAAATTATTAAGGGCTTATACTATTTTACGACCGGGTATTACTTATCATATGAAAATGGCAATAGCAGATACTAATGACGCTGTTTATGACTCGGGTATTTTTATAGCACCAATCCAAATATTTGATCTACCTCCTAAGTCTGATATTGATTTTGATGGGGTAGATGATTATGTAAATTCATCTCCATTTTTTGGAGGATTTACAGGAAGCACTATGTCTGCTTGGATAAAATTAAGTAATGGGTTTTCTGCTACTGGTGATGTTTGTGGTCAAGATAATTTTAAATTATATGTAGATGGTTCTAGAAGATTAAAAACTAGGGTAAGAACAGGCTCACCAACTTATACTTATACCTTAAATATGGAAGATAGCTCACCAGCCGATGGGTGGATAGGATATCTGCAAGTAAGAATTAATGGTGGTGCTTGGATGCAGTTTCCTATTGGAGGTTTCCCCACTGATTGGTTAACTACCGAAGTAGGCCAACCTAACACATCAGTTACTTTTGAAGCTAACCCTGGAGATACAATTGACTTAAAATATGATAGAAATGGAGCTACAAATAACCAAACACAGCAAGAGGCGTTTACACTAACTGTAGAAGATGGTACACAAATACATAACTCTCCAATAGGAACTAATAAAACAAATAATACTTGGACATATACGGCAACCTGCAGTGGGTGTGCTCCAGTAACTACAATTGAAACTCCTAACGGAAGTGCACCTGTTTTACAACGTGATTTATGGTATCATGCTACTACAAAATTTGATGGAACAACAGGAAATGTAACGTTGTTTTTAAATGGAAGCCAAGTTTGGCAAGGAACCGGTTTAGGCGCTAACTTAAACTTAAAAGATGATACAAGCGATTTTGCTGTAGGTAGGAGTTCTGCAGGAACTAATAACTATTTTAGTGGAGCTATAGATGAGGTAAAAGTATACAATAAGGCACTAATAGATAACCAAATAAGAGAACAAATTTACCAGGAAGTAGAAAATGTAGGAGGAAAAGTTCACGGTAGCACTATACCTAAAGATATAGATAATGGCTCAATTAATTGGAGTGATTTAGTTTTATATTATGATATGGATCTTATCTATGATATCACGTTAATAGACAATTCTGGTGCAGCTAAAAACGGATTTTTAAATAATATAACTTCTGTTATGGTGCAAACCGCACCACTTCCATATGTAGCTAATGCATCAGGTGATTGGTCAACAGTAGGAACTTGGCAAAATGGTTCTGTTTGGGATATAACAAGTTTACCAAACAAAGATTGGGCAATAGTACAGGTAACCAACAATTCTAAAGTTACTACTACAGCTAGCCATACTCATTTGGGGCTTTTGGTAGATTTGGGTTCAGAGTTAGAGGTTCAGAACGATCAGTTATTACAAAATACTAGTTACCTAGAGTTAGATGGTGAAATAGATTTAGTAGGCGAGAGTCAGTTAATTCAGACATCAAACTCAGATTTAGCTATATCAAGCTCAGGATACATAGAGAGAGATCAAGACGGAAAGAGTAATTTGTATCATTATAATTATTGGTCTTCACCTGTAAACCCTATAAATACAACGGCTAATAATACTTCTTACACAGTATCTGATATATTGAGAGATGGAACAACACCTTCTAGCCCTCAGGCTATTAATTGGATAGCTGGTTATGATGGAGCTACAGGCAACCCAATAAGTTTAGCTGAATTTTGGATTTTTAAATTCGATAACAGTCCTGACGCTTATGCTAACTGGACACACCCACAGTCTACAGGAACATTTAGTGTAGGGCAAGGATTTACTTTAAAAGGATCAGGAGCTGCAACAGCAACACAAAACTATACATTTGTAGGAAAACCTAATAACGGAGTTATTCAACACAGTATAGGAGGGAATAATATGTCTTTATTAGGAAATCCATATGCGAGTGCTTTAGATGCCCATGCGTTTATAAATGATAATATAGGAGGAAATCCGTCTACCACAGGGGCCTTGTATTTTTGGGAACATTGGGGAGGTAACTCACATAATTTAGATGCTTATGAGGGAGGATACTCATCATTAAATTTAACAGGTCATGTTATGGCAGTATCAGATCCTATGGTGTCAAGTAATGGTTCAGGAACGATAGTTCCTAAGCGATACATTCCAGTAGGTCAAGGTTTTATGGTCTATGGTGATTCAGATGGAGGAACGGTAGAGTTTAACAATGGTCAGCGAGCATTCGAAAAAGAATCAGGAGGAAACTCAACCTTTGTAAGAGCATCAGAAGAAGTATCAACTTCATCAACATCAGAAGAGTCAATAGACAGAGTTTATTTTCATTTTACGACTCCAGAAGGAACAGTAAGGCAATTGTTATTAGGAGTAAAAGAAGGTTTAACACAAGAGATAGATTATGGTTATGATGCCAAACGATTTAATGAGCAACATACCGATTGTGGCTGGAAAATAACAGAAGAGCCATATGTAATACAAGGAATAGGTTTAATTCATGAGGGATTAGAGTTACCACTAAGTATTAATGTGGGAACATCAGGGTTATGTAAGTTTAATGTATCTAGTTTAGCTGATTTAGATGAAAATATAGATGTATATTTTAAAGATTCAGAACTACAAACAGAAACAAGGTTAGAACAAAATATAGCTGCCGAGTTTACTTTAGATACCGGAGTGTATAACAATCGTTTTTCTGTAGTGTTTAGAACATCAGAGATATTAAATATTGATGATGAAGAATTTACTCCAGAAGATATGGTAGTGTATTACAATGCACAATTAGGAGCAATAAGTATTAATAATTCTAAACCATTTAATGCTTCAAATATTAAGGTATATAATATACTGGGTCAAGAAGTATTAAAAAGTAATAAGCAATACCAAGGGGTTACCGAGTTGTTGTTACCAACACAAGTATCATCAGGTTCTTATTTGGTTCAGTTTAGTTATAACGATAAAGTATCAGTAACCAAGAAAATAATTATTAAGTAATTATGAGTGCTTTTACAATAGGAGTTATATCGGTTATAATGCTAGGTTTGTTAATTAAGTATTATAAAAAAAGAAAGAGAAGAGAAATACAACGTTATTACGGAATAACTAAAAAAAGGTATTAAAACTTTAATTAGTACTAAATTATTTTGGGTACTTGTTAATTTTGGGTTGATAAAGGATCAACTGGGGAGTTGGTCCTTTTCTTATATTAATAAATATAAAAATTAAAAAACAATAAGTACTAAATTACTCGGGTGCTTATTAATTTTGGGTTGATAAAGACCAGCTGGGGAGCTGGTCTTTTCTTTTTAATTATATTAGCTCATAAATTAATTAATAATATGAAAATAGACATACTAGCTTTTGGTGCTCATCCAGATGATGTAGAATTAGGATGTGGAGGTACTATTGCTAAGGAAGTAGCTTTAGGTCGTAAAGTAGGTATAATAGATTTAACTAGAGGAGAGTTAGGCTCTAGAGGATCTGCAAAGAAAAGAGATGAAGAGGCGGCAAAAGCAAAAGAAATTTTAGGGGTTTCAGTTAGAGAAAACTTAGCTTTCGCTGATGGTTTTTTTATGAATAATAAAGAACACCAGCTAGAAGTTATAAAAATGATAAGAAAATATAAGCCAGATGTAGTAATATGCAATGCTATAGATGATAGGCATATAGATCATCCTAAGGGAAGTAAATTAGTGTCAGATGCTTGTTTTTTATCAGGATTAATTAAAATAGAAACAGAGTTAAATGGTGTTAAACAAGAAAAATGGAGGCCAAAACAAGTGTATCATTACATACAGTGGAAAAATATAGAACCAGATTTTGTAGTAGATATTAGTGGTTATGTTGATAAAAAGATTGAATCGGTAATGGCATATGATTCTCAATTCTACAACCCTAATAGTAAAGAAGTAGAAACACCTATAACTAGTAAGAACTTTATCAATAGTGTAAGGTATAGAGCTAATGATTTAGGAAGGCTTATAGGGGTAGATGCAGCAGAAGGTTTTACTGTTGAAAGGTATATAGGAGTAAATTCTATATTAGATTTAAAATAATAGCTAACTGTATTTGAAATAGTTAGAGTAGCAAAGTAAAAATACTTGAAAAAAAATGTTTTTTTCTTTTTTTTAAGTGATATTATTTTCTAAATTTGCAACCGCAATTACATGGTGGTTGTAGCTCAGTTGGTTAGAGCATCGGTTTGTGGTACCGAGGGTCGTGGGTTCGAATCCCATCTTCCACCCTAAAAAGTCTTCTACTTAGTAGAAGACTTTTTTTATGGAGTTATAAAAAACAATTAAGGTGTTAATTGAATACATTATTTTAACATTTATTTAAGAATTGTTGTATATTTGATCAATATCGCAAATAAATAATTTGTGATTATTTCATAGCAATTTTTTTTCCCATCCTTGTTCTTTACAAGGGTGGGTTTTATTTTTGTTTAAAATATGTAACAAACTATTTAAATTAGATACCAATAGTAAAAATAATACTACATGAACAATCTTCTCGAAGCTAAAAATATTACCAAAACTTATGGTGATTATGTAGCACTTAATAATATATCCTTGTCGGTTCCTAAAGGGAGTATATTTGGATTATTAGGTCCAAACGGAGCTGGAAAAACCTCTTTTATTAGAATTATCAATCAAATTACCATGCCAGATACTGGTTTAGTAACTTTAGATGGTAAACCTTTAGAAGCCAATCATATAAAAGATATTGGATATTTACCAGAAGAGAGAGGTTTATATAAATCTATGAAAGTAGGAGAGCAGGCATTGTACTTGGCACAATTAAAGGGGCTTTCTAAAACCGAGGCTAAAAAAAGATTGAAGCATTGGTTTGAACGGTTAGAGATAGGAGATTGGTGGAATAAGAAAATTCAAGAATTATCTAAAGGAATGGCGCAAAAAATACAGTTTGTTGTAACTGTATTACATGAACCAAAATTATTAATTTTTGATGAGCCTTTTAGTGGCTTTGACCCAATAAATGCCAATTTAATAAAAGATGAAATTTTAAAGTTAAGAGAAGATGGGGCAACAATTATTTTTTCTACACATAGAATGGAATCTGTAGAGGAGTTGTGCGACGATATAGCTTTAATAAACAAATCGAATAAAATATTAGATGGAAATTTAATTGATATCAAAAGGCAGTTTAAGTCTAATACTTTTGAAGTAGGAATTCATGCTAACAATGAAACCGAATTAAATCAATTATTGAAAGATAAATTTAAAATTGCTCCTGCAACATTTAAATCAATTAATAACGATTTAAAAATGAATATAAAAGTGAACGGTAATAGTTCTAATGAGTTATTATCTTTTTTAACTAATCATGGACAAGTAAATCACTTTGTTGAAGTAATTCCTTCTGCAAGCGATATTTTTATTCAATCTGTTCAAAATAACTAATAAGACATTCTTACCAATATGAATCATTTACCTATAATTATACAAAGAGAGTACTTAAACAAGGTTAAGAATAAATCTTTTATCATCATGACTTTTGTAACACCATTAATAATGGTGGGAGTTGGTTTGTTAATAGCCTATTTAACGAATTTAAATAAGAATAAAGAAAGGGTTATAGATGTCATAGATGAATCTGGCTATGCCTCAACAATTTTTTCAGATAATAAGTCAACTACAACATATAACATCCTTACAGATATCAATTACGATGCTGCTTTAAAAAATGTAAAAGAAAAGGAAATATATGGTTTATTATATATTAAAAAGTCTGATAGCCTAAAAGGAATAGCTAAGAACGTTACCTTCTATACAAAAGATACCCCTTCTATTACTTTAATTTCTGATATAGAATCTAAAATAGCTAAAAAGTTAACAGATCTTAATTATAAAAATAAAGGATTTGATATAGATAAGATTAAAGATGCAAAAGTTAGAGTTAATATTAATCAAGAAAGCTATAGCGGAGAAAAAACTTCTAAAATAGGAGGAGGGTTAAAGCTTGGATTCGGATTAGTGGCTGGATATATTTTATTTATGTTCATTATTATTTATGGAAATATGATTATGCGTAGTGTTATAGAAGAAAAAACCAATCGTATTATCGAAATTATCATATCATCTGTAAAACCTATACAATTAATGTTAGGTAAAATAATGGGAACATCTCTTGCAGGTATTACCCAAGTGGCTATTTGGGTTATTGTAATGGCAGTAGCCTCTGTTATAATGGCTTCAGTATTTGGGGTAAATATGGCAGAATTAGAAACGCCACAACAAGAGGCTTTTAAAGAGATTATGAAGAATGGTGATATGCAGGAAAAGGTTAGCGTATGGATGGCAGAAATTTTTAATCTTCCATTAACTAATTTAGTTATAATGTTTATTTTATTCTTTATAGGTGGTTTCTTGCTTTATAGTTCTTTGTATGCAGCTATAGGAGCGGCAGTTGATAACGAAACGGATACACAGCAATTTATGATGCCTATAATTTTACCATTAATGTTGGCTGTATACGTAGGAGGGTTTACAGTTCTAGATGAGCCACACGGTACAGTAGCACAAATTTTTTCATATATACCATTTACCTCACCTGTAGTAATGTTAATGCGTATACCGTTTGGGGTTCCTATATGGCAGCAATTAATATCAGTAGTAATGCTTTTCGGAACATTTATAGGTACAGTTTGGTTTGCCTCTAAAATATACAGAGTAGGAATTTTAATGTACGGTAAAAAACCAAGCTATAAAGAACTGTATAAATGGTTAAAATACTAAATGGAAAAACTTTTAGAAATATTAAATTATAACTTTGAATTTGGAGGTGAAATACATATAAAAGTTAAGCACTTATTATTTGTAGTCTTTGTTTTTATAATAACTACCTATATTTTAAAATGGGTTTATAAAATAGCAACCAAAAAACTTCCTTTAAGTGATAAAGTTAAGTTTAGAACTGTTTTTTCATTTGTAAAGTATTTTGTTTATATAGTAGTTTGCCTTATTACATTAGATAATATGGGTATCAACGTAACAGCAATACTTGCTGCTTCAACAGCTTTATTGGTTGGTGTTGGCTTGGCGTTACGAACCTTTTTTCAAGATATCATAGCAGGAGTATTTATTTTAATAGATCAAACAGTTCATGTTGGCGATATTTTAGAGCTAGATGGTAAAGTTGGTAAGGTAACAGATATAAAACTAAGAACTACTAGGGCAGTAACTTTAGATAATAAAGTTGTAATTATACCTAACCATAAATACCTAACGTCTAGTTTATATAATTGGACAGAAAACGGTGAAACTACCCGAGAAAATGTTACGGTTGGAGTTGCTTATGGCACAGATTTAGAATTGGTTAAAGATTTATTATTAAATGTAGCTTTAAGAAATAAATCGGTGCTGAAATACCCGGAACCTATTGTATTATTTACAGATTTTGGCGATAGCGCCTTACAGTTTAAATTAATATTTACTCTTAATAATAGCTTTGAAGCTGTTATGGTTAAAAGTGATATTCGATTTGAAATAGATAAAGTATTTAGAGAGCACAATATAACCATTCCTTTTCCACAGCGAGAAATTTATCTAAACACTAATAACTAATGCATTATATTTTTTCTATTTTTAGAAAAGATTAAGATTTGGCCAAGTTTTTGTAATCAAAACATATACATTAACAAGTCAATTAAATTATTTAAATACATTTCATGTCAAAAATATTAGTAATAGAAGACGAGTCGGCTATAAGGCGCGTATTAGTAAAAATATTATCAGAAGAAAACGATTCTTATCAAGTAGAAGAAGCTGAAGATGGTTTGGTGGGAATTGAAAAAATAAAAGCTACAGATTATGATTTGGTTTTATGTGATATTAAGATGCCAAAAATGGATGGTGTTGAAGTATTAGAAGCTGTTAAAAAGATAAAACCAGAAACAGCAATGGTTATGATTTCAGGTCATGGCGATTTAGATACAGCTGTAAATACGATGCGTTTAGGCGCTTTTGACTATATTTCTAAACCACCAGATTTAAATAGATTATTAAATACAGTTCGTAATGCTCTAGATAAAAAAGAATTGGTTGTAGAGAATAAGCGATTAAAGAAAAAGGTATCTAAGAATTATGAAATGATAGGAGAGAGTGAAGCTATTTCTAGAATAAAAGAAATGGTAGAGAAAGTAGCTCAAACAGACGCTAGAGTTTTGATTACTGGACCTAATGGAACAGGGAAAGAATTAGTAGCACATTGGTTGCATCAAAAAAGTGAGCGTTCTAAAGGACCAATGATAGAAGTAAACTGTGCTGCAATTCCTTCAGAATTAATAGAAAGCGAATTATTTGGTCATGTAAAGGGGGCTTTTACTTCTGCTAATAAGGATAGAGCCGGTAAATTTGAAGCAGCAAACGGAGGCACCATTTTTTTAGATGAAATTGGAGATATGAGCTTATCAGCTCAGGCTAAAGTTTTGCGTGCATTGCAAGAAAGTAGAATTCAGAGAGTAGGTAGTGATAAAGATATCAAGGTAAATGTTAGAGTGGTTGCTGCAACCAATAAAGACTTAAAAAAGGAAATAGCAGACGGAAATTTTAGAGAAGATTTATATCATCGTTTGGCGGTAATTTTAATAAAAGTTCCTGCATTAAACGATAGAAGAGATGATATACCTTTGTTAATAAAACATTTTGCTAAAAAAATAGCAAAAGAACAAGGTGTAGCAGAAAAGAAATTTTCGGCCAAAGCTATAAAACTGCTCCAAGAATACGATTGGACAGGAAATATACGTGAATTGAGAAATGTAGTTGAACGATTAATTATTTTAGGGGAGAAAGAGATATCAGAAAAAGATGTTAAACTCTTTGCTAGTAAATAAAAAATAACAAAAAAGCGTTTCGGATTCCGAAACGCTTTTTTTATTTAGGTGAAATAGGTTTAAAGTCTGGTTTACTTTTAGTATCATAATGTAAAAACCACATAGTAGAACCATCTGGCATTTTCCATTCATGGTAAATATCAAATCCATAACGTCTGTAGACAATCATATTCTTTTTAATAGATGTCTCGGTATATATATCTAATTGCTTTTCGTGGGCTTCAGTATATACCTGGTCCCTTAGCTGTCCCATTGCAAAAACACCATTATCATTTCCTTGGTGGTTAGGATTAACACCAGTAAACTCCCAGTACATATATTTTTTGTCTTTTGGTCTTTGCTCTTGAATGTATTTTTGTCGTTTAGCAATAGCCAAACCATTTTTAAGTCCAGATATTCCAAAAACAAATTTTAAATCATTAATAAAATCCTTAAAAGTCTTTTTATTATTAAGGGGATCAATAATATAAGCTATTGCAACACCTTGTTTATTTCCAGATAGTCGTAAACCATTTCTTTTTACGGCATTATTGTATACAAAAGCTCCTAATTTTTTATAACGTTTGTCCCTTTTGCTGTCTTGTTTTACCAAATGATTTCCAGCAGGAATAGCCTTAAAAGCTTCAGCAATAATATTTATAATTTCTTTAGACATCAATTAGTTCTATTAAAGTCCGAAAGATATTAAATTTTAATATATTTAAACTCATTTCTATTTATAAAGAAACAATGAAATTTAAAATCACAGATTATCAAGTAAAGAAAAGGATAGAATTAGAAAGTTATTCAACAAAAGTTATTTTAAATGAAGATGAAGAAAAAATAAAAAAACAACTAAAAAAACTTAGAAAAAAGTTAGGTAAGCTTCAAGATACCCTTTATGCTCATGGTAAATATGGAGTATTGGTTTGTTTGCAAGGTATGGATACAGCGGGTAAAGATAGTTTAATAAGAGAAGTTTTTAAAGATTTTAATACTCGTGGTGTAGTAGTACACAGTTTTAAGGTGCCTACCGATTTAGAAAGAAGCCACGATTATTTATGGAGGCACTATATGGCTTTACCAGCCAGAGGTAAATTTGCTATTTTTAATAGAACTCATTATGAAAATGTATTAGTTACTAGAGTGCATCCAGAATATATTTTAGGAGAAAACTTACCCGATATACACTCGGTTGCAGATGTAAACAATTCTTTCTGGGAACAACGTTTTGAGCAAATCAGAAATTTTGAAAAGCATATAGCAGAGAATGGCACGTTAATATTTAAATTTTTCTTAAACCTTAGTAAAGAAGAACAAAAAAAACGTTTATTGCGTAGAATAGAATTAAAAGAAAAAAATTGGAAATTTTCTCCAGGTGATTTAAAGGAAAGAAAATTATGGGATAAATACCAAGACTGTTACCAGGATGCAATAAATAGAACATCTACAGAAATGGCGCCATGGTTTGTAATTCCAGCAGATCATAAACCTTCTGCTCGCTATATGGTAGCAAAAATTATTTATGATACACTTTCTGAATATACAGATATACAAGAGCCAGAATTAGACGATGAGATAAAAGCCAACTTAGATCAATATAGAAAAGAACTAGAGCAAGAATGAAAATATTAAGTTTAATATTATTGTTGTTTGTTGTTTCTCATGTTACTTTATCACAAAGTAAAGAAGAAGCTATAGTTAGTTTACTTCAAACTGTTGTTAATAAGGTAAATAGAAAGGATAAGGTTTATGTTATTGATGAGTATTCATTTGAGTTAAATAAATATTTGGTTAATGTAAATAATGATAAAAAAGTATATAAAAAAAGCTATGATAGTATAGTTAAATATTTTGGTGAAAATTCTCTTAATGGAATAAAAGTAAATAATAAAGCAAAAAAAATTAATTTCGAACTTGAGAGTGTTGAGTACTTAACAAAAAATGAAGTGTTTGGGATATTTGAAAAGCATGGGGTTGCAGGATGGAACACTTATTATAAAAAGTTTGGCCGTTATAGTTTTGTGTACTTTTCTGAGCCAATTTTTAATAAGAATAAGTCAATAGCTTTAATTCAAGTTCTTATAGCAACAGGTAATAGAGCTGCTATAAGTAGGTATGATATATATAAGTTTAATGGAAAAGAATGGATAAGAGTTTCAAAATTAACAGCAGGCTGGGTAAGTTAAATATTTTAATATTGTTTTTGATATTGTTTACAGGCTTTATTGAAGTAAAAGCTCAATCAGATGATGAGAAGATGTTAAAGGCTATTTATGATACATCTTTGTTAAATGGTAAATCATACAAATGGTTAGATCATTTATCTAATCAAATAGGAGGGAGATTATCTGGTTCTTATAATGCAGAAAAAGCGGTTAAATATACCAAAGATGAGCTTGAAGAACTTGGCCTTGATAAGGTTTGGTTACAACCTGTTATGGTACCTAAATGGGTAAGAGGAGCTAAAGAGTTTGCTTATATAGAATCGGCACCAGGTAACACTACTACGGTACCTATTTGCGCTTTAGGAGGTTCTGTTGCAACACCAGCTGGCGGATTAAAAGCCGAAGTGGTAGAAGTACAAAACTTTGATGAATTAGCTACTTTAGGTAGAGAAAAAATACAAGGCAAAATAGTTTTTTACAATAGGCCTATGCAAGCCGATTTAATTCAAACATTTCGTGCTTATGGAGGTTGTGTAGATCAGCGATATAAAGGTGCTGAGAAAGCAATTCAATATGGTGCGGTTGGGGTTTTGGTAAGGTCTGTTAATTTGCGTTTAGACGATTTGCCACATACAGGATCAATGAGTTATGGAGATACTCCAGTAAGTAAACGAATACCTGCTGCTGCAATAAGCACTAACGGGGCAGAATTATTGAGTTCTATGTTAAAATTAGACCCAACAACTCAATTCTTTTTTGCTCAGCACTGTAAACAGTTAAAAGATGTAGAGTCTT
This sequence comes from Pseudofulvibacter geojedonensis, assembly GCF_042675745.1. Lineage (NCBI taxonomy): Bacteria > Pseudomonadati > Bacteroidota > Flavobacteriia > Flavobacteriales > Flavobacteriaceae > Pseudofulvibacter > Pseudofulvibacter geojedonensis. Next base: position 145,599 of record NZ_JBHTJM010000002.1, on the reverse strand, counting down.
ATAATGTAATAGGAGAAATAAGAGGAAGTACCTATCCTAATAAAATTATGGTAGTGGGTGGTCATTTAGATTCGTGGGATTTAGGAGATGGCGCTCACGATGATGGAGCAGGAGTGGTACAATCTATGGAAGTATTGCGTTTGTTTAAAGAAACAGGTTATAAACCTAAGCATACTATTAGAGTGGTATTGTTTATGAATGAAGAGAACGGTTTACGTGGAGGGAAAAAGTATGCAAAAGTGGCTAAAGAGAAGGGAGAAAACCATGTATTTGCTTTAGAGAGTGATGCAGGAGGTTTTACACCTAGAGGTTTTTCTTTTGATTGTTCTCAAGAAAACTTTAAAAAAGTAGAAAGTTGGAGAAAACTATTTAAACCTTATTTAATTCACTTTTTTGAAAAGGGAGGAAGTGGTGCAGATATTGGCCCGCTAAAAGGAGACAATGTATTGTGCGGATTAAGACCAGACTCTCAGCGTTATTTCGACCACCATCATGCAGCTAATGATACCTTTGAACATGTAAACAAACGCGAATTAGAATTAGGAGCTGCTACTATGACTTCTTTAGTGTATTTGTTTGATAAGTATGAGGTAATTCAGAGTAAGAAGTTGGAAAAGTAAAATTCTTATAATTTAATAATTAAAATATAAGACCTAAACTTAGACCAATTCCGTTTGCTTTTATTTTATCATTGGATTTAGCTATACCTTCATTTGTTAAGCTAACCGTTTTATGAGAATAGAATATATCTGATATTAAATTTAGATTCTTATGAATTTTAAATTTATATCCAATACCTATATTGGCTAAGAATCCTTTTCGTAAATTAGAATTTTCTCCACCAATATTTAAAGTCGGCCCTAAATCTAGAAACGAGTAAATAGAATTTTCTTTATCTGAAAAATATCCCCTAATATCTAAGAAAATAGGAAATGTATTAAAATCAGGTTTATGATAACCATCAAGTCCTACACCAATTCCTAAAGAAAAATAAGGTGAAATGAAATAACCATTAATAGTTTGAAGGCTCCAAGCAAAAGAATTACTATCGTCAAGTTCTGAATAAAATCCCCCTTCCCCAGGAATGAAAATATCTCGTTCTAAGCTATTAATATTTGTAAAAGATATCTTAGTGATATTAAAAAAACCTTTGTTTTTGTATGAGCTTCTATTATTATTTGAATTTTCTTTTTGTCCAAAAGAATAAATAGTGATAAAGCATAAAAATAGGGTTAGTTTTTTTTAGTATCATATTGGTAGTATAATTTTTTTACGAGTAAAAAGCATATTTTTCTCATCAAATATTACGCCGTTATCTTACAGAATATTGCCCGGGTTTTATAAAAAAAGTACTTGTGTTATTATTTTGATCTATACTTAGCTTGCAGACCACTTAAAAACCACCTTAAATATTGGTCTTGGCAAATGCGGTATTGGTCTTGTTTAGGGTTTCTTAAAAAAGAATTTAAAACAGGCATCGTAATCTTTCTGTCTACCAAAGCAAATACAGCTATAATATCATCAGTTTTTAGGTTTAGAGCTATTTTAAGTTTCTTTAAAATAAGATTATTGGTTAACCTTTTTTCTGGTGTAGGTTGCGGACCTTCTCTTTTACCTCTTTTTTCGTTAATTAATCCGTTTAAAAAAATAGCCAAATCTTTATCAATCAGTTCTAAATAATCTGGGTGATTATCTTTTCTTAACCAAGCAGTCATTTCTTCTACTTCTACCTCATAATCGGCGAGTTTAAAAATTGCCACCATTTGGGCATCATTATAATCAAAGGTAAAACGTAATCGTTTTAGTATATCGTTGTTTGTCATGTTAAAGTTGTTTTCCTAAAAATACATTTACTCCTTTAGGTTGTGGATTACCATTTATGCGTCGCCAAGAAATTAGTTGTCCAATATGAGTTAAACAGTCTGCAATGTGTCCATTTAGTGTATACCAAAACGGAAATTCACCATCTAAAGATTTAGGTTTAACTACAAATTCATTGAGTTGGTTATCATCTTGCATTTCTTTTAAGCGATTGCTTACATCTTCATATAATCTGAGTATTTCTTGTCTAGCGCTGTCAAAACTAGTTAAATATTCCTTTTTATAGGTAGGTGAACCACCATAAGTTTTATTGGTGATAAAAGCTAAATCGTATATGTGCATATGCAACTCAGTTAAATTCATACTACCTTCAACTGGTCTAAAAGTATAATCATCATCAGTTAAGCCTTCTGTAGCCCAATAGTAACGAAATATAAGACCATCGATCATTCTAGCAATAGTATTCGTACAACTAATATTATTTGGAGTAGGATGTATTTGATAAGACATATTAGCTTCTAGTTAACTGGTTAATGATATGAGAATGTTGCGGATATAACTTACTTAAGTCCTTTTCTACTGCTAATTCGAAATCAGAAAAATCAAAACCGGGAGCAACAGTACACCCTACTAAAGTATAAGAATCTTCTTCATCTATGTTAGAAGCAAACCAACATCCTTTTGGTACTATTAACTGAGGTTGTAATCCTTGGTGAATATGGCCAACTTTATGTTTTGTATAATTTCCCTCTGGAGTAATAACATGAACATTTAAGGGTGATCCCTCATAAAAGTGCCAAACTTCATCTTGTTGAATTCTATGAAAAGCCGAAAAATTACCAGAGGTTAACAAAAAATAAATAGCCGTTGAGAAATTTCTATCACCCGAAAACCGATTGGGTAAATGAGGTTGTTTGATGAATTCTGAACTCCTATAATTTTCTTTATAAAATCCTCCTTCTGGATGCGGTAGTAAATCTAATTTTTCTACAATTTTTTGTACAGTATTGTTGGTGGTATTCACAATATAAATTTTATTGATACTGCAATATAATAAATACAATAGCTATTGATTTAAATGATAAGTATTTCTTTTACCTTTGCACACTTAAATCAGCGGTTTGAATTTTTCTAATTATACTAAAGAGTTTCGTTATAACTTAAAGCTTGCCTATCCAGTAATATTGGGTATGGTTGGTCATACCATGGTTGGTTTAATAGATGATATCATGGTAGGTAAAATAGGTACTACAGAACTTGCTGCAGTGTCTTTAGGTAATAGCTTTTTGTTTATTGCCATGTCTTTAGGAATTGGGTTCTCTACAGCAATTACACCTTTAGTTGCCGAGGCAGATGGAGAAGGAAATAAAGATAGAGTAAAAGCGGCTTTTAAACATGGTTTGTTTTTGTGTACAGTGCTAGCCTTGGGTTTATTTACTTCAGTTTTAATTGCCAAGCCACTTATGTATCATATGAAGCAGCCAGATGCAGTAGTAGAACTAGCTATGCCTTATTTAAATATTGTAGCGGCGTCGTTAATACCATTAATTATTTTTCAAGCATTTAAGCAATTTTCAGATGGTTTGTCTCAAACCAAGTACGCTATGTGGGCAACTTTAATAGCCAATGGTATTAATGTCTTATTAAATTACTTATTAATTTATGGTAAGTTAGGTTTTCCCAAACTAGGGATTACTGGTGCGGCAATAGGAACTTTAGTTTCTAGAATTATTATGGTATTATTTATTTGGTGGCTATTACGTTCTAAAGAAAAATTTAGAATGTATGTTACTAATTTAAACATGTTGTCTATACAAAAATCGGTCATCAAGAAGATTGTAAATCTAGGTTTTCCATCTTCAATGCAAATGTTATTTGAGGTAGCAATTTTTACAGCTGCAATATGGTTGTCGGGGGTTTTAGGACAAAACGCACAGGCAGCAAATCAGATAGCTTTAAAATTATCATCTCTAACTTTTATGGTAGGTATGGGGCTTAGTGTAGCTGCAATGATTAGAGTAGGAAATCAAAAAGGGATGAAAAACTTTGTAGAGTTGCGTAGAATTGCTTTTTCAGTTTTTGCTTTAACCTTATTTATAGAGATTATCTTTGCAGGCATCTTTATTGCCGGTTATAAGGTGTTTCCAGACTTATTTGTGAATTACAATAATGAAGCAGATTTACTAAATACTTACGATGTTGTAAAAACAGCAGGTGTTTTAATTTTAATTGCGGCATTTTTTCAAATATCAGATGGTGTGCAAGTCGTAGTTCTAGGAGCTTTAAGGGGCTTACAAGATGTTATGATGCCAATGTTGTTCACCTTTATAGCTTATTGGGTAGTTGGCTTCCCTATAAGTTATTATTTAGGGTTGCATACAGAATATAAAAGTGCAGGAATATGGTTAGGCTTATTAGCTGGTTTAACAGTTTCTGCTATATTGTTATTTTTACGTTTTAATTATTTAACTAAAAAATTAATCGCTCAGAAAGAGTCGAACTAGATATTATGGAATTACCAAAGTTTATATTAGGAGATAATACCGATTTACCAGATGCTATTTTTGTTATTCATACCGACTTTCCTAGGTTTATAATTAACTTAGAAAATGATGAAATTGAATGGTTTGAAGATTTTGATAAAAACGACGAACAAGAATTACTTACAGAATCTCAAACTGCTATAAAAGAAGCTTCAGAGTTTTACGATAGAGAAGTAGCTCGTTACGAAAACTAGTACTTATATGGAAAGTATTCTTCAGTTAGACACCGATTTATTTTTATTCTTAAATGGCTTAGGAAGCTCTACATGGGATGGTTTCTGGATGTTTATTACCGGTAAATGGAATGCGATTCCTTTGTACGCTTTATTACTGTTTTTACTATATAAAAAGTTAGGACTTAAGGGTACTTTACTTACTATGTTAACAGTTGCATTAATGATTTTAGTTACCGATCAAGTTTCTAAATATTTTAAATATGAATTAATGTTGCGTTTAAGACCTTGCTATGACATGCCAGATTTGGTAAGATTAGTAAAGGATTCATGTGGAGGTAAAGGAGGTTATTTTTCAGCTCATGCAACAAGTTCTATGGCATTAGCAATTTTTATGGGACAAGTATTAAAAAAGCATTTTAAGTACATAGCTGTTTTGTTATTCTTATGGGCTTTTATGGTAGGTTATAGCCGTATTTATATTGGAGTTCATTATCCTGGAGATGTGTTGACAGGATTTGTATTCGGAACTTTAGTAGCATTAGGAATGTATAAACTGCAGCAGTGGTTAATTGCTAAATATAATGCTTAGTTATTACAAAGAGAAAGCTCCTTTTTTATTTAATTTAAGACTTATTACCCAATGAAAAATATTTTATTATTAGTTAGCATACTATTAGTAGCATGTAGTCAAAAAAAAGAAACTGTAGATATATTAGTAACAAACGCTAATATATATACTGTGAGTGATTCTTTACCTAAAGCTAGCGCATTTGCTATAAAAGACGGAATGTTTGTAGCTATTGGAGAATCAGAAGAAATTAAAAATAAATACCAATCAAATCAAGTAATTGACGCAGAAGGAAAACCTGTTTATCCAGGTTTAATAGATGCTCATTGTCATTTTTTAGGAATGGGATTGGTTGAGCAAAAAGTAAGACTGGAAGGAACTAAGAGCTATGAAGAGGTTTTAGAAGTCTTAGTTGATTTTCAGAAAAAGAATCAATTAAGTTATATTACTGGTAGAGGTTGGGATCAGAACGATTGGGAAGTAAAAGAATATCCAACAAATGAAAAGTTAGATAGCTTGTTTCCTACTACACCTGTAGCCATACGTAGAGTAGACGGACATGCTTTATTGGCAAATCAGGCAGCGATAGATTTGGCGGGAGTAACCATTGATACTCCGGCTTCGGGAGGAGAAATTTTAAAAAAGGACGGAAAACTAACAGGTGTTTTTATAGATGCTCCAATGGAGTTAATACGTTCTACAATACCAAAACCAACTATAAAAGAGTCTGCTCAAGCTTTAAAATTAGCTGCAGAAAAGTGTTTTAGCCTTGGGTTAACAACAGTAAATGAAGCTGGTTTAGAACGTTATGAAATAAAGTTAATGGATAGTTTACAGCAAGCTAATGAGCTTAAAATGCGTATTTATGCAATGGCTTCTGCAAGTAAAGAAAATTTAGATTATTATTTAAAGAAAGGAATTTATAAAACAGATTATATGAATGTTCGTTCTTTTAAGTATTATGGAGATGGTGCTTTAGGATCTAGAGGAGCTGTTATGAAAGAACCATATTCAGATTTAGACCATCACCATGGAGCGTTAATATTTAGCGTAGATAATTTAAAGGAGACAGCTAGAAGAATTGCTAATTCAGATTTTCAGATGAATACACACGCAATTGGGGATTCTACTAATTATATAGTTTTAAAGACTTATAAAGAAGCTTTAGAAGGTAAAGAAGATAGAAGGTGGAAAATTGAGCATGCACAAATTGTAGATGAAAAAGATTTTCATTTTTTCGATAAAATTGTCCCTTCTATACAACCTACACATGCTACTTCAGACATGTATTGGGCAGAAGATAGAGTAGGGAAAGAGCGAATTAAAAATGGTTATGCTTATAAAAAGTTACTAAACAATTATGGTAAAGTAGCTTTAGGAACAGACTTCCCGGTAGAGAAGGTAAACCCAATGTTGACGTTTTATGCTGCTGTAGCAAGAAAAGATTTAAAAGGATACCCAGAGAATGGTTACCAAATGGAAAATGCTTTAACTAGAGAAGAAACTTTAAAAGGTATGACTATTTGGGCAGCACATTCTAATTTTGAAGAACAAGAAAAAGGAAGCATTGAAATAGGAAAATTTGCCGATTTTGTAATATTAGATAGAGATATTATGACTGTTGATATCAATGAGGTTCCAGAAGCTAAAGTTCTAAAAACTTTTATCGGAGGGGAGTTAGTGTATGAAAAGAAATAATTCTATTTCAAACTTAATAATTGCTCAGCCGCATCAAAAGGAGAAATAGTTCCTTTTTCTACTTCTTTGGTAAGTATTATGAGTTGTTTGGCAACTTCAGGATGAGAATAAAAGTTTTCTTTTAATTGCTCTTCTATAGTTTGAACCAACCAAAACTTGTTTTGTTCTGCACGTCTGTCTTTAAAAGAGTTATTATTTGTAGACAACTCAATATATTCATTAATAATGTCCCAGACTCCATCAATATTATCATTTTTTAAAGCACTACAAGTAGTTACTTTAGGGAGCCATCCATTGTCTTTATGAGGATATAATTGCAAAGCACGTTTAAACTCGGTTCTAGCTAGTTTTGCACGTTTTATATTGTCACCATCTGCTTTGTTAATGACTATGGTGTCGGCCATTTCTATAATCCCTCTTTTTATTCCTTGTAATTGGTCACCAGCTCCAGCCAATTTTAATAATAAAAAGAAATCTACCATAGAATGAACAGCAGTTTCACTTTGTCCAACTCCAACAGTTTCTACTAAAATAGTGTCATAACCCGCAGCTTCGCAAAGCATCATACTTTCTCTCGTCTTTCTGGCTACACCTCCTAAAGAATTTCCAGACGGACTAGGGCGAATAAAAGCATTTTCGTTTCGTACTAATTCTTCCATTCTAGTTTTATCGCCTAGAATGCTTCCTTTGGTAACAGAACTACTAGGGTCTACAGCTAATACAGCTACTTTTTTACCTAAACTGGTTAAATAAGTCCCAAAAGCTTCAATAAAGGTACTTTTTCCAGCACCTGGGACTCCAGTAATTCCAATTCTTATTGATTTGTTAGGAGTTTGTAAACAAGTCTTTAAAATAGCATTTGCTTTTTCTTTGTGCTTAGGATTGGTACTCTCAATTAATGTAATGGCTTTACTTAGAAATACTCGACTACCTTTCTGAATTTCAGAAACATATTTTTCTACAGAAATTTCTTTTTTACGTACCATAGCATTCGCATTAACCATTTTGGGTTGTGGTACACCATCATTTTCTGTTAGAGCCGATTTATGTTGCTTTTTTTTTGACACCAGTAGGTTTTATTACTTAGGTAAAAGTACCAATTTAATTTGTTAATAACCTAGTTTGGTTTTAACATTTTCATGAAGAATTAAGCAGTAATTTTATAACCATTCCTAGATTGTTTTATTAAACTCATGAATTCTAAATCACCTATAAAAGGGCGAGGCGCCCAAAAAAATGTACACAACCGATTTTTTGAGTTGAGTCATGAAATACGTGATGATTTTTTAGAATTCTGTTACAAAGAACAAGAAGAAGCAGATAAAAACAAAACACAGTTTATAGATGTTTTCCCTAAAACAATTGTGAATAAAGTTAAAAGTCCTGATGTAGGAATGCAATATTCTATGAATCCGTATCAAGGATGCGAACACGGTTGTATTTACTGTTTTGCTCGTAATACCCATGAGTATTGGGGATATAGTGCTGGACTGGATTTTGAAAGAAAGATATTGGTTAAGAAAGATGCTCCTAAGTTGTTAGAAGCAATGTTAAAGAAGAAATCTTGGCAAGCTTACCCAATAGTACTTTCTGGTAATACAGATTGTTATCAGCCTGCTGAAAAAAGATATGAAATAACTCGAAAGTGTTTAGAAGTTTTTCTAAGGTATAAACACCCAGTAGCTATTATTACTAAAAACGCTTTAATACTGAGAGATCTTGATATCCTTACAGAGTTAGCTAAAGACAATTTAATAGCAGTTAATGTGTCGGTTACATCATTGTCTGAAGAAACTAGGAGGGTTTTAGAACCCAGAACAGCCAGTATACAAAAACGTTTAAAGGCTATTAAAATACTTTCTGATAATGGAGTACCAGTAAACGCTATGTTAGCACCTTTAATTCCTGCTATTAATAGTCATGAAGTATTGCCTCTAGCCAAAGCAGTATCTGAAGCAGGAGCATTGTCTATTGGTCATACTATTGTAAGGTTAAATGGTGCTATTGGAGAAATTTTTACCGATTGGATTCATAAAACATTACCCGATAAAGCAGAGAAAGTACTCAATCAAATTGCCGATTGCCATGGAGGAACTTTAAACGATAGTCGTTATGGTAATAGAATGAGGGGAGAAGGTAATATAGCCAAGCAGATAAATGATTTAGTTACTATGGCTCGTTTTAAATATTTTAAAGGAAAAAAAATGCCTAAATTGAATACGAGTTTGCATGCTCAATATAAGAGTGGGCAATTAGAGTTGTTTTAGGATTTTGATATTTTTATAGGGAGTTTTTGAATATAGGTTGTATCATTTTTAAATTCAAAATCTAAATTCACATTCCATATTAATTCAACATCATTTATATCAATGTCAATAGGAAAACTTTTTTTAGGATATGGTATTAATAATTCATTATCCTTTTTTATGCTTTGCTTAAAAGTATTTTTAGGACTTTTATAAACTGTTTCTGAACGAGTAGTAGTCGAAGTACCTCTATCATCTCTAACTTTTTCGGTTATAGAGCAATAATAGTTTAGTTTTTTAATAGATCGTTGGTTGTTTGAGAGTCTTAATCTAAGCATGAATTCATCATCTGTATGCAAATGAGTAGAGTAAGTAATCTTTCCTAATTTACCAATACTAATAGTATGATAAATGTTTTTATAAAGTACATAACCACCCAAACCAGTTATTATTAATCCAAAAAAGAATCCGTTGTCTAAAAAAAGAAATATACAGGTTGCAATAATTAAAATGATAACACCAAGTATGATGAACATTTTGTTATTGTTTGCTAATGAGTTTTTTATAGGTATAATTTCGTAATTATCTTCTTTAGGTAATATGTTTATATAATACTCATGTTTGAAGTTACTAAATGATTTAAATAAGCTATGAAACTCTACATTTTTAAGGAAATCTTTTCTGAGAGTAGAAGAAGTTTCACTAGATGGGTCTAATTCAAATACGATAGCCCATAATACTTCAACATTTTCGCCAGAATAGCTATAAGCGTTTTCAGGGATTAGTATTTCAATGTTATATTCATAAATTTGTCCAGCTCTCCAAATATTTTCATGAATAATATTTGTAATACTAAAAGATTGATTAGGCGGTGTAGATAGTTGACCCTTTATTCTCTTTTTTAAATAAACTCCAAAAGCATCAACAGAAAAGTCTTTTAGAGCTTGAATTGTTATTGTACCAATAATAAACTCTGAGGCTTTATAAGTAGTGTTATTAGGGATAAATTCAAATTTAATGTATTCATGTAAGTTTTTCATTTTTGCTTAAATGAAGAATAAAGGTTAGTTAATATCGCTCGCTTATCAGACTTATGTTTTGCAGAAAGATTTTCTAAAAAGGTGTTATTTAAATCTATATCATGAAAGTTATTAATGTTAGAAGCTAAAGCTATTCTTTTTTGAATTAAAAGTTTTAAATCTTCTTTAGAGTTTTGACCAATTTTATATGATTTAAATTTTCTACCAGTACTTATAAATTCTAACTTTTTACTAATGTGAGTGGAGATAATAAATGAATTGTTTTTTTGTCTCCATAAACTTAAACGGTTGGTTAATTTTAAATGATGAATACTATCTATAATATATATAGACTTTTTGGTATTAGTACTAAACGCCTTGTTAGTTGTTGATAACTGAATAAATTCACAATCTTTAATGTAGTTTGAAAGAGCTCTTAAATGAGAGGTTTTACCTCTGCCTTTTCTTCCTACCAATTCTATTGTAATAGCAGAATTATCTTTTAAGAGCTCCTCAACTTCTTTAAAATCTATTTCAGGTTGTAGAACAAAATTATTTTCATCATCATCTAATCCTCCAAAAGGATTAAAGTTAAATTTGATTTGTTCATTTTTGATAAGGTTTTTCATTATTCCTTTTCAAACCCTTTTGCCAACACTTCTTTAATTCCTTCTAAATTATCAGAGAATTGCATTAACTGACTTAATACTTGAGCCATTTCGTTTTGGCTCCCAAAACCTTTTAGCTTGTTATTCTTTACAAAAGTAGTTTTAATGGCTTCCCAACGTTGTTGTTCTTCTTCAGATAGGGTATTAGCCAATTCTTTATACTTTAATAAATTAGCTTCTGCAGCACTGGTTAAAGTTTGCGATTCACTTTCGTAATGTGAAAGTAGCAGTGTAGTTAATTCCTTTTCATTCATAATGGGAACTACCTTAGCTACCAACTTATTCATATCACGATACGAACCTTGTAACTTAAAAGACGGCTCTGTTCTGTAGGCATCTTCCATAGCAGCAGACTTAATGTACTGTTCGTTTACACTTAACACATCGTTACGTACTCTTAATACTTTCTCTAATACAGAAATGTAATCTTGAACTTCTTGCTTAGTGTGGTTTCCTTTTAAGTCTAGTGTACCTTCACTACCTTGTTCTATGTAGTTAATGATGCTATAAATGTCATCAAAGTTTTTACTGCTTAATTGGCGTAATAAATCGTTTGATGTTAAGGCATTTTCAATTAAACTCAGTTTAAATAGATCGGCCGAATCTCCAATTACATCACCTAGATTGTATATGTCAGCTCTGTTAGCTAACATGTCTGGAATTCTAAACTTATCTCCACTTTCTGTATATGGGTTACCCGCCATAATTACACAGAACTTTTTATCTCTAAAATCGTAGGTTTTAGTAACCCCATTATAAACACCTTCAATTTTACGCTGACCATCGGCTAATGAAATAAACTTCTGTAAAAACTCTGGATTACAGTGCTGAATATCGTCTAAATATAACATCACATTGTTTCCCATTTCAAAAGCAAGATTCAGTTTTTCTAGTTCTTGTTTAGTTGCTGAGTTGTTTGCCGCCATAGGATCTACCGAAGTAATTTCATGACCAATTGCCGGACCGTTTATTTTCATAAATACCAATCCTAATCGTTCAGAGATATACTCCATTAAGGTAGTTTTACCATAACCAGGTGGAGAAATTAGTAATAACATACCCATACGATCGGTACGTTTATTTTCGCCTACGGTACCTAATTGTTTAGATAAGTTATCTCCAAACAGCGGTAAATAAACCTGATCAATTAATTTATTTCTAACAAAAGATGATAATACCTTAGGTTTAAACTCTTCTAATTTTAAAGTGTGTTTTTGTTGCTCTGTTAATTCTTTTTTAGCCTTTTTGTAAGCTATAAAATCTTGAATTACTTGCTTATTGTATTTTTCTAATTTTTCAATAAACAAGTGATAGTTAAACTCATAGTCATGCCCTTTAATTACACCATGACTACCTTTTAAAGTAGTAATGTTTTCTATGGCATTGATATGGTTTATCTTTTTGTTTACATGCCCGTTAAATAAAAGAAGTGCAATGGTTTCGTAACTATAAAAAGAACGATTATCGTTAGTACTTTGTATAAAAGACTGTAGCCATTGTTTAGCTAAAGAAACTTTATCTTCTATAATAGTTATTGATTGTAAACTATTCTGAAAAGAAGCTGTACCATTGTTAACTTTTAAATACTCCTTAAAAGCTTCTTTTAATTCTAGAGCATGAGCACTAATGCAAAAGTTGTCATCACTATTTAATTCATGAAATAAATATTCTGCAATACTTTTGCTAGATACATTAGAATGGTTCCATGTATCTAAGAAATTAGTTATTTGACTATCTAAAGATTCAATAACAAATTCAAACTCATTAGACTCCGGAAATAAAGCTAATACACTTCCAGAGGCTTTTATTTGTTTGTTAAGGACATCTTTATCTGCTGTTTCTAAACTATTCCAAAACAATTGAGCATAAGCTCTAATTGTTGGATTGTATTTTAATAAACCTAAATTTTCTTCGGTTTTAATTAAAGTAGTTAATAAGGCTAAAGCATCTTCATCATGAACTCCTTTTACATACCCTTCTGCATAGTTTTCACTACTTTGTTTTTTAACTAAAGTAGTTAAATCATCGGCGTTTAAAAGTGATAGCTTTTTTAAACCTTCAGCCTTATAAATTTTATACGCTAGATATTCAGAACGGTATACTTCATTATTTTCTGAAATTAATTCCTGATTCCAGATATGTTGTGAAGTATTTAAAATGTCATTCTCTATTTTTTCATAGAAATCCGTACCGGTTAAATGGAAATAAAGTGCATCATTTTTAGCAACTATGTTTAAATCTAAAGGTTGTTTGTTTACACCAAACTTGTGCTTACCTAGTTTAATAACATTATCACCGTCTTCATATAAGTCTAATTTATCTTTTAGCTTACGTACGGTCTCTTCTTTAGATGTTTTTAGGTTAGACTCTAAAGTTTCTGCTTTACCAACTTCATCAATATCTTTTAACTGTTGAATGATACTTTGAATTTTGCTAACCATTAAGTCGGAAGCAAAATATCCGTTAATTTCCTCAGCATTATTAAAGGTAGCTGCTTTTTTAGATATGCTTCCTAAAATTCGTTGGGCTGCATTCTGTAGGGTAATAGCTTTCTTATTCTTAGCTTCTACCAATGCATTTTTACGTGTTTCAAAAGCCGCGTAAACTTCTTCACGCTTTTCGATAATTTGAGTAATATACTCATCAAAATCTGCAAATTTCCCTTCTAACTCTTCTAACTGAACCGATAATTTGGTTAAGTATTCATCACATTTTTCAGGCGTATTAGCAATATCTATAAAGTTGATAATACTTTGATCAAATAATTTCAGCTGAGCAATAAAATCTGCTTTACTTTCTGATTCGTTTAAACTTTTGGCTTTACGCTTTAAACCAGCTTTTAACTGATTAATCTCTGCAAAAAGCAACGAAATAGTATCTATGATAGCTGTAGAGTGCGAAGTATCTTCTATCTGAAGATTGTTTACAATGTCAATTAGCATTTCTAAATCGGTACTAATCTGATTGATTTCTTCTTCTAACTCTTTGGCTTCAACAACCTTTTTTATGTTTTCTAAAGCAGTAACTTTTTCTTCTAATCTATTATGATAGGGTAGAAGCGCTTTTTCATCTAATAGAAAACTAACACATCTTCTTGAAATACGCTCAGTTTGTTCGCTAATTTCAGCTGATAACTCTTCTATACGAGTAGCATTGGTATAACGAATATCTTTTAAACTAATGGTAGCTCCTTGTGCTCCACGTAATCTAGTAAGTACTTCAACAAAATCGTCAATAGATTTAAAACTACTGTGCTTAATCTTATCGAATAAGTCTTTTATATCTTGCTCTACTTCTTGAGTAGCTTGAGTAGCCGCTTTTTTTAACTGTACTACTTTTTCAAACTCATCAATAGCTGCATTAGCAGTAGATTTTAGTTCTGCTAATGGAATGTTTAAGTTTGAAGTGTCGGGTTCATTAATCCAATAATAAGAATCTAAAACATCAGTAGCTTGTTTACTAATATCATCGTAAAGGCCATCGTAATTATCTTCTTTATTTAAAAGCGTAATTAACTCTTGGCATTCTGCCATTGCTTTTACAATATCTTTATTACCTATTTTATAGATTAAAGAATCGTTATGAGCAGTGTTGGTTTGAACCGTTTTTGAAAAAGGTGTTTGCCAAATCTGAACAACATGATGTTTGGTAGAATCATCTTCAGATTTAAAGTAGCATAACTCCCCATTTTCTAAAACAGTGTAACCGTTACATATAATAGGTGTGTTAATGGTTTGTTCAATGATGTTATAAGTCATTAACACATAATCTCCTTTACCTTCTTCGTAAAAAACGTACAAGTAATCTTCACCATTAGGAGAGGCAACTTTTTTCTGGAATTTTACTTGCTCAATACTCTTTTCAAACTTCTTAAATTCACCAGTTTGTAAGTAGTAACCATCTGGAAAAATTAATCCGTGATTATCGGGTAGGAGTACAGCGGTATCTTCTATACTTTGTATACGTTCTACTTGTTGTACTTTGTGGTTATATACAAAATAACGAGCCGTTTCCTGGTAAGGTGTAATACTTAAAACAGTTAGGTTACCTAAGTCTGCGTATAGAAATTTACCATCTTCTAAGGTTTGGTCTCTATGTTCTACAGGTTCATTTAAAATACCTTTTCCTTCATCTGTATTATCTTCAACTTTTATGGTTAAGTCTCCACCAATGGTTTCTACAAATATTTTGTCTAGTATAGATACATGCGGATGAGCTCCGTTACGATGATTATCATAATTGGTTTCTTGCCAACGGAATTCATGTTGAGTAGGAAACTTGTATTCATGATCACTACGGTTATCTATATAAACCAAAGTATTATCCTTAATTAACCACTTAAAGGTTTTAATATCGGTAGTGTTTTCGCTTATTTGAAAGACCATGTATAGGTAATTACCAATAAGGTTAAACTTAGCAAAAAAGGTGTTACGATAGTATTTATATAGATTTTGAAAATCGTTTAAGAATATATCGTCGTTTATTAAGGTTAGCTCTTGCTGGTGAAAACTTTGATCTTGAAAAGTATATTGGCTAAATACATCAGAAAGTTTAATTTCTGTACGAAGTCCAAAATGAACGTTATAGCCAAATAAACAAGCTGTACCCAATGCCACAATATCTCTAGCAATACAAGTGTTTTCTGTATTAATTCTATCGTTAGCAATTAGTTTGGTTTCTACAGCTCCAAAAACATCTTTTCTAGAAGTATTTAGTTTCTGTAAACGCTCTACTAAATCTTGTTTATGTTTTTGAAGACGCGATTGAATAATCTCGTAAGTTCCGCCTTCTAATTGGTTAGTATGTTGGTTGTTTTCTTCTTGCATTTATTAAAATATAAATGAAATAATTTCATTAAAATAATAGATTATCGTACCAATGAATACGACTGATAAAAAAGTATATCCAATTAATTTTTGTTGATAGACTTGATTACTCTTTTGTAAACGCTTTCTAATTTTCAAAAGTTGTTCTTGACTTGCTTTCTTAAAAACAGGTTTAGTTTTGTTTTTAGTATAGCTATTTAATATGTCTTCTTTATCAAATTGTACACGTTGTTGTCTACGGTTATTACTCTTAATAGAGCTAACCATGAATTGTGCAAATCCCATAATTCTTTAAGTTAATAAGGTTAATAATAGTAACGAAAGAGAAGTAGGAGAGAACAACCGGTTAGTTCTTATTAAATCTCCGTCTGTTGCTCAGTATGAATATTCATACTGAGCTTTTTTGACGAAGTTGAATTACTTCAATTTCTTATCTGATAATCCTAAGGCTTTTGCTAGGTTGAACAGATTACCAAAAGTGTTTTGTTCATCTGTAGAGCTAGCTTTAGCTTGTAAGTCTAATAATAGTTTAGATATGGTTAGGTTTTTGATATCTTCAGATCCAATACCATATTCAGTTGCAAAGTCTTTTATTTTGTCTAATAAATTACCTTTTACATCATCGCTACCTAAAATAGCGTCTTTAACTTGAGTAATGTTATCTGAATGGTTCACTAACCTGTCAATTCCTTTAGACTTGGTAATCTGACCAATAATCTGATCGAAGAACATTGTCTCACCACCAACAATATCGATATTAGACGCTTTTAACGCTTCTCCAATTACATCTGCTTGAGCATCTGCAATATCTTTCTGGATATTGATTTCTGCTAAGTCTACTTGTAATTCTTTATCAAGCTTTAACTTAAACTCTTCGTGTTCTTTACCTACACCATCAAGTTTCTTCATAGCTTCTGCTTTCTCTTCAATTCCAGCTGCTTCAGCAAATGCAATTTCTTTATCTCCGCTAGCTTGTGCTAATGCTTTTTCTTTAATTACTTCAGCTTCTGCAATTCCTTGAAGTTTAATAGCTTCTGCTTTTGCTTCAATTCCAGCTGCTTCAGCAATAGCAGTTTTTTCTATAATAGTAGCTTCAACCAAACCTTGCTTTTCACTAGCTTCAGCTTTAGCATGCATTACTTGAGCCTCAGACATACCTAGAGTAGCTTCTTCTTTTGCTTGTGCTTCTGCTAAGATTTTACGAGCTTCTGCTTCTTTAACAGATGCTTCTTTCTGTGCTTGAGCATGAATATTAATTTCTTCGGCTTTTTGCTTAGCTGCTTCTTTTTCAGCCTCCGCTAATTTAATACGCTTAATTAATTGCTCTTGAGCAGATTTTTCAGCTAAGGTAATGGCTACTTGCTTTTCACGATCGGCACCTTTAAATGCCTCAATATCTTTCATGTTTTCCTGCTCTTCAACAACACCTTTTTCTAGCATTACTCTATCACGAATAACATCTTGAATGTTTTTCTTCTCAACCTCTACAGCTTTCTCTTTATCAATTTGAGCAAGTGTTACAATTCTTTCACGTTCTGTAGCTTCTAAATCACGGTCTTTAATTACTCTTTCTGTTTCAACAGCATCAGTACGTTCTTTGTTTTTAGCTGCAACAATTACCTGACGTTGTTTGTTTTCTTCAGCAATTTGTAATTTTTCTTCAGTTGCTATTCTAGCCGTTTCAGACTTTAATCGCTCTTCTTCAGCAACTTTTAAAGTTTCTGCTTCTTCACGAGATACAATATTTGCAATCTCACGTTTTTGCTGTTCTTCTTTCTCTGCTAATTGCTTGTCTAACTCTAAAATGGCTTCTCGTGCTTCTACATCTTGCTTACGAATGGTTTTCTCTTCGTCACGCTTAATTAAGTTAGATTTTATGTTTTGTGCAGCAGTTAATTCAGTAATTTTCTTGATACCTTCAGAATCTAGAATATTATCAGATTTTAAATGGTTTACATCTGTTTGTTCTAAATAATCAATAGCACAATCTTCTAGTGTATATCCATTTAAATCTCGACCTATTTCTGAAATAATTTTATCTCTAAATTCACTGCGAGATTCATATAATTCAATAAATTCAAATTGTTTTCCTACAGTTTTTAAACCTTCTGAGAATTTTGCTTCAAATAATTCATTAAGAGTGTCTATATATGAAGCTCTTTCACAGCCAATAGTCTGAGCAACTTCGATAATAGCATCTTTAGATTTATTAACACGAACAAAGAAAGCTACTTTAATATCCGCTCTCATGTTGTCTTTACATATTAAACCATCAGAACCAATACGCTCAATTTCTATTTTTTTAACAGAAATATCCATGATTTCTACTTTGTGTAAAACAGGTATAACATACATACCTTTGTCGAAAGCTACTGCTGTACCTCCAAAACCAGTCTTTACTAAGGCTTGACCTTGAGCAATTTTTTTGTAAAACATTGCAATAATTGCAATGAAAACAATGAATAAAAAGATAACACCAACAACTGCGAAAATTGCTATTTGTGCTCCTGTACTTAGTGTGTCCATAAATTAGTTAATTTTTATATGATTGAATAAAATAATATTTTTTATCAGATGATTCTTTTATAATCAAAACTTCCTGACCTGAGTTGATTTTTTCCCCGTTAAGAGATTTACAGTAAACATTAATTGGACTAGAATCTACAATTAATTTCATTGATCCTAATTTGTCGCCAGAAAGGTTAGATATAAGAACTCCTCTTCTCCCTAATAAGTCTAATGATTCTTCTCCTTTCTTACTAAAATTTTTAAAGAACCTTTTAAAAGGACTTGTTAATATTTTTGTTAGAATTAATGATGGTATAATAGCTATGAAGAATATTATGAATCCAAAACTATTATCATAACTATGAGTGAAATTTGTAAAAAACACGGTTAAAAACCACCAGCATAAAATCCAAAAAGTGAAAGTGAACATAAATGGTAATTCAACAAAATTGAAGTATACCAATACAATCTGCCACCACTTTAAATCTCTTTTTCTATTTGGTAAGATGTCTTCTTTTTTCACCTCTGCATTTGCAAAATCATCAAAAGATACATTACCTGAATCTAAAGCTGTGTCGGTGTCTATATCTATATCAGTGTCAATATCCACATCTACTTCAACGTCAAAGTCTAAATCGAAATCTAAACCCGACATCATAGTTAATATCCAATATAAAAATAGGATGATTAGTAGAATGGTTAAAGGCATATTAACCGAGGAAAAAAATATGTCAGTTAGTCCGTTCATGTATTATTAGTTAGTTTAAGTTATTTGTTTTAAGATTCTTTAGAATCTCCTTTATCAGTCATGCCTAATTGCTCTTTTAGTTTTTCTAAATCGCTTAAGGCATTTGCTTCTGTAGTATCTACAACAGCATCTAGTTCTTCGTCTATGCTTTTAGACTCATTTGCTATATCCCCGTAAGCTTCAGCTAAGGCTTCACTCTGAGTTACTTTCTCTTTCATACGTTCTAACATAGAAACAGTACTAGAACTATCAATCTCTGCCATTTGCTTGTTTACATTTTTAGTTGCATCTGCAACCTTTACACGAGCTTTAAGGGTTCTTAATTCGTTTTCCCACTTGCTAATGCTTGATTTGATATCAGAAACATTCTTTTCTAATTGAGCAACCGATTTGTTAAATTTTTCTGCTTCTCCCTTAGCTCTTTCAACATGAGTACTAGCTTCTTCTTTTTTAATTAAAGCCTCTTTAGCTAGACGATCTCCTTCAGCTATATCTAAATCTCCAGCTTGTGCTTTCTTTAAGATTAACATTGCTTTATTTTGATAATCTTCTGCTTTAGAAGCATACTCTTCTTTTTCGTTATTAGCTCTAATAGCCATAGCTTTTACTTGTGCTAAAGCTTCTAAGCTCTTATCAAGGTCTTCTTTCATATCTCTAATACCTTGTTCAGTCATTTTAATGGGATCTTCCATTTTATCTATAGCAGAATTAGCTTCTGCTTTCCCTATTCTAAATAGTCTTCTAAAAATATTCATGATTTATTGGTTTAATTTGTGTTTAATTATCTCTATGTTCAAAATTTTCTGTTTTCTTAACTCGTATTCGCCTAAAAATTAAATAGACTAATATGATGAGGATGACAGCCCATACTAGTAACTGAAATCCAATTGCTGCAGCTTCCATACTAACTTAATTTTACGGCAGTACCATAGGCTAATATTTCTGAAGCACCTTGCATAACCATTGAAGTAGTAAGGCGAATATTAATTACGGCATCTGCACCTAGTTTTCTAGCATCTTCTATCATACGCTGCATAGCTTGTTCTCTAGCATGAGCTTGCAACTTGGTATACTCTTCAATTTCGCCACCTACTATATTTTTTAGGCCAGCAAAAATGTCACGTCCTATATTTCTTGCTCTTACGGTACTCCCTCTAGCAACACCTAAAATGGTTACTATTTCTTTGTTTGGTACGGTATCTGTGGTTGATATAATCATAATATTGTTTTTTTATTGGTTAGTTTTATCCTACAACTACTTGTTGACTTGAGTTTATTATAGATAAACTAATTAAAAGTAGTTTTAAGTTGTTTGTGTAGTCAATTAAACTGGCTTTTAAGAATTTATTTTTAAAAGAGTTTATCTTTTGTTCATTTTTAAAAAGTCCCCAAATTCCTGTCCATCTATTTATTGGTTTAAACAAGTAGGTTTTATTTTCAAATTCTACAGTTAACTTTCCCCAACCATTATTTTTTATTTTTCCCAACAATTCGTTATTGGTATTATAAATTTCTATGATAGGATTTAAAACTCCTTTTCTTATAAATGTATATGAAAGCTCATTAACTGTAATATTAAGATTTCCATACCAAGACATTCGTTTAATTTCTCCTACCTTTTGGTTATTATAAATTATATCTGTAAAGTTTTTAAAAAGCTTATGTTTTATTTGATATTCTTTTCTCATAAATGGTTAGTTTTTTAGGTTAAACTTTTAGAGAAGTCAGAACATCAAATAATTGCTAATATTTTGAGAACTCTAATATTTGTTCTGAGTATTCACTAAGCAATAAGCTAAGTGAGTTGATACTTCCTTCCAGCTCGTTTAGGTCTAGGTTTTCTAGTTGTAAGCTATCTCTAAAGATTACTTTTTGTCCAGTTTCATCTAAAACAAATGCTCCATGAACAATATCTCTGTTCTTTTGTAACAATTGTTTAAAGATATTTTCTGAAGGAGTATTGATCTTAAAAATGTATTGTTCTATAATTAATATAGGATCTGCAACACCTATAATTAAGTTTTTAATTCCTTCACTTTCTTTTTGAATCATCAGTATACCACTAGATTTATCTTCGTGAGTAATACTGTAATTTAACTCGATTAAGTAGTCTTTAATGATGTCAAATTTTGTTTTTTTCATTCTTGGTAAAATCAGATTTTAATGATTAGTTTTAGGGATTTAATATTACAAAAAGTTTACGATATAACTCACTAAACTGATGGTATATTTTACCAATTCTGATACGATTAATAACATAGTTGTTTTTTGTTTTTAGTTAGTAATTTGCTAATTTTTTTAGTCGACTCTAGTTTTTATTGCTATATTTGATAGCTTAATTATTATTTATAGCTAATATTTGTAGCTTTTGCTAATAATTATAGTGTAAATTTACATAAAAAAATCATATTTGCAAATAAAATTAGCATAATTATGTCGTTTTTTGGAAAAAACATTAAAAAAATACGAAGTGTAAAGAACTTAAGTCAGCAGGCTTTCGCAGATTTATTTGGTTTAAAGCGCGCAACACTAGGGGCTTACGAAGAAGGTAGGAGTGAGCCTAAGATAGATACAATTATTATGGTTGCTAATAAATTTAGCATAAAAATTGATGATATACTTACTAGAGATTTAACCGTTAATGAGTTGTTGCAGTTTAAAAGTGGTATAACTACAGATGTAAACGAGTTGACTCAAGAAAAATTTGCAAGTATACCATGTATTACAGAAAGTAATAGTTCTGATTATATTCAGTTTTATGAAAAAGAAACTTTTGTTAATCAAATGCCAGCTTTAAAGTTACCTGTTAAGAATACATTGCCTTTGCGTGGTTATACTATTAATAATTTGGAAATGACTTCTCATGACAAAGGATTGTATCCCAATGATATTGTTGTAGGTCATTATTTTCCAGTCAATAAAATAAAAGAGTTGCTTAATGGAACTTTAGTATTGGTATTGGTAAAAGGAAAATTAATATTAAGAAGGTTGTATTTGGTAAAGAACACTGTTGTTTTACGTGCAGATCATATTAATATAGATGATAAAGAGTTTGATAAGAAAGATATTGATGAAATATGGAAGATTAAATATGTGTTTTATAAGCGTATACCAGATTATAAGGATGATTTAGAAGATCAATTGTCTATATTGGCTAATGAATTAAGTAAGATTAAACGAAAAATAGGAGAGTAGATTATGAATTCTTTTGAACAATTACTATTTAATTATAGTTGTGAACCTTTATATGTTATAAATGCTTTTAATTATAAAAAGTATACTCCATTAGATTTAGCAGAGTCTAATAAAGAGCTATTAGACTTTGATATTACATCTGCAGAAGAATTTGAAAATTATATTAATTCTTTATTAGATAAAAAACAAGCCTCAGTTGCTTTTGGTGGTTATAACGAAACACGAAAAATATACCAAAGAAGCAATCATTTTTTCGAAACTGATTATAAAAAAGAAAGAAATATTCATTTAGGAATGGACTTCTGGTGTAGTGCGAATACACCTGTGCTTGTACCGTTAGAGGGTAAGGTGCATAGTTTTAAAAACAATACTGCTTTTGGAGATTATGGGCCAACAATTATTCTTGAACATGTAATTGAAGGAGTAATTTTTTATACTCTTTATGGGCATTTAAGCTTAGAATCTATATCAAATCTAACAATTGGTCAAGAATTCAAAAAAGGAGAAGAATTAGCTTATTTAGGAGATGCGTCTGTTAATGGTGATTATGCTCCTCATTTACATTTTCAAATAATAAAAGATTTAGAGGGAAGTTTTGGAGATTATAAAGGAGTTACTTCATTGAACGAACAAAAAAGAGATCTGAATAATTGTCCAGACCCTAATTTGTTGCTAAAAGTTTATTAGGTAAAATTAGTGTTGCATTAAATGATTTTCACTATAAATTATAAACAGATTTATTTGTTACAATCTAAATCTGAGCTTAATATATTGTTTTGTGGGGAAATAAATGAAGAATATTTTATAGTAAGGTACAATAAAATTATAGGAGCTATTCCATGAGGAACTCTATATATGGTTTGGTATAAGTATTGATGAAATATATTTATTGAAACATCATAAGTTAGTCCGCTAGCTATTCTAGCTATAGCAGTTATACTTCCCCAAAAGATCGCGTACATTAATATTGGTTTGTACAACTTAGGAATAAATATACCTATAGCTATTATAAAGTCTAATATACCCGCAATAAATAGAAAGTATTTTACTTGAGTTTCTGTTAAAGGGAGAGTATTTAAACTCATGGTTACAAAATTTGCAGGCAAAGGATATATGCAGCCAATAGCATATAAACCATGACAAGTAAATGTAAGAGCAATGATGGTTTTTAAATACCAAGTAAAGCTTAAATAGTTATTGGTTTTTGTAAAATATATAAGTAAGAATGGTAAACTAAACTGAATCGAGTGTTCAAAAAACATCGCCAAATGATAAAACTTTTCTTTGGTCTGAAGTAAAGCTAGAATTATTAAACTTATTCCACTTAACCAGATAATAGTTTTCATCCAGTTTTTAGATTTGTTATTAGAAAATAATACTAAAAAAGCACTAATAAAGAAAAAAATACCATTTAATTTTATTGATAGTTTTATTAAAGAATCTATTCTTAAACTGTTAGCATATTCTTTCCAGCTGTAACCCAATAGGTTGATTAAAGGTTCAATTAGTTTTTGATCCCATAATAAAGTTCTAAATGGAGCATCCCAAAAAATAAATTGGTATGCTCTACCTATTAATACACAAAAGCAAGATATTCTCAATAAGAGAATTATATTCTTATTCATAATTGAATCAATTTAACATACAAATCTAGGCTGTTAAAGTTATTTTTTCTTTGATTTTTTGTTACGCGTTTTTTATTAAAAAGTTATGCTTTTTAAGATTTGGTTAATTATTATGTACGCATAGTTTTGTAGGTTTTTTCATTTTAGTTTTACGCAAAAATTTTAATTAAAATGAAAAAAAGAATACTTTCTATATTAGTGTTATTAATAAGCTATTTGTCATTTTCTTCTAATGATAAATACAGACTTATATTAACTAACTCACCTTCTTCAACTATTACAATTGGTTGGAATCAAATTTCTGGTAATAATCCTATTGTTTACTATGGCGATACAGATTTAGGTGTCAACTGGGCATCTTATCCTTCTTCTAAAGGGGTAGATCGTTCAGTTTCTCATAAAGGAATGAATAACAGATTTGTAAGGTTATCTGATTTATCTCCTAATACGGTTTATTATTTTGTTATTAAAGACTCTGAAGGAACGAGTAGTAGGTTTTGGTTTAAAACAGCACCAAATACTAATGAGAAATTATCTTTTATTGCTGGTGGTGATTCTAGAAACAATAGAACACCAAGGAAAAATGCTAATAAGCTAGTAGCTAAGTTAAAGCCACATGCTGTATTTTTTGGAGGAGACATGACCAATGTCAATACGAGTTCAGAATGGCAAGAATGGATGGATGATTGGCAGTATACAATAGCTTCAGATGGTAGAATGTTTCCTATAATACCAGCTAGGGGTAATCATGAAAGTTCTAATGCAGATATTTATAATTTATTTGACACATCTTCTACAGATGTATATTATGCATTAACTTTTGGTAACAACTTAATAAGATCTTATACATTAAATTCAGAAATTGCTGCTGGTGGAAGTCAGGGTTCTTGGTTATCTTCAGATCTCAGCTCGAATAGTGATGTTGTTTGGAAAATGGCTCAATATCATAAGCCAATGAGGCCACATGAAAGTGGTAAAAGTGAAGGTAATGATGAATATAATAATTGGGCTCAATTATTTTATGATAATGGAGTTAGGTTGGTATGTGAAAGTGATTCACACACTGTAAAAACTACTTGGCCAGTAAAACCATGTAATAGCGGAGCTAATTGTAGTGAAGGTTTTGAACGAGATGATGTTAATGGTTCTGTTTATGTTGGTGAAGGTTGTTGGGGAGCGCCTTTACGAGCTAATGATGATAATAAGCCGTGGACAAGAGATAGTAGTTCTTTCAACCAATTTAAACTAATTTTTGTTGATGAATATAAAATTCAAATTAGAACTGTAGTTGTAGACAATGCAGACCTTGTAACAGATGTAGATAATAATAACGTTTTTAATTTACCTTCTAATTTAAATTTATGGAATCCATCTAATGGATCTGTAATAGAAATAATCAATCAATCTTTAGTGGCCACTGTGCCAGATGTAGAATATGCAAACTTGGTTAATGGGCAAGCTATAGCTAGTGGAGTTACAACTCCTATAGATTTAAATGTATTAAATACAGGTTCAGGAATAGCAGCTGTAGATTTTCATGTAAATGGAAATTCTATAGGAATTGACACTGAAGCTCCTTATGCAGTTAACTATAATTTCCCTAGCGGAAGGCATAAAATAACTGTTTTTGCTTATAATGATAATTTTTCTGCTTACGATGAAGAAACTATTTATGTTAATGTAGGTAATTTTTCTGAAACAGTAGAAATACCAATTTCAAGTGGTAATGATGATGTAGAGGAAGGTATTGATGATAATGGAGAATTGTATTACGATAGCTCCGATTTAGAATTAGCTTTTGATTATACATGGACAGCTTTTGGGACTAATCAATACATAGGTTTACGTTTTCAGAATGTAATTGTTCCAGAAAATGCTATTATCACAAATGCCTACATACAATTTGTTGCAGAAGACTCACAAAGTAATGCTGTAACCTTGCGTATAGCTGCTCATAATTCTGGAGATTCCCCAAAAATAGTTGGAGATTATGGTGTTTCTGGTATGTCTAGAACAGCTACAGTTGATTGGAATCCAGCTGCCTGGAGTACCGATGAAATAAGTACAGATACAAGAACACCCAGTTTAAGCGGAATGGTTCAGGCTATTGTAAACCGTAATGATTGGAAGTATGGAAATGCGATGAGTTTTATACTTTGGGATAAAGACAATGATAATGATAGAAGAAAAGCCTATTCTTACGATAATAATCCAGCTAAAGCAGCAAAACTTCATATAGAATATCAATTTAATGGCAATACATTAAAAACTGAAGAGAACGAATTTTTAACTGAAAATGTAAAAGTATATCCTATACCTTTTAAAGATTACCTATTTGTATCAATTCCTAGTTCTATTAAGCAGGTAGATTTAGGTATATATGATTTATCAGGAAAATTAATTTATGCAAGAAAACAGTATGTAGCAAATAATAAAGTAGTTGTAAATACTCAGCATTTAGTAAAGGGTAACTATTATATAAGAATAAGCGATACTAAAGGGAATATAATTTCTAAACTAATAACCAGGAAATAAGATGAGAAAGTTGTTATTTATAATTCTTATGGGCTCATTTTATTTAAGTTGGTCTCAATCTAAAAATGCTACTATTACTCAAATAAATAGAAACATTTCTAGTGGTAATATAGAGGACTATTTCGATTCTTCTTTAGCTCCTTTTTATCATGGTGTTGCATCTGGTGATCCTACAGATAATGCTGTTGTTATTTGGACTAGAATTACAACAAATGCCGCGGGAGCTTTAGTTAAATGGTCGGTAGCTACAGACCCATCTATGAATACAGTGGTTCAGTCAGGAATAGTAATTACTAATGATACTAAAGATTATACAGCAAAAGTAGATGTTACAGGGTTAAATGCTGGAGCTACTTATTATTATCAATTTGAGTCTTCTGGGCAAAAGTCTATTATAGGTAAAACAAGAACAGCCCCAACAGGAACCGTAAACAATGTTCGGTTTGGAGTTGTTTCGTGTTCTAATTATCAAAATGGTTATTTTACAGGCTATCAAGAGCTTGCTAATAGAACAGATATAGATGTTATACTTCATTTAGGAGATTATATTTATGAGTACGAAAGCGGAGGGTATGGTTATAGTAGCAGTATAGGTAGAGGACATTTGCCAGCTAATGAAACGGTAACTCTAAATGATTATAGAGTAAGGTATTCTTATTATCGACTCGATCCTATGCTGCGAAACTTGCATCAGCAGCATCCATTTATTCTTATTTGGGATGATCATGAGTTTAGTAATGATGCTAATAAATACAGCGCTGAAAATCATGATAATGCAACAGAAGGAAGTTGGGAAACAAGAAAGAATAATGCCTATAAAGCTTATTTTGAATGGTTGCCAATTAGAGCTAACTCAATTGAAGAATATAGATTGTATAGAGAATTTTCTTTTGGTAATTTGGTTGATTTGTACATGCTAGATACTAGGATAGTTGGTAGGGGAGAAGCTTTAAGTTCTAAAGTTTCAAATCAATCTTTAAGTAAAGAAGAGAAAAAAAGTTTTATAAAAGATTTGATACAAACCAAATCTATCAATTCTTTAGAAGACTGTAAAGAATTGCTTAGGCAAATAGCACCGTTGTATTTAGATATTAGTTTATTAACAAATGAAGAGATAGATTTTTTAATTCATCATTTTGCGCATATTGCTTATGAATTTAAGCAGAATGGTGTTAAAGTATCACCTAGTAAATATGAAAGTTCTAAAGCAAGAGAAGTTATTAATAAAGCATATGTAAATTCTAATCATGATATTAGAAATTCTTATGTCTCAATATTAGGAGAAGAACAATATAATTGGTTAACCAGTTTACTGCAAGGTTCTACGGCTACATGGCGTATTATAGGGAATCAAGTTATGTTAATGCCATTTAATGGGGTTCCTACTAATGATGCTTGGGATGGATATTCTGAAGAAAGAGAAAGATTGTTAAAGTTTTTAGATGATAATACCATAAGGAATAACGTAATATTAACAGGAGATATTCACAGTATGTTTTCTGGTAATGTTGAGTACAATAACACTTGTCAGGCAGTAGAATTTATAGTTCCTAGTATTACTTCAGAAAATTTAGATGCTTATGGAGGAGTAGCGTCTTGGTTGGCAGAGACTTATGCTTTAACAGCAAATTCTCATATGAAAGATGTAAATTTAGATGGGCATGGTTATTATATATTAGATGTAAGTCCTAATAGAGTGCAAGCAGATTGGTATTTTATAAATGATATTACATCTGCAAATTCTGGACAATATTATTATAAAAGCTGGTTTGTAGATAAGGATGTTTGTAATGTAGTAGAAACTAATGCGCCAACAGAAGCTGTATTGTCTTATGGAGAATATCCATACCCAGTTGAAGCTAACTCTTCTTCTGAAGATTTAATAGTGATAGGAGTTTATCCTAATCCATTAGAAAGTCAAGGTAATATTCATTTTATAGTAAACAATAAGACTGAATTAAATTTTGCTTTATATGATTTTACAGGGAAAAAAGTATATGAAATAATTGAGCCTACTAACTTTAATAAGGGAGTGTATAATCTTAACTTTTCAATAAATAGTTCATTAAGTTCGGGAATGTATTTGTTAAGAATAAAATATAACGACAAAATAATAATGAAAAAAATTCAGATTAAATAAAGCTGTTTTTTTGTCAGTAGGAGATAAGGTGATCCATTTATCTGATTGATAAAGTTAAAACACAAAAAACTGTAGGCTTTAAAAGAGGTAATAAGTGTAAAAATGTTTAAGAAAATAAGGTTTAAATAGCTTTGTAGTTTTAGTGAGCAATTTAAAAAGAAGTAAAAAGGGTAGAATTAAAATTCTACCCTTTTTTTTATTTTAGTTTTGAATCAAAACGTATTCACCTTTTTTAAGTAAAGGTTCTGCTTTTTTAAATTTCATTGTTTCTGTTTTTCCGCTTAACACATGCTTAATGGTAACAGTATCATTCCTGCCAATTTTTGGTGTTTCACGAGTAATAGTTTCAGTAACCTGTTGTTGCTGAGGTTGGCTGGCAGCTGCACCTGCTGCTCTATTTTGTGCAGCTAACTCGTCACTATTTAAGACTTCTTCTTTGCTTTCTGTGTAGTCTTGTTTTTTAGTTGCTTGTCTAGCTTCACTAATATTTGCATCTTCTTGAGTAGGTAGTTCTCCTTTAAATAAGAAAGAAATAATTTCTTTATTCATATCAGAAACCATCGTTCTAAATAGTTTAAAACTTTCTTCTTTATAGATTAATAAAGGATCTTTTTGTTCGTGAACTGCTAAACGAACCGATTGTTTTAACTCATCCATCTTACGTAAGTGAGTCTTCCAAGAATCATCTATAATAGCTAGGGTAATATTCTTCTCAAAGTCGGTAATTAAAGCTTTTCCTTCTGTTTTATATGCTTTTTCTAAATCTGTAGCTACATTTAAACTTTTAATTCCATCTGTAAAAGGAACTAAAATCCTTCTAAATTGATCGCCTTGAGTTTCATACACATTTTTAATTACTGGAAATGCAGTATCTGCTGCTCTTTTCATTTTTTCCTGATAATGATCAATAACAGCTTTATAAACTTTTCCTGTAATATCTTGAATACTTAACTTTTTAAACTCTTCTTCTGAAATAGGAGAACTAGTAGAGAAGAAACGAATTAACTCAAACTCAAAGTTTTTAAAATCTTCAGTAGGTTTGTTGTTTAGTGTAATAACCTCTGCTGTGTCATAAATCATGTCAGCAATATCAATACTTAAACGTTCACCATATAAAGCATTTTTACGACGCTTGTAAATAACATTACGTTGTTTACTCATTACATCATCGTACTCTAATAAATGTTTACGAGTTCCAAAGCTGTTTTCTTCAACTTTTTTCTGAGCTCTTTCTATAGATTTAGAGATCATACCGTGTTGTATTACTTCTCCTTCTTCTAAACCTAATCTATCCATCATTTTAGCAATACGTTCGCTACCAAATAAACGCATTAGGTTATCTTCTAAAGAAACATAAAATTGAGAACTACCTGGATCTCCTTGACGTCCAGAACGACCTCTTAACTGACGGTCTACACGGCGAGAATCATGACGTTCTGTACCAATAATAGCTAAACCACCAGCTTTTTTAACGGCGTCAGATAGTTTGATGTCGGTACCACGACCTGCCATATTGGTTGCAATAGTAACAAAACCTCCTTGACCAGCTTCGGCTACAATCTCTGCTTCTTTTTTGTGCATTTTTGCATTTAGAACGTTGTGAGGAATGTTTCTTATTTTTAACATTCTACTTAATAATTCCGAAATTTCAACAGAGGTTGTACCAATTAATACAGGCCTTCCTTCGTTAGATAGTTTAGTAACTTCATCTATAACAGCATTGTATTTTTCACGCTTAGTTTTGTAAACTAAATCTTCTTTGTCTTTTCTTGCAATTGGACGATTAGTAGGAATTTCTACAACATCTAGTTTATAAATTTCCCAAAACTCTCCAGCTTCTGTAATTGCTGTACCTGTCATTCCAGAAAGTTTGTTGTACATTCTGAAGTAATTTTGCAAAGTAATAGTAGCAAAAGTTTGAGTGGCAGCTTCAATTTTTACATTTTCTTTTGCCTCTATGGCTTGGTGAAGTCCGTCTGAATAACGACGACCATCCATGATACGACCAGTAGATTCGTCTACGATCATAACCTTGTTATCCATTACCACATACTCAACATCCTTTTCAAATAAAGTATATGCTTTTAATAGTTGATTTAAAGAGTGTATACGTTCACTTTTAATACTAAAGTCTCTGTATAATTCTTCTTTTAAATCTGCTTCTTCTTCTTTTTCTAAACCTTTAGATTCAATTTTAGCAATTTCGGTTCCAATATCTGGCATGACAAAGAAATCTCTATCTCCATCGTCTTTAGATAAAAAGTCAACTCCTTTGTCTGTTAAATCTATTTGATTGTTCTTTTCTTCGATTACAAAATACAATTCAGCATCAATCTTATGCATTTCACGATTGTTATCTGCCATGTATTTGTTTTCAGTTTTCTGAAGCAATTGCTTAATTCCTTCTTCACTTAAAAACTTAATCAAAGCTTTATTTTTTGGTAAACCTCTATATACACGTAATAAAAGAACACCACCTTCTTCTGTATTGCCTTCTTTAATTAGTTTTTTAGCTTCTGCTAATACACCAACCAAATATTTGCGTTGTACTTCAACAACGTTAGCAATTTTAGGTTTTAATTCATTAAACTCGTGACGGTCTCCTTGTGGTATCGGTCCAGAAATAATTAGAGGTGTACGTGCATCGTCTACTAAAACAGAATCTATTTCATCTACAATAGCAAAGTTGTGCTTTTTTTGCACCAAATCATCTGGTGAATGCGCCATGTTATCACGTAGATAATCAAAACCGAATTCGTTATTAGTTCCGTAAGTAATGTCGGCATTATATGCTGCTCTTCTTTCGGCAGAGTTAGGTTGGTAGTTATCTATACAGTCTACTGTTAAGCCGTGAAATTGAAATAATGGAGCCATCCAAGCACAATCTCGTTTTGCTAAATAGTCATTTACAGTTACTAAATGAACACCGTTACCAGTTAAAGCATTTAAGTAAACAGGTAAGGTTGCTACTAAGGTTTTACCTTCTCCTGTTTGCATTTCTGCAATTTTACCTTGGTGCATAGCAATACCACCAATTAATTGAACATCGTAATGAATCATGTTCCAGGTAACGGCAGTACCTGCAGCATCCCAAGAAGTTTGCCAAATAGCTTGATCTCCGTTTAATTCAACAAAATCTTTGATTCCAGAAAGTTCTCTATCATAGGCAGAAGCTGTAACAGAAACAGTATCATTTTCTGTAAAACGTTTAGCTGTTTCTTTAACTACAGCAAAAGCTTCTGGTAAAATGTCAATTAATACTTTTTCTGATATTTCGTAAGCTTCTTCGTTTAGCTTATCTATTTGAGTGTATAAATCTTCTTTTTTGTCAATATCTGAAGTGTCTTCAATTTCGGTTTTTAGTCCGTCAATTTTAGATTTTATGTCAGCTATTGCATCGTTGATTTTAGCTTTAAATTCAATTGTTTTATTTCTAAGTTCATCGTTAGAAATACCAACCAGAGTAGGTTCAATTTTTTTAATTTTATTAACTAATGGTTGAATATCTTTCAAGTCTTTTTTTGACTTATCTCCAACAAATACTTTAAGTACTTTATTAAGTAAACTCATAGTGTGATTTTATAATAAAAAAAGCCTCTAGAAGAGACTTTTTAGTTGTTTTTTATAGTTTAGTATTCATCCTCGTTCCAAAGATAGTCTTCTTCGGTAGGATAGTCTGGCCATATTTCTTCAATAGACTCATATTGATCTCCTTCATCTTCTATAGACTGTAAATTTTCTACTACTTCTAGCGGAGCTCCAGTTCTAATAGCATAATCTATCAATTCGTCTTTGGTTGCTGGCCAAGGTGCATCACTTAAATGCGATGCCAATTCTAAAGTCCAATACATAATTGTAACTAATTTTTAATTCTTCAGCAAAAATAATTTTTTATATGAAAAAATCAAGTAAAAAATCATATTTTAATTCATATATATAAGAACGTGTATTCTAAGTTGTCAATTTGCTAATTTACATTGAGCAAAAGGTTAAGTGCAATCGCCCAAAATTAGAGTTTTTCTGGAACCCATTTAACTTCTTCGGCTTGTAAGTCATGTGACAACTTTCGTGCCAATACAAAAAGATAGTCAGATAGTCGGTTTAAGTATTTTAAAGCTCTATCGTCAAATGGTTCTATTTCGAAAAGAGCGCTAGCTAAGCGTTCTGCTCTTCTGCAGACACATCGTGCTATATGACAATATGACACGGTTGTGTGTCCGCCTGGTAAAACAAAATGCGTCATTGGAGGTAAAGAATCATTCATAATGTCCATTTCCTTTTCTAACAACTCTATGTTTTCTTCTGATATTTTAGGAATATTGAGTCGTTCTTTACCGTTTTTTAGAATCATTTTCTCTGGATCGGTGGCTAAAATAGCTCCAAGGGTAAATAATCGATCTTGAATGTGGATTGAAATTTCTTTTGATCGGGGGTCTATTTCTTGGTCTCTTATAAGTCCAATATATGAATTAAGTTCATCTACAGTTCCGTAGCTATCTATTCTAATATGGTGTTTAGGAACTCTAGTTCCTCCAAATAAAGCAGTGGTTCCTTTATCTCCTGTTTTGGTATATACTTTCATGACTAATAATATTAAAATTGAAAGAAAATGAGTAAAAATTTATCTTCTCATTTTTCTTTTATCGAAAATAGTGTCTCTTTTACTTCGCTTTCTGTTTTTTCTGTTAACATATCCTTTTATAATAAGATAAAAGAAGATTAATGCTAATATAACCCAAAGATACGGCATTGTTTATAATCTTATTTTAAAATGTTTTTGATGAGTGTCTTCTGAATTAAAGAAAACTAAGCCCCAAAAAAATGTGTCTATAGTGGTTTTTACTCGAGTATCTTTTTTAATTACATCCCAAGCCTCTTCCATTTCTTTAGACCAGTGTATATCGTCAAAAATAAAGACAGAATTAGAATTAGAATGTTTTATTAATTTATTAAAATAATTAAGTGTGGCCTCTTTTTGGTGGTTGCCATCAAAATAAACCAAATCATATATACTTGAGGAGTCAATATCGTTAAGGTATTTGTTAAACTCGCCTATTACTAAATCAATGTTTTTAAAATTGAAGTTTGTAAATTGTTGTTGAGCTATGTTACCAGTTTCTGGGCAACCTTCTAGGGTTGTTATTTTTCCTTTTGGGTAGCCCAAATGTAAAGCAGCTGTGCCTAAACCTAAAGAAGTTCCTATTTCTAATGAGTGTTTAGGTTTGAAGTAATTTGCTAACTTGCTAAGCAATACCGCTCGTTTGGGGGCTAAGCCAGCATTTCTAGCAATAGCAGATATTTTTCGGGTATTGCTTTTAAAAACTCGACTCCCAGAACCAAAATCTGTTACTTGAATAGTCTGATGATTTTGATAAAGTTTATGGCGATATTTTTTTAAAGTTGTGTAGAGAGGAAAAAGTTCTTTATTGAGTAAACTCTCGTTTAAAACCTCATTAATAAAAAGCGATTTTGTTCGGAGTTTGCTTTTAGCGATAAATATAAATTTTATGTATGCTAATATTTGAAACATATATTACTCTTCTAGTTTCATAGATAATTCTAACCAACGATCTTCTTTAGTTTCAATACTTGTGATAATTTCTTGAAGCTTTTTAGATGCTTCTTGAATTTCTTCTTGGTTTAAATTTGGGTTGTTGAATATTTCTTCTGTTTCTTTTTTCTGTATGTTTAATTTTTTAATATCGTTTTCTAGTTTGTTAAACTCTTTTTGTTCGTTAAATGAGAGTTTAACTTTACTTTCCTTTTTCCAGGTGTTTTTTTCTTTTTTAGCCTCTATTTTTTTTTGTTCCGGAGGATTGCTGTCTTCATAAGATCTAAAGTCAGAGTAATTACCAGGAAAATCTTCAACGATACCTTGACCTCTAAAAACAAATAAGTGATCTACTACTTTGTCCATAAAGTATCTATCGTGAGATACTACTAGCAAGCAGCCTGGGTAATCTAACAAGAAGTTCTCTAATACGTTTAGTGTTATAATGTCTAAATCATTAGTTGGTTCATCAAGGATTAAAAAATTAGGGTTTTGAATTAACACTGTACATAAATAAAGTCTTTTACGTTCTCCACCTGATAGCTTTTCTACAAAATCATATTGTCTTTTTTTGCTAAACAAAAAACGCTCTAATAATTGAGCTGCAGATATTTTTTTGCCTTTTGCTAGAGGGATAAATTCTCCAAACTCCTTAATAACTTCAATTACTTTTTGTCCCTCTTTTATCTTGATGCCTTTCTGGGTATAATATCCAAATTTTATAGTATCTCCAATAATAACTTTTCCTGCGTCTGGAGTAAGTGAATGGGTTAGTATGTTAAGAAAAGTAGATTTTCCGGTTCCGTTTTTTCCAATAATACCAATTCTTTCACCTCTTTTAAAAGTATAGTTAAATTTATCAAGTATTGTTTTACTTTCAAAAGCTTTACTTACATTATGAAACTCAACAATTTTATTTCCTAAACGCTCCATGTTAATTTCTAGTTGCATAACATGTTCTTTACGTCTAGAGTGTGCTTTTTTCTTTATTTCAAAGAAATCGTCTATTCTAGATTTAGATTTTGTAGTTCTTGCTTTTGGCTGCCTGCGCATCCAATCGAGCTCTTTTTTAAAAACATTTCTCGCCTTGTCTATTTCTACATTTTCAGCAGTTACACGAGCTTCTTTTTTGTCTAAGTAGTAAGAATAGTTGCCTTTATAGCTATATAATTGTTCATTTTCTAACTCAATAATTTCATTACAAACGCGTTCTAAAAAATACCTGTCGTGAGTAACCATAAACAGAGTAATGTTTTCCTTTCTAAAATAGGATTCTAACCATTCAATCATTTCTAAATCTAAATGGTTTGTTGGCTCATCAAGAATTAATAAATCGGGTTTATTAATAAGGATTGTGGCTAATGCTAATCTTTTCTTTTGACCACCAGAAAGTAAATGAACTTTTTGGTTTAGGTTTTCAAGTTTTAATTTGAATAATATTTGCTTGTACTGAGTTTCAAAATCCCAAGCATTGTGTTGGTCCATTAAATCAAAAGCCTTTTGATATGCTTCTGTGTTTTCAGGATTTTCTAAAACTTTATTATATTGTTTAATTACCTGAAGTGTTTTGTTGTCTGAAGCAAAAATGGTTTCTTCTATTGTAAAGTTTTCATTTAACTTGTCTTCTTGAGAAAGAAATGCAACATACAGGTCTTTTCTTTTTACAATTTGCCCTGCATCAGCTTCTTCTAAGCCGGCAATAATATGCAAAAGAGTGGTTTTACCAGTTCCATTTTTGGCAATAAATGCTATTTTTTGATCTTTATTGATTCCAAAAGAAAGATTATTAAATAAAACTCTTTCTCCAAAAGATTTACTGATGTTTTCTACCGATAAATAGTTCACGTAATTATTTTTTTACAAATAAAAGGCAAAAAGCTTAGATAGAGAATATAAAGTTTTATTATTAGGCTTGAAAAGTTATATTTGTAACTTACTTAAATTTATGGGTAGAATGAATTTTAAACTATTTTTAGTTTTTTTACTAGGAAGTTTGTTTTTCACCTCGTGTATATCAAGGAAACAGACAGTATATTTTCAAAATAAAAAAAATGCAGAGTTAGAAAGCGCTTTTTTAAATAAACAATTACCTCCTTATCGTGTTCAGATTAACGATGTTTTGAGTATTAGGATAAAAGCTTTAGATCAAAAATTGGTAGGTATGTTCAATCCAATTGCTTCAGAAGATAATGTAAATGCTACTTCTGGTCAGAATTTATATTTTGATGGTTTTTTAGTAGATGATCATGGCGATGTAAATATACCGACTTTAGGAAAGGTTAATGTTTTGAATTTAACTGTAGAGGAAATTAAGGAGAAAATAAAAAGTCAATTACTTAAGGAATACTTTAAAAAAGAGGCAAATATTTTTTTAACAGTTAAATTATCTGGGGTAAAGTACACTATTTTAGGCGAGATAAAAAGACCTGGAACCAGTATACTATACCAAGAAAGAGTAAATATTTTTGAAGCCATAGCTAACTCTGGTGACATACCTGTTTTAGGAGATAAAAAAGATGTTTTAATTCTAAGACCTTTTCCGGGTGGACATAAAATTCATCATTTGGATTTGACAGATAGTAAAATTTTAGAATCTCCTTTTTTTTATGTTCAACCTAATGATATGATATACATTAAGCCATTGCCTCAAAAATCTTGGGGAACAGGAACAAATGGTTTACAAACTTTTACAACTATTATGTCGGTTTTTACAGCGTTAACTACAACAATTTTGTTGTTTAGAACACTTAACTAGTATGATGGAAGAAGAATTTAAAATTTCGGAAGTTAAGCCGATGCTTAATTTTAAAGACTTGTTTTTTAAGATTATAGCTTTTTGGCCTCTATATGCAATTTTTTTAGCAGTTAGTTTAGTAACTGCTTATCAAATTAATTTAAGAAAGCAATCAGTTTATCAAATGGCAACAAATGTTGTTGTTTCTAATGATAAAAACCCTTTTTTTACAAGTAATACGAGTTTGACTTTTAATTGGGGAGGGGCATCAGATAAAATACAAACAACAATTACTTTATTAAAGTCTAGAACCCATACAGAAAAGGTAGTAGAGTATTTACAGTTTTATGTTAACTATGTAAAAAAAGCAGAATATTGGTCGTATGATGCATATAAAAAAGTACCCTTTTTGGTTGAAGTTGATACCTCTTCATATCAGATTTTAAATCAGTCTGTAAAAATAAAACCAATAGATGATTACAAGTATAGTGTAACTTATACAGAGAAAACTTCTGCAATAGCTCAAAATTATAGTACTAAACATAAAAAGAGGGTACAACAAAAAGGAGAAAAAATAAGTAGAATATTTAATTACGATAGCTTGGTTAAATTACCAAACATGTCATTTAAGCTACATAAGCTATCTGGAGAATTAATAGAAGATTTGTCGCCCTTTAGTATCTATTTTGCTGATTTTGATGCTACGGTATCTCAATATAAAGGGATTTCTGTAAACAGTATGGATACAGGGTCGCCTATAGTTAATTTAGTACTTAGAGGGACTAATAAAAAAAGGTTAGTAGATTATTTAAACGCATCGGTAAAAGTACTTAGTAGAGATCAATTAGAAAGAAAGAATCTATATGCTACAAGAACTATTACATTTATTGATAAGATGCTAGATAGTTTACGATCTCATGTAAAAGATAACGAATCGAACTTAAATGATTTTAGAAGAAAAACGAAATCATTAGACTTGTCTTCTGAAGGAGCAAAATTGTCTGGAGAACTAACTTCTCTAGATATAGAAAAGCAAATGATTGATAAAAAATTTGATTATTTAAAAATATTAGAAGACTATTTAATTAACAGGAAAGAATACCAGCAGGTTCCTGCTCCATCAGTAGCTGGTATAGAAGATCCTAATATTACAGGGAACGTATCTAAAATTCATCAAATATCTATTGAGCGTTCAAAACTAAAGAACAGTTTTCAAGAGACATCACCAGTTTTCCAAGATTTAGATAGAAATATTTCAGCTATAAAAACGGTATTACTAGAAAATATTAATTCTTATAGAAATGCTTTGTCTATAGAATTAAAGTCTGTAAATAGTAGGTTGGCTAAAGTAGAAGGAAAGTTCTCTAAGCTTCCAGAAAATCAACAAAAGCTTATTAATATTGAACGAAAATATAATTTAAGTAATAATTTATATGACTTATTTCTAGCTAAACGAAATGAGGCTGGACTTATAAAAGCTGCTAATGTTTCTGACTTGTTGGTTATTGATACAGCAAAAGATGTAGGTGGAGGATTAATAGGACCGAATAAAAGGCTAAATTATATTTTTGCGTTAGCTATTAGCTTTATAGTACCAACTTTAATAGTGTTATTGTTATTCTTTCTAAACAATAAAATTACTGGACCAGACGATATAGAATTTTTATCTAAAATTCCAATTTTAGGAGCTATTGGTAAAAGTGATAGAACACTTGTAGTTTTTGAGAAAGGAAAATCTTCAGTAGCAGAGGCTTTTAGGTCTGTAAGGTCTAATTTAGAGTTTGTTTATAGAAAATCTCAGAAAGAAGACAGTACTAGAGTAGTATTGGTTACATCATCTGTAAGTGGAGAAGGAAAGACATTTACAACTATAAATATAGCTACAATGTACGCTATGAGTAATAAAAAAACGGTTTTGGTTGGATTAGATTTAAGAAAGCCAAAAATATTTGATGATTTTAAGTTACATAATAATTTTGGTGTTGTAAATTATTTAGTAAAAAATAAGGAATTGCCAGAAATTATACAAAAAACACACATACCCAACTTAGATTTAATTACATCTGGACCAATACCTCCAAACCCTTCTGAACTTTTAATTAGTAAGGAAATGGATGAGTTTATAAATGAGTTAAGAAAGGTGTACGACTATATAATATTAGACACTCCACCGTTAGGATTAGTTACAGATGCTTTAGATCTTACTCGATTTTCTGATGCAAACCTATATATGGTAAGGCAGAATTATTCTAAAAAAGGAATGTTAGGTCTTATTAATGAAAAGTATAAAAACGGAGAAGTTAATAATATAAGCTTCATATTAAATTACTACAAAGCAAAGTCTGGTTACGGTTATGGCTATGGCTACGGTTATGGATATGGTTATGGCGTGTATGGAAATGGATATCATGAAAATGATGTAGAAATACCGTGGTGGAAAAGAATCGTTAATATTTTTAAAAGAAAATAAATCACTTTTAATGAAAAGAGATAATGAGGATAGGTGGTTATACGAAATTAAACCTAGTACTAAACTTTTAAGTCTTAATTTAAAAGAAGTATGGAGTTATAAAGATTTACTTTTTTTGTTTGTAAAAAGAGATGTAATAACTGTATATAAGCAAACAATTTTAGGTCCGTTGTGGTATATAATTCAGCCTTTGTTTACATCTGTTATATTTACATTGGTTTTTAATAATATAGCTAATATTGCTACCGATCCTGTTCCTTCTTTTTTGTTTAACCTTGCAGGAATTACAGCTTGGAATTACTTTAAAGATTGTTTAGTGCAAACTTCTGACACGTTTAGAAAAAATCAAGCAATATTTGGTAAGGTTTATTTTCCAAGAGTTATTATGCCAATGTCTACAGTGGTTTCAGGTTTGTTAAAGTTTGGAATACAGATGCTGATGTTTATTATATTTTATGCAATTTATGCCTTTAATGGTATGCAAGTAAATATCGGATTAAGTGTGCTTTATTTACCCTTTTTAGTGTTGTTTATGGCAATGTTTGGTTTAGGTATAGGAATGTTAATATCATCTATGGTTACTAAGTATAGAGATTTAACTTTTCTAGTTAGTTTTGGGGTACAGTTGTTAATGTATTTATCTGCAGTAGTTTATCCATTAGAATTGGTTAAAACTAAGTTGCCAGCATATTCATGGATAGTTGAGTACAACCCGTTAACGACTATCATAGAATCTTTTAGAAGAATTATTTTAGGAACAGGAGATGTTCTTTTTGTTGATATGCTTAAAATCTTTGCTTTAGCATTGATAACATTGTTGTTTGGTATGGTTGTTTTTAACAAGACTGAAAAGTCCTTTATAGATACAGTTTAGTATATGGAAGATGTTATATTAAAAATTAGTAATGTCTCAAAACAATACAGATTAGGAACTATAGGTACCGGAACTATTAGTCATGATGTAAATCGTTGGTGGGCCAAAATTAGAGGAAAATCAGATCCTTATTTAAAGGTTGGAGAAGAAAACGATAGAGCAACTGCAGGAAGTACTCATGGGTATGTTTGGGCTATAAAAGATATTGATTTTGAGGTTAAAAAAGGAGAAGTGCTTGGGATTATTGGTAAAAATGGGGCAGGAAAATCTACTTTACTTAAAATATTATCAAGAGTTACTGGGCCAACAACTGGAAGCATTAAATCTAAAGGAAGAATAGCTTCTTTACTAGAAGTTGGAACAGGATTTCATCCAGAAATGACAGGAAGAGAAAATATTTATTTGAATGGAGCTATTTTAGGGATGACTAAAAAAGAAATCAATTTAAAGATTGATGAAATTATTGAGTTTTCTGGCTGCCAAAGATATATAGATACTCCTGTGAAAAGATACTCTTCTGGAATGAAAGTTCGTTTAGCTTTTGCTGTTGCAGCTCATTTAGAGCCAGATATATTAGTAGTTGATGAAGTTCTTGCTGTAGGTGATGCTGAATTTCAAAGAAAAGCCATTGGTAAAATGCAAGATATCTCTACCGGTGAAGGTAGAACTGTATTATTTGTAAGTCATAATATGGCTGCGGTAGAAACTTTATGTACAAGAGCTATATCTTTAAATAACGGAAAAGTTGAATTTGAAGGAAGACCTAGCGATGTAATTTCTAAGTACTTAAATTCAAGTGCTCAAAATGAAAAAATAATCGATTTTGAACAAAAAGGAATTTTTGAGGGGAACGATTCTGTACAGATTTTATATGCGGGTATAGAAAATACATCCTCAACAAATATTTATGATGTTATTGATATAACAAATGAATTTATACTTAAAATAAAACTGTTAAATAAAACTCAGAATAGCCAGATATCTGTAGGGTATGATTTAATGACATTAAAAGGCGATGTGGTGTTTGGTTCAGGTAGTATGATCAATTCAAATTTATCTAAAGAAACAATAGTTACTTGTACGATACCTTCTAATTTTTTAAACAATGATGTATACCAAATATGTTTATATATTCATGATGAAAATATGAAACGAATATATTTAAAATCTGAGTTATTGGTTTTTGAAGTGAAAGATGTAGAAAGAGAAAATGGATTTTTAGGAAAAGTGAATGGGGTTGTAAGACCAAAGTTGAACTGGAATGTTTTAAATTCATAATTTATTTATGAAATGGATGCATAAACTTTTTGAAAAGAAAATTTCTGCCACGGGTTTAGGGGTTTTTAGAGCTATATATTTTTTAAACTTTTTTTTTGAAGTTAAATATATTTACAATAATAGACAGCTTTTTTTTGACACTGTACCTTTTATAAAACCTTTTGAATTAGACTTTACTTACCCGTTAATTATATGGTTATCAATACTAATATTTATAGTTATTGGTTATCATACTCGATTCTTGGTTATTATAAATTACTTATTTTCATTAATATTTATTTCTACACTTAGTTCATTTGAGTATCATATGGATTATGTTTATTGTGGAATGAATTTTTTAGCTATGTTTTTACCTTTGTCTAAAGAGTTTTCTATAGACAAGCTTATAAGTCAAGATAATTCATCAGATCATAAAGTTTCTGTTTTGTATTATTATTTCCCTCTTTTTTTATGTGTAGGACTTTTGTATTTTGACTCTGTATTATGTAAGCTAACATCTAAAATGTGGTTAAATGGTTTAGGAGTATGGTTGCCAGCATCAACACCTCAAATAACTATTTTTAATGATCAGTGGTTGTTAAATCAAAAATACCTTATGTTATTTTTAGGGTATCTAACATTAGTTTTCGAGTTTATATTTGTTTTTGTTTTCTTTATTAAAAAACTCAGAATACCCATATTGATTATTGGGGTAGGTTTGCATTTAGGTATCTTATTAGAGTTCCCTATACCATATTTTGCTTTAGGAATGATGAGTTTTTATGTTTTAATGGTGCCTGTTTCTTTATGGGATAAATTATTCTTAAAAATAAGCTCCTGGGAAGTATCGACAAAATTGGTTTTTTATATAAAAAAGATCTTTAAATCAAATGTTTCTTATGGAGTAGTTCCCCAGAAAAGAAAGTTTATGATTTTAAAAGTCTTGTTTATTTCGATGCTATTTTTTCAAGTAAATACAAGCTTTAATGCAGCTTTTATGCAGCCTTTAAATAAAGAAGTTTACAAGGTGTTAAGTATGCTTAATTTAGATAGTAGGTTTAATATGGTAAATAAGAATATTGCTGCTTTTTCAAAAGTAACATTAGGCATAACAAATCATACAGTTTTTTTAGATGGGCATTTTGATGGTTACAATCATGTAGTAGGTATAACTTATGTAAAAGATGGAAAAGAAATTTGGTTGCCGTATGTAAATGAGAACGGTATGGCAAATAAAAATGCCACAGGATCTGTATGGGCTTTTTTAGGCTTTAGAACTAATGGAACACTAGTAAAGCCTAAAAAGTTTGAATATGGAATTGCTAGGTTTACTGCATTTTGGGCCCGTAAAAATGGAATATCATTAAATGATGCAACTTTCAAGATTAAGGTTAAAAAAATAGATTCTCCTAATTGGAAATGGGAAAAAGATTATTTATCAAAACAATTAGATAAACCTTGGCAAGATGCTGGAGAGTTAATTTGGTTAAAAGAAAAAGCACAGATTAATTTGATTAAAGCTATTGAAGAAATATAAAAGAGAATGATTAAACTCTTTTAATATTGAACATTATTAAAGCTATTTAACTAAATAGCTTTAATTTAGGTGTTTGAAAGTTATTTTTTAAAAATGAAAAAGAAGTTTACCGTTGTAAAAACTAAATCAAAGTTTTAAGAATGAAAAATGAAAATTTAGTTGTTGGAGCTAATGGTTTTTTAGGTAGTTATTTATGTAAATACCTTATTTCCCTTAATCAAAAAGTAACTGGTGTATATCATAAAAATAGAGCCAATTCAATAGAAGGTGTAGATTACATCAATATAGAACAAGCCTTGTCGAGTAAGAAAGAGTACACTACGGTTTATATTTTAGCAGCTTTCATACCTAATAGCGATTCTATAGATAATTTAGATAGTTTGTTTAATTCAAATGTTTCTTTGGTAAGCAAAATTTGTCAAAAAAATAAAAACGCTAGAATCGTTTTCAGCTCTTCAGTTTCAGTATACGATTTATCAAACCAAGTTCTTAAAGAAGATAGTGTTATAAGTCCAAAATCTTTTTATGGGATATCTAAGTTTTGGGGAGAACAAATAGTTAGTAAGCATAAAAATTACGGAATAGTTAGAATTTCATCTATGTATGGAAGCGGTATGTCAAATAGTACTTTTTTGCCAATTATTATAGACAATGCTATTAGTAAGAAAACTATTTGTTTGTTTGGTAATGGCGAAAGAGAACAAAATTATATTCATGTAAGTGATGTAGTAAAGTATTTATATAAAGCTTCTTTAGAGAAAAAAAATGAAATTTATCTCGCAGTGAATACTCTATCGCATTCTAATAGAGAAGTAGCAGAAAT
The DNA here is from genome assembly GCF_042675745.1 of Pseudofulvibacter geojedonensis. Classification (NCBI taxonomy): domain Bacteria; kingdom Pseudomonadati; phylum Bacteroidota; class Flavobacteriia; order Flavobacteriales; family Flavobacteriaceae; genus Pseudofulvibacter; species Pseudofulvibacter geojedonensis. Next base: position 102,037 of record NZ_JBHTJM010000002.1, on the reverse strand, counting down.
GATTAAATCGTATTTACCAGAAGTGAGTATTAAGTTTAACGGTTCAGATCTATCTCCTTCATTTGTTTATGACAATTCTAAAACAAATCTTATATTAGCAATTAACCCTAAAATAAATTTAGATAAAGGGGTATTATCTTTAATTGAATGGAAGAAAAAGTAGTACTTGTTACTGGAATAGGAGGGAATGTTGGTCAAGGAATTATTAGAAACATCCGTTCTTTATCTTATAATATTAAAATTATTGGAACAAATGTTATTGCTTTCACAGAAGGTAATCATTTGTGTGATGCCACTTATATTACTCCATATGCTTATGACGATGGTTATGTAGATTCAATAGTAAAGATTGTTAAAAAAGAAATAGTAGACTTAATTTTGCCTTCTACAGATTATGAATCATATTATTTGTCAAAATTTATCAATAAAATAGCTTGTACTGTAGTTACTTCACCATTTTCAACTTTAGAAGTTTATATAGATAAATACAAAACATACAACTTTCATAAACAGAATAATATTCCATTTGCTCAATCTGTTTTGCCATCTCATTATAAAGGAGAGTTTAATGAGTGCATAGCAAAACCAAGAGAAGGTAGAGGTTCTAGGGGAATTGAAATTAACCCAAAACAATATAATTATCTAGATAAAGATTACCTTATTCAAGAGCTACATAGAGGGAAGGAATTAACAACGGCATTTTATGTAACTAAAGATAATGAATTGCATGGTTTTATTTCATTAGAGAGAAGCTTGAGTAATGGTGCTACCAAACAATGTGAGGTAGTTACTGAATATGATGATAAGATTAAAAATATTTTATTAAAAATAATCAATTGCATTGATATTAAAGGGAGCGCTAATATGCAATTTATAGTTACTGATAAAGGAGAAATTGTACCTTTTGAAATTAACTGTAGAATTTCAGGAACAAACTCTATTAGACATAATTTCGGATTTCAAGATGTTAAATATACTTTGCAAGAGTATTTATATAAAGAAAAATTAGACCTACCCAAAATAACTAAGGGGAAAGCAATAAGAATATTGATGGATGTTATTTACCCAGATTTAAATGACGAATCAAATGCCTATATTTATTAAGAAGTATGATTAAAGCAGTTGTTTTTGATGCGGCAAATACCTTAATTTATAAACCAGAAGTTTATAAAGCTTATTTAAATGTATTAGTTGGTAGCGGTTTTGATATAGATATGAAAAAGTTTATGTTTCATCATAAACTAATTAGTGAATGTGTTTTTTTTCCAGATGTTACTGGCGAAGAGTTTTATAAGAAATTTAATAGTGAGTTATTGTTATCTTTAGGTATAATTCCTAAAGAACAATTGTTAAAAGATATATTCTACGCCTGTAAGAACCTACCTTGGGAGATATATGATGATGTTGCCGAACTCAAAGAAATAGATTTACCATTATTTGTCTTTTCAAATTTTAATAAAAATCTAATAAAACTGTTAAGCTCATTACTAGGTGTAGAGTTTAAAGCATATGCTATATCTGAAGAATTAGGTGTTGCAAAGCCTAATGAAAAGTTTTATAAAAAAGCAATTAGTTTAACTGGTTTTCAACCAGAAGAATTACTTTACATAGGAGATTCTATTAAATTAGATATGATTCCAGCTAAGGAATGTAATATGAATTCTGTTTTAATAGATAGAGAAGGATTTTATTCAAACTATAATAAGAGTATAAAGAGCTTTCAAGAAATTAAAGATTATTTAAAAGCATGAAAAGATTAGCTATTATAGGGTCGGGAGATTTAGGTCAACAAATAGCTTATTATGCTGAAACAGATAAGCAGTATAAAGTAGTTGGTTTTTTTGATGATTTTACTCCAAAAGGTGCTTTAGTTAAAAATATTCCAGTTTTAGGGAAAATAGCAGAAATTGAAGAGGCATTTAATAATAATGTTTTTGATGTTATTCTAATAGGAATTGGTTATAAACACATTGAATTTAAATCAAATATTTATAAAAAACTTAAAGGAGTAATTCCCTTTGGTAAATTGATACACAGTTCAGTTATAGCAGACGAAAGTGCAATTATAGCAGATGGTGTTGTAATTTACCCAGGTTGCTTAATAGATGCTCAGGTAGAGATACAGGAGAATAGCTTGCTTAATGTAGCTGTAACAGTTGCACACGATACCAAAATAGGAGCTCATAGCTTTTTGTCGCCTAGAGTAGCTTTGGCAGGTTTTTGTGCTGTTGGAGAAAAAAATATTTTAGGAATAAATAGCACAGTTATAGATAATATAACTACAGTTAACAATGTTCAACTGGGGGGAGGAACTGTGCTTATTAACAATATAGAAAAAGAAGGATTGTATGTTGGTAATCCTGCAAGATTTATAAGATAGTAATGATTCCATTTAACAAACCATATTTAACAGGTAACGAAACCAAATATATTGAAGAAGCAGTAAATTCAGGTAAAATTTCGGGTAATGGAATGTTTACTAAAAAGTGTCAGGCTTATTTCGAAAAGAAGTTAGGAGTAAAAAAAGCCTTGCTAACAACAAGTTGCACAGATGCTTTAGAAATGTGTGCTATATTACTGAATATACAACCTGGAGATGAAGTTATAATGCCTTCTTATACATTTGTTTCTACAGCTAATGCATTTATTTTAAGAGGAGCTAAAATTATTTTTGCAGATTCTAGAAAAGATAATCCTAATATAGATGAATCTAAGTTAGAAGACCTTATAACAAATAAGACAAAAGCTATTGTGGTTGTGCATTATGCAGGTGTAGCATGTGAAATGGATGCAATAATGAAAATAGCAAATACTCATAAGTTATATGTAGTAGAAGACGCAGCACAAGCAATAGATAGTTATTACAAAGGAAAACCTTTAGGAAGTATAGGTCATTTAGCGGCTTTCTCTTTTCATGAAACTAAAAATATTCAATCTGGAGAAGGAGGAGTGTTAGTTATTAATGACGATGAGTTTATAGAGCGATCAGAAATTATATGGGAGAAAGGAACTAATCGTTCAGCCTTTTTTAGAGGAGAAGTTGATAAATACGGATGGGTAGATGTAGGATCTTCTTTTTTACCTTCTGAGATTATTTCGGCATTTTTATGGGCTCAATTAGAAAATCTAGATAAAATACAAGCTAAAAGAAAGCAAATTTGGAATGCATATAATGAAGGGTTAAAAAAACTAGAGAAATCTAATCAAGTTAAATTGCCTACTATTCCAGAAAACTGTACCAATAATGCTCATATGTATTATTTATTATGTTCTTCTTTACAAGAAAGAACAGCGTTGATTCGTTTTTTAAAAGAAAGAGACATAACAGCTGTATTCCATTATTTATCATTGCATAAAAGTCCGTTTTTTAATGACATGTACGAAGGAAAAGAGTTGAGGGCAGTAGAGAATTATTCTGATACTTTATTGAGGTTGCCATTATACTATGAGTTAGAAAAAGAGGATCAAGTTTTAGTTATTAAAAATATACTCGAATTTTTTAATAAGAATTAGTTAATGGTTAACAGAGTTATACATATAGCAGAAGATAGAATATTTATAGATTCTGCAATTAGGCAATTTGAAAAGGTAATGCCTAGAAAGAATGTATTTTATGTGTTTACAGATGATGGAGAAAATAAAATAAAAAGAATAAAAAATATTAACGAGGTTATTGTTAATTCTCCTGAAGTCGAAATTTTTTCAACTATTAAAAGTTCAGATTTAGTCATATTCCATAGTTTAGTTCCTAGGTTTTATAATTTAGTAATAAACTTACCTAAAGAAGTAAAATGTGTTTGGTTATGTTTTGGATTTGAGGTTTATAATGATAAAAGATTGTTTCCGGATAAAATGTTATATGATCAAATAACGTTCGGTAAATACGGTCAAAAGAGAAGAGAATTTAAGACTCGTTTTAAAGAATGGAGCAGGCCTTATTATAGATTACTTAAAAAGAAATTGCCTTATTCTGAATATGAGCTAAAAAAACTAGCCATGGAAAGAATTGACTATTTAGGGAGCTCTTTTAAAAATGAATATGAATATATTCAGAAAATTATAGGTTATAAGAAAAAGTTTTTCCCTTTTTGGTATTATCCTCTAGAAGAAATAATAAATGTAAACGACTTAGCTGTAGAAGCAGATAAAACCAATATACTTATTGGTCATTCAGGAGTTCCTTATGCTAACCATATAGATACTTTTAAAAAACTAGAGAATTGTAACTCTTATTTTAAAGAAATAGTTGCTCCTTTAAGCTATGGAGACAACCATTATATAAAAGAAATACTTGAGTTTGGAGAGCGTTTATTTGGTGAAAAGTTTAGTCCATTGACTAGCTTTTTGGCTTTAGATGAATACAATAGCATAATAAAAAAATGTAAAGTAGTTGTTTTTAATAACAGAAGACAACAAGCAGTAGGGAATACAATAGCGTTAATTTGGATGGGAGCAAAGGTGTTTTTAAGTAAAAAAAATACTTTTTATCATTTTTTAAAAGAGAAGGGAGTAAATGTTTATTGTTATGAGAATGATTTTAATGAGCAAAATATTAAGAATCAATTACAAACGATAGAAATAGATCATAATAGAAATGTTTTGTTAGGTATACTGTCTTCAAGTGTATTGGAAGAAGAGTTAAAAACAGTGATATCTACGATCAATTAATATTTTTTAAATGCTTATTAGAATAAAAAATAAAATAATTAGGACTTTAAAAAAGGAATTAGATAAACTTAATTCTATAGCAATAAGTTATCCATCATCTACTAAAGTAATAGGAAGTAAAATATCTAATCAGGTAACTTTAGGAAATGAAAGTAAGGTTATAAAGTCTACTCTTTTTTTTAAGGGTTCTATTGGTAATAAAGCCTATATAGAAGAAGCTGTATTAGAAGGAAATTGCGAAATAAAAGAAAATACTAAGTTGTATAAGTGTAATTTAGTTGGAAATATAAAAATAGATAAATACTCCTCACTTTGGGGACCAAATATTGATATTATAACCAGAAAAGAACAAGAGGTTTCAATTGGGAGCTTTTGTTCTATTGCTCGTAATGTGTCTATGCAGGTATTTAATCATAACTATAAAAAAATTACGACCTATTTTATAGGGCAAAATTTATTTAATGAAAAATGGTCTAATGAGAGAGTAAGTAAAGGAAATATTGAAATTAAAAATGATGTATGGATAGGAGCTCATAGTGTTATTTTGGGAGGGTTAACCATTAATAATGGAGCAATAGTTGCAGCAAATAGTGTTGTAACTAAAGATGTTCCTGCCTATAGTATTGTTGCTGGATCTCCTGCTAAAGTTATTACTTATAGATTTGAAAAAGAGGTTATAGATAAACTTGAAGAGCTTGAATGGTGGAATTGGTCTATTGAAAAAATAGAAAAGAATAAATTTCTTTTTGAAGAAGAATTAACAATAGATAGTTTAAATAAAATAAACAATTAAGGAATAATGTTTACTCCTGAAGTTTCAATAATAATCCCATGTTATAATAGAGCGCATATCATTAAAGATACGCTCAATAGTGTTTTAAATCAATCTTATAAGAATTGGGAATGTGTTATAGTTGATGACGGGTCTACAGACGATTCATTAATAGTTTTAGAACATTATAAAAAACTAGACAGTAGGTTTAGGTATTATAATAGACCAGAGCAAGCAGTAAAAGGATCTTCATCTTGTAGAAATATAGGAATTAAAAAATCAAAAGGGAAGTATATTATTTTTCTAGATTCGGATGATTTGTTAGCATTCGATTCGCTTGAAAATAGGGTAATGTGTTTTAAAGAAACTCCTCAATTTGATTTTTTAGTTTTTCAGATGGAAATATTCCATGAGGAAATACCAGATTTAAAATTAAAGCAAGGGAAACAGAATTTAATGTCTCATAAAGAGATCTTTAATTCTTTTTTAAGAATGAGAAGTGAATGGCAAATTACTTGTCCTATATACAAAGCCGATTTTGTTAAAAAAATAGGAGGGTTTAGTGAATCACTGAAAATATTTACAGATTTAGAATTAGGCTTACGAGCTACATATTTTTCTAATTCCTATCAATTATACCCTATAATAGATTGTTTTTATAGGAATGATGAAAACTATGTAACTAAAAGAAAAACAAAAACCTTTCTTCAAAAAGCAGGAGATTCGTTTTATAATTATTGCTTATTATTTGATAAAAATATAATTGGATCTACTAATTCTAATGAAAAAAAAGAGACGCTAAAACGTAGTTTTTTAATGAATTACAAAAAGTTCTTTAAAACGTATGTGTTAGTAGAGATGCCTTTATTGTTTGAGCAAAATAAAAAGATTTTAAGGTATTTAATAAAACAGAATTATTTGACTAAAAGTGAAAAAATTAGATTTTCTATAGTAACAGATATTTTATTAAAAGCTTATAAAATAAAAGGGTTTGGTTTGTTTAGGATAATTAATAAGTTAATGCAATAATTATTTCAGAAGTTATGAATATTTTATTGTTTACTTCAGAATACAATCACCCTAAACTTAAGGCTTCAGGTGGTGCAGGAACTTTTTTTAAGATTCTAGCAAAAGAGTTGGTAAAAAAAGGTCACAAAGTGTATGTTTTTGGATTTGGAAAAGAAGCGATATCATTTTCAGACGAAGGAGTTTTTGTGAGTTTTAATAAAAACATAAAAAGCAATTTATTACTTAAAATAGCAAAAAGAACATTGCCGGTAGCCAAGTATAATTATTTAAAAGGTGATTTTGATAGATTTTTGTGGGCTAAACAATTAAAAAGATTCATAAAGGGAAAAAAAATAGATATAATTGAAACATGGGATTATAGAGCAAATTTTCTTTATTTAGATAAAATAGAATTGCCAGTCATAATTAGATGCCATGGCTCTGCAAATGTGTTAAAAAAGTATTTTGGCATTTCTCTTTTTGATGATGCTATTTTAAAGCTAGAACAAAAAGCGTTTAAAAGATTTCATAACATTATTGCTGTTTCTCAATATTCTAGAAAAATTAATAACGAGGTATTTAATAAAAATAATATTAAGGTAATTTATAACGGAATAAACACTGATTTTTTTTGCCCTAATACTCAAATAAGTAAAATAGAGCAATCTATTTTTTATTTTGGAACTTTAGCAGATAATAAAGGGTTGAAAGAATTAGTCTTTATTTTTAATGAACTTATTAAAACAACTCCAAAAGCCAGTTTGCACCTAATAGGTAAAGGGCAAAAATATTTCGATAATTTAAAATCACTGTTTTCTAAAGAAGCATTATTAAGAACTACCTATTATGGGGTAGTAGATAGAGCCTTGCTTCCAGAAATATTAAATAAAGCTCATGTTTTTGTTTTTCCTACTAAAGGAGAGAATTTTCCTTTTTCTTTTCTAGAAGCCATGGCTATGCAAAAACCAGTTATAGTTTCTAACATAGAGGTGTCTAAAGAAATCATTTCTAATAATGAAAATGGTTATATTGCAAGCTCAAAGGAAGATTTTGTAAAGCTAATTAATATTATTTTTAAAAATAATACCGATCAGGTAGCTTTAAGAGCTAGAAAAACGATAGTAGATAAATTTTCAGTAAGTCAAATGGTTGATAATACCTTAAATTTTTACAATAAAATTATTGATGAACATAAATAAAGTATCTATAATAATGGCTACCTACAATAGAGCGCATTATATTGTAGAAACTTTAGCCAGTATAAAAAAACAAACACATGAAAATTGGGAGTGTATTATTGTTGATGATGGAGGAACAGATAATACACAAGAAGTAGTATTAAGTTTTATAGAAAAAGACGATCGTTTTCAGTTTTTTAAGAGAACCAATAAATATGGAAAGGGGCTTCCAGGTGCCAGAAATTTTGGTTTAGATAAAGTTACAGGAGATTTTATTGTTTTTTTTGATGATGATGATATCATTCATCCTCAAGCCTTAGAAGTAACAGTAGCTAGTCTTGTTTCTTCTAAAAGAGATTTTTGCCATTATAAAAAGAAATCATTTACAGAAAAGTTTGATTACAATTTTAAAAAGATTCAAGGTTTTGATTTAGTAAATACTAAAGAAAATTTTTTGGAACAAATGGTATTAAATAAAATAGGGATTGCTTCTTGTACAGTATTATGGAAAAGAGAATGCTTTAAAGATATCAGATTTAATGAAAGTTTAATGTATGCAGAAGAATGGGAGTGTTACCAAAGGATTTTTAGTAATGATACCAAAGGAATAATAATTAATCCCGAACTGTATTTTAACAGAAAACATATTGCATCAAACACAGGAGAGTTTTGGAATAATGATCCTATTAGGGTTAACTCTAAAAAAAAGGCAATTTATTTAGTTGCTCAAAATTTAAAAAAGAAGAATAAGCTTTCAACAATATTGCAAAGTTACTTTTTAAACTGTGCTATTGCTTATAGAGATAAAAAACTTCTAATTGAGTTAATTAAATTAATGGGGTTAGGAAGTAAAGACTCCAGTAAGGTTAAAATCAAATACCTTATATTTCCAATCTGGAAAAGAGCAAAATCAATGTTAAAGAGTTTAAAAAATAAATAGTGTGCCTACAAAAAAAAAGATATTAGTTGTTGTAGAATCTATAGATGTAAACGATAGTAGTGGCTCTAAGGTAAATGTAGCTTTAATAAAAAACTTGGCCGCATTAAATTATATTGTTACAGTACTACATTATACACGCAAGAATATACAGTTAGGAGATTCTATAAGAACTATTTCTATTAAAGAAAGGAAAGCTAGTTGTACATATGTTTTGAGTAGAACTCAACGAGTTATAAGTCGATTATTAAAAATAAATATGTCAGTTTTTTTAGAAAATATATTCGGACATTCTTTTACCTTTTTTAATGATAGCAAAAGTATTAGTAAGGCTATAAAAAAGTATTCTTCTAACGAAGATTTAATATTAACCTTAAGTAAAGGAGCAAGTTTTAGACCTCACCATGCAATGTTGCGTTTTCCTAATTTATATAATAAGTGGATGGCATATGTGCATGACCCATATCCTTTTCATTATTATCCAAGACCTTACAATTGGGTTGAGAAAGGACATCGGTATAAAGAGTCTTTTTTTAGAAAAGTTTCAGAAAAAGCGAAGTATAGTGCTTTTCCAAGCTTGTTACTAAAAGAATGGATGGGAAGTTATTTTCCTAATTTTTTAAAAACAGGAATGGTTATACCTCATCAGGGAGTAGAAGTTAAAGGTGAAAAAAGCTTACCAAGCTACTTTAGCCTAGACAAATTTACCTTATTGCATGCTGGTAACTTAATGTCTAAAAGAGATCCTAGAGGTTTAATAGCTGGTTACAAAATGTTTTTACAAAATAATCCCCAAGCAAAAGATGATTCTATTCTATTGTTGTTAGGGCCAGCAAGTTATCATCAAAATTTTCTTGAAAATGAACTGAACGATAATGTTTTTTGGAGTAAGGGATCTGTTCCTTTTGATGAGGTATATACAATTCAAAAGAATGCCAGTGTAAATATTATTTTAGAAGCGAAATCTGAGATAAGTCCTTTTTTACCAGCTAAGTTTACACATTGTGTAAAAGCTAATAAGCCTATTTTATTATTAGGCCCTTTTTATAGTGAAACTAAACGATTGTTAAAAGACGATTACCCTTATATAGCTGAAATAGATGATGCTAGATTAATTGCAATTTTAATTGAAAAATTATATTTGCAATGGGGTAAAAGCTCTAATGACTTAAAATTAAATAGAGCAGATTTAGATGATTATTTGAGTATAGAGCATTTAGGAAAAACTTTAGCTCCAATATTTGCAAATGAGTAGTGATAAACCAATTTATTTTAAAGGACTTAATGGTATAAGAGCAATAGCTTCTTTACTAGTTGTTATTTGGCATACTGATAGGTTTGTTAGTTTGTTTGGTGTTATTCCTAAAGGTTTTTATAATACCGGAATGGCTTCAAGAGCTGTAGATATATTCTTTGTTTTAAGCGGTTTTTTAATTACTTATTTATTATTTGCAGAAAAAGAAAAAACAGGAACAATTAACTTTAAAAAGTTCTATTTGCGTAGAGTGTATAGAATATGGCCTATTTATTATATCATAACATTCCTAACATTAATTTTAATGCATTTTGAAATTATTCCTAAAGTAAATTATGCTTTAGAAAGTACTGTTTTATATATATTTATGTTAGCTAATGTAGCGTATGCTTTAAAAATAGCAATAACCTCTATTAACCCTCTTTGGTCTATAGGAGTTGAAGAACAGTTTTATTTAATATGGCCTCATATAATTAAACGAGCATCTAATTATTTAAAAGTTTTCATTTGGTTTTATTTGGCGGTTTTAATTGTTAAAATTGTTTGCTTTAAACTGTTTTCGGTAAAAATGCCAAGTTTAGTATCGTTCTTTTATCATTGGAGATTAAATATTATGGCTTTAGGAGCTATGGGTGCTTATTTGGTATTTAATAAGAAAAAAATATTAAGCCTTGTCTATAGAAAAGAGATCCAATTATTAGCTTGGGGAATTTTACTCTATTCGTGTTTAGTGAAACCAATACATTTTTACACAATTATTGATTCAGAAATTAATTCTATATTTTATCTGATAATTATTTTAAACGTAGCTACCAATAGTAAAACCTTAATATCTTTAGAGAATAAAGTTTTTAATTTCATAGGTCAAATTTCATACGGAATTTATATTTACCATTTAACAGTTATTTATGTACTAGTTTATCTTTTTAAAGGGGTGGGAATAAATTATTTTTTAGTACACATTCTTACTTTGTTAATAACAATAGTTGTGGCAAAATTATCATATCGTTATATTGAAATTCCTTTCTTAAAAATTAAAAAGAAGTTTGCTGTAGTAGAAAGTTCAAATGTTAAACAATAACCAGTGATTAAAAGACTCATTATTAGTGCATATGCAGTTTATCCAGAGATAGCTTCTAGTGAAGGTATTGTAAACAAAAATTGGATTGATGTATTAGAGAAAAATGGAGTAGAAACCAAAGTTATTTCATCTCATAAAACTATACATAAAAGCCAAGTTACTAAGTTGTCTAAGTATTTATATTTTATCTATAAATATTACAAAGCAAATAAGTCCAGTTTTATAGGTGTGACCTATAAAATACTTAACAAGTTTTTTAAACGATTTTTTGGTTCAGAAAAAGTTGATTCACTCTATCAGTTTTTGTGGATAAAATTCCAACGAAATAAACTAAAACCTAATTTAGAAATATCAGATCAAGTTATTTGGTCTAGAGTTTTACCAGTCTTTTCATTATTACCAATTCCCCAAAAAGAAAACACGCCATTAATTATCAATATAAATGATCCATTTTCAGTAAAGGAAGATGGAGAAAAGTTAACAGAGGGAAAAATACTAACGGATTATAAAGATCAAACCCAATGTTGGACATTTCCATCTCATAGGTTAGCCATGTATATGGCAGAAAAATATAAGTTAGATAAAAATAGATGTTTTGTGATACCTCATGCTATGGCTAATCAAAATTCGCTATATAAAGGAGGAATAAAAAATCAAAATAATAAAAAATTAAAATACATTTATACAGGAACTTTTTATAAAAGTGCTTTTACTGAAGAATTTAATAGCGGATTACAACGTTTTTGTAAAACTGAAGCAGCAAAAGAAATAGAGTTTACATTTATACTTTCTCAATATGATGATTCCTCTATTCAGTGGTTAAGAGAAGCGATACCTAACGTGAAAATTTTGTTTAAGTTGAGCAGAGAAGAAGTTCTTAAAATAACCGCTACTGCTGATTGTGTTTTGGTGTTAGACGCAATCACTCATCAAGATTTATTAAAAGGAAAATTTGCAGAAGCTATTTCGTTTGGAGTACCTATTTTTGGAGTTACATATCAAAACTCGGTAATGGACTCAGTTATAAAAGAGTACGGGTCTTTATCAGGTTACCAGGAAATTGAAAATGATATTTTTAATAAATTAGAACAGACCTATAAAAACTTAAAAGATGAACTTTGGTTAAAAAGTTTTTATATTAAGCGTCAAGAGGTAATATATAAAATGTCTGAAGAATATATATATCAGGCAACATTAGATATATCTAATTATGCATATGATAGATTTTTATGGAAATCAGGAAAAATAGAAGTTGAACCCAAAAGTCCAGCCCAATATAATTGGCCTTAAATTTTTAAATATGACATTAATAATAGCAGAAATAGCTCAAGCGCATGACGGTAGTTTAGGTATGGCTCATGCCTATATAGATGCTGTTGCCAAAACAGGAGCAAACGCTATAAAATTTCAAACTCATATAGCTGAAGCAGAGAGTAGCATTTTTGAGCCATTTAGAGTTAAGTTTTCTAAACAAGATGATTCTAGAATGGATTATTGGAAACGTATGGAATTTACTTTGCAGCAATGGAAAGGTTTAAAAGCGCATTGTGATGAGGCAGGGCTAGAGTTTATGAGTTCTCCGTTTAGTAATGCTGCAGTAGATTTATTAGAAGAAGTTGGTGTTAAAAGATATAAAGTTGGATCTGGAGAAGTAAATAACTTTGTATTATTAGAAAAAATAGCTCGAACAGGAAAACCCGTTATTATTTCATCTGGAATGAGTTCGTACAAGGAATTAGACGCTACAGTACAGTTTTTAAAAGAAAGAAATGTATTATACTCTATATTACAATGTACAACATCTTACCCAACTTCTCCAGAACAGTTTGGATTAAATGTAATTCAAGAATTAAAGGAAAGGTATCAAGTTTCTATAGGTTTTTCAGATCATTCAGCGTCACAAGAAGCTTGTATAGCAGCTACAGCTTTAGGAGCAGAAATTTTAGAGTTCCATGTAGTTTTTAATAAAGAAATGTTTGGACCAGATGCAAAATCATCTTTAACAATAGATGAAACCACCAAATTGGTAGGAGCAGTTAGAAATATAGAAAGAGCACTGACAAATCCAATAGATAAGGCAGATAATTCAGAGTATGCTACTTTAAAGCAAATATTTGAAAAATCATTAGCTATCAATAAAGACTTACCTGCTGGCCATATAATAACTTTTTCAGATTTAGAAACTAAAAAGCCGAAGGGATATGGTATATTAGCTAGCGATTATAAGACAATAATAGGAAAAAAGCTAAAGCAATCAATGCCTAAATGGAGCTTTTTGAATGAAGAAGATTTATTATAGAATTTATGTTGAAAATTAGAAGTAATGCTTAAAAAAATATGTGCAGTTGTAACTGCTAGACCCTCATATAGTAGAATTAAAACAGCGTTAAGAGCCATCCAAAATCATTCAGAATTAGAACTACAGTTAGTTGTAGCTGGTTCAGCTTTACTAGGTAGGTATGGAAATGCGGTTGATTTTATAGAACAAGATGGTTTTGTTATAGCAGAAAAGGTGTATATGGTTTTAGAAGGAGAGAACCCAACTTCTATGGCTAAAACTACTGGTTTAGGTGTTATGGAATTGGCTAACGTATTTCATAAGCTACAACCCGATGCAGTAATAACTATAGCAGATAGATTTGAAACTATAGCAACAAGTATTGCTGCTTCATACCAAAACATACCTTTAGTTCATATTCAAGGAGGAGAGGTAACAGGCAATATAGATGAAAAAGTACGTCATGCTAATACTAAATTAGCAGATTTACATTTGGTAGCTTCAGAAGAGGCTAAAGAAAGAGTCTTAAAAATGGGAGAAGAACCTAACACTGTTTTTAATACTGGCTGTCCATCTATAGATTTAGCTCATTATATTAAAGAAAATCCGGAGTTAAATTTTGATCCGATTAAAAAGTATGGAGGAGTAGGTGAAGAAATTTTATGGAAAGATGGATATTTGGTTGTTATGCAACACCCTGTTACAACAGAGTATCATTCAGCAAAAAAAGATGTTTTAAAGACCTTAGAAGCTATTAACGAATTACAAATACCAACTTTTTGGTTTTGGCCGAATGTAGATGCAGGATCTGATGGAACATCAAGTGGTATAAGAACTTTTAGAGAGTTGCAAAAACCTAAAAATATTCATTTCTTTAAAAATATGGAACCCAATGATTTTTTAAGGTTATTGGTGAATAGCAAATGTTTAATAGGAAACTCTAGTGTAGGAATTAGAGAATGTTCTTATTTAGGTGTTCCTACAGTAAACATAGGAACTAGACAAAACAGAAGGCAAAGAGGAAGTAATGTTGTAGATGTTGCTTATGATAAAGAAGCAATTAAAGAAGCAATATTAGAAAGAATATCAGCTACAAACATTAAAAAAGAAGTTATTTATGGAGATGGTACTTCTGGAAACAAAATCGCCGAAATATTAGCTAAAACCTCTTTAAGCTTTCATAAAACAATAGTATACTAACAATGAAAACCTTAGCTATTATACCTGCTAGAGGGGGATCTAAAGGTGTAAAAAATAAAAACATAAGAAATGTTGCTGGTAAACCTTTACTATTTTATGCGGTAGATGCAGCTAAAGAGAGTAAACTATTAACAGATTATTTAGTTGCTACAGACAGTGATGATATTATTGAAGTTACAAAAAAGTATACCCAAAATATCTTTAAAAGGTCTGCTGTTACAGCTCAAGATAATAGCCCAATAGAACAAGTTATTGAAGAAGTTTTAAAAACGACAACAACTCAATATGATATAATAATTCTTTTACAACCAACAGCACCTATAAGAACAGGTGAAGATATAGACAAAGTAATAACAATGTTTATAGAAGATAATAATCTTGATAATGTTGTATCGGTTATTGAGCTAGAAGATATTCATCCAGCAAGAATGTATAATTTGGGTGCTCGTTTAGAAATGACTCCTTTAGAAAAGAGTAAAGAAAGAGCTAGAAGGCAAGATTTATCACCAGTTTATTTAAGAAATGGTTGTATTTATGCAATAAAAACAGAAGCCTTTAAGCAAACTAAAAAGTTAATGACAGATAATAAAAAAGCTTATGTAATGCCAGAGTCTTTATGGGCAAATGTAGATACAGAAAGAGATTTATTGCTTGTTGAAGTTTTGATTAAGGAATGGAAATTAGGAAAATTATAAATGGAAAGATATATTACTCATATCTCTGGAATTGATGAAATTTCTAGTGCAACTTATGCAAAATTGCATGCAGTGTCTGATATTAAGTACATTAGTATTTCTAACCATTTAGAATTAAAAAAAGCTTTAAATGAGTGTGATATTTTTTGGTTTAGACTAAACCATCAACTTACAAGAGATATTTTAAAAGATGTTAATTGTAAGTACATTATTTGTGCAGCTACAGGTTTAGACCACATAGATATTAATGCATGTAAAGAGTTTGGAATACAAGTTATAAGTTTAAAAGGAGAGTCAGAATTTTTAAAAGAAGTAAGAGCTACTGCAGAGCATACTATAGGATTGTTATTAACACTTATTAGAAAATCAAAAAATGCCTATAAACATACTGAACAAGGGAACTGGAACAGGTATTTGTTTCAAGGTTCAGAATTGTATAAAAAAAGTATAGGTATTTTAGGCTTAGGAAGACTAGGAAAAATAGTAGCTGAATATGCCTCTGTTTTTGGTATGGAAGTTTATTATTTTGATACAACAGAACAAAATGTACCTTATCATAATTGTAAAACAATAGAAGAGCTATTTGAAAAGGTAGATGTTCTTTCTATTCATTTGCCTTATAATGAGGAGAATCATTTTATAGTTAATAAATCTCGTTTAAACTTAATGAAACCTAATGCTTATATAGTAAATACAGCTAGAGGAGGTTTAGTAAATGAAAATGATCTAATTGAAAAACTAAATGATAATAGTTTAGCAGGTTATGCAACCGATGTTTTATATGGAGAACCTAACATTAGTGAGCATCCGTTAATAGAGTACGCTAAAAACAATAATAATGTAATTATTACACCTCATATAGGTGGTAATACTTATGAGTCTATAGAAAAGACAGAAAGTTTTGTTGTAGATAAAATACTTGATATAATTAAAAAATAATGAAGAGATTAGGAGTTGTTATAGCTGATGGAGTAGGTTATAGAAATTTTATTTTAAGTGATTTTTTAAAAGAAGCATCTGCATTAAATGATGAAGTAGTTATATACTCAGGCTTATTAAAGTCTGTTTACCACCATCAAGATATACCCAATAATGTTACTATAAAAGAATTAAAAATATATAGAGAAACTTCTTTTACTTGGTTATACCGTAAGCTAAAGGAAGTAGCTCATATGCAGCTGCACAAGAAGCATTTTGGTATAAAATGTAGTTTAGAAAATGGTTACCCAAAGAAACTAAAATCAAAGAGAGATTATTTAACCTTATTAGTTTATTGGTTAACTACAGTTTTTAAAAGTGAATCTTGGATAAAAAGATATGAAAACTGGCAGTATAAAACATATACAAGTAATAATACGTATAGAGAATACCTATCTGTTATTAAAGAAAATATACCGTCACATATTTTTTTCTCTCACCAACGCCCAGCTAATTTAGCTCCTTTTTTGGCTGCAGCTAAGGCTTGTAATATTCCATCTAGTTCATTTATTTTTAGTTGGGATAATTTAGCATCTAAAGGTAGAATGTTAGGTGATTTTGATAGTTATTTTGTGTGGAGTGATTTAATGAAAAAAGAATTATTGCATTTTTACCCTTCTGTTAAATCAGAAAAAGTAACAATTGTAGGAACTCCTCAATTCGAACCATATGTTTTAGAAGCATATAAGAAGAATAAAGAATATTATCATGAGTACTTTAATTTAGATAAAGATAAAAAGACCATATATTACAGTTGTGGAGATAAGTCTACCAGTAGATTAGATCCTTTATATATAAAAACAATAGCCGAAGCTATTAAAAATAACAAAATCAAAGAAGAAGTAAACTTAATAGTCAGAACATCGCCAGCTGAAGATGAAACCAGGTTTTTAGATTTAATTGATGAATACCCATTTATTAAGTGGAATTTTCCAGATTGGCCTTTAACAAGAACAGATCATCCAGAAACATGGTCGCAAAGAGTACCATCTTTTAAAGATTTATGTGATTTAAGAGCTTTATTAGCTTATTCAGACATAAATATTAACATGTGCTCAACAATGAGTTTAGATTTTATTTTATTTGATAAGCCAGTTATTAATGCCGTTTTCGGAAATAAAGAAAATGGTTTATACAACGATCAAAAATATTTAAAATATGTTCATTATAGTCATGTTATAGATACAAAGGGAGTAGTTGTAGCTAAAAATGAAGATGACTTAATAACAGCTATAAATTTAGAGTTAGCTTCTCCAGAGAAAAATAAAGTTAATAGAGATAAAATATTAGCTTTAGAAATCGGCAAGCCACTAAAAGGAACTAGTAAAAGAATTGTAGAGGCTCTTAATCAAATTTAAATGCTATTTAACTCTTTAGTTTTTTTATGCTTTTTGCCAATTGTATTTTTTTGTTTTTGGGCACTAAATAATAAAAAGTTACAATATCAAAACGCTCTCCTCCTTATTGCTAGTTATGTTTTTTATGGTTGGTGGGATTGGCGTTTTTTATTTTTAATACTATTTAGTACAATAGTAGATTACCTTATAGGTTTAGCTATAAGTAAATCTATAAATCTTAAAAAAAGAAAACTATTATTATATACGAGTCTCTTTGTAAATTTAGGACTTTTATTGTTTTTTAAATATTTCAATTTTTTTATTGATAGCTGGGTTAATGCTTGGGCAACTTTTGGAGTTCAGATGCATAAGACTTCTTTAAATATTATTTTGCCTGTAGGAATATCATTTTACACTTTTCAGACATTAAGTTATACTATCGATATTTATAGAGGAAAGTTAAAACCGAGTAAAAATTTTATAGCTTTTGCAACTTTTGTTGCTTTTTTTCCTCAATTAGTAGCTGGTCCAATAGAAAGAGCTACAAACTTATTACCTCAGTTTTATAAAAAGAAAAAGTTTAATTTATCTCAGGCTATAGATGGTATTCATTTAATGTTATGGGGGCTATTTAAAAAAATAGTAATAGCAGATAGTTGTGCAACTTATGTTAATGCCATTTTTAACACTTATGAGAGTGCAAGTAGTTTAACACTTTTGCTTGGAGCATTTTACTTCGCATTTCAAATTTATGGTGATTTTAGTGGTTATTCTGATATTGCTATAGGTGTAGCAAAGCTTTTTAACTTTGATTTAATGACCAATTTTAAAAAGCCTTATTTTTCTAGAGATATAGCAGAGTTTTGGAGACGTTGGCATATATCTTTATCAACGTGGTTTAGAGATTATCTCTATATTCCTTTAGGCGGAAGTAGAGGAAGTAAGCTTAATCAGTTTAGAAATGTTGCTATTATATTTTTGGTTAGTGGTTTTTGGCATGGTGCCAATTGGACCTTTGTAGTTTGGGGAGCTTTGCACGCATTATTTTTTATGCCACTATTGTTTTTAAATAAAAACAGGAAAAATGTTGGTCCTATTGCTTCAGGAAAGCTGATGCCATCATTCAAAGAGGGCATTAATATGATGACAACCTTTTTAATAGTTTGTTTGGCGTGGATTTTTTTTAGAGCAGATAATATTGCTATGGCTTATAATTATTGTAAGAATATGTTCATTAAGATGAGTTTCGATATTCCATATTTGAGTATGGATAGATATTCTATAGAAATGTTACCTTTGATCTTTGTTTTATTACTATTTGAATGGTTTCACAGAGAGAAAGAACATCCATTTACAGGTAATTATAAAACGATTAAAATACTTTTTATAATTGTTTTAATGTTGGTTTTTGGAGTATATTCTAACCATCAAGATTTCATTTATTTTCAGTTTTAATGAGAAAGTTTTGCATTTATTTACTTAAGTTATTAATTGTAATTATAGCATGTTTATACATATTAGATTACTCATATTCTTATGTATATAAAAATAGAAATCCAAGAACCAAGATTAGCTATTTGTTGTCTCAAAAAAATAAGGAAATAGATTATTTATTTATAGGTTCTAGTAGGGTTGACAACGGGATAGATCCAGAAATTATCACTTCAGAAACAGGTCATTCAGCATTAAATTTAGGAATTCAAGGAGGTAGTGTTGAAGATTACCTATTAATGCTAAAACTGGTAGAGTTTTGTAAAATTAAAACTAAGAAAATTTTTGTTCAAATTGACTTTTCATATAATTCGAACAACTACTCAGATATTATCAATAGTATGTTAATACCATATATAGATGATCCTTTTGTATATAGCGAGTTAAAAAGAAGACAGCCTAATGCTTGGTTTTTAAGGTATATACCTTTTTATAAGTATATGGTATTTGATTATAAAATTGGTTTTAGAGAGTTTTTTAGTACTTTGATTAATAAAAAAACTAGAACTTCAATGGAGTCTGGTTATTACCCCCTTTATCGTAATTTAAAAAGAGAGGGAGGTTTACCTAAAACAATTATTTCAAAAAATGTAGCTTTTGAGTCTATTAAGGGCTTAGTGAAAAAGAATAAATGGAATGTGGTATACTACACAGCACCTATATGTATTGAGGCTACCAATAAAAATTATCTAACTAAGTTAGAAGAGAAAATACCTAAATTGGTTAATTTGGCATCTGTTTTTAATAACAAGCCAGAATATTTTCATGATTGTACTCATTTGGTAGACGCAGGAGCAAAAGCATTTACAAAAATAATGGTAGATAAATTTATAGAGAATACCGATAAATGAAGAAAAGGATAGCAATAGTATGTAATTATACACTTCAACCTGATAGGTTAGGAGGGATGGATCGTTTTTATAAAATGTATGATGAAGTATTAAAGAAGAAGGAATATGAAGTAGAATGGTTTTTTACTAAAGCAGAAAAGTATAACTTTTATAAAGACTTAACTATCTATCATGCTAATGGGGCAAGTGTAGAAATGTATTTTTTAGATCATATAAAAAATAATAAAGTTAAATACGATACAGTTGTTTCACACTTTACAGAATTATGTACTCCTTTTTACAAGAAGTTAAAACAAGTTATTAATCCGTATATCATATGTGTAGATCATAACCCTAGACCATTAAATGGTTTTCCTCTAAAAAAGCGTTTAAAGAAAAGGTTATCAGGGTTTTTATACAGTAAATATATAGATGCTTTTATTGGAGTTTCTCAATATACTGTTAATCATATTATAAATGATTTTGGAGCACATTTAAAATCAAAAACAAAAGTGGTTTATAACGGTATAGATACTAATGTTTTTAATAAAAGAATAACCGAAAATAAAAATACCTTTATTGTAGCTTCTCATTTGCGTGAGTCTAAAGGAATTCAAGATTTATTAAAAGCACTTAGTCTTTTACCAAATAAAATATTAAAAGAAGTAGAAATAGATATTTATGGAGAAGGTCCTTATGAGGATGACTTAAAGAAAATGTCTAATGATTTTTCATTAAATAACACTGTCTTTTTTAAAGGTAGTTCACCTAATTTAAATGAATTGTTTTGCAAGTATAGATACATGTTGCAACCTACTTATATGGAATGTTTTAGTTTATCGATATTAGAAAGTTTATCGGCTAACATTCCTGTAATAACAACAACAGTTGGAGGAAATTTAGAGGTAATTAAAGATGGTGTAAATGGATATATTCATAACCCAGGCGATGTAAATAAACTGTCAGTTATTATAAAAGATATAGTAGAAGAAAAGAAAGCTATAAATATCGATACTTCAGATATAATAAAAGAGCAATTTTATTTAGAAAAAATGGTTGATGACCATGTAAATCTTTTGCCATGCATGTAGGATTTATTACTTCAGAATATCCTCATGAACTATTTAAAAAAGGTATTGGGGGTATAGGAACATTTACTAAGAATTTAGCTAACCAATTGCATAAAGGCAATTATAAAGTAACTGTTTTTGTTCATAGTCATACAGAGAGTAAAGTTTTTGAAGATAACGGTATTAAAGTTCATTTTATAAAGC
Source organism: Pseudofulvibacter geojedonensis (assembly GCF_042675745.1). Classification (NCBI taxonomy): domain Bacteria; kingdom Pseudomonadati; phylum Bacteroidota; class Flavobacteriia; order Flavobacteriales; family Flavobacteriaceae; genus Pseudofulvibacter; species Pseudofulvibacter geojedonensis. Next base: position 81,055 of record NZ_JBHTJM010000002.1, on the reverse strand, counting down.
AGAAAAAACTAAAGGGGTTTACTTGGTGGGTTAATAGAAAGTACATTCAGCAATATATATCTTCAGTAGTTAAAAAAGATAATATATCTATTCTAGAAGCTCCAGAGTGGACAGGTATAACAGCTTTTATGAAATTTTCCATTCCGCTTGTGATACGCTTACACGGTTCAGATACTTATTTTTGTCATTTAGATAAAAGAAAAGTAAAGTTCAAGAATAAGTTATTTGAAAAAAAGGCTTTAAAAGGAGCTACTAAAATTGTAGGAGTAAGTCATTTTGTAGCAGAAAAGACTAAAGAATTATTTAAACTAAGCATACTAGTAGAAACGATTCATAATACCATAAACCCAAATCAATTTGTTCCAGATCATTCAAAAATAGAAAGAAAAACATTGTTGTATTTTGGTGCTTTAATACGAAAAAAAGGGGTATTAGAATTGGCTTCTATTTTCAACAAGGTTATAGAAGAAGATAAAGAAGTTACAATTACCTTGTTAGGAAGAGATACTATAGATGTATTTACTCAAGTTTCTACTTTAGAAATGTTTAAAAATCAATTAACAGCAGAAGCGTTAAAAAGGTTTATATACATACCTAGCGTGCCTTACGAAGAAGTAGATAGTTATATCAAAAAAGCGAACATAGTGCTATTGCCAAGTTTTGCAGAAGCTTTTCCTATGACTTGGTTAGAAGCAATGGTTTTAGAAAAGCAATTAGTGACATCTAATATAGGATGGGCTAACGAATTGATGATAAACGGAGAAACGGGTTATTGTGTTAATCCAATCGATCATCAACTATATGCAGATAAAATTTTAGATTTGTTATCTAACCCGACAAAAGCAAAGCAGATGGGAGAGAAAGCCAGACAAGTTATTAAAGATAAATTTAATAGTGAAACTAGCTATCAAGAGAACGTATTATTATACAAAAAAGTAATAGCTGAATGTTAGTTGTCTTTCATCAAAATAATATAGTTGTAAAAGTTTATGATGCTGAAAATAAAACTTCAATAAGTTTTAATAAAGAATTATCAATACAAGAAAATTTGCTGCTTTTAGCAAAGCAATATTCAAACAAACTACTTATTTGGGCTAACCTAAAACATGAAACTAATATAGCTTATGATAAGATAAAAGATATATTTCATCATAATTTAATTATGGCTTCTTATTCTAATCAGAAAGATTTTGCTATTAACGCTAGAATAGGATATGTAGAGCAATCTGTTTTTATAAATGTTAATAAAGAAAAAACCTATCCTACTTGGTTAATGTCATCAGAAGTTGGAGGTGTTTATTCTAAAGTTCTTTTAAAATATGAATACTTATTAACTTATAATTTTAGTTTTAATTATTTTATAAACTATATATCTAAACGAGCTATGCCTAATGGACTACTATGTACCTATGAGCCTCGCTTATTAATTCATAAACAAGATATTAATGCTGAGACTGAGAGTTCAATAGATAAAGCATTTTTTATATTTTTAAAAAGTAATTATAAATATGTATGGCAATATTTATTTTTATTGAATGGATTAATTTTTGAAAGAAAATTATTTCTTATTCCATTTGTTCAAGCTCTTTTTTCAAAAAAGATTCCTTTGGTTAAAAATGATTTTAGTACTATCAGAATTCAATCTAACAAAGATGAGGTTTTAACTAAAGATTTTACTTTAGACGTTATTATTCCTACTTTAGGAAGGAAAGGTCCTCTATTAGATGTATTAAAAGATCTAGCACAACAAACCCTTTTACCTAAAAGTGTTATAATAATAGAGCAAAATCCAGAAAAAGGTTCAGAAACAGAATTAGATTATTTAACCAATAATAGTTGGCCATTTCAAATTAAACATAAGTTCATACACCGAACAGGAGCTTGTAATGCTAGAAATTTAGCTTTAAACGAAGTAACTAGTAATTGGGTGTTTTTTGCTGATGATGATATTCGTTTTAATGAAGATTTACTAAGTAGTTCAATGCGTAAAATTAATAAGTACGGAGTAAAAGCTTTAGTAATAAATTGTTTGCAAAAGGGAGAAAATATAAAGGATTCTTTTGTTAAACAAAGCGCTCATTTTGGTTCAGGTACAAGTATCGTTAAATCTGAAGTTATAAAAGATTTAAATTTTAAATCTGAACATGAGTTTGGTTATGGTGAAGATGCAGATTTTGGTATGCAAATTCGAAAAAAGGGAGTAGATATTTTATTTGCCCCAATGATAAGTATGTTACACTTAAAAGCCCCAATAGGAGGTTTTAGAGTAAAAAATGTTAATAGTTGGGATTTAGACGAGGTGCAACCAAAGCCATCACCTACAGTAATGGCTTTTAATATAAAGCATCAAACTGAATATCAACTTAGAGGTTATAGGGTAATGTTGTTTTTAAAGTATTTTAAAAAGCAACAAATAAAAAATCCTTTTAAGTATATTAGAGTAATGAATTTAAGATGGGATAAAAGTATCTTACTGGCCAAATCTTTAATTCAGAAAAGTAAGGTTGATGAAGTTTAGTTTAATTGTTTGTACTTATATGCGTCCAAAAGCTCTAATAACACTATTAGAGTCTGTAAAAGCCCAAAGTTTGTATCCTAACGAGATATTAATTATTGACGGATCTATTAACGATGATACTAAAAAAGCATTAGAGCTTAATGTATTTAATGAACTAAAGTATTTTAAAGTATTGCCAAAAGATAGGGGTTTAACCAAACAACGAAATTTTGGAATAGCTAAAGTAGATGAACATTCAGAAATAATTTGCTTTTTAGATGACGATACAATTTTAGAGACTAACTATTTTAAAAATATTATAAGTACATATAACGATAAGCCTGATGCTTTAGCAGTAGGAGGCTATATTACTAATGAAGTTAGTTGGAAGCAAGCTTCAAATGAAGTATTGAATAATGAGTTTTATTATGATGGTTGGGTTAGAAAAGACTCGAGTAGATTTTTATTAAGAAAAAAACTTGGGCTTATTGACAAAACGAATCCTGGATTTATGCCAACTTTTTCAAATGGAAGGCCTATAAGTTTTTTGCCTCCTAGTAACAAAATATATCAGGTAGAACAGTTTATGGGGGGAGTTTCTTCATTTAGAAAACAGATTTTTGAAGAAATGAAATTTTCTACATATTTTGAAGGATATGGCTTGTATGAAGATGCCGATTTTAGTTTACGGTTAGCAAAAAAAGGGAAGTTATATGTAAATACTTCGGCAAGATTGGAGCATCATCATGATGAATCTGGAAGACCAAACCAATTTAAATACGGAAAAATGGTATTAAGAAATGGTTGGTATGTTTGGAGAGTAAAATATATTAATCCATCTTTAACAGCTCGTTTTAAGTGGAATGCTATAGCACTATTATTAACTTTGCTAAGGTTTACCAATGTAATTACTACAAATAAGAAAAAAGAAGCTTTTACAGAGGCATTAGGAAGAGTTTATGGGTGGTTTAGTTTATTATTTAACAAGCCATCTGTTTTAAGATAATTTATGAAGAAGTTTAAATTAGATATTGAAAAATACAAGAAGTATAGTGGTAATAAGCCTTCTTTAATATTAATAATAACAACACAAGGTTTATGGGCCTTATTTGTTTACAGGATATCTAATGGTATTTATAAAAGCAAAATACCCTCATTAATAAAAAAGATATTGTTGTTAATGGCTGTCTGTTTTCAAAAGTTTATTGAAATAATTACAGGTATATCTTTGCCTTATGCAGCAACAATTGGTACTCGTTTTTATATAGCTCATCACGGACATATTATTATTCATCCTAAAGCAATAATAGGAGACAATTGTAATATTGCACAAGGAGTTACCGTTGGTGTAAGCGGTAGGGGAGATAAGAGAGGTGTGCCAGTAATAGGAAATAATGTTTTTATAGCAGCAAATGCTGTTATCGCTGGTAAAATAACTGTTGCAAATAATAGTGTAATAGGAGCTAATTCTTTAGTAGTTACAGATGTTAAAGAAGGCACTACTGTTGTAGGTGTTCCAGCTGTAGCTATTAACAATAATAATTCTGAAGCATATATATAATGAAGTTTTTAGTAGTTACTTTGGCTCCAACTCTAAAAAATGAAGGTAAATACTCTTCTTATGCTCCTTATGTGTATGAAATGAATTTATGGTCTAAACATATTAATGAGTTAGGTGTCGTTTCTCCTGTAAAATATGATAAAGAATTATTACTCTCTAATTTTGATAAAGAACCTACGATATTTTCAACTCCATCTTTATTTTTTAATTCTTTAAAAGGAGTTGCTACAAGTTTAGTAAATCTACCTTTAATTATTTATAAGATATATGTTGGGATGAAATGGGCAGACCATATTCATTTAAGATGTCCAGCTAATATTAGTTTATTAGCTTGTATAGTTCAAATATTATTTCCTAACAAACCTAAAACAGCTAAATATGCTGGAAATTGGGATCCTAATGCGAAACAGCCCTTAAGTTATAAAATTCAAAGATGGATTTTATCAAACACTTTTTTAACTAAAAACATTAAAGTATTGATCTATGGTGAATGGCCTAAACAAAGTAAAAACATTAAACCATTTTTTACCGCAACTTATTTGGCTTCAGAAATAAGTCCATTAAAAATTAAATCATTTGATGGAAAAATTAATTTTATTTTTGTTGGAGGATTAACCCCAGGTAAGCAGCCATTAGTAAGTGTTAAAGTTATTCAACAATTATTTAAAAGAGGTTATGATGTAGTTTTAAATATATATGGGGATGGTGCAGAGAAAGGAAAAATAGTAAATTACATTCAAGAAAATGATTTAGATGAGATTATAAAACTTCATGGTAATGTAAATAAAGAAGTTATTAAGGAGGCTTTTCAACAATCACATTTTTTAGTATTTATTTCTAAGTCAGAAGGTTGGCCAAAAGTGGTTGCAGAAGCAATGTGCTCTGGTTGTTTGCCTATAAGTACTCCAGTATCTTGTGTACCATATATGTTAGGTGAAGGTGAGAGAGGAAGTATTGTTTCGTCTAACGTAAATGAAATAGAACAAGAGGTGATAGCTTATTTAAGTAACCATATGCTATATAAAAAGAAATTACAACAAGCTTATAAATGGTCAAGTCAATTTACATTAGATAAGTTTGAAACAGAAATTAAGAAATTGCTAGTAGAATGAGAGTACTTCAGTTAATAGACTCACTAGAACCAGGAGGAGCAGAAAGACTAGCTGTAACCTTAGCAAACGGCTTGCAAAGTAAGGTTGCCTTTTCGGCAATATGTGCTACTAGAAAAGAAGGTCCATTTAAAAATAATATAAAAAAAGAGGTTCCTTATTTACTTTTAAGAAAGAAAAGTGCATTCGATTTTGCTTCATATTTTAGACTTCGCAAGTTTATTAAGCAACATAGAATAAGTATAATTCATGCACATTCATCCTCTTTCTTTACAGCTTTTGTGATGAGGTTATTTGGACTAAGAGTCAAGATAATATGGCATGATCATTTTGGAAATAGTGAGTTTTTACACAATAGAAAGCATGGGGCTTTAAAAATTGCTTCACTTTTTTTTTATAATACTATTGTGGTTAATCACAATTTAAAAGTTTGGGTTGAGCAAAAACTTTTCGTTAAAGAAGCTATTCTTTTAAATAATTTTATACCTAGCGATACAGAAGAAATAAAAACTACGAAGCTTCAGGGAGAAAAAGGTAAGAGAATTGTATGTTTAGCAAATTTAAGACCACAGAAAGATCATTTATTACTTTTAAATGCATTTAAAACTGTTTTAGAGAGTTATCCAGATTGGACACTACATCTTTTAGGTAAAGATTTTGAAGATGAGTATTCACAAGACATAAACAATATTGTCAAAGATTTAAAAGATAAAGCTTTTGTGTATGGAAGTGTACCAGACGTAATTAATACTATTTCTCAGGCAGAGATAGGGGTTTTATCTTCAAAATCAGAAGGTTTACCTATAAGTTTATTAGAATATGGTAAGAGCAAATTAGCTGTAATATCAACAGATGTTGGCGATTGTAAAAAAGTAATTATTGATCATAAAACAGGACTTTTAGTTCCAAAAGAAGATGAAAAAAAATTATCTGACTCTTTGTTAAGGTTGATAAAAGATAGTAATTTGAGGAATGATATAGGCAACGAACTTCACAGACATGTTATAGCCAATTTCAGTGAGCAAGCTGTTTTAGACAAAGTAATAAATATTTATGCTAAAAAGACTATTTAAAAATAAAAGAGAGCTTTTTTTGATATTATTGCACCTAGCTATTGGTTTTTCAGTTTTCGTGCTGCCATTTTTATCTAAGTTACTTAGTTTAATAGTTTTATTTGGGAGTTTTTTTGTTGTTTTAGTAGCGAGAAATAAAACTTTTGCAGTTTTATTGTGTTGTGCTTATGTAGCCACTAGCGATGTGTTTTTTAGAATGACGGGGGGCTTGTTTTTTTATGAGCTTCATAAGTATTTATTAATAGCACTACCTTTATTGGCTATAGTGTATGATTTTGCTTCTGTTAAAGGATATGTTTATTTAGTTTATATTTTATTGCTACTTTCTACAATAGTAATTACTGAATATAATTTAAATGATGAGGTAAGAAAAATGATAGCATTCAACTTAAGCGGTCCAGTTTCTTTAGGTTTTTTTGCTTTCTTTTGCTACAAGAAAAAAGTTACTATGAAGCAACTGTCAAAGGTGTTTCTTTATAGTGCATTGCCAGTTGTTTCTATAGCGGTTTATTTATTTTTATACAACCCTAGTGTTAAAGAAGTAGTAACAGGTACGGCTTCTAATTTTGCTACTTCAGGAGGTTTTGGTCCAAATCAAGTAGCAACAATATTAGGAGCAGGTATATTTGTATTTATAACAAGACTGATAATAAATAAAATGAGTAAAATTCAGATGTTAATTGAATTTTCAATTTTATGTGTTATTGTGTTTAGAGGCCTGGTTACTTTCTCAAGAGGAGGAATATTAGTGGCCTTAATAGCATCTATTGTATTTTGTGCAATGGTATTTTTAAAAGGGAACTCTAAGTATGTTTTAAAAGTAGTTAGAATGTTTGCGTTTTTTGTTATATCAGGGGTTGTACTTTGGTTGTATACAGTTAGTAGAACTTCTGGCTTAATAGAAAATAGGTATACCAATAAAAATGCATTAGGACAAGAGAAAAAAGATGTAACAACAGGAAGGAAACAATTAATATTAGTAGAGTTTCAAGCTTTCTTTGAGAATCCTGTTTTTGGAATAGGAGTAGGAAAAAATAAAGAATATAGACAAGAAAGGACAGGTATTGTAGCAGCTTCTCATAATGAATTTAGTAGAATTTTAGCCGAGCATGGTACATTTGGTTTAGTAGCCTTTTTAATATTGTTATTAACCCCTTTAATATTGCGATTAGAAAATAGAAATAATATATACTTCTATTCATGTTTAATAATTTGGTTATTAACAATAAACCACTCTGCTATGCGTATTGCATTTCCCTCATTTATTTACGGTTTGGCGGTATTAGACGTTCATTTTGAAAAAAAGAGACCTATAGAAGCAAAAAAGAAAGCGTTACAATCATGATACTGTATATTGGAAATAATGTCAAATCAAGTAACGTTACGGTAATGGCTCAGTTAAGTCAATTATTGAGAAAAGAAGGTTATACTGTAACTGTAAGTTCATCAAAAGAGAATCAATTTTTACGTTTATTTGAGATGCTTTTTTCGGTGTTAAAATGGAGTAAACAAGTTGATTATGTTTTAATTGATACCTATAGTACTAAAAATTTTTATTATGCATTTTTAGTGAGTCAATTATGCAGAGTTTTAAAGTTAAAATATATACCTATCTTACATGGTGGTAAGCTGCCAACTAGACTAAAATCATCACCAGGTTTAGCAAAGATGATTTTTAATCATTCTTATATTAATATTGCACCATCTTACTATCTAAAAGAAGCTTTTGAGAAAGAAAATTTCTCTGTTAAATTTATACCCAATAATATAGAAGTTTGTAAGTATGAATTAAAGAAAAGAATGTTGTTTAAACCCAACTTGCTTTTTGTTAGATCATTTAGCAAGATATATAACCCACAATTGGCCATACAGGTTTTACAAGAATTAAAAAAAGATTATCCAACTGCTAGTTTATGCATGGTTGGGCCTGAAAAAGATGGAACTTTACAAGAGTGTAAAGAGCTTGTTAATAAATTAGATTTAGAAGATTCGGTTGTATTTACAGGAAAACTATCAAAACAGGCTTGGCACCATTTGGCTAGTGAATATGATATATTTATCAACCCTACAGATTTTGATAACACACCAATAAGCGTTATAGAAGCAATGGCTTTAGGATTACCAGTAGTTTCAACTAATGTAGGAGGAATGTCGTATTTAATTAAAAATGATATAGATGGTCTTTTAGTAGAGGCCAATAATGTTTTACATATGACAAATGCAGTTAAATCGCTTATAGAAACCCCTAGTAAAGCAATAAAAATTGTTGAGCAGGCAAGAGTAAAGGTAGAAGGTTTTGATTGGAAAGAGGTAAAAAAGGAGTGGTTATCTGTTTTAGCTAGTTAAAAAGCATAAATAATCGACTATTGACTAGTTTAAACAGTATTAATATAATTATCTTAGCCCCCCCAATATAGCTCGTAATTATAAATGCAGAAAAAGGGTACTTTCCACTTTGAATTATCAGAACGTAAACTATTACTCCGTTTTTTAGATGTAATACTTAGTTTGTTAGGTTTACATTTAATAGGTAGCGTTTTTGAATTTGATTATTTTACTCTTCAAGAAGGAAAATGGATATGGTCTATTCTTTTAGTAAGTTATTTACTATTCTTTGGAACTGTCTTTGAATTATATGATTTAACAAAATCGAGTGATTTTTTTAAATCCTTTAAAGCTATTGTTTTAGCAGTTTCAGTTACTGTTTTATGTTATATTTTAACCCCTTTTCTAACTCCAGAGTTGCCAGAAAGTAGGGTTCAAATTATCTATTTCTTCATTTCAATTGTAATATCTATATGCTTAGGTAGGCTAGCTTATATCAATTTAATTAACGCCCCTATTTTTAGAAAAAATGTTATTTTAATAGCTGATGGAAATCGATTAAAAGAGATTGAAAAAGAAATTAAAGAGGCAGATACTAATTATAATATTCAATATGTCATTAATTCTGATGAGAGTAATACAAAATTTCATTCTAAAGCCATTTCATCTGATAAATTATTAACTGTATTAGATAAAGGAATACATGAGATAATAGTAACAAGAAGTTCTAAATTTTCATCTAAAAAGTTATATAACGATTTATTGCAAGCCTTTAATAATGGGTACTTAGTTAAAGAATATGCAGAGGTATATGAAGATTTAACCAATAGAGTACAAGTAAGTTTTAAGGATAATGAATTTTACAAGCAATTTCCTTTTAGTAAATACAATAATAAGCCACTATATATATGGGTACATAGATTTTTTGATATTGTTTTTGGACTTATTGGAGGATTGTTTTTGGTTCTAACTATAATTCCATTGGTGTTTTTAGGAAATTTATTTGCTAATAAAGGACCAATGTTTTATACCCAAGAGCGAGTTGGTAAGAACGGAAAAACCTTCAATATTTACAAATTAAGAAGTATGGTGGTAAATGCAGAGAGAGAAGGAGCTGTATGGGCTCAAAAAAATGACTCTAGAGTTACTCGTTTTGGTAAGTTTTTAAGGAAAACTAGATTAGATGAATTTCCTCAATTTATAAATATTATTAAAGGAGAGATGAGTGTTATTGGTCCTAGACCAGAAAGACCAGTTTTTGTAGGCGAATTGGCTAAGGAAATACCGTTTTACTCTACAAGACATATTATAAAGCCAGGTTTAACAGGTTGGGCACAAGTAAATACCAGTTACGGAGCTACTGTAGAAGATAGCCTATTAAAATTACAATACGATTTATTTTACATTAAACATCGAAATATTTTCTTAGATTTTAAAATAGTACTCAAAACCTTAAGTACTGTCATTTTTTTTAGAGGACAGTAGAGTAGTAAGCCGTTTTAATTTATCCTTCACTCTTTGTAAGAGATACTTTTTTAATTTTATTTCGCAATGGCTTTTCAAAGTATATGTAGCTAATTATTGATAAAAAAATAAGTATTACAAGTCTTAAAAAAAATGCTTTGGTAAAATCTATATTTTTATCTAACCCAAGGTATTTATTAAGTCTATAGTCTGAAAATATAATCCAAACAGGTGCTTGAAGTATATAAATACCAAAACTAATTTCGCCCAAAAAAACAAAAGGTTTTTTAGAAGTAAGTTTAGAAATATACCCGTTACTTAGCGAAATAAATAAAATTAAAGGAACAAATAATATTGCTAATAAACCGTTATGAAAGTTGAGTCCTATTGGGTATTTCAAAAGAATGATAATAGACAATATAATTACAGATATAATTAAAAAATAATTATGCTGTTTCTCTTTAAGCTTATTTATGAAAAATAAACCAGCTAAATTTCCAACTAAAAATTGATTTAAATGCATAATAGGGTGATATGCCAAATCTACTATGTTATAATATGGAATGTGAATTATTTTATAAATGAGTAAGTGATGTATTACTTGACTAATAATCCAAAAGCTAATTATAATATAACTTATTTTAGAAAGGGATTTCTTAGAGTATAGGTAGTTTAATAAAATAGGAAACAAAATATAAAAGAATAACTCAACAGATATAGACCAACCCGGTGTATTAATAGTTAATGCTTTTTCTGGAATCCAAGTCTGAAACATAAATATGTTTAATAGAAGATTGTAGTAATCTATTTCTTTAAACAATCTAATAGCTATAATTAAAAAAATAGCTAAGAAGTATACTGGGTATATTCTAGCTAACCTATTTTTTAAGTATAATCCGGAGTCGATTTTATTTTTATTCCCATAAGCAATAACCATAACAAAACCAGAAAGTATATAAAAATAACTTACGCCAATGTTTGCTTGATTAAAAAGAAATGAAACAGTCTCATTATTAAACAAGGAGCTTCCAGATCCATAATGAAAGATTACAATAGATATTGCAGCTATAAAGCGAGTAAATGTTAATTGCTCTATTCTCAAAATAATTCTTGTTGTAATTTAAAATATCTATTTAAATACAAGTACCTTATTGCTAAGGCTATTAAAAAAGGAATTAAACTAATAGCAAACTTTTCAATTTTAAGTATCCATACAAGTCCCATAACAACCATTAATATAAAGGCAAGTAAAAAATATTTATCATGCCATTTTCGGTTTTTAAATATGCTAAATGTAATAATTATATTAGGAGTAAAAGCCCAAAGTAAATTAAAGTTGTTAGCAGTAGCTGTGTGGTCTGTAGCAAACCATAGCAGTACTATAAAAAAGCCTATAGTTCCTGTTATAAACAGAATAAAAAAGTCGAATATTTTACTTCTAGTCTTATTTCTAAAATCACGAAAAGTTATAATTATTGTAAAGAGACCTAATATTGAAAATATAAATATTGGACTTGTATAGAAGTTACTTGTTGGAATTCTAGATTCCTCTTTTTTAATTAACGTTTTTGGAACTTTAACCAATGGTTTTTTATTAAGTTTAGCTGCTTGCAATGAATGAAAAACATAACTGGGTAAAAAATCGTGCTGCTCTTTAGTAGCCTTTACATCTATAACACTTCCTAAAGCAATATTAATACCTACGTTTGCCCATGTGTTATAAGGAACGTGGTTGTTTATTAAATCTCTAAAAGTATAATGGGTAGTAATATGATTTCTATTGTATACAACTTTATGTTCTAATACTTCATTTAAAACTTCTGTAATTTTGGTAGCACAGTTATTAAACAAAAAATCGTATTGATATTTAGTGTTTTCTGGTTTTATGTTATTCTGTAAAAAGTTAATAAGTTTTCTTTCTTGCATAGGGGTTAAGTTTAAAACTTGCTCTTTAACTTCTCTATTTTCCCATTGATATTGGGCATAAAAATTAGCAATATCTGTATACCCCATTTTGTATATAAGTTTTCCTTTGGCAAAGTTGGTATAGAAATTCGGGTCATCAAAATCAAAAACACCATAGTTATAAACCAAATCTAACCCTGTCTGATGATCTTTTATTCTAATAGCACTGTGTCCAAATTGACTGTATAGTTCATCTCCAACTCCACATGTTAATACAGAAATCGTGGTGTTGTTAGAAAATGTTACTCCTGGCTGACTAAATACTAAACAGCTAGTTAATAATAAAATGTAAAGAAATATTCTATTCATATTTTATTTATAAAAAAGACCTTATAAGAAAGCAAACTTATAAGGCCTAAAATACTATTTTTTAATCGCGGGGCGATAACTAGATATATAATTTATTAAATAATTTTCGTGCCCTTACTAAATAAGCTTTAAATACTTAAATCGAGATGATTAATTATTTTTTCCAAAAACACTCCAGTCTAACTTTAATGAGAAAATATTAGAATACAACGCCTCGTCTGTTTCACCTAAATTAGTAAGAGAGTAGTCTATAGATATTCCTTTATAATGAAACCCTAAACCAATGTTTGGCTCTACACCTAATTTGTCTCCACCATCTAACTGAGAAACATTTTGAAAATTACCAATTCCACCACGTAAGAAAACTATTTTTTTATAATCGAATTCAAAACCTGCAGCAGGAGTCATACTTGCAAAAGATGAAGAGATAACATCATTTGTTTCTGCAAAACGAACATCTAAATCTACTTCAGCTAATAAGGTTAAATCATGCTTAAAAGTAAATGTTCTGGCTACACCTATTTGCAATTTTGGCAAGGTAAGCTCTGTATCTTCAGGTAACTCTTGGTTCTCTCCGGGAATAGCGTTTTTAATATCCTCAAATTTATCTTCGTCTATACTCCAAGTATTAAATGTGGTTGTAATATCTCGAGCCATTACTCCAAAAGTAAACTTTTTATAGTCGTATTGTATACCAGCATCAAAACCAAAACCCCATGAGTTAGCAAAATCTCCAATAACTCGACGAATAATTTTAGCATTTGCTCCAAAACGTAGGTTTTCTATTCCTAAGTTTTTGGCATAAGAAAATGTTGCTGCATAATCTGCAGCAGAAAATAAGCTAATTCTAGTATAGTCTATATTTCCATCACTATCTATTAATTGTGTAGTATCTAGAATATCATCTACTCCAAAACGAATTAACGATATAGCAAACGCACTTTTTTCATCAATTGGCATAGCAAAACCCGCATAATTATAGGTAGCTATATTGGCAAAGTAATTAGCGTGCATTAAAGAAATTTGCTTGTCTTTTAATTTTAACAATCCAGCTGGATTCCAGTAGCCAGAATTGACATCGCTTGTGTTGGCAACTACAGCCTTAGACATACCAAAAGCTCTAGCATCTACACCAATGTTTAAAAATTCATTAGAATACTTTCTTGTTACTTGAGCTTGAGTATTTAAGAGCCCAGTTAGTAAGAATATAATTAAATAGTAATTCTTCATTTATTTTTTGTAATTGAAAACAAAAATAACATTTAAACTAAAACCATTTCATAAAAATGTGTTTTTTGTTGCTCGCTTAGATAACTACTTTTTAGCAATATTATTGCTTACAACTAAAAATGTAATTCGTTTAAGTAAGTTTAGACGTAAAATCTTTGTTATTTTTACAGCTGCTTAAAAAAAATAAAATGAAAAAACATATTCCGAACCTAATTACCTTATTAAATCTATTTTGTGGATGTATAGCTGTGTTATATGCTGTTACTGGAGATATGTTTAACACGGCGTTATTTGTGGTGTTAGGAATTGTATTCGATTTTTTTGATGGTTTTGCAGCAAGAATGCTAAAAGTACAAAGCGAGTTAGGTTTACAGTTAGACTCTTTAGCAGATATGGTTACGAGTGGAGTTGTACCTGGTATCGTGATGTATAAACTATTAGGTAATTCTATAGTTGAGGAAAATAATGTATGGTTAGATAGCTTAAATCTTTCTGATGAATCTAAAGGATTAATATGTTTTTCTGGAGAAAGCTATATCACTTTTATAGGTTTATTAGTAACTCTTGCCTCTTGCTACCGATTAGCAAAGTTCAATTTAGATACCAGACAAACCGATTCTTTTATAGGAGTGCCAACTCCAGCCAATACTTTATTAGTTTTAAGTTTACCTTTAATTATTATGACTAATGATATAGAGTGGATTAACAACCTAATACTTAATAAATGGTTTTTAATTGGCTTTACGCTACTTAGTTGTTATTTATTAAATGCCGAGATACCCTTATTTGCATTAAAACTAAAAACTTTTGGTTTTAAGGAGAATGCTGTAAAGTATTTGTTTTTATTGGCTAGTTTATTACTAATTGTATTTTTACACTTTTTAGCTATACCAATAATTATAGCTTTATACATAATTGTTTCATTGGTGTTAAATGCTAGAGATAGTTAACGATTGAAAAAAAATAAAAGGAAATATCAATCTAAAAAAAAGGCTTTTTCATTTAAGAAGCATATTGTTTTTCCTATAGTTTTAATAGCGCTATTGTTTGCTGTTTGGCATTACAGATATGCCTTATATTATTTGGCTTATCAACGAATAGAAGAAGCTCCAGATATAAAAAAATCATCTGTAACTACTCAGTTGAGAATTTTTGATGTATTGCAACATCATAAAACTAAGGTGTATGGAATAGATGTGTCTCATTATCAAGGAAAAATAAATTGGAACAAAGCTTTTAAAATACAAGATAGTTTTCCTATTAGTTTTGTTTTTGTAAGAGCAACAGCAGGTAAAGATAGAGTAGACAGAAAATTTAAAAGAAACTGGAAGCAAGTAAAAAAGAAAAACATAGTTAGAGGAGCTTATCATTATTATAGGCCTAACGAGAATTCTTTATTACAAGCAAATAATTTTATAAATGCCGTAAGATTAGAAAAAGGAGATTTGCCTCCAGTTTTAGATATAGAAGATATACCAAGAATACAGAGTATAAAGAACTTAAAAATAGGCTTAAAGCGCTGGTTGAATAGGGTAGAAAAGCATTATGGAGTAAAACCGATTATTTATTCGGGCGAATCGTTTTATAACGATCATCTATATAAAGATTTTTCTGAATATACCTGTTGGATAGCGAATTACAACTATTATGTAGAAAATATTGATAACGATTGGGATTTTTGGCAGTTTACAGATAAAGGAAGTGTAAGAGGCATTAAAGAGTATGTAGATGTCAATATTTTTAATGGAGATAAAGAAAAGTTATTGAAGCTGACTAAGAAGTAAATAGAAGATTTTATAACTTTTTATAGTTGTTTTAAATCATGGCAGTCATTTGGTTTTTTAGATTGCTACAATTTTCTTAATAAAGTGCTTATAAAAAAATATCCCCTCAAAAGAAGGGATAGGAGTATGTTATAAATAGAAATTAATTACCATCTCTATCAACTTTAATTCTTTCTTTACTATTTACTAGCTCCCAAGCGGTATAGAAAATTAGTTTAGTTCTTTCTGTCATTAATGGGTAATCTATTTTATCAGGAGTATCGGTTGGTTGGTGATAATCTTCATGCAATCCACTAAAGAAAAATACAGCTGGAACTCCTTTTTTAGCGAAGTTATAATGATCTGAACGGTAGTAAATGCGTTGCGGATCATTTCTGTCGTTGTATTTATAATCTAAATTAAATCCATCTAGGTTTTTATTTGCTTCAGTCACGGCAGCATCTAGACCTGTACTTAACCTGTCTGCACCAATAACATAGATATAGCGTTTTTTGTCTTCGTGCTGAGGGTCTACACGACCAATCATATCAACATTAATGTTAGCTACAGTATTGGCAAGTGGAAACACAGGGTTTTCTGCATAAAAACGAGATCCAAACAATCCTTTTTCTTCTCCAGTAACATGTAATATTAAAACAGAACGTTTAGGACCAACACCTGCATATTTAGCTTTTTTAAAAGCTTCTGCAATTTCTAATAAAGCAACGGTTCCAGAACCGTCGTCATCTGCTCCGTTGTATATTTGTCCATCATGATAACCTACGTGGTCTAAGTGAGCAGAAAGAACAACAACTTCATCAGGTTTTTCAGTTCCTTTAATATAGGCTAATACGTTTTCTGAGTCGCCATATGCTTTTCCTTCGAAATAAGCTTCAGGAATTGGTTGGAAATAATTATCACTTCCGTCTACAGACGAAATCCCCATTTTTTTGTATTGCTTTTTCAACCATTCAACCGCTTTCTTTTGTCCAGGTGCACCAGTATCTCTACCTTCAAATTCATCTGAGGCATAAATATATAAATCTGTTTTCATCTCATCAGCTGTAATAGTATTTGCATAGATTTCAGCCGTGTTTTTAATTGTATTGTTAGATGTTGTTTCTGAACCAGTTTTTTTTATTACTGTTTTTTGTGCACAACAAGCAGTTAATGCTAAAACAGAAACTGTAATGAAAATCTTTCTCATTTAAGGTTAATTTAGTTGATCTAAAAAAGGATCTATTTGTAAAGCTAAAATACTTAAAATTACTCTAATTCTTCTAAGTCTTTTACAGCATCTTGTTTTGACTTTTTTTCACGTTGTTCCATTTCTATATCATTGTCTATTGTATCGTCTATTAACACGTTTTTGCTAATAGAAATTAAAGCACTAACAAGTGCCAAGCCAATAATTATTTTAGGAAACAGAGTAGACCTTTCATCGTGTTTGTTTAAGCGATATAAAATAAAACCACAGACAAGGGTTATAATAGCAGGAAAAATAGTTAAGCTACCTACCGGAAAGATGGTAAAAGCTATAGTGATAATTAATCCTATAATAGCAATAATCAGTGCTAATAATCTCATAATAAATATTAGGTTTTAGTATTTTAAATTTTTTGCTTGAGTTAATTTTAATTGTCCGTTCCCTACAGGAATATTAAATTCAATTAAAACAGGAACTTTATTTTTGTCTGCAGTTAAATAGATAATATTATTTCCTTTTAATAGATTTTCTCTTTTAAGAGCTACAGAAATTTTATAACATTCTTTTTCTCCTAATACAGTATTGATTTTTTCTTTACCTAAAAACTGTAGGGTTACTTTTTTAATCTTTCTATCAAAAACCACATTAAAATCTTTATTATCACCAACTCTAGCTGTATGAATTGGTAAATTTCTTAAATAATAAAGAGTAGAAACAACATCCTTAGTTTCTGGACTAATATTAAAGGTAGCAGGAATAACTCCAGATTGTCCTCTAACATAAGTAGCATCTACAATATTACCTTTATATTTATAGGTTTCTTTTCTAATGGTACCTTTTTCATTGGTATCTCTTTTATATAAATATGGAGTAGAAGTATACGGATTGATATATGCTTCATAAAGGTCTCTTATTTTAAAAAAATCATCCCACTTTTTATACGTATATGCAGTGCACTTTAAGTGCATGTAACTTTTCTTTTTTGTACGTACAGCCGCGGTTTTCATATCAACTTGAGCAAAGGTTGTTAATAAACCAGACATGTTGTAAGATGCTTGGTAGGTTAGGTGCTCACCAGATTTAAAGGCTTTAGAATTTAATTCTTGAGCTCTAATACCAATAGAACTTATTAATAATAAGTTAATGATGATAAGTTTAAATAGATTATTCATAGAACAGTTTAAATATTAATGCCAAAATAACGATTTTTTATAGGTAATATTTTAATAAAATCTTAAAATATGTAACATGTTGTTTGTTTTGTCGTCAAATATATTACATCAATCAATTATATATTATTATGTTACAAGAAGACAGAAGTATCTTATCGTTATTGCATTTTAGTCAGTTATTAGATTTTATTACAGGTTTTGGTGGATTACTAGTTCCGTTATTTATCTGGTTATTTAAAAAAGATGAAATTTATAAGTTAGACAAAGAAGGAAAACAAGTTATCAACTTTCAGTTGAGTATGTTATTATTAGGGATCATTGCTATTCCTTTGATATTGGCATTAGGTTTAGGCTTATTAATCTTATTCGTTATACCGTTTATTATTGGAATTTATTCTATTATTAATGGATTTAAAGCGAAAAGAGGAGAGGATACTTATTACCCTTTAACTTATGAGTTTTTAAAATAATATTACTTGTTAAAGTAAAGATTTTAATAGATTTTATTTGAAGAACATTTAAATAAAATAAAAGCCAACCTTTTTAGGTTGGCTTCTTTATATAATTACGCTAAAAGTGTTTAGCTGTTAAGCATTACTGGCATTACAAGCATCGTTACTTGTTCACCTTCGTCCAAACCATCTATAGGAGTTAAAATACCTGCCCTGTTAGGTAAAGACATTTCTAAAGAAACATCATCTGCGTTTAAGTTGTTTAACATTTCTGTTAAAAAGCGTGAGTTAAAGCCTATTTGCATATCGTCTCCTTGGTAATCACAAGTTAAACGTTCTTCAGCTTTGTTAGAATAATCTATATCTTCTGCAGAAATATTTAATTCTGCTCCAGCAATTTTTAAACGAATTTGGTGTGTTGTTTTATTCGAGAAAATAGAAACACGTTTAACAGAGTTTAAAAATTGATTTCTAGCAATAGTTAATTGGTTAGGATTTTCTTTAGGTATTACTGCTTCGTAATTAGGGTATTTACCATCAATTAGTCTACAAACTAAATCAATATTATCAAAGGTAAAACGAGCGTTAGAGTCGTTGTACTCTATACTTACATCACTATCATTAGCAGCTAAAATACCTTTCAATAAATTTAAAGGCTTTTTGGGCATAATAAACTCTGCAGTTTCAGAAGCAGTAACGTCGTTTCTTTGGTATTTTACTAATTTATGAGCATCTGTAGCAACAAACGTTAGACTTTCTGTAGAAAATTGAAAAAACACACCACTCATTACAGGTCTTAAATCATCGTTACCAGCAGCAAATATTGTTTTACTGATTGCAGTGGCTAAAATCTCTCCTTTTATAATGGTATTACTTGGGTTTTCTAAAACAACAGCTTTAGGAAACTCTTCTCCACTAGCATATGCTAAAGCATATTTACCGTGATTAGAACTAATTTCAACAGTATTATTATCTCCAACAATAAAAGTTAAAGGTTGTTCAGGAAAAGTTTTTAAAGTATCTAATAGTAATTTTGCTGGAATTGCTACACTACCTTCAGATTCAGATTCTACATCTAGTGTAGCAGACATGGTTGTTTCTAAATCACTTGCAGAAACAGTTAAACTTGTTTGGCTTAAGTCAAATAAGAAATTATCTAAAATAGGTAACGTATTGTTATTATTAATAACCCCTCCAAGTACTTGAAGTTGTTTTAATAAATATGAACTTGAAACAATAAATTTCATTTGTTAGCTTTAATTTAATGAAGAACAAATATATTGTAATTCCACGGTTTTAAGAAACAAACTTATTAACAAGATTAAAGGGTTTTTAACAGAAATTACTATGTATATTTCTTTTTTCTGATATAGTTGTATACAAAACCAAATACAGCTAATAATATCAATGGAATAACCATATTAATAATTTGCCATTTTCGTTTTTCGCTGGCTATTCTTTCCACGTCTAATTGTGGAATTTTAACTTCTTTGTTTCTAACTTTTAAGAGTCCTGTGTCATCTAATAAGTAATTGACAGCGTTTTCTAGAAATTCCTTGTTCCCGTAAGTCTGCCCCGTATACTTATCAAAACCTAAAGCAAGAGGTTCGCCTTTGTTTAATTGGTTCTTAACTAAATCACCATCTGCAGCAACTATTATTTTTGCATCATTACCTTCATCTATATGTTTTTTTAACTTAAACGGTTTTATTCTGTTTTTAAAAGTAGAAGTGAATTTTCCTTCTAATAAAGCAGCTAATACCTGAGGTTTTTTATTGAATTTACTAGCAAACTCTTTATTGACTGTTTGACTAATTTCGTTTAGACTTATTAGTTTAGGTAAACCAACAGTTGCAGTAAGCTGAGATGAGTGTAATAAAGGTGTTTTTTTAATATTAATTCCTTGTTTAAGGAGGTCTATATTTGTTGTAAACTCAAATTTTACTGGATTTATATTATTTATTATTTCATGGTGTTTACCAGGTATTACTAATGGATTATAGAACCAAGGATATCTATTAAATTGCTTTCCGTCATTCAGCATAATATCACTAGCGTACATATCTTTTACAAGTACAGGGTTAATTCTAAATCCGTATTGAAAAAACATATCTTTTAGATTTAAATCTCTAGGCATTCCTAAGGTTTTTTGTTGTAGAAATAAACTATCCATTTCAGCAGTAGTTTTATCAACTAGCCATAAAGATTTACCACCATTCATGATATACTGGTCTACCACATACTTTTCTGAATCAGAAAAGGCTTCTGTAGGTTTAGCAACTATAGCTAAATCAAACTTTTTTAACTGATCAAGTGTTTTGTTTGGTTGTATTTGTACAGAATCTAATGTAAATGAAGTTACTCTATAGTTTTTGCTTAATGTATTAAGAAAATCAAAAGCATATTTACTTTCTAACTGGCCATTGCCAATTAAGTAAGCAATGTTTTTAGCATTATTTTCAATAACAGTTTTAAAAGCATTGGCAAATGCATACTCTAAATGTTGTACTGAATTATTAACTCTTTCTACAGTAGATTGAGTTAATAAGTTGTTTTTTAATAACGGAACTACTTTTCCTTTTTTATTATAGATAATTTCTGCCCATGGAAAAACTATTTCCTGAGAAGTTTTACCATTTTCTCTAATATCAACTTTGGCAGGTACCATACCAAACTGGCTCATTTGCCCGATTAATTGATCTATATCGTCTGTTAATGTTTTTGGATCGACATAGTTAACTACTATATTACTATTTAAAGCTGTAAACTCTTCTAATAATTGTTTGGTTTCTATTTGTAAACGCTGAAATTCTGCAGGTAAATTACCAGCTAAATAAACATCTATAGTAATTAAGTCGTCTATATTTTCTATAGTAGACTTTGATGCTTTAGATAAAGTATAACGTTTATCTTGAGTCATATCAAACCTTGTAAAAACAAAATTCGAAAGCATATTAATTGCTATAACAGCAACTAAAGCTATGGCTATGGAAACAATATTTTTTTTAAACCACATATTATTTCTTGAATTGAGTATTTATAGAATCTAATACTTTGTTTGATTCTGGAGCTTTCTTAGGTTCATAAGTATATTCTGATTTGCTCAGTATAACTTTAGAAACTTTGTTGTTGCTAAAAATAATTTCTACATCCTCCTTTTGATCTGTAAAGGCACCAGGAGTTAATCCTAATCCATAATTCCAAGCATCAGGGTTGTAGTTATTTGCATCAAAATCCCAACTAAGCCACTGAACTTCTCCAAGCATGTTGGCTACTTCATTTTTAGACTTACCAATTAAGAAATTGGTTTCAATCATATTATCAATCATTTCGTATCGTAAACCTGGTTTTTCTTCCCAAGCTTCTGCATCAAATTTTTTATGATGATGATAAGGTATAAATATATTTGAAATGGGGTACCAAATATAAAAGTAAACTAAAGGAGTAATTATGATAGCTAAAACAATATTTAATATCTTTTTACTATTATCTATTGCATTTAAAAATAAATATAGTAATACAACTATTATAATACATGAAATAATAAGAACTGGAGTAATAATCATGTTATTGCTTGCTTAAAGTTAATTTAGTTAAGAATAAGAAAAAAGCACTTATACTTATAAAGTAAATAATATCTCTAGTGTCTAATACGCCTCTACTTATACTGTTAAAGTGAGCTTTAACGCCTAAGTTTTCTATAGCAAAACTCGATACACCAAAAAGCTCATATTCAGCAAAACCTTCAAAGCCAAAGTATAATATAAAACACAATAGTATTGCTATAATAAATGCTACTATTTGGTTGTTACTAATAGCAGATGTAAACAATCCAACAGCACTAAATATGGCAGCAATACCAATTAAGCCAATATAAGCTCCAGTTGTTGCTCCCAAATCGATATTACCAATTGGGTTACCTAATTGATAAATGGTGTATATGTATAATAGGGTAGGTAGTAAAGCCAAAGAAGCTAAACTAAGTATACCTAAATATTTACCTATTACTAGTTGCCAAGAGCTTATGGGTTTGGTTAACAAAAGTTCTAGGGTTCCTTGTTTTTTCTCTTCAGAAAAACTTTTCATACTAATGGCGGGAATAAGGAAAATAAAAACCCAAGGAGCTAAGAAATAATAACCGGAAAGATCTGCAAAACCGTAATCTAAAATGTTAAAATCACCTTTAAAAACCCATAAAAATAATCCGTTAGCCAGTAAATAAATACCAATAACTAAATAGCCTATTGGGGAGGCGAAAAAGGATTGTATTTCTTTTTTTAAAATAGCAAACATAGAGTTCGATTCGAGATTAAAAGATTAAAGATTCAAAGATTGAAAAAAAAACGCTGAAAAGCTAATCAATTATTGTAAGGCTTTTGATGTTTAAAATATCTTTAAATCGTTTTATGCCATTGTTTGTTAATTTTTTAAAAAACAAACCAATAAAAAGATACCTGATAACGAGTAAGAATACTAAAAAAGGAATTAATTGTGGAATTAAACTTTCAAAGTTTTCTTTTGCTCCCATAAATAAAATAAAACTGAAGAATCCAATAGCCCAAATAGAAATTAAAACTTTAAATGGAGTGTTAACGGTAGTTGTTACTTGTATTTCATTATTTTTTACGTTACCAGTAAAAACACATAAGGCTCCTTTTCCTATTTCAGAGCTAATCAATTTAAAGTTGTTAGTTTCAACCTTGCCAATAAATGTTTTATCTGTATAGCTTGATATTAATGAGTTAGATTTTTTTGTTCGTTGTTTTAACTTTTCTAAAGACACTTCTTTATCTTCAGCTAATTCAATAGTAAAAGTTTTAGACGGAAATAGTTTCATGTTTTTTATTTTAAACTATGTAATTTATCTACACTCCAAGCTTGAGGTTTGTCGGCAAACATAGGTTTTGTAATAGCCCATATTCCTTTAAATAAATTAGAGTTTCTATAATTGTTTAAGGCTTCTTCATTGTCCCAGTAACTATAGGTAAAAACAACATTTTTATGATACTTATCTTGATATAGTTCTAAAAACTGGCAACCTTCAAAGTTTCTTATAGAGTCTTTTTGTTGCTCAAAGTTTTCTAAAAAAGTAGGTATGTGTTTACTTTCTAAGCAAAGTTTTACAATTCTAACGAGCATGTTTATGAATTAAATTTTACCGAAATAGTATCTCTATAACTTAGTCCTAATAGAGATGATGCCCCTCCAACAGTATTCAAGTTACTTTTATAGATTGCTATTTCTAAATTATTATTAGCATTGAATAGGGCTAACCTTTTTCCGTCGTCTTGTCTTTTTTCTTTCGGTATGTTAAAATTTACACATTCACTGTAAGCATTATACACTGTTTTAAAGGTGTAATTCCTAACTAAAACGGTATAATCTCTACCCTTTGCAATAGTTTGAATGAGTTCTTTGGTAATATTAGTTACTACATTGCCATAATGATCTACGTACAATACGTTGCCTACAATTAAGTCTTGCGTATTATTAACTACTGGTGATAGGTTAGTTACTTCTTTTAATTTATTAAACGGTTTGCCTATAACATCTAAGTTGCCACCACGAGCTATATGAGTTGCAACTTTTGTAAATATGTTTTTTACAGGGAAATTATCATTTAAATCGTTATGAATGTTAATGGTTACTAGCTTTTCTGGTAAAATACTAGAACTTAACATTGACAAAATACCATTATTGGCACAAATAAAATAATGCCCATCTAGCAACATAGCTAAATGTTCATTTTCTGGAGATAACTCAGAATCAACACCAATAATATGAATCGTTCCTTCAGGGAAACTTTGATAAGCATTTTTTATAATATAAGCTGCTTCTGTATAGTTAAAAGGAGAAATATGATGAGAAATATCAACAATTATACTAGAAGGCTCATATGAGTAAATAGCCCCTTTAATAGCGCTAACATAATGGTCTTTTAATCCAAAATCGGTTGTTAAGGTAATAATAGCCATTTAAATTAATTGTTGATAAGTTGTCGATAATCCTTAGCAAAAATGCAGAATTTTATGCAGTAAATCTAAGGATTTTTTAGTTAATTTATAGAAGCAATAGTAATCAGTTGGCTTACTATACATGTAAAGAAGTATAATTTAATACAATAGCTTTTGAACGAACTAATATTAGAATTAACCGAAATAAATCCGAGTGAATTTTTCGGACAACAGAACAAGAATATTAAGTACTTAAAAACTTTTTTTCCAAAGCTTAAAATAGTAGCTAGAGGAAATAAGATTCAAGCTTATGGTGAAGAAGAGATTCTCGAAGAATTTGACGAAAGAGCGCAAATGCTTATGCAGCATTTTGCCAAATACAATAAATTAGATGAGAATGTAATAGAACGTGTCTTAACCGCTGAAAATGGAGCAGATATACACACTTCTGCAGCAAGTGATGATATTTTAGTACACGGAGTTGGAGGTAAAAAGATAAAGGCACAAACTGTTAATCAGCGTAAATTGGTAGAAGTGTCTAAGGCTAATGATATGGTTTTTGCTATTGGACCTGCAGGTACTGGAAAAACTTATACAGGTGTTGCGCTAGCCGTTAGAGCTTTAAAAAATAAAGAGGTTAAGCGAATTATTTTAACTAGACCTGCAGTAGAGGCAGGAGAAAATCTTGGATTTTTACCAGGAGATATGAAAGATAAGTTAGATCCTTACATGCAACCATTGTATGATGCACTAAGAGACATGATTCCTCCAGAAAAGTTAGAATCCCATATGGAAAAGGGAATAATTCAAATAGCACCAATGGCTTTTATGCGTGGAAGAACTTTAGATAATGCCTATGTTATTTTAGATGAAGCTCAAAATACTACTCGAGCTCAAATGAAAATGTTTCTAACTCGTATGGGGAAAAACGCACGTTTTATGATTACTGGTGATCCTGGACAAATAGATCTACCAAGAAGAACCGTTTCAGGGCTAAAAGAAGCTATATTGGTTTTAAAAGGCGTGAAAGGAATAGGGTTTATTCATTTAGATGATAAAGATGTTATAAGACATAGATTGGTTAAAAAAGTAATAGAAGCCTATAAAAGTATTGAACATCAGGAATAGAAATAACAACTTCAATTTTTAAATTATAATAAAATAGTAGGGTACAGGTCTTATAAGTTGTTTTAGATGTAAAAACAAATTATGAGACCTTTATTTTTAAGCATTTGTTTATTAGTTGGCGGACTACTTTCTTGTCAAACACAAGTAGATAATGAAACAATTGGATCTTGGGAAATACACAATGGTATTTTGTTAGCAAATACTCATGTAAGTACTTCATTAGCCCAAGAAAACTGGAAGGTTTTTAAAGAGATGTTTCCAGAAGAATTAACACACAAGTATTTAAAGAAATTGGTTTTAATTTCTGACGGTATAGACGAAAAAACTGGAGCCTTGGGCTCTTTAAATGACGAAAACTCTCAATGGGAGCTGGTACTCGACACCATGGATGTTAATTTTAAATCTAAAGGAAAAGAACGTTTGTATCAGTCGGTATATACTTATGTACATGAGTTTGGACATTTGTTAACGCTCAATAATACACAAGTAAAGCCTACTAATAAAGAATATCAAGAAGATGGAGGTTTATACTTGACTTCTGAAGGAGAGGCGCTGAAAAGTAGTTATATAAACTTATTTGTTAATCAATTCTGGAATGGTAAGTTATTATCAAAATGGGATAAAATTCAATACAAATATTTTGATAATGAAGTAGAATTGGTAGATAGATTATATAATTTTTATTTAGACAATCAAGATCAGTTTCTAACAGATTATGCAGCAGAGAGTCCAGAAGAAGATATAGCAGAAAGTTGGACTGCCTTTGTAATGAAAGATAAAATTGATAACCCAAAAACTATAGCAGAGCAGAAGCAAAACTTTTTTTATCAGTTTCCAGAATTGGTATCTTATCGTAAGCATGTAAGAATCAAAACAGAAAAATATTTAAGAGTTCAATAGCAAATCAATGAGCTTTAAAAACAATATTAAAAATTGCCTTTATAATGAATGAATTTATAAAGGCTTTGTTTATTTTTGCCAAATCAACAACAACACAACAACTTAACTAATGAGTAATACCATTAATAACACAAATTATAACTTTCCTAACCAGAAGTCTGTTTATAAAGGAAAAGTGAGAGAGGTATATAATATTAATGATGAAAAGTTGGTCATGATTGCTTCAGACCGTTTATCAGCCTTTGATGTTATTATGCCTAAGCAAATTCCTTTTAAAGGTCAGATTCTAAATCAAATTGCTGCTAAAATGATGAAGGAAACAGAAGATTTGGTTCCTAACTGGATAATGGCAACTCCAGATCCAAACGTAGCTGTTGGGCATTTATGTGATCCTTTTAAAGTAGAAATGGTTATTAGAGGGTATTTGTCTGGTCATGCTGCTAGAGAATACAAAGCAGGAAAGAGAGTGCTTTGCGGGGTTGAAATGCCAGAAGGTATGAAAGAGAACGATAAGTTTCCAGAGCCTATTATAACACCATCTACCAAAGCTGATAATGGTGAGCACGATGAGGATATTTCTAGAGAAGATATATTGGCTAAAGGAATTGTTTCTCAAGAAGATTATGAAGTGTTAGAGAAATATACAAGAGCTTTATTTGCAAGAGGTACAGAAATAGCAGCAAAAAGAGGATTGATTTTAGTAGATACCAAATATGAGTTTGGAAAAACTAAAGATGGTAAAATTGTTTTAATAGACGAAATTCATACTCCAGATTCATCTCGTTACTTCTATGCTGAAGGTTACCAAGAGCGCCAAGATAAAGGGGAGTCTCAAAAGCAATTATCTAAAGAATTTGTTAGACAATGGTTAATAGCCAACGGATTTCAAGGTAAAGAAGGACAGGTAATTCCAGAAATGAATGAAGAAAAAATAACTGAAATATCTGAACGCTATATAGAGTTATATGAGCAAATTACAGGAGATACTTTTGTAAGAGCAGATTTATCTAATATAGAAAATAGAATTAAAGAGAATGTTGAAGCTTATTTAAGTTAAAAACAATTCTGAGTAGAAGTAAATCTTCAAAATAAAATTTAACAAGGGTTGTCTAAAAAAGGACAACCTTTTTTTGTAGTTTTAATCCACTAAAAAAATATCATGAAATATATTTATAGCCTTTTATTTGTTGTAGTAGTATTTTCTTGTAAAAAGGAAGTAAAACCAGTTGAAGAGAAAGAAGTTGAAAGAGAACTAAAATCTGGTATGTATAGAGCTGTTATCGATGTACAAGATAATAAGCAACTTCCTTTTTTGTTCGAAGTGAAGTCTGATAAAAGTATAGTAGTTTATAATGCAGAAGAACAAATACAGGTTTCAGATGTAAGTGTAGCAAACAGTATGGTACATATTACAATGCCTGTTTTTGATGCTCATTTAAAAGGAAGAATAGACGACAAAGGTAATATAGAGGGAACTTACGAAAAAGGACCAAATTATACTCCAGTACCTTTTGAAGCCATTCATGATATACATTTTAGGTATCCGGTAATGGCTAAAACACATCAGCCTGTTGGTGGTAATTGGGAGGTTACTTTTAGTCCAGGTACAGATAATGAATATAAAGCCAAAGGAGTATTTAAAGATGGAGACGAAAATGTAGTTACAGGGACTTTTTTAACAGAAACTGGGGATTATCGTTTTTTAGAAGGCGCTTTAGATGGTAACAAATTAAAGTTTAGTGCTTTTGATGGAGCTCATGCTTTCTATTTCGATGGAGAAGTAAAAGGAGATAGTATAGTAAACGGAATGTTTTATTCGGGGAATCATTACAAAGAACCATGGGTCGCTATAAAGAATTCTACATTCGAACTAACGGATCCTAGTAAATTAACTTATTTAAAAGAAGGTTACGATAAAATTGAATTCGCTTTTCCAGATATCAACGGAAATCAGGTTAGTTTAAAAGATGAACGCTTTAAAGATAAAGCGGTTATCGTTCAGATTATGGGAAGTTGGTGTCCAAATTGTTTAGACGAGAGCAAGTATTTAAGTAATTATTATAAAACCAAACCAGAAGGAGTTGAATTTGTTGCCTTAGCTTTTGAAAATGCAAAAGAAGATAAAGCTGTTAAAAATTTAAAAAGATTAAAAGAGCGTTTAGAAATACCATATCCAATATTGTTAGC
Organism: Pseudofulvibacter geojedonensis; assembly: GCF_042675745.1. Taxonomy (NCBI): domain Bacteria; kingdom Pseudomonadati; phylum Bacteroidota; class Flavobacteriia; order Flavobacteriales; family Flavobacteriaceae; genus Pseudofulvibacter; species Pseudofulvibacter geojedonensis. The sequence goes on along the minus strand of NZ_JBHTJM010000002.1, from coordinate 52,759 downwards.
CCAAACAGGTACGGCGAGTAAAAAGAAAGCAGCAGAAAAGCTACCAATGCTAAATCATGTATTATCGTATCCAACAACAATATTTATTGATAAGAAAGGTCAAGTACAAAAAGTCCATACTGGGTTTAACGGGCCAGCTACTAGGCAAAAGTTCCTAGACTTTAAGAAAGAGTTTGAAAGTCTTGTTAAGGAGTTAGGGAAGTAATTTTTATATGGATAGAAGAGGTTTTCTGATAGCTATTTACAACAGTGTTACTTTCTTTTGGGTTAAGATTCTGAAGCCCTTACTTTTGATAGCTTTAGTGGTTTTTTGTTTAAGATTTATATTTAATGCAACATTTCAAAATGGTACAGAGAGATTCACTATAGCTACACTTGTGTTTATTGTTGTTATTTCATTGTTGTTCAGGTTTTTGAGTGGGTTTTTAAATAGATCAATTCAGACAATTTTGTCAAAATTTCCAGTAAAAATCCAATCATTTTTAAGAGTGATTTCGAAAATTATAGATTTTGTAACTCCCTTTTTATTAGGAGGAATGATTTATCATTATTACAGAGAGAATGGAGATTGGGCAACTATTGTAATTGTATCGCTTATTCTTTTAATAGATAAGGTAAAAGAGGTGCTTAAGGCAGAAAAATCACTTTTGCTTGAAAAATAATTTTGATAATGGTTTATTGGGAAGGAACTCATAAAGATTTTCATTGGTTTGAAGTTGTGTCTGGCTACCAATTGTGTTTATATACTTTGATAGATGACTTGCCTGATTTATTTTTAAGTAAATATTTATGTATCTCTCATTTTGATGGAGGAGAGTTTGCACCAACAAATAAAGAGGTTGAAATTGGTTGGAAAAAAGAAGAAGAAATTGCTTATTCTCCAAAGTTAACAAATGATATATTAAATGGTCCGATATGTGATAATTATGATCAATGGTATTTATTTGAAAATCCAACAGAAATACCAAGTGTAGAATCATATGTCAACTATGAAAACTTTTCATTACAAGAGGATTTGGAAGAGTGGTCAGAATTACAAAAAAGTTTTTGGAGCCACATAGAAAGTATAAATCCAGATATTTTTTATCTTAGACGGTGTAAGATTAATATTTGTATCTAAAAATAAAATGGAAATAGATAGAGTTGTAAATCTAAGTCTTAGTAAAAAAGTTTAAAAATCTAACTTCTTTTTACGCAGCTCAAAGTTTTGCCCTAAATACACTTTACGTACCATTTCGTCTGCAGCGAGTTCTTCTGGTACTCCGTGTTTAAGAATGCTCCCTTCAAACATTAAGTAGGTACGGTCTGTAATAGCTAAGGTTTCTTGTACGTTATGGTCGGTAATTAATATACCAATATTCTTGTCTTTTAAGCGAGCTACAATTCGTTGTATGTCTTCTACAGCAACCGGATCAACACCAGCAAACGGTTCATCTAATAAAATAAAGCTAGGGTTGGTAGCTAAAGCACGTGCAATTTCAGTACGTCTACGTTCCCCACCCGAAAGTAAATCTCCTCTACGGTTTCTACGCTCTTGTAAGTTAAATTCTTCAATTAATTGTTCTGTACGCTCTTTTTGTTCTTTCTTAGAAAGATTAGTAAGTTCTAAAACACTCATGATGTTTTCCTCCACGGTAAGCTTTCTAAATACAGAAGCTTCTTGAGCTAAATAGCCAATACCGTGTTGAGCTCTTTTGTACATAGGAAACTTGGTGATTTCTGTTTGATCTAAAAAGATTTGACCGTCGGTTGGTTTTACCAGTCCAACAATCATATAGAAAGAGGTGGTTTTGCCTGCTCCATTAGGACCTAATAAACCAACAATTTCTCCTTGTTTAACTTCTACAGAAATGCCTTTAACAGCTAATTTGTTTTTATAGGCTTTTCTTATGTTTTCGGCTCTTAATATCATTGCGTTTTTGTTGCTCAGAGGTAAAAGTAAGTAATTAAAATGTAATGTTTAAAGCTTTAATATATTATTAACCTTCTTGTAAAGCATCCCAATATTCGTAAGCTCTACGCAAATGTGGAATAACGATAGTACCACCCACAAGTGTAGCAATACTCAAAGCTTCTGCAACCTCTTTACCGTTTAAACCAGCTTTATTGCATGATTCTAAATGGTATTTAACACAATCGTCGCAGCGCAACACCAAAGAGGCAACTAAACCTAACAATTCTTTTGTCCTAACATCTAAAGCTCCACCCATAAAAGCTTTGGTGTCTAGATTAAATATTCTATGTAGTATTTTATTATCGTCTTGTAAGATGCGTTTGTTCATCTTTTCACGATACTCATTAAATTCTGCTACTTTATTATGATCAGTCATTTTTATGAAAGGGTTTTCTTTTGTTCTTTTTTTACAATTCGTTTAGATATTATAATACTAATTTCATACAGTATCATAACGGGTATGGCTACTACTATTTGGCTGGCTAAGTCTGGCGGAGTAATTATAGCCGAAACAATTAAAATTAAAACTAAGGCTACTTTTCTATTTTTCTTTAAAAATTCAGGAGTTACTAAACCAATTTTAGTTAAAAAATAGATAATAATGGGTAGTTCGAATAATAGCCCAGAAGCTAAAGAGCAAGCTCTTACAATACCAACAATAGAATCTAAGTCAAAGTTGTTCTCTACAGATTTTGAAACAAAATAATTTGCTAAAAAGTTAATAGAGAGTGGACAAATAATAAAGTATCCAAAAAGTACTCCTAAAAAGAATAATAAAGAAGATACCACAATAAATCCTCTAGAATTTTTTCTTTCGTTTTGGTGTAGACCAGGGCTAACAAATTTCCATAGTTCATAAATAACATACGGAAAAGCAACAATGAAACCTAGCGTTATAGATACCCATATATGTGATGAGAACTGCCCAGCTAGAGTTCTGCTTTGAATTTTAAAATTAAAAGATTCAATACATAAGCCTTCGTCCATACCAATGGCTTTAGAAAGGTTACAAAGTCCTTTGTAGGTCATAAATCCAGGATCTGTAGGGCCAAATATTAAAGTGTCATAAACAAATCCGGGTAAAGAAAACATAATAGCTGCCACTATTAGAACAGCTAAAACAGCTCTAATTAAATGACGTCTTAAAATTTCTAGATGATCTAGAAAAGACATTTCATTTGGGTCTTTTTTAGCCATTATATAATTCCTTCTTTTATTAAATCATGTAAGTGAACAACACCACTATATTCATTCTTGTCTGCCACTAATAATTGAGTAATATCATTATTTTCTAAAATTTCTAAAGCATCAATAGCCATCATATTACTTTCTACAATTTTAGGGGAAGCAGTCATGATGTCTTTAGCAGTAAGGTTAGAAAAATCAGTAGTCTTTGCTAACATTCGCCTTAAGTCTCCATCTGTAATAATACCTAACACTTTTTTAGAGTTATTTACAACAGCAGTAACACCTAATCGTTTGTTAGATATTTCTACAATAACTTCTTGAATAGTAGCATCTTCTGTAACCTGAGGTTTTTCGTTTTTAGAAACTAAATCAGCAACGCGTAAATACAATCTTTTTCCTAAAGCACCTCCAGGGTGGTATTTAGCAAAATCGTTACTTGTAAATTCTTTCAGCCTCAATAAAGATACAGCTAAAGCATCGCCAATAACTAGTTGAGCAGTTGTACTAGTTGTTGGAGCTAAATTATTAGGACAAGCTTCTTTTTGTGCATAGGCATGTAAAACAAAATCGGCTTCTTGCCCTAAAAAAGAATCTCTATTAGAAGTAATGGCAATAAGTTTATTTCCGCCACTTTTTATTAGAGGAACCAATACTTTAATTTCTGGAGTGTTACCACTTTTAGAAATACAAATAACGGTATCGTCTTTTTGTATAGTACCTAGATCTCCATGTATAGCATCTGCAGCGTGCATAAAAATTGCTGGAGTTCCTGTAGAGTTTAGGGTAGCTACAATTTTAGTGGCTATATTAGCACTTTTCCCTATTCCAGAAATTACAACTCTACCCTTAGATTGGTATATATAATTAACAGCTTGAGCAAACTCTTGATCTATTAAGTTTACTAGGTTGGCAATAGCTTCTTGTTCTATTAGGATAGTCTCTTGAGCTATTTGAATAATTTTATTTAAATTACTCATTAAAAATTATGATTTGGCAACTCGCTGAAAATCTTTTATTTAAAAGATAGCTAGTTTAGATTGTTTTAAAATTGATTTTATACTCGTTAAAAAAATGAAAATCTTATTTCATGTTTTAAATAAAGTAGTATCTTTAATTATTGCAAATGTAATGTAAAATAGTAAAACTCTATAATGGATTTTAATGAAAATGACATACTTGCAGCCCTAAAAAAACATTTTGGTTTTTCTCAATTTAAAGGCTTGCAAGCAGACGTTGTAAAAAGCGTTCTAAATGGCGAAAACACTTTTGTAATAATGCCTACTGGTGGAGGTAAATCACTGTGCTATCAATTACCAGCTTTAATGAGTGAAGGTACTGCAATAGTTGTTTCACCACTTATAGCGTTAATGAAAAATCAAGTTGATGCTTTGAGAGGAATTTCCTCAGAGAACGGAATAGCACATGTATTAAATTCATCATTAACTAAAACAGAAGTCAAAAAGGTTAAAGAAGATTTAACTAATGGAGTGACTAAGTTGTTATATGTAGCTCCAGAATCTTTAACCAAAGAAGATAACATAGAGTTTTTAAAAAGCATCAAAATTTCTTTTTTAGCAGTAGATGAGGCTCATTGTATTTCGGAGTGGGGACATGATTTTAGACCTGAATACCGAAATTTAAGAAATATCATCCAAAAAATAGATGAAGGTATATCTATTGTAGGGCTTACAGCTACCGCTACTCCCAAAGTTCAAGAGGATATACTTAAGAATTTACGTATGGCGAATGCTACTACATATAAAGCCTCGTTTAACAGACCTAATTTATATTACGAAGTAAGACCAAAAACCAAGGCAGTTGATGCAGATATTATTCGTTTTGTTAAGCAAAATCAAGGTAAAAGTGGCATTGTTTATTGTTTAAGTAGAAAAAGAGTAGAAGAGTTAGCTCAAGTTTTACAAGTTAATGGCATAAACGCTGTTCCATATCATGCAGGTTTAGATGCCAAGACTAGGGCCAAACATCAAGATATGTTTTTAATGGAAGATGTAGATGTTGTTGTAGCTACTATTGCTTTTGGTATGGGGATAGATAAACCAGATGTTCGTTTTGTAATACATCATGATATTCCAAAGAGTATCGAAAGTTATTATCAAGAAACCGGAAGAGCTGGAAGAGATGGAGGAGAAGGACATTGTTTGGCTTTTTATGCCTACAAGGATATAGAAAAATTAGAAAAATTTATGTCTGGTAAACCAGTAGCAGAACAAGAAATTGGTCATGCCTTACTACAAGAAATGGTTGCCTATGCAGAAACATCTATGTCCAGAAGAAAGTTTATCCTTCATTATTTTGGAGAAGAGTTCGATGAGAATACAGGAGAAGGTGGAGATATGGACGATAATATGCGTAACCCGAAGAAGCAACATGAAGCTCAAGATGAGTTAAAGATGATGTTAGAAACGGTTAGTGATACTAAAGAAAAGTATAAATCCAAAGAAATTGTAAATACTTTAATCGGAAATAAAAACGCTTTAATTAGTTCTCATAAAACAGATACAAAACCTTTCTTTGGAAGGGGGAAACATAAAGACGATAAGTATTGGATGGCATTAATACGCCAAGCTTTAGTAGCTAAATATGTAAAAAAAGATATAGAGACTTATGGTGTTGTGAAGTTAACAGATAAAGGTAGAGATTATATTGTTTCTCCTCAATCTTTTATGATGACAGAAGACCATATATATGCTGCAGATGCAGATGACAGTATCGTAACTATGGCAAAAGGCGGTGCAGCTGCAGATGAGAAGTTAATGAAGATGCTGAAAGATCTACGTAAAAAGGTAGCTAAAAAATTAGAAGTACCTCCTTTTGTAGTTTTTCAAGACCCTTCTCTAGAAGATATGGCTCTTAAATATCCTATTACAATGGACGAATTAAAAAATGTTCACGGTGTTGGAGATGGAAAGGCTAAAAAATACGGAAAAGAATTTATAGATTTAATTGGTAGGTATGTAGAAGAAAATGAAATAGAAAGGCCAGACGATTTAGTAGTAAAAAGTACAGGAGCAAATTCTGCGTTAAAACTTTACATTATTCAAAATGTAGATAGAAAGTTACCTCTAGATGATATAGCAGCAGCTAAAGGTATGGAAATGGCAGACTTTATTAAAGAAATGGAAATGATTGTTTTTTCTGGTACAAAGTTGAATATAGATTATTGGATAGACGATCATTTAGATGAAGATCAGCAAGAAGAAATACACGAGTATTTTATGGAAGCTGAAAACGATAAAATAGCAGATGCTATAGAAGAGTTTGATGGGGATTACGAAGATGAAGAATTAAGACTTTATCGAATTAAATTTATTAGCGAAGTAGCTAATTAAAAACTTTTGTCTTTGTGAAAAGTATTTTTTTACAGAGATAATCACAGTTTATTATAGAATAATAAAAATAAAATAAAGATAGTTTCCAATTAGTAATTGGAGACTATTTTTATTTTTATAAACTCGATTTTTTTTGAGAAAAATAACAACTAAAAATATAAAGAATTTTCCTAAGCTAAAAGAACAATTGTTGTCTTGGGCGCAGCAATATGACGAAGTTGTATGGTTAGATTCTAATAATTATGAACAAAAGTATGCAGATTTTGATGCTGTTTTAGCGGTAGATGCCTTTACGGTTTTACAAACAGATTACGTAGATGCTTTTGATAAGTTAAAAGAATACCAATCAATAACGAAAGATTGGTTGTTTGGTTATTTAAGCTATGATTTAAAAAATGACACCGAAAATTTAGTCTCTCAAAATCCAGATCATTTACTTTTTCCTGAATTATTTTTTTTTCAGCCTAAAAAGCTTTTTTTGCTAAAACAGAATGAAATAGAATTACATTATTTATATGCTGTAGATGATGAAATAGAAGACGATTGGCAAGAAATTTTAAATAGTTATACATCTTTTTCTGAAGAGAGTTCAGAAGTAAAAATTAAACTTAAAATAACAAAAGACAGTTATTTTGAGAAATTTCAAAAAATAATTAACCATATAAATAGAGGAGATATTTACGAAATGAACTTCTGCCAAGAGTTTTTTGCAGAAAACACTACAATAAATCCTCTACAAGTCTATCAAAAATTAAATAACATATCTAATTCGCCTTTTGCCACATTCTTAAAGGTATCAAATAAATTTCTTTTGTCTGCTTCGCCAGAGCGTTATATTAAAAAAAGCGGTACTCAAATAGTATCGCAGCCAATTAAAGGAACTGCAAAAAGATCTACTAATAAAGAGGAAGACGAAAAGTTAAAATACGATTTAGAGCATGACCAGAAAGAACGTTCAGAAAATATAATGATAGTTGATTTGGTCCGTAACGACTTATCTAAAACTGCTTTAAAGGGTAGTGTTCAAGTTCCTGAGTTATGTAAAATATATACATTCGACCAAGTGCACCAAATGATAAGTACCATTACATCTAAAGTAGCTCATACTAAAAGTCCTGTAGAAGTTTTAAGAACAACTTATCCTATGGGAAGCATGACAGGTGCTCCAAAAGTTTCTGCTATGAAGATTATAGAAGAGGTAGAAGAGAGTAAGAGAGGTTTGTATTCTGGCTCAGTAGGTTATTTTACTCCTGATAATGATTTTGATTTTAATGTAGTAATAAGAAGCATATTGTATAACGAAACTAATAAATATGTATCTTATTCGGTAGGAGGAGCAATTACCGCAAAAGCAAAAGCAGAAGCTGAGTATGAAGAATGTTTGTTAAAAGCAAAAGCCATGCGAGAAGCTTTGTTAAATAAAGGATAGGGAATTTAATAATTAAGCTGTTGTATTTAAGTAAGTCTTAAATAAATAAAAAGTATCTAGAACTATTGTATATTAGTTGCTATGCTAGAAAAGTTTAAAAATCATATAGAACAAAAATTACCTTTTCTAAAAGAAGGCAATCTATTAATTGCTATTTCTGGAGGGATAGACAGTGTTGTTTTAACGCACCTATTACATCAGTTAAATTACTCTATAGCTTTGGCTCATTGCAATTTTAAACTTCGTTTTGAAGATTCAGACAAAGATGAAGTTTTTGTTAAGAGACTTGCAGAAAAGTTAAAAGTTAAGTGTTTTACAACTAGTTTTTCTACTCAAGATTATGCCAACAATAACAATTTGTCTATTCAGATGGCAGCTAGAGAGCTGAGATATAATTGGTTTAATGAACTCTTAAAACAAGAGAACTATCAGTACGTTTTAACTGCTCATCAATTAAATGATAATGTAGAAACAGTTCTTATTAATTTAACAAGAGGTGCTAATATACAAGGTTTAACTGGTATACCAGAAATAAATGGTAATATTATTCGCCCGTTATTACCCTTTTCTCGAAACGAAATCCAACAATTTACTATAGATAATCAAATAAGTTGGAGAGAAGATGAAAGTAATCAATCTACCAAGTATTTTAGAAATAAAATTAGGCATAAAGTGATTCCTGTTTTGCAAGAATTAAACGCTAATTTGCTTCATACTTTTCAAGAACATTTAGGATATTTAAAAGAAGAAAAAGAAGTGTTAGAAAAGCACTTAAATGAGGTGAAAAATGATTTGTGTTTTGAAGAAGAAAATCAATTAAAAATAGACATTAAAAAGCTAAAAAAGTATAAAAATTTTAAAGTCTATTTATACCATATACTAAAAGGTTGTGGATTCTCTGAATGGGCGAATATAGCGGATTTACTAGATGCTCAAGCTGGAAAGTATGTTGCGTCTAAAACCCATAGATTAATAAAAGATAGAGGCTTTTTATTATTAACAAAAAATGATATACTTTTGCTAGATAGTGTTTATGAAATTCCTCTTAAAACAAGTGTAATTTCTAAACCTATTTCGTTGCAATTTCAAGAAGTAAATCAGTTAGAAAAAAATACTTCAAGTAAAGTGTTTTTAGACAAAAGCAAATTGCAATATCCGTTACGCTTAAGAAAGCGAAAAGACGGTGATGTATTTTACCCTTTCGGTATGAAAGGAAAAAAGAAAATTAGTAAGTTTTTTAAAGACGAAAAAATGTCTTTAATAGAAAAAGAAAACACGTGGTTGTTGTGTAATGCAAATGATGACATTATTTGGGTGGTAGGAAAACGCCTAAATAGTGAATTTGTTGTTAAACAAACAACTGATAAAATATTGAAAGTAACCCTTAATTATTAACCCAAACGAACCCTATTTATGAAAAAAATGTGTTTACTATTTGTATTGCTGTTTAGTATAAGCAGCTTGCAAGCACAAATTTTTAAACCTGTTAAGTGGACAGGCGAAGTTGAAAAACTCTCGGAAACAGAATTTAATTTAATTTATAAGGCCAAGATTGAAGACCATTGGCACTTGTATTCTCAAACATTACCAGAAGGTGGTGCTTTGCCAACAGAGTTTTTTTACGATGAAGAAGCTTTAAATAAGAAATTTGAGATAATTTCTAAAAAAGCTGCTGAAAGTAAAACCATTACCAAATTTGATAAAGTATTTGAGATGGATTTAACTTTCTTTGATAACGAGGCTACTCTAGTTCAAAAAATTAAGTTATTAGATCCAACTTTAAAAAGTATTGAAGGAGAAGTGTCATATCAAGCTTGTGATGATGAAAAATGTATGTTTGAGTCAGAAAAGATAAAGTTTGATCTATCTACGGCTAAATTAATAGAAAGTAAAAATGATACTTATTTATTATTATCAAAGGCTGAGTCAAAAAAAGTATCGGTTAAGGAAAAAGAAATAAACGAAAGTAAAAAAGAAACAGAAGAAGAAGAAGAGAGTCTTCATCAAGAAGAAGAGGTAGATAATGAAGAAGAGGAAAAAACTTCAACCTTAGGTGTTTTTATATTAGGATTCTTAGGTGGTTTAGCAGCTTTATTTATGCCATGTATATTTCCTATGATTCCTATGACAGTTAGTTTCTTCACAAAGCAAAGTAAGTCTAAAGGCGAAGGAATAAAGAAATCGATTATATATGGTTTGTCAATTATCTTTATTTATGTGGCTTTAGGAATGATAATAACCATGATATTTGGTGTGTCTGCATTAAATGAGTTTTCAACTAACCCTTGGGTAAATATTGCTTTCTTTATATTATTCATAATTTTTGCTTTATCATTTTTTGGAGCTTTTGAAATAACATTACCAAGTTCTTGGGTAAATGCTGCTGATAAAAATTCTGATAAAGGTGGTTTAGTAGGTATCTTTTTTATGGCTTTTACTTTAGCCTTAGTTTCATTCTCTTGTACAGGTCCAATTATCGGTTCTTTGCTAGTAAAAGCTGGAGAATCAGGTGATTTATTTGGCCCAGCAATGGGTATGTTAGGTTTTGCAATAGCATTAGCATTACCATTTACATTGTTTGCAATGTTTCCTGGATGGTTAAATTCTATGCCTAAATCAGGTGGTTGGTTAAATTCAGTTAAAGTTGTTTTAGGATTTTTAGAACTAGCTTTTGCATTTAAATTTTTATCAAATGCAGATTTAGTTTGGCAATTACATATATTAGAACGAGAAATGTTTTTGGCTATTTGGATTGCAATATTTATAGCAACTATATTATACTTAATGGGGAAAATACAAATGCCTCATGATTCTCCTGTAGAAAGATTGAGTGTGACTCGTTTAATGTTTGTATTGGTATTTTCTACTTTCGTTGTTTATATGATTCCAGGTTTATGGGGAGCTCCTTTGAAAATACTAAGTGGATTAACTCCTCCTAAAGTATATAGTGAAGCTCCATATGGTTTAGAAACTACTGATGCTGTGGATTTGTCTAGTGATATTTTAAAACAAAAGCATACAAAAATTGGAGCTAACGGAATACCAGTTTTTTTAGATTATGATTCTGCTAATAAATATGCTAAAAAGGTTAACAAACCATTATTTATAGATTTTACAGGTCATGCATGTGCTAATTGTAGAAAAATGGAAGATAATGTTTGGTCAGATCCAAGAGTTAAAGATTTATTAAAAAATGATGTAGTAGTTGTATCTTTATATGTTGATGAAAGAAAAAAATTAGATAAAAAAGATTACTTTCATTCAGAAGCATTAGATAAAGAAGTAACAACGACAGGTTTAAAATGGATGGATTTTTCAGTGAAACATTTTAAAGCTAATTCTCAGCCTTACTATGCTATAGTTGATTCAGAATTGAATAGAATGAATAAACCTCAGGGAGCAGATTTTGATGCTGATAGTTATTATAAATGGCTTAGGAAAGGTGTTGTAAAGTATAAAAAGAAATATAAAAAGAAATAAATAGTAATTTATATTTTTTAAAAGCGAGCTTCGGCTCGCTTTTTTTATACTCTAATTTTGTACTTTTAAGTTTCTTAAAACATAAATCAAATGAAATATATAGCTAAGCTAAGTTTAAGTGCTATGTTGGTTGTTGCATTTAGTTCTTGCAAAAAGGATTCTAAGTCTGAAGTAATACTTGATAATACAGAAGCAATAACAAAGGAAAGTGTTAAATTAAATACCTATTTCGAAAATCAGTTTGTTGCATTTTTAGACAGACATCCACAAAGTCAGACTAGGTTAGGAATTAAAGATGATTATGATAAATGGGATGATATTTCTCCTTACGCAAAAGCTTTAGAAGTAGAAGAATCTAAAAAGGCGTTATCGTACTTGATAGATTCTATACAAACAAGCTTGTTAAATGAAGATGATTTGTTAAGTTACCAATTATATAAGCAAACTTTAGAAAATGAAATAGCAGATCATCAGTATGTTTTATATAAATATCCAGTAGAGCAAATGCATGGTATGCAAGCAGAAATTCCTGCTTTTTTAATCAACATGCATCAAATAGAAACTGAAGACGATGCCGAAGATTATATAGCTAGATTGAATGGTATTAAGCCTTTGTTTAATCAGTTAGAAGAGAATTTAAAAGCTAGTGAGAAGCAAGGAGTTATGATTCCTAAGTTTGTTTTTGCTCACGTTATAAGTGATTCAGAAAATATTATAAAAGGATATCCCTTTGATAAAACAGAAGGTTTGAGCACGCTTTATGAAGATTTTAAAGAAAAAATAGTGAAAATAGATTTAGGGGCTGATAAAACAGATACTTTGTTTATAGAGGCCGAAAAAGCTTTGTTAGAAAGTGTGTTACCAGCATATAAAAGCTTGATAAGTTTATTAAAAGAACAAGAAAAAACATCTAGTACAGACGATGGTGTATGGAAATTTCCTAAGGGAGAAGCGTTTTATAGCAATGCTTTAAAAAGGACTACAACAACTAATTTAACTGCAGATGAGATACATGAAATTGGCTTATCTGAAGTAAAGCGTATCCATTCAGAAATGAATGCTATAAAAGAACAAGTTGGTTTTAATGGAACCCTACAAGAGTTCTTTACATTTATGAGAACAGATAAAGAATTTTATTTTCCGGCAACAGCAAGTGGGAAAGAGCAGTATATGAAAAAAGCTACTGCTATAATAGATAGTATGAAAACTCGTTTAGATGAACTTTTTTTAACCAAGCCAAAAGCTGGTTTACAAGTAAAACAAGTAGAAGCATTTAGAGAGAAATCAGCAGGAAAAGCTTTTTACCAAGGTCCTTCTAAAGATGGTAAAAGACCGGGAACCTATTATGCTAACATGTACGATATGGCCTCAATGCCAAGCTATCAAATGGAAGCGCTAGCTTATCATGAAGGAATACCAGGACATCATATGCAAATATCTATTGCGCAAGAATTAAAGAATGTTCCAGAGTTTAGGAAATATGGAAGATATACAGCATATATAGAAGGTTGGGGGCTGTATTCGGAATTTATACCTAAAGAAATGGGTTTTTATAGTGATCCTTATTCGAATTTCGGAAGATTAGCCATGGAATTATGGAGATCATGCAGATTAGTTGTAGATACGGGCATACATGCTAAAAAATGGACAAGGCAACAAGGCATAGATTATTATAGTACTAATACACCTAATGCTATTGGAGATTGTGTTAAAATGGTAGAAAGACATATTGTAATGCCTTCTCAAGCTACAGCTTATAAAATAGGTATGAATAAGATTATAGAATTAAGAGAAAAGGCTAAAAAGCAATTGGGTGCTCAATTTGATATAAGAGAGTTTCACGATGTAGTATTGGTCAACGGGCCCATACCATTAAATGTGTTAGAGGATTTAGTTGATAAGTGGGTAAATGATAAAAAATAATCCATCTATATTCTTAGATAAGAAGATAAATGATTATTTAATTTGCTAATTAATTATAGTAATTAAAAAAAACACCGTTTAGAATATCTAAACGGTGTTTTTAGTACAAATAACATTAGGGTTTAGTCAATTTGTAATAAAAGTTGGTTAGCTTTTACATGATTGTGATACTTATTTTTTACAATCTCTTTAAGTAAAGATTTAGTTGTTTTTAAATCTTTACGTTTTAAATGTGTCATCGCTAAATACCAATAAGCTTTATCGCTATCTAAAGTATTACTATTTTGTAAAAGAGTAAAAGTTTCAGCGGCTTTATTAAAGTTATTTGTTTCTAATAAGCAAATACCTTTATATAAAATAGTAGATGGGTTAGAGGTCTTGTATTTAGCTTCATACAACTCTAAGGCAATTAAAGCGTTTGTGTACTCTTTCTCTAAAAATAGTTGTTCTGCATCAGATAGTAATTTGTCGGCATCATTTCTCAGTGTAAGAGAAGGAAGGCTTGACAAATCACTGTAATCTGCATACAGATTTTCAGGGGTATTACTATCTGTAAACCAAAGGCTGTAGCCAACAGCAAGTAGAATTACAAAACTACTTGCAACAGCGTACCATGAATATCGTTTTCTTGGGGAAATAGAAGTTCGCCTGTATTGTTTGTTGGCTTCAGTAATGGCTTGTTGTATTTTTTTTGCATCCTCGCTAAGAATATATTCTTCATATGCAACACCATCTTTATTTAAGTGATGAATTTCTTCCCATTCGTCTGTTTCAAACATGGCAAATAAATTTTTATTTATCTGCACTTCTTCTGCTAGACTAGGATCTGCAAACATTTCTTTTTTAAATTGTAAACGTTCTGCGTCAGAAAGATTACCTCTTAGAAACTGGTCAATAATCAATGTTCTTTGTTGGTCGTTCATATCTTTTTTAACTTTTTATAGTTAGGGTCTGCTTGTATTAACTTAGTGAGTTTTGCTTTGCATTTAAAAACTCTCTGGCGGGTTACTGTTTCAGAATTGTACTGTAAAGTTTTAGTTATTTCAGCATAGCTTTTCTTTTTTAAAAAAAGAGATAATACTTTTTTACAGTTATCAGACAGAAGGTTGAAATTTCTTAAATATGCCTCCCATCTGTCGTTTTCCAAAATGGCTAGTGCTAGCATTTTTGCACTCCCTTCATTATTAAGTTCCGAGTTTTGTGATTTTGTTACCCACTTTTTTCGAAAATTTAATTCTTTTAACCATAAATTCTTACAAACGCCTAGTAAATACGACTCAAAATTCTCTATAGGTTCATAATCTTTTACTTTAAACTTTGTAGTTATCATTATTAATGCCTTCTGAAAAATATCTTCGGCATCTTCTTTATTACCACTGTTTCTTGCAATATGTTTTAGAGCAATAGGGAATACTGTCTCGTAGATTTCTAAAATTCCCCTAGAATCTCCTTTAATTAAGGCATTAAAAAGACTGTGTTTTTCAGGCATTGAATTGCTTTATATTATACATAAAGTAAAGCTAATTATAAATTTTTAAAAAAAAAATGAAAAAGTATGGGTAACAAAACTCATTTTATAGGAACTATAAAATGAGCCCCTCCTAGAAATATCTAATAGCAACCAACATTCACCAAAAAAAAAAAATCATGAAAAAAATTGTATTATTTCTTACCGTAACTATTTTTTTAGTATTGTCTAGCTGTTCTATCGAAGATACGAATATTTTATCTAATAATCAGATTAACAGTGAGTTAAATGGTTCTTTTAAAAGAGTTGTTGTGACTTATAAAGAAGGAGCTGTTTTTGTAAAAAAGCAAGAGTTAAAAAATGAATTTATTATAGAACAAATTATAAAGCATAGTGATAATATGGAAATGTGGTTGTTAAAACCAAATTTTGATATAGCTGTTGTAGAAGAGGTTATAGCAATGCATAGCGAAGTAGAAAAAGTTAGTATTGATGATAATATATTAATATTTCAAGCTTCTAGAGAAGGAAATTCAACTGGAGATGGAAAAGATGATGATGAGTCAGATAATACAGAAGAGAGAGAGACATCAGGAGATGGAAAAGATGATGATGAGTCAGATAATACAGAAGAGAGAGAGACATCAGGAGATGGGAAAGATGATGATGTGTCAGATAATACAGAAGAGAGAGAGACATCAGGAGATGGGAAAGATGATGATGTGTCAGATAATACAGAAGAGAGAGAGACATCAGGAGATGGAAAAGATGATGATGAGTCAGATAATGGAGAAGAGAGAGACATCAGGAGATGGAAAAGATGATGATGTGTAAGATAATACAGAAGAGAGAAATTCATCAGGGAGATAAGAAAGATGATGATGCATTATAAGCTAATAATAAATAAAATGAATTTTGAAACTATTACTTTTATTGAAAATTATGATAAACAACTTGTAATCAACTGATGTCAATAAAAAATATATTTTTTCACACATTTTTAATACAATGCTAATACTAATATCTTAAATTTGATAGGTCGAATAGATAAGCATTAATTAATTTGAGGTTACATATATTTTTTATAATAGTTTTAGTTGTTAATACTCTATTATCTCAAGAAACTAGCTATAATAAAGCTTCTATAGATAGTATATTTAAATATGATGAATCTTTTTTTAGTAAAAAAAAGAAGATAGACTCAATAATAAATAATACTGCATTAACCAATCAACAAAAATCTTACATATATCATGTTTATGCACGTTATTTAAATAAAAATAATAAATACAGTGAAAGTATTTTAGCAATAAAAAATGCGATAAGTATTAGAGAGTTAGATGATGATACTTTAAACTTAGCTAAAAGCCTTTTTAATTTAGGGTTGTATTATAACAAATCTGGTAATTATTCTTTAGCTATAAAAACTTTTCAGCGACTTGTAGAACTTGAAGGAAATGAACGGTTAAAAAACAAAGCTTACGCTGAGCTTATTCTAGTGTATAAAAGATTAGGAGATTTTGAGAAATGCTTTAGATATTTTGATAAAATAGAAAAATTCTATCTAGCAAATAAAGATTTTAATAGTTTATGCAAAAGTTATATCAATATATCTAGTGTCTATACGTCAATGGGGTATAAAAATAATGACTTGACAATTCTTTATTTAAAAAAAGCAGATTCTTTAGAAAAATATGTTGGTAGTAGAGATAAATATATTATCAATTTAAGTTTCGGAAATGTTTATGAAGAACTTAAAAAAAAGGAATTAGCACTTAAGCATTATAATACTGCTCTCGAAATTTCATATAAACGTAAAGATTCTAATGCTATAGCGTTGTTGTATAATAATATTGGTTATTTATACTTACAAGATTCTTTATATGATAACAGCTTTAAGTACTTAAAGAAAGGTTTTTTATTTGCTGAAGATAACGCAAGAAGAAAGGCTTCATTGAATTATAATTTAGCTGATTATTATTTAAAATCAATGAATTATATAGAAGCTAAAAATTGTTATGATAAGGCAATAAATTTATTGGCTTTTGAAGATGAAGAAGCTAACCAAGAATTAGATATAGCTGTTTTAGAAAACTCGCCTAATCGTTTAAAAGTTTTAAGCTATTTAATTAAACGTGCAAATTTTTGGTATTCATGGTATAAGTTTGATTCTAAGGACGAATACTTAAAAAATGCTTTGACAGATTTTCAGTTAGCAGACCGACTAACAGATGCAATAACATTTAATACAGGAGAACGCTTGTCTAAATTGTTTTGGAGAGAAAAAGGAGCCAATTTATATATACAAGCAATTGCGGTTTGTAATAAACTAAAACGAACAGATTTAGCTTATTACTTTATGGAAAAAAACAAAGCTTTATTGCTTTTAGAGCGGGTAAATGATAAACAAGCAAAATTAGTTAGTAATCTGCCAGAACAATTAGTAACTAAAGATTTCAGCTACAGACAACAAATAACACAAGCTAGTAATAATGCAGATTTATTGTTTGATTTAAAAAATGCTTACTCTAGGTTTAAAGATTCTTTAGCTTTTGCATACCCAGAATATGCCAGGTTGCGTAAACAATTACCAATATTAAGTATTGAAGAACATAAAGAGCTATTTGTAAAATCAAATGAGGCTACTTTACAATTTATTATTAATAATGATGATGCATTTGCTTTAGCAATTACTAATAATAGTACTGATTTGTACGAGTTGAAAAATGTTTCAGACTTGAATAAAAATATACTTGAGTTAAGGAAAAAGCTACAGCAACCATTTATAACTAAAGAAGAAGTATTAAGCTATAATTTGCTGGCAAATAAAATATTTAACACAATATTACCAACTCATATCTATCAAAAATTAAAAGGAAAAAAATTATCTATTGCTACCGATGGTAATCTGCAAAATATTCCTCTAGAAGCTCTTGTAGTTGAGAAAGTAAAAGATACTAAAAACATACCCTATTTAATTATTTCTAACCAAATAGATTATGTGTACTCTTTTTCATATTTAAATTCAAAGAATAGTGTTTTAAGAGCTCCAGAGAAAACTTTTTTAGCATTTGCTCCTAAAAAGTTTAAAGATAATAGCTTGAGTGTTCTTTCTAATTCAGTAAAAGAAGTAGAAACCATAAATACTATTTTTAATGATAAGGTTTATACAGAAAGCGAGGCTTCTAAAAAGCAATTCTTAACAGATTTTGGAAACTATAACATTGTACACTTGGCAACACACTCTGGATTAGATGAACAAACCAATCCGTGGTTAGCCTTTTATGACTCTAAAGTTTGTTTAAATGAAATATATGCAACAAAAAACCAGGCAGATTTAGTGGTGTTAAGTGCTTGTAAAACTTCACAAGGAATATTAAAAAGTGGTGAGGGGGTTATGAGTTTAGCTAGAGGCTTTTTCTTTTCAGGAACAAATACAGTAATATCTAGTTTATGGAACTTAAATGATAAAACTACTGAAAAGATAATGGTAGATTTTTATAAGAAATTAAATAATGGAAACTCTAAATCTGAAGCACTTCATAAAGCAAAGCTAGATTATATTAGTAACAATTCTGGATCTGAAGTGTCTCCTTTTTATTGGAGTTCATTTATTTTAATTGGAGATGGAATTGGTGTAATACAAGCCAAGTCTAATTCATATTTGTATCCAATTTTAGTATTACTAATCACACTATTATTTCTCTTAATATTACTTTTTTTTAAAAAAAGTAAAAAAGTATGGGTAACAAAACGCTAATAATTAGAACTATATAGTGAGGACCAATTACTATATACATTTATTATGAAAGCAAATAATACTGCAAAATTAACCCCAATTAATTATCATAATGTACAACTTCAAGAGCGTTTAGCAATTATGCAAACCTTAGTTTTTGATGAATGGGAATACATCCAAGAAATCCAAGATAAGGTTGATGTAAGAGCTTTTGCTGACACTCTATTGTTAGAATATTTTAATTGTAAAAGTAAAGCGTATCCAAAATCTTTAAAACAATTATTGTACGGTTATATTGAGCCTAGTTATAGACCAATAAAAATAAAAGTGGTTGCTAATAATGAAGGAATCGTATATATGCCACAAATAGGATATTTTCATTTAGAGAAAAAAGGAATTGCAAGTTATTATTATTTTGAAGTAGAAGATAAAAGTCAATTTTTTGATTCTGAAGGAAAAGAGATAGCTTATACTTTTGAACCATTGGTTTTTGAAAAAGGACTTGAAGTTTTAAAATACATACATCCATTGCTATATTCAAAGTATAAAACAGTGGGTGCTACTTTTACAGAAATTACAGCAAATTATTCTTTATGTAAAGAAAAAATAGCTCAGTATGTAAATGAATTATTTATACATAATAAGTTAGGTTACGATACAGTAATAACTATAAACAGAAGAATATTTATTTCGAATTTGCCCTCAAAAAATACACTACCCCACGGAATGTTACTTTGGCAAGTAAGTTCATTTTTAGACTATGCCTTACCTCAAGAAAGTAACTTATTAGTGAATTTAAATTAAATAATTATTATTAAGTTATTTAATGAAAAAAAGGTGCTTAAAAGCACCTTTTTTTGTATCTTATGTTTACCTCAAAGTAAACCCTAATTTTGTTAATATGCTTGTAAAAGTGTTCGGAAGTGCATTATTTGGTGTAGAAGCTACTACTATAACTATAGAGGTTAATATCGCTAAAGGAATAGGTTATCATTTAGTAGGTTTGCCAGATAATGCCATTAAAGAAAGCAATTATAGAATTGCTGCAGCGTTAAAAAATAATAAGTATCAAGTTCCCGGAAAAAGAATAACTATAAATATGGCACCAGCCGATTTGCGAAAAGAGGGTAGTGCTTACGATTTGTCAATAGCTATCGGTATACTTGCTGCTTCAGGGCAAATAAAGTCTGAAGGTCTAGAGCAATATATTATTATGGGCGAATTATCTTTAGATGGAGGATTGCAACCTATAAAAGGAGCTTTACCTATTGCAATTAAGGCTAGAGAAGAAGGGTTTAAAGGCTTTATTTTACCTAAACAAAATGCCAAGGAAGCTGCTATTGTTGATGGTTTAGAAGTATATGGTATAGAAAATATTGTAGAATTAATTGCTTTTTTTGATGAAAACAAACCCTTAGAGCGATCAATTGTTGATACCAGAGCAGAATTTTATAAAAAATTAAATTTCCCTGAATTTGACTTCTCGGACGTAAAGGGTCAAGAGTCTATCAAGCGTTGTATGGAAATAGCGGCAGCTGGTGTCAATTCTAAAAGTAAATGATAATTAATAATAGTATATGATAAAAGTACATTATTTTTTGATAAATTTTTCGTCATTTAATTATTCCTATATTATCTAATTTAGTTATGATTGAAAGTAAGTGTTTTTCAATGAAGCTAATTATTGATATAACTAATTTTAAATTTTCGTAAATCTATATTATAATTTGTAAAAAAATATCAAATTAAAATCATCACTCAAATAGGTTAGTTTGTAAAATCACTATTTATTGGTATTGGTTTTTTGAATTATATAAAATATTTTAGCGAATATATTGTAGTAAAAATTAATCATTTTATTTTACTAGAATAATTACTAAAACAAATTGTTTTTTTTCGTAACTGAAATTTAGGTTAGATAAAGAAGGTTTCCCAAAGCCTAAACTATTTAAGACTTTATAGTATCTAAACTAACTATTATGAAAAAAATGTTTTTTGCATTATTATTTTGTGCGTCAATTGCTAACGGTCAGATTGTTGAAATGGCCTATCCTGATTCTAACTTTTCTAAAAAAGTTGAAGACACTACAGTAACTAAAAGTGTTTCTGATATAAAAAGTGAATTGGAGAAGGAGAAGAATAAAAAAGATGACAAATTGATGCTTTTTGGAACTGGCTATCTAGATTATTTTTCTGCAGGTAGTGTTCAGGCTACTGCTCAGATATTAAAACTTAATATTGGAGACCCTGAAAGGTTTATTGTACCGTTATATATATTTGCTGGAGGGTCTGGTGATGTTTTAGGAGAAAATGAAGAAAATAAGAGTGCTATAGGAAACTTGCTAAACCCAACAGGGGGATTGTTTAATGCTACTTTCTACAAGCAATTTTTAAAACCATCAGATAAGGTTACTAGAATAGGTTTTACTCTTCAAGCTACTTTAAAATTAATATCTGGAGATGATGTTCAATCAAAGGATAACTTTTTGTTCGGATCTACTTCATTTAGTACTGGGTTTCATTTTCAAACAGGTGCTTGGAAAGAAGGTGAAGACGATATAGGTTTATTTTTTGTAAAGCCTAGACTAATTGGGTCTTTGGTTGGAAATACTCAATCTGAAAGTTTATTTTCGACTGTTCAAGAGCATGATAATTTTTTATATGGATTTGCAGTTGATGCTGGAATAAATGTTAAAGATGTAATCGATTTAAAATTTGGAGTTTATCAGTTTTGGAATGATTATGATATTGAAGGCTTTGATAAGCCCCTGTTAAAATTTTCTGTTGATTATAAGTTTAAAGATAATGATTAGAACTACGAAAATAATTAGTTTTAATTGCTACCAAATATTCAAGGAAATATAAGTGTTTAATAATTTTGATAGATATTAAAAAAAATGCATGATAAGTAATGTAAACTTTCCTATAAATTAATTCTTATTTTGTTATTAAATTTAATGATTGTTCTTATTAATTTAGATTTCACACTTGTATGAAATGCAAATACTTTTGAGGCACAGAGGTATTATATAATTTTAATTGAAATATTTGATGTCAAGGAATATAGATATAATAAAAAAAGAAATTACAGAAGCTTTATCAGATAATCCACCAGATTTTGATAAGGTGTTAACTCTATCGAGTGAATTAGCCAAGTTAGATCCAAATCATCAAAGATTTTTTGTTGATGCAAAAACTCTTATTCACTTAGGGAGAGATAGCATTAAAGACCATACAACGGCTCTTTTGGAGTTAGTTAAAAATAGTTATGATGCAGACGCCAAAAATGTTGAAATTGAAATTTTTTCAAAAACATCTGACAAAATAAGAATTGCTGATAATGGTTTTGGTATGACTGAAGATGAGTTGAAGAATAATTGGTTAAGAGTAGGTTTTTCAGCAAAAAGAGTTTCTAAAAAAAGCAAGTTAGGTAGAAGAAAAACAGGAGAGAAAGGTATTGGTAGAATCTCTACCGACAGACTTGGTTCTATTTTAGAAATTCGAACAAAGTCTGCTAAAGATAGATTAATAGGTTTAAAATTAAATTGGGATGATTTTGATGTTGAGGGAAAAAATGTTTCCGATATTAAAGTCAAAATGTTTTATCCTGATGAAATTAATTTGCCCCCTGTTCAAGGAAAAAAATCTGATACTGGAACAGAAATTATAATTTCTGGTCAAAGACAATCTTGGAGTCTAAGTAATATTGAAAATCTATATCAGGAATTAGTAGCATTAACCCCTCCCTTTGAAGAAGTTGAAGATTTTGACATTACTTTATCTAATGATATTTATACAGAAGTAACGAAAAAAATAGATAGGAGTTACTTAAAAGCTGCTGAAATAAGTATTGAAGCTTACTATGATGGGAAGGGATCAGAAATAATATATACTTATTGGGATAAATATAATAATAAAGAAAAAATTGAAAGAATTGATTGGCAAAATTTGTTGTCAAAATCTAATTTAAGTGAGGAGTATGATAAATCAAATAAGCTAAGATGTGGGCCAGTTAACTTAAAGTTATATTTTTTTTTAAGAGAAGCTGCATCAGTAAAAGATATGGATTTTAACTTAAAGAAGTTAAGAGAGTTTTTAGATAATAATGCTGGAATAAAAGTTTATAGAGATAAAATAGTTGTTAAGCCCTATGGTTTTCCTAGTTCTCAATTTGGTTATGATTGGCTTGAGTTAGCTGATAGAAAAGCCCAAGATCCAGCCGGAATAAGTAGGTCACAAAGTTATAGGGTTACTCCTAATCAATTAGTAGGAGGAGTATTTATAACAAGAGATTCTAATGTTAAATTATCTGATAGTGCTGCAAGAGAAGGTTTGGTTGAATCAGAAGCTTTTTATGATTTAAGGAACCTAACGTTAGGTTCGATAAATATGTTAGAATCTTATAGAACAAAATTAGTACCACAGATAAAACAATCTAAGGGGAAAAGTAAGTCTACTAAAACTAATGCTGATAAGATTATTAAAACTTTATCTACAATAGAAAAAGATTTAGATGAGATTAATCATGATATACAAAATAGTAGTGATGTAGATTTAGATACTAAAGATAGAATACAGAAAAATGTATTGATATTAAGTAAAACTACAGCAAAAGTTGAAAAAACAATTAACGATCTACTTAATTGGAATAGGACTCTTAGTGGTTTAGCTACTATTGGTATTTCATCTGCAGTTTTTGGACATGAAACAGAAGGATCAATTACACAATTTAAAGGTTCGATCAATGCTGCAAAATTAACATTAAAGAGGAGACAACCGAATATTGAAAATGCATTATCTGAAATAGAAAAAGCGATAAAATACTCAAATAAAGTTGCTGCATGGGGAGCATATGCGTTAACTAGAGTTCAAAGAGAAAAGAGAGGAAAGAAAGATATTAATCTTAAAAGAACGATTAATAATGTAATAAGTGAGTTAAAACCAGCATTTAAAGCAGCATCGATAAATATAACTTTTATTGGGGATGTGATGTATTCATATACCTATCAAATGGATATTGAAACAATTTTAATAAATCTTTTAACTAATGCTTATACAGCAGCAACACAAAAAGCAGGAGAAAGAAATGTTTTAGTTAAACTGACATTTAAAGATAAAAAACTTAACAAGCGTAAAGAGTTAAGAGGATGTATGATATCAGTATCAGATTCTGGCCATGGAATATCAGAAGAGTTCAAGCATAGAGTTTTTGAACCATTATTTTCTACAAAGGTAAACCCAACTAAAGGTAGTAATAGTGTGGGAACAGGCTTGGGGTTAACCGTAGTTAGTTCGATAATTAAGGAATTGAAAGGAGAAATAACATTTGATAAGGATCCAGACTTGAAAGGAGCAAGGTTTAAAGTATGGTTGCCAATAGAGAAAAAAGCAAAATGAATATAGGAATAATAGATGATAATAAAGATCAAAGAGAGACATTAAAATTAGCTCTTGAAGCCCATTTAGAAGATAAAGAGTCTTCATTAGGAGTTTTAGATATATTTCCCTTTGTGACAGAGAGTTTTGATGAATATTTTTCTTGGATTGAAGAAAATGAAATTATTTGTTTAATTTTTGATGAAAGAATGCATAATGAGTCAGAAGAGGATAAAGGGCCAGTTGATTATAGGGGTAATGAATTAGTGACTATAATTAGAAATAAATTTAAAGAGATCCCTATTTATGTAATAACTTCTCATAAAGGAGATCCTGATTTGCAGGCTAAGTTTAGTTATTTTGAAGATATTATTGATAGGCAAGAATTTATTGATGAAGGAGAGAAGTATGTTGACCGCTTTATTAGAGCTTCACAAAGATTTTTAGAAGAAAATTCACAAGAGTTAAATGAATTTCAAGAGCTTTCAGAATTAATTGCTTCAGGTAAAGCTAGTAAAGAAGATAATGAAAGATTGAAGGCTCTTCAGGTAAAGCTTGATTTGCCCTTGAATCAAGAATTAGGAGAAAGAAGTGATTGGCTAGATGAGTACGAATCTATGATTAGCTCTTTAGAATCTTTAAAAGAAGAAATAGAATCTAAAATAAGCAATAAGTGATTCAATGAATTGGAAGAAAATAGACAAGGATAAGTCTACGCAACCTAGCAATGGTACTTATTCTGATTGGAAAGAACAAATAGCCAAAGAATGTTTTTATCAATGTATTTATTGTTCAATTCATGAAGAACAGTTTGGAGGAATTGATCATTATCATATTGAACATTATCGCCCTAAATCAATTAAAAGATTTAAAAAGTTAGAGAATGATATAAAAAACCTTTTTTATTGTTGTCCAATTTGTAATAGATTTAAGAGTAATGATTGGCCAAATGATCCAGATGATTTAGAAGTTATATGCTATCCAGATCCTTCAGAATATGATTATTCAAATCTAATAGATGTTGATGGAGATAATTTTAAAGTAGAAGGAAAGTACCTTAGTACAAGGTATTTAATAGAACGTTTATATTTGAATAGGCCACAGTTAATTTATGAAAGAAGGGAAACTGTTTTAAGAAGTAAGCAAATTAAGCTTGTGTCTGAAATAAATCATTATAAAGAAAAATTTCAATTAGATGATGATGTTGTTTTTTTAAAAAATTATCTTAGCATAATTTTACAGTTGCAAGAGACATTAGATAAGAGGCGTAAAATTAGACCATATAAATTAGTTGAAATTAGAAAATGAATAAAAAAGAACTAGGATCATATTATACACCAATTCGATTGGCAAAATTTATTAGTGATTATTGCTTATCAAGATTAGATTCTAGTGAAATTTCTATTTTAGAACCAAGCGTTGGAGATGGTGTTTTTGTCGATGCTATTAATGATAGTAAAGAGATTGATAATTTTGACAATATAAGTTTAAATGTAGTAGAAAGGGAAGCTGGAGAACTTAAGAAAGTAGAATCTAAAAATATAAAGAGTAATATATCTTTAACGTGTATTAACGAAGATTATTTGAATTTTAATTCAAATAATAATGACAAATATTCATTAATCATTGGTAATCCACCATATATAAAAAGTAATTTATTAACTGAAGTTCAAAAAGATTTATCAAGAGAAATACATATTAATCATGGATTGTCTTCAAGAAAAGTTAATAATATTTGGACTGCTTTTCTAATAAGTTCAATTTCTCGACTTAAAGATAATGGAATAGTGTCATTTATATTACCATTAGAATTACTCCAAGTTAAGTTTACAGAAGAAATTAGAGCTTTATTAAAAGATTATTTCGATCGTTTAGAGATATTTATGTTTGATGAATTGCAATTTCAAGAATGTAAAGGACAAGATACAGTTTTATTAATTGGCTATGTAAATCATATTCAAAAAGGAACTTTTTATACTACAATTAGTACGATGGAAGACCTTGAGTCAGAGAAATTTAATTTGCAACAAAATATAAGTGTTTCTGAATCTAATAAGAAGTGGACACATCATTTTATAACTCCTGATGAGTATAGTTTTTTAGAGAATTTAAAGAATAACTTAAGCCTAATTTCTAATTATGTGGATAATAGAGCAGGAATTGTTACAGCAGCTAATGATTACTTCATAGTTAATAAAGAAATTTTAGATAAGTTTAAATTAAATGAATTTAGTAAGCCGATAGTACAGAAAGGGTATTTTGTGAATGGCTCTGCAAGTTTTGATGAGGGAGATTTTGAAAATTTAGTTAATAAAAATAAACCTTCATATTTATTGGATTTTAATTCTGTTGGTTCCAATGAAATGAGTAGAGAGTTAAAGGAATATTTAGCTAAGGGGGAAGAATTAAAAATTCCATTTAGGTTTAAATGTAAAAAAAGAAAGTATTGGTTTCAGGTTCCTAATTTAGTAGAACCAACTGAAGCCTTTTTTTTTAAGAGAGCTCATGAATATCCCAAATTTTTGAAAAATGAGGCAGGTGTTTACGTTACTGATAGTGCATATGTTGTTAAAACTAAAGAAAATATAAATATTGATGATGTTATTTATTCTTTTTATAATTCTCTTACTTTAGCTTTTTCTGAGTTAGAAGGTAGATACTATGGTGGAGGAGTATTAGAGTTAACACCTAATGAGTTTAGAGCTTTGCCAATACCGTTAGTAAGATCTGGTAATTTTGATTTATATAAGGAAACATTTGGTAACAAAAATTCAATCAAAGAGATATTGGATAATAACAATGGACATATATTAAATACTTCTTTGGGTTTAAATATTGAAGAAATATCATTACTTGAAAATATAAGAATGAAGTTAATTAATAAAAGGCATAGAAAAAAGAGTTGAGTCTTACCATGTTTTGTGGTACTAAGGAATTTGTTAAAAGTTTTAATTGACTCTAAAGATTTTAATTAACTATGTCAAACCTTCCTAAAAAAGCATTTGAAAATTCGACTAAGTCTTTTAAAAAGCAATTTAAATCTACTCTGTGGTATTTGTTTTGTAAAGGAAAAAACTTTCTTGTAGGTGATACTTGGTTTACAGAGTTATGGTTAATTAATGTTTCAAGTAAAGAATATCCAGTAAGAATATTTTTTAAAACTAAAATAAAAGTAGAAATTCTCTCTATATCATCAAGTAAATTTATTTTAGGAAGTATTTATGATTATAAAGGTAAATTAGTAAATGAGCCTAAAATTAATTCTGGGGGGCTAATTAATATTAATACTATTTTAAATAATAGATATTTTAAAGACAAAGGACTGTATAATATTTATGATAGTTGTATGTACCCAAAGCCGTCTATTTATGGTGTTTTAAAGAATGCATATTACTATAGAAAAAAGCAGCTAATAGACGATAAACCAATTGATATTATAATTCCATTACAACTAATAAATGACTTCTTCTTTTTTTCTCATTCTACAAAACTGAATAGATGTATTATAAATAATACAATATCAGAAAGTGTTAAGTGTTTGAAAGATGAGATAGTTGATGGTAAGAGAGTAGGAGTGATTTCTCAAAATAGAATGGAGATAGCAAAATCACAGGCACTTTATTACGGAAGATATTTTTTTACACGTGATAAAGCAGGAAAAAAAGCAATTAATCAACTGAGAACAGATCATTTAATTCGTTATAAGAGCGGAGAAAAATCAGTTTATTTTAATTCTAAAATTCCGTTTTCATTTGATGTAGAGTTGGATCTTATTGGTCAATATATAGATGAAAAAACATATTTAGCTTTTAGAATAGTTGGTGTAAATTCACCAGATAAAACCCCTTTTTTTGATATAGATAAAGTAGTTGTTTCAGTATTAAATGATACTAGATCGGTAAAAACTAGTCAAAATAAAGAAGCTAAGTTATTTACAAAAGTAATAAATAAATATACAGGTATAGAGAACAATAACGAATATAATTATTCGGACCAAAGTGGAGAAACCTATGAAATAATAGAAAAAAAGAAAGCAGATTATTCTTTTAATGATATACCTGAAAATGAAGTCTTACCAAAGGATTCAAATAAATTTAATTATATCATTGGTAAAATCGTTTATGGAAAAGAATATAAAGGTGGAACGGTTAATTTAGATGGCATTTTTAAAGAAAAAGGAATAACTAAAACAAATGTAGAAATAGTGATATATGATTTAATAAATTGGAATCACTTAATAATTAACACTTTGATTGAAATATGTAAAAATAAAGGTTATGAAGGAGTTTTTCTTAAGCTTCATTCAAGCCATTATACAGAGATTGCTTACAATGAGTATAATTCTGATAATAATTTTGATATTCTTTCTTTTACTCCCTCTAATGTTGAAAAAACATTTAAGTTTTTACTTTTTAAAATATCTTCAAATAATAAGACATATTACTATTTTGATAAAGGGGTTGGGACTCATTCAGCTTTTTTTTCTGACTTATATTTTAATGAAATTAAGTTTTCAAGATTAAATGCCTTTTTAGCACGTGTCATTAATCATGAAAATTTAAGGTGGTCTAAACTTTATCAAAATCAAAAGTTCAAGCCAGAAGGGATAATTGTATATCAGCCATTAGAACACAGAGAAAATGAATTGAAAGAAAGGTTAATGAAAAGGTTAAAATTTTAACTTTTAAACATTAAATAATAGTAGGCCCAATATGGCATCTTTTCTAAATTATCTATTATATGTGAATTATTAAACTTTTTTAAATTGTGAATTTTAAAAAAGGTATTTGGCCATTCCATTAGCATTTTATTAACACTAACGATTATTTCTCTCCTTTTTTTAATGGGTAAAAAATCGAAGATGATAGGTTCGTCATTAAAGCTTAAGTTATAGAATTTCTGAAAGTTAATTTTAAATTGATTTAAAGCACTAGTAGTTTTCAATTTACTGCTTAATTGAATCAAGACATATATATAAGAAAAAGAATAGTTAGAAATATGGTTAAAACCTTTAGAAATAGTTTTGTCTATGAAGTTTTGATAAAGTATTTCAGCTTTTATGGGCTTTTTCTCCACCCTTACTTTTCTTAAGTCATATTTACAATTAGAGCAATAAAACAACTTTTCCTTTATTTTGATTTTTATTGCCAATGTTGATTCTATGAAATGAAATAGGAGAATAACATTTTCCACATCGATCTAACAAGTATTGATTACACTTGACACATATTAAAGAAGTTAGCAGGCGCCAACTTGTTCTATAATAATTTTGTTTAACACATATAGGACAATAAACTAATCCATATTTTTGTCTTTTACGATGATTTATTCCAATAGACCCTATGTTTAAGTTCCTAGAATTTAATTTTATAGATTCAAAAGCGAAACCCTCATAAGTTTTTAATGACATTTTAATAATGTCAGCTTTTTTAAGAGGAGTATGTTTTATTGTTTTATCTATTATTTTTGAAGGAATAATTAAATCAATATCTCTATTCCAAAACGAAGACTCTTTTCCAAAGCAAGATTTTACAAATGGAATAGGCTTTGTATTACTTTTTATCGCCATTCTATATATCCAACTTGTGAATAATTCATCATGCTTAGGCTTTAAATAAAAAGGCCAAATATTCTTGTTTATCGCTTGAATAAAAACCATTTTAATTATTATAGTTTGTATATTATCTTTTTTCTATCTGAGGGTGAAATATATTTTATTTTTTCAATCATATCTGGAGTCATTTTTTTATAATCGTTTTCTACTGCAAAAATTGCCATTAATTTAATAACAGTTGATATTTCTCCAATTAGCCCCTCACTTACTGCTAAAATTTTTTGAGCAAAACCGGTTTCTATTAAATGAGAGCTTTCTTTAAATGGAAGCTTAGATTCAAAACTTATTAATAGACGTTTATATTCTTTGTCAAATGTCCAACGTTTCAATACTCTAGGGGTAAATCTATTTGATAATTGTGGATCAGTATGAATGGCATTGAAAGCATCTCTTGTGCCGGCACAAACAAGTGAAATTTTTAATTCATTAGATAAAAACTTTAATACATTTAAGAATTTTCTTTGTTTTATTGGGGGACCAGCTAAAACATGATGTATTTCATCAATAATAAGAATTTTAACACTAAGCTTTTCAAGTAAATGTTTTACTCTGTTTTGCCTAGCATCAAGTTTTTCTGAAATTTTATAAGGTGCTAATAATTTTTCCAGTATAGAATTATAAAAACGACGTTCATCAGGTTCAGGAGGGGCTTGAACGGCTACTACAGGACAAATAATTTCCTCTTGGGTATTGTCAAATGATGCAGGGTTTATAGATAAGAATTTTTCTATTAAAGCAGTTTTGCCATTATTTGAATCTCCTACTAATAAAATATTAGGCATTCTTGTTGATTTAGGGTACGTTTTTAGATCGTTTAACTCTTTAATAATATCAACAGCTCCACTATAATTAATCCATTTAGAGGATTTAATATTTTCTATTTTCTCTCTTTTAGTCATAGGCTACTTATTTAAAGATATCATCAGAATCATCGAAAGGAATTATATCGTCATCATCTATTTTAGGAATAGCTTTATTTTGGTATATTTCATTATTAATAGCTGATTTATTTATTTTTTTCGTATCCTTTTTTAAATCTCTAGTTTTTTTTATTGAGTTTAGCTCAAGCTTATCTAATTCTCGATATGATTCAAATATTTTTTCTTCATTAAGCTCAATTTTATTTTTCTTTAAAACTCTTAAAACATCTTTATATTCCCATATTGATATAGGAGGTAAGGATGTATTTCTATATGGAATTTCAAAATAATCTTTTAGCTGTGGGTCATAAAAATATATAACACTAATATCTCGAGGATTCCTTCTAAACAAAAACTTGTTTTTTACTTTTCCAGTAGAACTATGAACATACTTTCTTAGTACTTCATCATAGTAATGTATATGATCAATGACCACCCCATATTCTTGTATACTCCTTTCATAATATGGCATAAAATCTAATCTAAGTCTTCTTTCATCACTTATCTTTTTTGGAAGGCCACGACCAATTTGATTTTCATTTCCAAAAATTCCTTCTTTAAATTTTTGAAGGGGAGACATGCTTAATGATGAATGGACTTTGTGGTGATAAATTTTGGTAATGTAAATCGTTAGCCATTTTTCAAACTCTTTTAGTGTTAATGAAGCATGTTCTTTTGAGTTATAATTTTTACGCTTTTTTAAATCTGAAAAAGTTGTTCCAGATAGATTATGTATCTCTTTAGAAAAAGTACCAAGTAATCTTTCAACATGGCCTCCCCAATGAGGAGTGCCAGGGGGTCTAAATTCTAAATTTATCCCATAATTAAAACAAGCTTTTTTTAACATGTCTCCTCTAAATTCCTTCGCATTATCAACATGAATGGTATTCATTATACCCCAGCATGGCCAGTCTTCTTCTATATCCATTTTCCTTAGCCATAATTCTTTTGGCAATATTGAATGAGATATACACATACCAGTTCCATAAGCTCCTGGTGTATTATAAGATAAGTAAAAACCTATGACCATTCTGCTAAAGACATCAATAGCTACAGTTAAATGAGGACGTTTATATGGTCTACGATATTCTTCATCTACTAAAATAATATCCACAACAGTGTGGTCTATTTGTACTACAGATAAAGGATAGTCAGCACCAGGGAAATGACCTTTATGTGGTTCGAATTTATATTGAGCTTCTTTTTGCCCATATCTTTTACGTAATTTAAGTTCTTCAGATAAGTTATTTATTCGTTGCCTGATAGTATTTTCATGAGGTCTTTTAAGATTATTATCATGGCATTTCTGATGAACTATTCTAATGGTTTTTGATATTGATTTTTTCGAAGAGTTTAAATATATTTCATTGATAGTTTTATTTATAATATCATTTACTTTATTGCTTAAACGGCTTTTCCCTTTTCCACCAGAACGTTCTTTTCCAGCTAATGATGAAACCAAACCTGTTTCATTATAGGTTTTTATCCAACGATAAAGAGTTGGAACACTGATATTATTTTCTTGAGAAGCAGATAATATTAATTTTCTTTTTTTATCTGCACTTAATATTGGCTTAATTATTTCATATCTACGTTGAGCTAGATCCCATTTTTCTTCTGATAATGTCTTTATTTCATATTGAGAAGTTTGTGGTATTGAATTGTGATAGGATTTCAACTCATAAATGCGAACAGTCCTAATTATATTAGTGTGAACTTCTTCAATAGTAACTGTATCTAAATCAATAATTTTAGTAATAATTGATTCTTTATTATCGTATAAAACTTTTTCTCCTGGCGCAATAAAAAAATTAGACATAGTACTAAATCCAAATTTTTGAGTTCATATTTATTTTATTTTCTAGGTCAATATTTACTATATAGTTTGCAATCATAAACCATAAAGTATGTAATAACTCTGCTTTTCTGTCTTCAGGAAAATTTGATTGAATTATTATATTATTTGGTGTTGGGTGTTTATGATTTTTGATTCTCTCTTCAATTATACCAACATCAATAAAATCAATGTTATTCTTTAATCTCCTGAAGGGTAGAAGAAATTTACAATTCTCCATGAAAGGTGTTCTCACATAATTTTCATCAAGAATTTTGAAAATCATGTTATTATTATCACAAAATATTTTAGCTGCTTTAAATTTATCTTCATACTTCTGTTTATTTCGTGAAAGATCTGTTTTGTATTTGACTTCAACTAATTCATCAATACGTTCATCATTATATTTAATATAGAAATCAGGTACATAATATTTTTCTTTTGAGTTTGACGTGAAAAATATTTTTATTGGTTGTTCGCAATAAGTTAAAACTGAATTATCAAATTCTAAACAATTAATGAAATCCCTCTCTAAAGAAGACTCGAATGAAACAAAATCATTAGTTTTTAAACTTGTGATATTTCCTGATAAACTATAATTTTTAAGTCCTATTTCTCTAACTTTTTTCAAACTTATTATTACCTCTTCTTTAAAAAATGAATAAAATTCATCATCAAGATAAGAATTTATCATTTTCTTTTGTAAGCTGATGAGCTTTTTTCCTGTGTTTTTTATCATTTAGTTATGTTTTTTACAGGAGGTTCTTACCCTCAACCTGGTGAAATTTCGTTATCACACAATGGGATTTTATTTTTAGATGAATTACCAGAATTTAAACGCAGTGTTTTAGAAGTAATGCGTCAACCACTAGAAGATAGAGAAGTTACCATATCAAGAGCTCGTTTTACTGTTACTTATCCAAGTAGCTTTATGTTGGTAGCGAGTATGAATCCGAGTCCAAGTGGGTATTTTAATGATGTAGATAGCCCAAAAATGTCTTCTCCTGCCGAAACCCAGCGCTATTTAAGTAAGATTTCTGGACCTCTTTTGGATAGGATAGACATTCATATAGAAGTAACGCCAGTGCCTTTTGATAAATTATCAAATAACCGCAATGGAGAGCCCTCAAGAGTTATTAGAAACAGGGTAATAAAAGCAAGGAATATACAAACAAGTAGGTTTGTAAATTTAGATAACGTTCATTATAATGCTCAAATGAATACAAAGCAAATTAGAGAGTTCTGTAAAATTAATAATGAATCTTTAGAATTGCTAAAGAAAGCTATGGGGAGATTAAACCTTTCTGCAAGAGCTTATGATAGAATTTTAAAAGTTGCTAGAACAATAGCAGATTTAGATGGTAAAACAGAAATATTAAGTAATCATATCTCTGAAGCTATTCAATACAGAAGTCTAGATAGAGAAGGGTGGTTGGGCTAAAAATATTATATATATTCTAATAGTTAGCTAAAAATCGATCAAGTTTTTATTTAGAAGTTAGTGGAGTTGTTGTAATAGTCTAATTAGGCACTGATGAAAATATTTAAAATGTATTATTGTAATTTATTTACAATTAACTATAGTGATTATTTATTTTTTTAACAATAAAAAAAACAATTTATTAAAAAAATAAACAAATGTTTATGTATTGAATATTTTTATGTATATTAGCTTAAGCTTTTAAATAAAGCTATTATAAAGTAATTTTTTTGGGGTAAAAAAACCGTTGGCAGTGCTAACGGTTTTTTGTTAAATTAATTCTAGTTCTTACAAGCTTGCCATAAATTGTCAAGAGGCAGTGGGGCAATAATAACGATAGGTATTTTTTTTACTGGATGAATAAATTCTAGTTTTCGTGCATGTAAATGTATACTAGCGTCTTTATTACTTCTTTTAGCTCCGTATTTTAAATCTCCTTTAATTATTGCACCAATAGTAGATAGTTGACACCTAATTTGGTGATGTCTGCCAGTTTCTAAGTTAATTTCTAAAAGAGAGTATTTGTTTAGTTTTTTTAAGAGTTTATAGTGTAAGATAGCTTTTTTAGATCCTTCAATTTCTTTCTTGTGTGCAGTAGATTTATTGGTTTTTGTGTTCTTTTTTAACCAATGAATTAAACTGTCATTTTCTTTTTTAGGTTGTTCAGTAATAGCCCAATAGGTTTTATGAGCTTTTTTTTCAGAAAATAGTTTGTTAAGTCTTGGTAAAGCCTTTGAGGTTTTTGCAAATAAAACGATACCTGTAGTAGGCCTATCTAGTCTATGTACAACACCTAAATAAACGTTACCAGGTTTATTGTACTTATCCTTAATGTATTCTTTTACAATATCACTTAAAGGTTTATCACCTGTTTTGTCCCCCTGAACAATATCGCCAGCTCTTTTATTGATAACAATAATATGATTGTCTTCAAATAAAACTTGTAGGTTTTTTTTATTAGAGGTAATCTTATTCAAAATGACTTAATATTGTTCTTTTTCGTTTGGAAAATCAACCGATTTGACATCATCACAATACAGACTAATAGCTTTAGTCATTTCATCATATAAATTCATATATCGTCTTAAGAATCGTGGATTAAATTCATGAGTCATACCAAGCATATCATGTAGTACCAACACTTGTCCATCTACACCATTACCAGCACCAATTCCTATTACTGGAATTGTTACACTATCAGCTACTTCTTTAGCTAATTTTGCAGGTACTTTTTCTAAAACTATAGCAAAACACCCTAACTTTTCTAGCATCAAAGCGTCTTCTTTAAGCTTTTTAGCTTCTTCTTCTTCTTTAGCTCTAACGGAATAAGTTCCAAATTTATATATAGACTGAGGAGTTAAACCAAGATGCCCCATAACAGGAATTCCAGCATTAAGAATTCTTTTTATAGATTCTTTAATTTCTTTACCTCCTTCAAGTTTTACCGCATGACCACCAGATTGTTTCATTATCTTAATAGAAGAACGCAATGCTTCTTTTGGATCTGATTGATAAGAACCAAAAGGCAAGTCAACAACAACAAGTGCCCTTTTTGCAGCTCTTACTACAGATGAAGCATGATAAATCATTTGATCAAGAGTAATTGGTAAAGTAGTTTCATGACCAGCCATAACATTTGAGGCAGAATCTCCTACTAGTATTACATCTGTTCCTGCACTATCTACTATTTTTGCCATAGTGTAATCATAAGATGTAAGCATAGATATTTTTTCTCCATTAGCTTTCATCTCAATTAAAGATTTAACGGTAACTCTTTTATATTCTTTTTTTGCTATTGACATTTTTTTAAGATTTTCTTAGCGTAAAATTACTAATTTAGTTGTCTATAATTCTCAATAAATAAAAAAAGATGAAAAAATATATTTTTATTGGTTTTGTATTCTTTAATTACTTTGTAATAGCTCAAACAGCACAAGAATATGAGGTAAAATATGCTATAGAAACATTTTTTGAAGGTTTTCATAAATCAGATAGCTTAAAAATGAAATCTGTCATGTTGCCAAATATTACTTTACAAAGTATTCAACCTAACAAAGATGGTAAAGAAATGGTGATAACAGAAAATGTATCTCGTTTTTTAAAAGTTGTAGCTCAGTATGCCAAGACTCAAAATTGGGAAGAAGAGCTTTTATCTTTCAAGTACAATATCGACGGGAAATTAGCTCAAGTATGGGTACCGTATCATTTTTACTTAAACGGAATGCTAAGTCATTGTGGAGCCAATTCTTTTCAGCTTTTTAAAGAAGAAGATGGTTGGAAAATAGTTTCAATTCTAGATACAAGAAGGAAAAACTGTGGAGATTAGATTAACAGTCGGCTATATTTACAGCAATAGCTAATCCACCTTCAGAAGTTTCTTTGTACTTTAAACTCATATCTTTTGCTGTTTCCCACATGGTGTCGATTACTTTATCTAAAGGAACTTTTACAAACTCTGGATTGCTATCTAGTGCTAATTCTGCTGCGTTAATAGCTTTAATTGCTCCCATAGAATTTCGCTCTATACAAGGTATTTGAACCAATCCGCCAATAGGGTCGCAGGTTAATCCTAAATGATGTTCCATGGCTATTTCTGCAGCAATTAGTACCTGAGCTGGCGAACCACCTAATAGCTCACATAAAGCAGCAGCAGCCATGGCAGATGATACTCCTATTTCTGCTTGGCATCCACCCATAGCAGCAGAAATTGTAGCATTTTTTTTGAATAAACTCCCAATTTCTCCAGCAACTAATAAAAATTGCTTGATTTGATTAAAATTGGCTTCATGATTTTCTATAGCTAAATAATAACCTAGTACAGCAGGAATAACTCCTGCACTACCATTGGTAGGTGCGGTTACAACTCTACCCAAAGAAGCATTAACTTCATTAACTGCCAATGCAAAACAATCAACCCACTTTAAAATCTCTCTAAATTTTACTTCAGTATCTCTTATACTCTCTATCCAATCACTAGGAGCTGTATATTGTGCATTCTTTTTAAGTTTTTCATGCAAATCGTATGCGCGCCTTCTAACGTTTAATCCTCCGGGTAAAAAACCTTCGGTATGGCAACCAATATACATACATTCTAACATGGTATCCCAGATACGTCTTAATTCACGATCTACTTCTTTTGTACTTCTAATTGCAGTTTCGTTTAACAAAACAATATCAGATATATTTTTTTCTTCTTTTTGACAGTATTCTAGCAACTCTTTAGCTCTTTGTATTGGGTATGGTATATTAGAACTAGAATCAGTTTCATTTAATATATTATCATCCTCTTTAACAACAAAACCACCACCAATAGAATAAAATGTAGAGGAAACTATAGATCCATCTAGTTTTGTACCAGTAAAAGTTATGCCATTAGAATGGAAAGGAAGGAACTCTTTGTTGAATTTTATTTGATCAGTAGAAAATACAATTGCTCTTTGTCCATCAAAATCAAGTGTATTGGTATTTTTAATATCATCTATTATAGATTGGATATGATTAACTGGAACATACTCTGGGTCAGCACCGCTGAGTCCTAAAAGTACTGCATAATCTGTAGCGTGACCTTTACCAGTAAGTGATAAAGATCCAAATAAATCTATATTAATAGAGGTGATAAGATTAAAATCATTAGTATCTTTTAGTTCTTTTATCCATCTTTCTGCTGCTCTCCAAGGACCTAGAGTGTGAGAACTAGATGGTCCAACACCAATTTTAAGCATATCAAAAACACTAATCCTTTCCATAGCTAGTAATTCTTATATAAGGGTTATTACAAATATATATTAATAGCTCTTATATCTAGCTAGATTTATCTAAAAAAAGCAAAAGCCACTTTTATATTATAAAAGTGGCTTTTTTTGGGGTGATTAACTATATACACAGGGTATATAACTCTTTATAATAGTAATTACTTTCTAGTAATTACTTTCTAGTAATTACTTTCTTTGCAGCTTTTTGTATAGATACTGCGTTTAAACCGTATTTCTCCATTAATTGATCTGGTGTTCCAGACTCACCAAAAGTATCATTAGTAGCTACAAATTCTTGAGGGGTAGGTAGTTCTTGACTTAAAATTCTAGAAATACTTTCTCCTAAGCCACCTAAATGGTTGTGCTCTTCAGCAGTTACAATGCAACCTGTTTTTTTAACAGAATTAATAATAGCGTTTTTATCTAATGGTTTAATAGTATGAATGTTTATCACTTCAGCAGATATTCCTTCAGTTTCTAATTGCTCAGCAGCTTGAAGTGCTTCCCAAACTAAATGACCAGTTGCTACAATAGTAACATCTGTACCTTCTGTTAAATGCACAGCTTCACCAATTTTAAACTCTTGATTTTCTGGGGTAAAATTAGCAACTTTTGGTCTTCCGAAACGTAAATATACAGGACCATGGTAATCTGCAATAGCTAAAGTAGCTGCTTTGGTTTGGTTGTAATCACAAGGGTTAATAACTACCATTCCTGGTAACATTTTCATTAATCCTATGTCTTCTAATATTTGATGTGTAGCTCCGTCTTCTCCTAAAGTTAAACCGGCATGAGAAGCACATATTTTTACGTTTTTATCTGAATAAGCGATAGATTGGCGAATTTGATCGTAAACTCTACCTGTAGAGAAATTAGCAAAAGTCCCTGTAAAAGGAATTTTACCCCCAATAGTCATACCAGCAGCAATACCCATCATGTTGGCTTCTGCAATACCTATTTGAAAAAAACGTTCAGGATGATTCTTTTTAAACTCATCCATTTTTAATGAACCAATTAAATCTGCACATAATGCAACAACTTTTTCATTGGTTTTTCCTAATTCTGTTAATCCAGCTCCAAATCCAGAACGGGTGTCTTTTTTACCTTGATCTATATATTTTTTCATCTTAAAAGTGTCTGAATTTAAAGTTTAGTAATCTCCTAAAGTAGATGGGTTTTGGTTTAAAGCACTTTCTAGTTGTTCGTCACTAGGAGCTTTACCATGCCAAGCATGAGTTCCCATCATAAAATCTACTCCATTACCCATTTCAGTGTGCAATAATACACAAACAGGCTTTCCGTTCCCCGTTTTAGCTTTAGCCTCTGCCATTCCAGCTATAATGGCATCGATGTCGTTTCCTTTAAAGATGTCTAATACTTCCCATCCGAAAGCTTCAAATTTTTGTTTTAAATCACCAAGAGGTAAAACATCGTCGGTAGCTCCGTCGATTTGTTTTTTGTTGTAATCTACAGTAGCAATATAGTTGTCTACTTTATTTCCAGCTGCATACATAGCAGCTTCCCAAATCTGTCCTTCTTGTAATTCTCCATCACCATGTAAACTATAAACAATACTATCGTCATTATTTAGTTTTTTAGTCAGAGCAGCTCCAATGGCAACGCTCATTCCTTGTCCTAAAGAACCAGAAGCAATACGAATACCTTCTAATCCTTCATGAGTTGTTGGGTGGCCTTGTAAACGAGAATTAATTAATCTAAAAGTATTTAGTTCTTCAACAGGAAAATATCCGTTTCGTGCTAGAACACTATAAATTACCGGAGATATGTGACCATTAGATAAGAAAAATAAATCTTCATTAATACCATCCATTTTAAAGTTGGTATCATGATTCATAATTTTACCATATAAACTAACTAAAAACTCTGTACAGCCTAAAGAACCACCTGGATGACCAGAATTTACTTTGTGTACCATTCGTAAAATGTCTCTACGAACTTGAATAACTTGATCTTGTAATTGTTTTGTTGACATGTTGTGTTGTTAATCCCAATAGTGGGTTTAATTACTCGAGGCTTGCCTCAAATGAAAAATGTTATTTTAATTTACATCTCTAGTACTGAATACTAAAGATATAGATTGAATGTGGCAAAAATAGATTTTTAATTCCCTTATACAAAACAATTTGTATGACAATTATTAACCAATTTTAATTGTTACTAACAATTTTGATTTTATTAAGATTAATTGACAGGAGAGTTGTTATATTTGCTGCAATAGTAAGTTTTATATGAACAAAATATTATTGGTATTAACGTTATTGTTGTCAAGCTTTATGTTAGCTGATAATGCTTGTTTGGTTACATACCAATATAAAATATTTCCTGTTGGAGTATTTGATAATAAAATAATTGCGGTTGATGTTGAGATAATGAGGAGTGATTATAAAGGTAAAGAGAATGATGTAAAAGTTCAGTGGCAGTTAAAATCTTTTTATTCAGTATATAATTTTAACCAAAAAAGAATTAACTCTGTTGAGTTAAATAATGAAGTAATTAAAAGCTCTTCATATTTAGATGTGTTAAAAGAGAAATATTCTCTAGTTCTAGAAGAAATAAAAGCTAAATTTAAAAATATAGATTATTTTGAGGTTAATTATTTGTCGTACTGTGATTTTCAGAAGAATTGTGAGAAAGTTAAAATGATCTCGGATAATAATGAAAATACTTATCTATCTTTTGAGGGTGAAAAGTTTTTATTAAACTTTAGTTTAAATTATAAATTAAATGATAGCGCTCTAGCGAGTAACGATTTAAGTGCTTATTATATTAGTTCGGTTAGAATATACCAATCAAAAAAAATAAAGATAGTATTGCCGCATTTAGAAACTGGTCATGAGATCTCTATGGGGTGGTATACATCAGACCCTAAAAAAAAACCTAAAGATTATTACAATACTGGAACGGTAATTATCTCTAAAGAACATAAACCTAATTTTAGTTTGCATAAACAAGAAATACCTGTTTATGAAGAGCCTTTATTGCACCATGCATATGGATATGATTTTTTAATTAAGGTAAACTAAAGAATGAATTTGAAGCAAGATATATGCAATTTGAAGTAAAAGGAAAAGATACTCAATCTAAAGCAAGAGCAGGAAAAATAACTACAGATCATGGAGTGATAGAAACACCTATTTTTATGCCTGTTGGGACTATAGGAACCGTTAAAGGAGTACATCAGACTGAACTTAAAAACGAAATTAATCCAGATATAATTTTAGGTAACACCTATCATTTATACTTACGACCAGGAACACAAATTCTCGAAAAAGCTGGAGGGTTACATAAGTTTATGAATTGGGATAGAAATATTTTAACCGACTCTGGTGGATATCAAGTTTATTCTCTTTCTGCTAATAGAAAAATAAAAGAAGAAGGTGTTAAGTTTAAGAGTCATATAGATGGGTCGATGCATTTCTTTTCTCCAGAGTTTTCTATGGATATCCAAAGAAGTATTGGAGCTGATATTATAATGGCTTTTGATGAATGTACACCTTATCCTTGCGATTATCATTATGCTAAGCGTTCTATGCACATGACGCATAGGTGGTTAGATAGATGCATCAATCATTTAGAAAGGAATCCGCCAATTTATGAGCACAATCAAGCCTTTTTTCCGATAGTTCAAGGTAGTACTTATAAAGATCTAAGAAGGCAATCGGCAGAGTTTATAGCTTCTAGAGAGGCAGTGGGGAATGCTATTGGGGGGTTATCTGTAGGAGAACCAGCTGAAGAACTATATGGTATGACAGAAGTTGTTTGTGAAATATTACCAGAAGACAAACCAAGGTATTTAATGGGAGTTGGAACTCCAATAAATATTTTAGAGAATATTGCCTTGGGAGTTGATATGTTCGATTGTGTTATGCCAACTAGAAATGCTAGAAACGGAATGTTGTTTACGGCTTACGGATCTATTAATATCAAAAATAAAAAATGGGAAGATGATTTTTCTCCTATTGATGAAATGGGTATTACTTGGGTAGATACGTATTACTCTAAAGCGTATGTAAGACATTTATTTACAGTAAATGAAATGTTAGGAAAACAAATTGCAACGATTCATAATTTAGGATTTTATTTATGGTTGACTAGAGAAGCCAGAAAACATATATTAGCAGGAGATTTTAGAGAGTGGAAAGATAAAATGGTTAAGCAAATGAATAATAGGTTATAATGCTAAAAACCCTAGATAAATACATACTAAAACGTTACTTAGGTACATTTATAACAATGCTATTGTTATTTGTACCTATTGGTATTATAGTAAACCTATCTGAAAAAATTGATAACCTAATAGAAAGTAAAGCACCATTTGATGAAATAGTATATTACTATGCTTGTTTTGTAGTGAATTTAGGTTATCTGCTATTTCCCTTGTTTTTGTTTTTATCGGTTATATGGTTTACCTCGAAGTTGGCTAATAAAACTGAAATTATTGCAATATTAAGTTCGGGTATATCTTATACTAGGTTTTTAAGACCTTATTTAATAGGGGCTACCTTAGTAGCAATTATCTTTTTTGTTATAGGCTTATTTATTTTGCCTAAAGCCAATAAAGGATTTTACGATTTTAAGTACACATATTTAAG
This sequence comes from Pseudofulvibacter geojedonensis, assembly GCF_042675745.1. Lineage (NCBI taxonomy): Bacteria > Pseudomonadati > Bacteroidota > Flavobacteriia > Flavobacteriales > Flavobacteriaceae > Pseudofulvibacter > Pseudofulvibacter geojedonensis. The sequence goes on along the minus strand of NZ_JBHTJM010000002.1, from coordinate 10,639 downwards.
AAGTAAAAGTAAAGTACTTAAAACATCTGATATTTTTAGACAATTAACAGACAATGATTTTATATATGCTTCTAGTTCTAACCCAAGTTTGAATGAGGCTTATAACTTTACATTAGAGCATTTTGATGGTAATGTATTAAAATACAAAATTGAAGCTTCTAGAATTAAGTTTAAAGAAAAAGATTCATTAGGTAATAATATTTACAAGTTAACCAGTTATATTAAAAGAAACATTGGTGTAGATGGTGACTCTATAGAGCGTAAAGTGCGAAAAGAGTTAATAATGAATTTTGATATTGAAGATTTAACTCCGGTGAATTATATGGCAGAGACACTAGGCTATAACGAATTAAATGATTTCATTGAAAGAGAAAAGAGCAAAGGATCTGCAGATGTAAATAGGTATTTGGTTGCAAAATACAAAAGATGGAGCACTCCGGTTGCAGCCTTCATTTTAACCATTATAGCAGTAGCAGTTTCTTCTATGAAAAGAAGAGGAGGAATGGGAGTTAACCTAGCAATTGGAATTGCAATTGCTTTTATATTTGTCTTTTTCGATAAAATTTTTAGTGTTATGGCAGAACAATCAGGTTTTAACCCTTTGCTAGCTGTGTGGTTGCCAAATATGTGTTTTGCTTTTATAGCTGTTTATTTACTTAACAATGCCAAACGTTAAATTATCTAACCTTCTACATTTACATTTTATAGTATTTATTTGGGGGTTTACTGCAATTTTAGGAGAATTAATTTCTATTAAAGCTACTCCGCTTGTGTGGTTTAGAATGAGTATAGCTAGTTTGTTTATTTTGGCTTATATTCTTTATAAAAAATTATCATTAAAAATAACCTTTAAACAAGTTGTACACTATTTAATAGGAGGAGTTATCATTGCTGTTCATTGGATTACTTTTTTTTATGCCATTAAAATATCTAATGTGTCTATAGCTCTAGCTACAATGAGTACAGGAGCTTTTTTTACAGTTTTTATAGAAGCAATTATAAAAAAAAGAAGAATTAAAACACTAGAGTTTATTTTCGGAATAATGGCAATTATAGGGCTATTTATAATATATAGCTCGGCTATTAGTTTGCAGTGGGGTATATTATTTGCTTTAGTTTCTTCTTTTTTATCTGCACTGTTTTCAGTACTCAATGCAGATTTTGTAAAACAAGAACATCCTGCAGTTATCTCCTTCTATGAAATTCTTTTTGGAGTTATAGCTGTTAGCTTGTATTTGTTTTACGAGGGGAAAATATTTGATCCTACTTTTTTTCAATTACAGCTTACAGATTGGTTATGGCTATTAGTATTAAGTAGTATATGTACTGCTTATGCTTTTATAGCTTCAGTAGATTTGTTAAAAGTTCTCACACCTTTTACAGTAATGCTAACTATAAATTTAGAACCAATTTATGCAATCGTACTCGCTTTTCTTATTTTAAATGAATCGATGCCACCCTTGTTTTATGCAGGAGCAATACTCATATTAACAACAGTTGTAGCAAACGGATTCTTAAAAATGAAAAAAAATAAAAACAAAGGTTAATTAGTAGTCGGTTAGAAATACTAAATTTTTATATTTGTCATCAAACTAAAAATAAACTTAAAATCATTATGGAATACTTAGATTTTGAGCTTCCTATAAAGGAATTAGAAGAGCAACTAGAAAAGTGTACAGTTATTGGAGAAGAAAGTGATGTAGATGTAGCTGAAACATGCAAACAAATCGAGAAAAAAATAGCTGAGAAGAAAAAAGAGATATACAAAAACCTTACTGCTTGGCAACGCGTTCAAATGTCAAGACACCCTTCTAGACCTTATACATTAGATTATATCAAAGCTTTATGTGGAGATTCGTTTTTAGAGCTTCATGGCGACAGAAATGTACGTGATGATAAAGCAATGGTTGGTGGCCTTGGTAAAATTAACGGTCAATCTTATATGATTATTGGTCAGCAAAAAGGGTACAATACCAAAACACGTCAGTATAGAAATTTCGGTATGGCTAATCCGGAAGGATATAGAAAAGCTTTACGCTTAATGAAATCTGCAGAAAAGTTTGGCGTACCTGTAATTACTTTAATTGATACTCCTGGTGCTTATCCAGGTTTAGAAGCAGAAGAAAGAGGGCAAGGAGAAGCTATTGCTAGAAATATTCTAGAAATGACTCGTTTAAAAGTGCCAATTATTTGTGTGATTATTGGTGAAGGAGCTTCTGGTGGTGCCTTAGGAATTGGAGTAGGAGATAAAGTATTAATGTTAGAAAACACTTGGTACTCTGTTATATCTCCAGAATCATGTTCTTCTATACTATGGAGAAGTTGGGAGTATAAAGAACAAGCAGCAGACGCATTAAAGTTAACAGCTACCGACATGAAAAAAATGAAATTGGTAGATGAGATCGTTAAAGAACCTTTAGGAGGTGCTCATAGAGATAGAGAGACAACTTTTGATAATGTAGCTAAGGCTATAACTAAAGCTTATGGTGAATTTAAAAAGTTATCACCAACAGATTTAGTAGCTCAGCGTATGGATAAATATTCTGAAATGGGAGTCTTCGAAGAATAGATTCCTTTTAAATCAATAGATTACTAAAAACCGAAGTAATAACTTCGGTTTTTTTGGCGGTTATTAACAATATTTTTAACTTGTTAACGGTTATAATGTTGATAACCTGTGAATTACTATAAAAAATAAAAGTAAAATTATTACCTACTTTCGCATACATGGAACAACCCAAAGCTATTAAAGGATATCCAGTTGATAAAGGAACTCTTATCAACTTAGAAAAAGGAAAAGTACCGCCTCAAGCTCTTGATTTAGAAGAGGTTGTGTTGGGTGCTATGATGATTGATAAAAAGGGAGTAGATGATGTTATTGATATATTATCGCCAGAAGCGTTCTATAAACAAGCACATCAGTATATTTTTGAAGCTATATTTACATTGTTTGAAAAGTCAGAACCAATTGACTTATTAACAGTTTCTAATCAGTTAAAAAAAGACCAACGATTAGAAGCATCCGGAGGAGATTTTTACTTAATTTCTTTAACTCAAAAAGTATCTTCATCGGCACATATAGAATTTCATGCTAGAATTATATTGCAGAAATTTATTCAACGAAGTTTGATTAAAATTTCAAATGAAATTATAGAAGATTCATATGATGAGACTCAAGATGTTTTTGATTTGTTAGATAAAGCAGAGGCAAAATTATATGAAGTAACCCAAGGTAATATTAAAAAATCTTCTGAAACAGCTCAAAGCTTAGTTATTCAAGCTAAAAAGAAGATTCAAGAAATATCTAATAAAGATGGATTAAGTGGAATTACTACAGGCTTTACCAAGTTAGATGAGTTAACTTCTGGATGGCAACCTTCAGATTTAATTATTGTTGCAGCTCGTCCGGGTATGGGTAAAACTGCTTTAACTTTAACAATGGCCAGAAATATTGCTGTTGATGGAAATAATGCTGTTGCATTTTTTTCTTTAGAGATGTCATCAGTTCAGTTAATAACACGTTTAATTTCATCAGAAACAGGATTATCTTCTCATAAATTACGTACTGGTAAATTAGAAAAGCATGAGTGGGAGCAATTAAATGTAAAAGTAAAAGATTTAGAAAAAGCTCCTTTATTTATAGACGATACACCTTCGTTATCAATTTTCGATTTAAGAGCAAAGGCTAGACGTTTAGCTTCTCAGCATGATTTAAAAATAATCATGATAGATTATTTGCAATTAATGACGGCCGGAGGAACTAGTAAAAATGGTAATCGTGAACAAGAAATATCGATGATTTCTAGAAACTTAAAAGCACTTGCAAAAGAACTAAATGTTCCTGTAATAGCTTTATCACAATTATCTCGTGCTGTTGAATCTAGAGGGGGCAGCAAAAGGCCTTTGTTATCAGACCTAAGGGAATCTGGAGCAATTGAGCAAGATGCTGATATTGTTTCGTTCATTTACCGTCCAGAATATTATAAAATTGATGAATGGGATGATGAAGAACGATCGCCAACTGCTGGTCAAGGAGAGTTTATTGTTGCTAAACACCGTAATGGTGGATTAGAAAACATAAGACTAAAGTTTATAGGTGAACTTGGTAAGTTTGATAATTTAGATGATTTTTCTACACCTTTCGAAATTGCTTCTTCTATGAATAATGAAGTAGATCCGTTTAACCCTGCTTCTTTGCCTAGTCCTGAAGATGCCTTTGGTAGTTCGATGAATAATGTTCCAGAAGATGATGATGTGCCTTTTTAGAAAGTAAATATTTCAAAAAACTAATACAATGAGCCTTATAATTATTTTTATAAGGCTTTTTCTTGTGTTAAAATATAGATAACTAATAGTATTAGAGGTATATAATTTGTTATATTTAATGCAGTAATTTAATGCAATTTTAATTTGAAATTTTACCTAACTATATTATTCGTTTTGTGTTGCTTTTCTAAGTCATTGGCATCTTATATTTTAATTCCTATGGATGCTAATGGACAAAAAAATCATTTAAAAGCTTATGGTTTAACCTATTGGTCTTTAGAAAAACAAATTAAAGTTAAATGGTTATTAAATTATAGAGGAGGTTCTTTTTTATTGCCAGACATAGAAGAAATTAGAAAAGAATGTATTATTAGAGGGATTTCTTACGAAACACTATCCACCTCTAAAACTGAAAAAATACTAGAAGAAATTGCAAGCCCTTCTCAAAATCAAGAAGCAGTCATTTTAGAAAAAGCACCAAAGATTGCAGTTTATTCTCCTAAAGGAAATTTTCCTTGGGATGATGCGGTTACCATGGTATTAACGTATGCAGAGATTCCCTATGAGGTAATTTATGATGAAGAAGTATTAAATGATGCTTTGGTTCTTTATGATTGGTTGCATCTACATCATGAAGATTTTACAGGTCAATATGGTAAGTTTTATAGAAGTTTTAAAGCAGCTCCTTGGTACATAGAAAATAAAAAAAACGCAGAAGCTTTAGCTAAACAACTAGGCTTTAATAAAGTGTCGAAATCTAAAGAAGCAGTGGCACTAAAAATTAGAGATTATGTGGTAGGAGGAGGCTTTATGTTTGCTATGTGTAGTGCAACAGATAGTTTTGATATTGCATTAGCAGCACAGGGAGTAGATATTTGCGAACCTATGTTCGATGGAGATCCTAGTGAACCTAATTATCAAAGTAAATTAAATTATCAAAACACCTTTGCTTTTAAAAATTTCACTTTAGAGAGAAACCCTAATGTATATGAGTTTTCTAGCATTGATATGACAGATAAAAGAAAAATAAAACAAGAATTAGATTATTTTTCTTTGATGCAGTTTTCAGCAAAATGGGACCCTATACCAACTATGTTGTGCCAAAATCATACTCAGTTAGTTAAAGGCTTTATGGGGCAAACAACTTCATTCGAAAGAACAGAATTAAAGTCAAATATCCTTGTAATGGGTGAAAATAAAACGAATAATGAAGCACGTTATATTCACGGAATAAAAGGAAAAGGTTTTTTTACTTTTTATGGAGGCCATGATCCAGAAGATTATAGGCATAGAGTAGGGGATCCAAAAACTGAATTGGAATTACATTCTACCTCTCCAGGTTATCGTTTAATTTTAAATAACGTATTATTTCCAGCAGCCAAAAAGAAAAAGCAAAAAACCTGATTATCTTCAATAAATAAACTAAATCAATATTTATTTTAAACATTTTTTTATCTTTAAGAGTAACTAACTTTATAATAAGTTATGAATAATGATAAGAAGTATAAAAATAAGTATGGAAGAACAACTGTTCTAACTTTAAATGTACTGTATACTTTATCAATAGTTACCTTTCTACACTCAATGTTTTGTTACTTCTTTTTAGATATTAAAGAAGTATTGTTTAAAGTCTTATTGGCATATTCAATTGTAAACACTATTAATATTTTATTGTTTTATTATCATAAGAAAATCTTACTTTCTTATAATTTAGGTTCTATATTAAGTTTTGTAGGAGCTTGTGTAATGAGTTTATATAGTGGTGGTATTAATAGCCCAATTTTACCTTTTCTAGTTTTGCTCATTTATTTTGCGTATCTCATTGGAGAGATTTATGGCAATTTATGGTTTGTTGTAGTTACATTAACGGTTATTTGTTTTTACATATTTGATTTATTAAATGTGAGTATGGTTAATGAAATAGATGATCATAATATGGCCGAATTTAATCTTATATTTTTACTTTTTTTACTGATTTTACTCGGTGGGGTTTTTGGTAGAATGATGAACAAAATAAATTTGGCAATAAAAAAAGCTAAACAAGAAATAGTTTATAAAAATGATGAGAAATCTATTATGCTAAAAGAAATTCATCATAGAGTAAAAAACAACCTACAAACAGTAAATAGTTTATTAAGAATACAAGCTAGAGGGGTAGATGATCCTAAAGTGCAATCGATGTTTAAAATGGCTCAAAGTAGGATAGTAGCTATGGCTAGATTACATGAGAAAATATACAATACAAATGATTTTAAGCATATAGACGTTAATGAGTATATTAAACTTTTAATAGATGATTTAATAAACAGTTATAATTTAGATAAAGAAATTACTGCAACAATGTCTGTAGATTCTTTAAAGATGTCCATAGATACTTTGTTGCCGTTAAGTTTAATTATTAATGAATTCGTTTCAAACTCTTTAAAACATGCATTTAAAGATAAAGTAAATGGAGAGGTTTATGTTGAGTTAAAAAACAATCATGAAAACAATTATGAATTAATTATCGGTGACAATGGAGTAGGAATTAGTGACGATGAGTTTTTGTTTATTGAAAATTCTACAGGAATGATACTTATAAAAACATTTGTAAAACAATTAAAAGGGAAAATTGAAAAGCTAAAGACAGATCAAGGAACCTTGTTTAAAATTTCTTTTTTAGGAGCAGAATCTTAATATTTAAACGTAAATAAAAAAATGGCTATCTAAAATTTAGATAGCCATTTTTAGCGAGATAATATTTTGTTAAACGTTTATTATTTTACTTTATCAACAATTGCTTTAAAAGCAGCTGGATTGTTCATAGCTAAATCTGCTAAAACCTTACGGTTTAACTCAATGTTATTAGCTTTTACTTTACCCATAAATACAGAATATGACATACCATGTTGTCTTGCACCTGCATTAATACGTTGTATCCAAAGTGCACGGAAAGTTCTCTTTTTATTTCTACGGTCTCTATACGAATATTGCATCGCTTTATCAACCGCATTCTTAGCAACTGTCCAAACGTTTTTTCTTCTACCAAAGTATCCTTTGGCTTGCTTCAATACTTTTTTTCTTCTGGCTCTACGAGCAACAGCGTTTACTGATCTAGGCATAATTTTAAATTGTTTTTTGTAGTAGGCGTTCGTAAAACGAAACTTTTATAGGCCTAACTCCAGGGTTATTAATTTATTTAACCAGCTTATGAATAAACACAAGCTAAAATTAAAACTTGATTACTTTAAACGTAATTGAGTTTTAATACTGTCTTCATCACTCTTGTGAACTAATCCATCATGAGTTAATGCTAACTTACGCTTTTTAGACTTCTTGGTTAAGATGTGACTTTTAAAAGCGTGCTTTCTTTTAATTTTTCCAGTACCTGTAAGCTTAAAACGCTTCTTAGCACTAGATTTGGTTTTCATTTTAGGCATAATTTCCTAAGTTTTTAATTATCTCGCGTATCTTAAAATAGAGTAAATAACTCTTTTTATTATTTCTTTTTAGGAGCGATGAACATTGTCATACGTTTCCCTTCAAGTTTAGGCATTTGTTCAACCTTACCATAGTCTTCTAATTCTTGAGCCAATTTCAATAGTAAAATTTGCCCTTGATCTTTATAGATAATAGAACGACCTTTAAAGAATACATAAGCTTTTAGTTTAGCTCCTTCTTGTAAGAACTTAATAGCATGCTTCTTTTTAAATTGATAATCATGATCATCAGTTTGCGGACCAAAACGAATCTCTTTAATGGTAACTTTCGTAGCTTTTGCTTTTAAGGCTTTTTCTCTTTTTTTCTGTTCGTATAAGAATTTTTTATAATCCATTATTTTACAAACAGGAGGCACTGCTTTAGGAGAAATTTCTACTAAATCTAACTCCAGTTCTTCTGCTAAAGCTAATGCTTTTCTAGTTTGATAAACACCAACTTCAACATTATCTCCAACAAGTCTTACTTCTGGAACTCTAATTTTTCCATTAATTCTGTGCGGATCTTCTTTAATGATCCTAGCAGGCCTTTTCGATCTTTTTCTACGTATTGCTATGACTTAAAAATTTTAGTTAAACGTTAAACTCTTTTAATGTACTTCTAATTTCTGAATTTACAATAGCTGAAAATTCTTCAACTGAAATACTACCTATATCTTCTCCACCATGTTTTCTAACAGAGATTGTGCCATTTTCGGCTTCTTGCTCTCCTACAATTAACATGTACGGAATTTTATTCATTTCTGCTTCGCGAATTTTCTTACCCATTGTTTCATTTCGATTATCCACGAGGGCGCGAATTTCGTGATTTTCTAATAAATTTAAAACTTTTTGAGCATATTTTTCATATTTCTCACTGATAGAGAGAACAATAGCTTGCTCTGGCATAAGCCATAATGGGAAATTTCCACCCGTATGCTCTAATAAAATAGCTATAAAACGTTCCATGCTACCAAATGGTGCTCTGTGTATCATTACAGGTCTGTGTAATTTGTCATCAGAACCTTTGTATGATAAATCAAAACGTTCAGGTAAATTATAGTCTACTTGAATGGTTCCTAGCTGCCAGCTTCTTCCGAGTGCATCACGAACCATGAAATCTAATTTAGGCCCGTAAAAAGCAGCTTCTCCAGATTCAACTACATAATCTAATCCTTTTTCTTTTGCTGCATTGATAATAGCATTTTCTGCTTTTTCCCAATTTTCAACAGAACCTATATATTTTTCAGGTTTATCTAAGTCTCTAACAGATACCTGAGCAGTAAAGTTTTCAAAACCTAACGAACCAAAAACATATAAAACTAAATCAATTACATTTTTAAATTCTTGATCTAACTGATCTGGTGTACAGAAGATATGAGCATCATCTTGAGTAAAGCCTCTTACACGGGTTAAACCATGTAGCTCGCCACTTTGTTCGTATCTATATACAGTTCCAAATTCAGCATAACGCTTAGGAAGTTCTTTATAACTAAAAGGTTTAGAATTGTATATCTCGCAATGATGAGGACAGTTCATAGGTTTTAATAAAAACTCTTCATCTTCTTTAGGAGTTTTTATAGGCTGAAAGCTATCCTCTCCATATTTGGCATAATGACCAGAAGTAACATATAATTCTTTCTGACCAATATGAGGAGAAACTACCATTTCATATCCTGCTTTTTTCTGAGCTTTCTTTAAAAAGTTTTCTAAACGCTCACGTAAAGCAGCACCTTTAGGCAGCCATAAAGGTAAACCTTGCCCAACTCTTTGAGAGAAGGTAAACAACTCTAATTCTTTTCCTAGTTTTCTATGATCTCTCTTTTTAGCTTCTTCTAATAGTTCTAAGTATTCTTTTAATTCCTTTTGTTTAGGAAAAGAGATACCATATAAACGAGTTAATTGAGTATTGTTTTCATCACCTCTCCAGTAAGCTCCTGCAACATTTAAGATTTTAACAGCCTTTACAATACCAGTATTAGGAATGTGTCCACCTCTACATAAGTCCGTAAAAGTGTCATGATCACAAAAAGTAATTGTACCGTCTTCTAAGTTTTCTATTAACTCGACTTTATATTCGTTATCAATACTTTTGTAATATTCTAAAGCTTCAGCTTTAGTTGTAGAACGCATTTTATATTCATGTTTTCCTCTGGCAATATCTAACATTCTTTTCTCTATAGCAGGAAAGTCTTTGTCAGAAATACTAGTACCGTTAAAGTCAATGTCATAATAAAAACCTCTCTCAATAGAAGGACCTATAGTTAATTTAGCATCTGGGTACATTTCTTTAACAGCTTGAGCCATTATGTGAGATGTAGAGTGCCAAAAAGCCTGTTTCCCTTCTTCATTCTTCCAAGTAAATAATGTTAAACTACCATTAGAGGTTAAAGGAGTAGTAGTTTCTACTGTTTCAGTATTAAAACTTGCAGAAATAACATTTCTAGCTAATCCTTCACTAATGCTTTTAGCAACATCCATAGGAGTGATGCCGCTTTCAAAGCTTTTTATACTACCATCTGGTAAGGTAATTTCAATCATAATTATTAATTACTTGTTAAAAATAAAAAAGCAAAGATACTACCTACTTATAAGTAATACAATAGTAGTATGAATTTTGTTTAACATATATATAAGGTAATTATATGTGGAAGGTTTTTAGAATTTGAATTGAATAGGGCATGTGCATTATGAAGAGGGAGGAATTTACAGGCTTAAACATACAATAGGGAGTCTATATATATAGTATAAGTAGAGTGTTTTTTAGCTGTTCAATAATTCTACCACAAAATGTGATGTTTTTACAACAGTTAAAACGCATGTTATCAGCTGGTTCAAAAATACTTTGTAAAAAAGTTCAAAAAAAGGGTTAAAAAGTTTGTTCAGAAGAAAAGAAAGGTAGTATATTTGCACCCGCT
>NZ_JBHTJM010000001.1:6915-174342 GCF_042675745.1 Pseudofulvibacter geojedonensis | reverse complement strand
AAATGTTGAGGGTTTTTTTATACAATGAATTCTAATATAAATAATCATTAATATTGTAAGTTTATAATTAATAGTTAGACTTATTGTATTTATTTTACTATTTTAGAGTTAATGAGTCTACATTTTATTGAATCACTTCAAAATACTTTACAGCAATCGATTGATTTGCTAGAAGAATTACCTGAAAATGTATATAGGGATAGTTCAGTAGGACCTTATTATTCTAGCATAGGTAAACATATGAGACATATAATTGATTTTTATCAATCTATATTTAATGGATTGAATAATTATATGATTGATTTAACAGATAGAAAAAGGGAAGAAGTATTAGAATTGAGTCCTTTAATAGCAAAGAATAAAATTTTAATGATTATCAATGAGTTAAATGATTATAAGCACTATGATTTATCTGAAAAATATGAATTAATTGATGACTTTGGTTTGGGAAAACAAACAATACCCACTAATTTATATTCTGTTTTTTCTCAAGCTAATTCACATAGTATACATCATTATGCAATTATTGCTCAATTATTGGATTTTCAAGGGGTTAAAATTGAAAACACATACTTTGGCTATAATCCGAGTACTCCAGTAGTTGTAGAAAATAATAAACTTAGTCGTTAAATAAAGCCTTTATTAATGTTTTAATACCTTTAAAAAACATTAATATAGCAGCTATACTAACAAGTGAAGCTATTGTTAGTGTAAGATAATTTCTTAGCTTAAATCCTAAATGAAATAAAAAAGGACCTAAAATTAATAGCATCATAGCTATAAGCATAAATTTTATTCCTTTAGATAAGACTTCTTTATTTGTTCTTTGCATTCTTATAAAATTGTATTGCTTTTCTAACAGATTTATGTTCTAATAATAAATTTTTAGCTAGTGATTCTTCAACATCTATTTCATTCACAATCATTTTAATACCTCTTTTTATCAATTTATGATTTGATAGTTGCATGTCTACCATTTTATTACCTTTTACATGTCCTAATTGAATCATAGTACTCGTAGATATCATATTAAGAATTAACTTTTGTGCCGTTCCAGCTTTCATTCTAGAGCTTCCAGTTACAAACTCAGGTCCAACCAAACATACAATAGGATAATTAGCAGTTTTAGCTAACGGAGAATTTTCATTCATAGTTATACAACCTGTAATTATTTTATGTTTATTAGCTTCTTTTAATGCGCTAATTACATAGGGTGTGGTTCCAGAAGCAGCAATACCAATTACAATATCTTTTTTAGATATATTGTATTCTTGTAAATCTTTCCAGCCTTGATTAATAGAATCTTCTGCATTTTCTACAGCTTTTCTTATAGCAGTATCACCTCCGGCAATCAAACCAATTACTAGGTCATGAGGTACACCAAAAGTAGGGGGGCATTCTGATGCATCTAAAATACCAATTCTACCGCTAGTTCCAGCACCTATATAGAATAAACGACCTCCTTCGGTTAATTTTTTTATGATTTGAGTGGTTAATAATTCAACTTGAGGTATTACTTTTTCTACTGCTTTAGCTATTGTTTGATCTTCTTTATTAATATTGGTCAATAATTCATTGACACTCATATTTTCTAAATGATCGTAGTTAGAATCTTGTTCTGTGGTTTTTATAAAGTTCATTTTTATAGCAATGATATTGCGTAAAAATAAGTAGTTTATCTTAGAATAATAAATTATTCTATTATTTATAACTAAGACTAAGTTTTCTTATATTGCATTAAGAACTATTAATATTTTTTGATAGTAAAACTAAACTAATAAACGTAATTCATGAAAAAGACATTATTACTATTAACAGTTGTTTGTTTATTATTTTCTTGTAAAAAAGAGCAGTCAACAGAATTAAATGCTACAGAGTTAAAGGTTGAAGACAAGGTTACAATTAGAAAAGATTTTAAAATCAAATCGGTTACTAGAAAAGACTTTTTAGCAGATTATAAATATGGTAAGTATATACAAGGTGAACAAATTAACTTTACAAAAGAATCTTTTAATGAAGAATCTCTTCCTTTTGAGGTTGAGATTGAAATAATGGATCCAAGTTTAGCTAAAGTAGCAGGGGATAGTACTTCTAAAAAGGATGGAAATGATAATGTATTTAAATATATACCAAAGAAAAATGGCGATAAAATTGAATTATATGGAGTAGATGGTAATTTAGCAGAGATATATATAAAAAATAATAATACATTATTTGGTTATACTGTTGAAAACGATGAAGAACCTTTTGTTATTAGACAGTTTGACGATATTGGAAATTATATCTATCAAGTAATAAATACTGGTGATGAGTATTTATATGTAACAAAGCATAATATAGTAGAAAAAGATGCTAATGGGTTTGCTACTAAATCTAATGCTTTGTGGTTGCAATACGAAAAGCGTGATGATATAGATTATAATAATTTAGATTTCTCTCAATTAAAAGTGGTAGATAAAAACTATCAAGTAGTTGAATTTAAATATGAATTGTATTAGCAGTAAAATAAACTTAAATAAAAAAAGTATCGAATAAATATTTATTCGATACTTTTTTTATTTAGTAATATAATAAAACTTATTTTTTCTTAGCGTATTTTGCATATTTACTCATTAATAGTTGTTTACGCTTATTTAGTTTGTTTTGCTGTTCTTGCTTTTTAGAGTCTAACTTGTTCTGTTTTACTTCATCTCTCTGAGAAATTTTTTCTTTATTTTCCTTTTCAAGAACTTCTTTTTTTTGTTGAATTTCGATAGAGTTATCATTACTTCTTTGCTCTAGAGTTACTTTTTTTTGAGTAGATAACTGCTTTTTTTTCAGCTCTATTTGAGCCAATCGTTCATTTTTAGAAGCAAGTCTTTCATTTTTTGCGGCTTCTATTTTGGCCTCTGTAGACGATCTTATTTCTGTTAGTTTTTGCTCCCTATTAGCTTCTCTTTCTTTGTTTATTTTATCAACTTCAGATTTTTTTTCATCTCTTAAGCCTTTGTAGTAGGCTTTTTTCATTGCTTGCATTTCTTTATAAACATCAGTTACATTTGTAGCAGACTCATCGCTGTCTTGAGCAAACAAAGAAGTATTGGTTAATAATAATAAGATAAGTAGTAATAATACTTTTTTCATTTCCCCTAATGATATTTAAAAGATTAATACGTTAAAATTCAGTCAAATATAGCATAATTTTTCAATTATTAAAATATGTTAATAATGCTTTAAGAAATGAAAAAGCTGAAACATAATTGTTTCAGCTTTTATAAAATATGATTTAAACTTTAAAGTTTTAAATATTAGTTAAGATGTCATTAAAGATTTTACTTGGCCTCATAGCTTGAGATGTTAAAGTATCATTCGGTTCGTAATACCCATCTATATTAACTGGTTTTCCTTGGATATCATTTAACTCTTTAACTATAGTTGTTTCATTATTAGCTAATGATTCAGCTATAGGTGTAAAAATCGATTTTAATTCAGAATTTTTATTTTGTTTTGCCAACTCTTGAGCCCAATACATAGCAAGATAAAAATGAGAACCTCTATTATCTAATTCTCCAGCTTTACGAGATGGTGATTTTTTATTTTCCAAGAATTTATCGGTAGCGTCGTCTAAACACTCTGCTAAAATTAAAGCTTTTGGGTTGTTATAATTATTACCTAAGTGTTCTAAAGAAACGGCTAATGCTAAAAATTCTCCTAAAGAATCCCAACGTAAATGATTTTCTTCAACAAATTGTTGAACGTGTTTAGGAGCAGAACCTCCAGCGCCAGTTTCAAATAAACCTCCTCCGTTCATTAAAGGCACTATAGATAACATTTTTGCAGAAGTACCTAATTCTAAAATTGGAAATAAATCTGTTAAATAATCTCTTAATACGTTACCAGTTACAGAAATAGTATCTTCTCCTTTTTTAATTCTTTCTAATGTAAATTTAGTAGCTTCTATAGGAGAAAGAATTCTAATATCTAAGCCTTCTGTATTATGGTTAGGTAAATATGTATTTACTTTTTTGATTAATTCTGCATCGTGAGCTCTTTCTTTATTTAACCAGAAAACAGCTGGTGTTTGTGTAGCACGAGCTCTATTAACTGCTAGTTTAACCCAATCTTGAATAGGAGCATCTTTTACTTGACACATTCTCCAGATGTCTCCCTCTGAAACCTCATGTTGCATTAAAACGTTTCCAGCTTCATCTATTACTTTAACAGTTCCAGCAGATTGAATTTCGAAAGTTTTATCATGAGAACCGTATTCTTCGGCTTTTTGGGCCATTAATCCTACATTAGGAACTGTTCCCATAGTTGTAGGGTCAAAAGCGCCATGTTCTTTGCAGAAATCTATAGTTGCAGTATATATACCAGCATAACTGCTATCAGGAATAATAGCTTTAGTGTCTTGTTGTTTACCAGCAGCATTCCACATTTGCCCTGAAGTTCTAATCATTGCAGGCATTGAAGCATCAATAATTACATCACTAGGAACGTGTAAATTGGTAATTCCTTTATCTGAATTTACCATAGCTAAAGCAGGTCCGTTTTTATATACAGATTCAATATCTGCTTCTATTTCTTTACGTTTAGCTTCTGGTAGATCTTGTATTTTTTGTAATAAGTTACCAAAACCATTATTTACATTTACACCAGCTTCTTCTAAAACTGTAGAGTGTTTTTCGAAAACAGGAGCAAAGAAAGATTTAACTGCATGACCAAAAATAATAGGGTCAGATACCTTCATCATGGTTGCTTTCATGTGTAAGGAATATAAAACACCTTTATCTTTAGCATCAGCAACTTGTTCATTTAAAAAGTTAATTAAAGCTTTTTTCTGCATTACAGATGAATCAATAATTTCACCTTCTAAAACGGCAGTTTTATCCTTTAATACTGTCTTGTTTCCGTTAGCTGAATGTAATTCTATAGAAACATTACCAGAGTTAGTAATTGTGACTGATTTTTCATTATGTGCAAAATCACCACTAGTCATTGTAGCAACGTGAGATTTTGAATCTTTAGACCAAGCTCCCATACGGTGAGGGTTTTTCTTAGCAAAGTTTTTAACAGCCTTAGGAGCTCTACGGTCTGAGTTTCCTTCACGTAAAACAGGGTTTACAGCAGAACCTTTTATTTTATTATAACGAGCTTGTATTTCTTTTTCTTCAGTTGTTTCAGGAGATTCAGGATAATCAGGTATGTTATATCCTTTATCTTGTAACTCCTTAATAGCAGCTTTTAATTGAGGAACAGAAGCAGATATATTTGGTAATTTAATAATGTTAGCTTCTGGTTTTTTAGCTAAAGCACCTAATTCAGCTAAGGCGTCTGCTACTTGTTGCTCTGAAGTTAAATTTTCAGGAAACGTCGCTAAAATTCTACCAGCTAAAGAAATATCTTTAGTTTCTAATTCTACATTTGCAGTAGCTGTAAAGGCTTGAACAATTGGTAAAAAAGAATAGGTAGCTAATGCAGGAGCTTCATCTGTTTTAGTATAAATAATTTTAGCTTTTTCTGACATGATATTGGTTTTTATTATTTAATAATAAAGACAAAAGAGAAAACTTAAGTCTAGTAAGAATAGTTGCAAATATACTATTAATTAAGCTTTTTAAAGTTATAAAGCAGGAGGGAAGTTGGTTTTGAGTATAAGAATTATCAAACTGATAAAATTGGAAATGTAAAAATTTGATATTGGTAATTTTAGATAGCTAATTTTATATAATTCGAAAGCCGAAACAAACTCGTTTCGGCTTTCTTTTTTTGAAATATCTTTAGCTAAATAACTATTCTATAAAAATAAAACTAAAAATACTTCAACTATATATTCTCTGTATTGATTTCGTAATTACTATTATCTACATTTCTAACTATTATTCCAATACATTATACAATACAAAGAACAACTTATTAATAGAATATAAAGTTAAGAAAAGTATTTTTAAATAACAAGTAAGTTGTTGGTTTTTAAATAGTTATAGTTTTAAGCCTAATCTTAGATTGAAAATACGTGGAGTTAAGAAGTTTGGAACAGCATATTGTTGTTTTGTATATACATCTCTAACCCATGTATTGGTTATCGAGTTTTGAACATTAAACATATTGAAAATTTCAAATCCAAATTGCAGTTCTTTTATATTATGAAACAAATGTCCTTTTTCAAACTTTTTACTATCATCTACTAAAACATACGAAAATCCAACATCGGCTCTTTTGTAATCTGGGAGTCTATTTTGATAAGAGTAAGGGTCTGCGTAGCTAGGAGATCCTCCTGGTAAACCTGTATTGTATACCAAGTTTAAATAAACTTTTAAATTGGGCATATTAGGTACATAATCTTGGAATAGAGCACCAAATTTTAAGCGTTGATCGGTTGGTCTAGCAATAAAACCTCTATTGTCAATATTTTCTTTGGTATTTAAGTATCCAAAACTAAACCATGATTCTGTACCGGGAACAAACTCTCCATTTAGGCGTAGGTCTAAACCCGTAGCAAATGCTTTTGCATTATTATTAGCTGCATAACGAATTCTTACATTGTTAACCGTATATGGGTTTACATTAGTCAGACTTTTATAATATACTTCAGAAGTTAATTTAAATGGACGGTCCCACATTTTAAATTGATAATCACCTCCTATAATGGCATGAAAAGATTGTTGCGCTTCCACTTTAGGATTGACAACTCCTTGAGCATCTCTTAATTCTCTGTAGAAGGGAGGTTGATGGTATAAACCAGCAGCAACACGTAATGTGATGTCTTTCTCCCAATCTGGTTTAATTCCAAATTGAGCTCTTGGACTAAAAACAATATGAGACTCAGAAGTTAAATTATCTCCAGATACAGTCCAGTTATGAGTTCTAATTCCTGCGTTGTAAAATATTTCGTGTTCTCCAATTTCACCTGTTCTGTTGTATTGAACAAATCCAGAAACTCTGTTAATGGTAACATCATTAGTAGCTCGTACATTCTGAAATGGCTCTAAAGGACCAGCATAAGGCGCATATGGTTGACTGTTACTAGGAATATGGCCTGGTGGTCTGATAGAAAAACCTGCAGAATCAATAACTTCCCATTCAATAACTCGATCTCTTATGTTTTCTCGAGTATATTTTGCTCCCCAGGAGAATTTGTTTTTGTCTTTTTTATAATGTCCTTTGTGTTCTAAATTAATAATTAAAGCGTCTAAATCATTTCGTGCATGGTTTAATTGAGAACCAATACCTTCTGAGAATTCTACTTCTCCAAAATTTTCATCACCTATATTGCTATTTACTTCACCTAAACGATATTGAGCAAAAATATCGTAATACTCTTCTTCTATTGTATGATAAGTTGATCCAATTAATTTTAAGTTAAGATTTTTGTTTGGATTGTAATTAGCTTTAAGAGCTCCAAAATAAGTATTGTATTGATCTCTCTCTTGACCTTCATAAAAAACTAATAAAGCAATAGGGTCTGTTAAAGTTCCGAAATTTGTTTGTCTAGTTTGTGGTTCGTAATTGTATCTGTTAATAGAAGCATTCCCTAAAAAGCCAATATCGAACTTATTAGATACTTTGTAAGTTAAATAGGTTTGTAAATCACCAAATTTAGGATCGTAATTGGTTTCTGTTTCTTTGGCCTTTACAAATAAGCTATTATCTCTATAACGAACACCAATTATACCAGTAAGTTTTTTGTTTTTTGAAGTTCCTTCAACACTAACGCTTCCTCCAAGTAAACTAGCATCTAAACTAGCAGCAAAGCTCTTTGGCTTTTTATAAGTAATATCTAATACAGAAGATAGTTTGTCTCCATATTTGGCTTGAAATCCTCCTGCAGAAAAATCTACATTATGAACTAAATCACTATTTACAAAACTCAAGCCTTCTTGCTGTCCAGATCTAATTAAAAAGGGTCTGTAAACTTCAATTTCATTTACGTATACTAGATTTTCATCAAAGTTACCACCTCTAACATTGTATTGAGAGCTTAATTCGTTGTTACCACTTACACCTGCTAATGTTTTTAAAATATTTTCTACACCTGCATTACCACCAGGTATTTTACGAAGTAATTTAGGCTCTATAGTAGTTATACCTTCTACACGTTTACGTTTGTTACCAGTTATAATTACGGTTCCTAATTGTTCTTCTTTTGAATTCATTACGGGGTTAAATTCAAATCGCTCTCCAGATTTTAGGTTAAAAGTCTGAACAATAGGTTTTAAACTTATATGAGAAAAAGTAACAGTAATATCTTTGTTTGCAGGGATTTCTAAAACAAAATCACCGACCGCAGAAGTTTGAGTCCCCTCAGAATTACTATAACTAATATTTACATTTTCTATGGGTTGATTGTTTTCGTCTAATAAAACTCCACTAATAATGGCAGTTTGTGCTTGAGAGTAAGTAATTGATAGTAAAAAGAAGCAACAAAATAGTTGAATAGTTTTTAATAGCATTGTTTAGTATTTTCTGTAAAAGGTGGTTTCAAATGTACTACTATTTCCAACATTATCTAAGACAACTAGTTTAAAATTGTGCTCAGCTTCTGTTACAACTTTATCATTAAAGTCATAGGTTAATTTATTTTTTTTAGGATTGTATTCCATTAATATCCATTTACCATTGATAGTAGCTCGGTATTTTTTTATCCCGGTTAGCTTATCAACGATTTTTATTTGTAAATATTTTGATTTTGACATCCATTTTCCTTTGTATAGATTAAGGGGAGTAATTATAGGGCCTATAGAGTCTGTAGAAATTGTAAACTTTCCGAAAGTTTTTGTTTTTCCACTTATTTTACCTTCTTTTTTATAAGTAGATACATATTGGTATGGCTCATTTTTATAACCTAATCTACTAACATATAATTTACTCATATCTTTATTCTCAAACTTATTGTCTGAATAAAAAGATAGGGTAATATTTTTATGAAGAGGAATGTTTTTATCTCCAATTTCTATCGTATCGCCTTTGGTTTCAAAAATTATTGGCTGATTATCATATAAAGCACCTTTAGGTATGTATACTGATTTGCCGTTATTTTCTAGATAAGTTTCTTTATTAGCAAAAGCATGGTGCAATGATTCTGTTTTTTTCTTGAAATGGGTAATTTCCATTTTTTTTCCTTCTAAAGGAATTGTAATCGTTCTTTTATTGCCTTTAAAGTCTGTTACAGTTATAACGTAATTAACATGATCACCTTCCTTTAAATGTATTAACCCTTTTTCATTTACATTTTTAATAATGCTTAAAGGATTGTTAGGTTCTTTAAATAATTTTTGAATGCGAGACTTTTTTCTTTTAAAGTAACTGTAATCAATAAGCCTATTTAAATACCTAGATTCACTAAAAGAAAACTTTCTAAAATCTAATTCAAAACTAGGGTTTCCATTTACAAAAGATTGAATATTGTAAACGCCATTTTTGTTATGAGCTTGATCTTGTTTATCATAAGTGTTAATTCCAAAACCTATTTCTCCATACGCATATACAGTAGAGGTAATATAGTTTCCGTCTTTTGTTAGTGATAATTTAATTTTATGTAAGTCGTTATGATGGTTTACTTGAGAAGTGTCGTTCATACTATAAGCATAGACTCCATTAATGCTTGGTTTGGTATGATCTTTAACCTTAAAACCGAAGAGCATGGGGTTCATAGGTCTTTCTTTTCGATCTCTTATTTCATAATGAAGATGTGGACCTCCAGAACCACCAGTATTCCCTGAAAACGCTATGATATCTCCTTTAGTAATTGGTAGCTCATAGTCTTTTGGAAAGAGTTCTATAGCAAATTTCTCTTTTTGGTATTGTTTCTTTTTGACATATGCTTCTATTTTAGGAGTAAATTTTTTTAAATGAGCATATACTGTAGTATATCCGTTAGGGTGTTGAATGTAAATAGCTTTTCCGTATCCCCATGGAGATATTTTTATTCTAGCTACATGACCACTGGCCGTTGCATAAACATTTAGTCCCTCTACTTGTTGAGTTTTTATGTCAATACCAGAATGAAAATGATTAGATCGTAACTCAGCAAATGTGCCAGACAAAATAGGCTCTATATCTAGAGGATTTCTAAAATAATCTTGTGGTATATCTTGACTATACATAAAAATAGAAAAGAAAAAAGCTGTTAAAAATGTAGTTTTTAATTGCATACTATATATTTAGAAATGGGGATTTACTAAGTAAGATAAAAGTACAGATATATTATCATAAGTTTAGTATTAATGTCATTTTTTTTCAAAGAGTACAACAATTTTCAGAACAAAATAGTTGCCTTAAATTATTGTAAACAAAAAAATACGAATTTATTGGACTATTTCAATTGATATGTTAACTTTGTGAAAAACACGATAGAATAGGTTAGTGAATGAGTGCTTTATTAAAACTGGTTGATTCTTTAGAAGTTAGATTGCACAAGTTAGTAAGTAAACTAGAAGAAAAAGAGCAAATAAACCAGGGGTTGTTAGCAGAATTAGCTAAAAAAGAAGCTAAAATTAAAGCTCAGGAGCAAGAATTAATTCAAAAAGAAGAACAATTCAGCACTTTAAAACTTACAAATTCTATGTTAGGTAGTGAAGAATATAAAAGGGAAACCAAGCTTAAAATAAATGCTTTAATTAAAGAAATTGATCATTGCATTACACAGCTTTCTAAATAAATAAAATGTCTGATAAACTAAAAGTTAAAGTTTCTATAGCAGACAGGGTGTATCCATTAACGATAAACCCAGAACAAGAAGAAGGCTTGCGTAAAGCAACAAAGAAGATTGAAGAATTAATTAAACAATTTGAAAATAGTTATGCTGTAAGAGATAAGCAAGATGTATTGGCTATGTGTGCTTTGCAGTTTGCTTCTAAATTAGAGCAAGAGAGTTTGGATGCCCAACAAGATGATAATACAATTAACAACAAATTACTTGCAATGCAAGATTTAGTTGACAAGTATATAACATAACGTTCTTATAAATAAGTATTAAGATTACTGCCTACATTAGTTTAATTTTTTGATAAACTCAACACGTTTCTATTAAAAAGAGTGAGTCGATATGGTTAAAGCAAGCTATCTAGAATAGATCCTTGACCCGTACGTTAGCTCTAAACCTGTTATTTTGGAGTTTATACAAAACTCTACTGATGTAGGTTTTTTTATATAATTAAATTAGATATATGACAGATTATTTGATACCAATTGCTTTGGGGGTAATTGGAATAGCGGTAGGTTTTATTATTGCTAAGGTTTTAGAAAAAGGAAGTGCATCTAAGGTGGTTTCTGCAGCTCAACAAGAAGCTAATTCTATAATTAAAGAAGCTAAAAAAGAAGGAGAATCTTTAAAAAAAGATAAGATATTACAGGCTAAGGAAAAATTTATTGAGTTAAAAGCAGAACACGAAAAGGTAATTATTGCTAAGGATAAAAAAATGGCCGAAGCAGAAAAAAGAACCAGAGATAAAGAATCTCAAGTTTCTAATGAATTATCTAAGGCTAAAAAGGCTAATAAAGAAATAGAAGCTAAACAAAAAGACGTTGACTATAAACTAGAGTATTTAGATAAAAAAAATAGCGAAGTAGATAAATTGCACAAAAAACAAGTTGAGCAATTAGAGGTATTATCTGGTTTGTCTGCAGAAGATGCTAAAGAAGAGTTAGTTCGTTCTTTAAAGGAAGAGGCAAAAACAGATGCGATGTCTTTTATACAAGAGAGTATTGAAGAAGCTAAGTTAACTGCCCAGCAAGAGGCAAAGAAAATCATTATCAATACAATTCAGCGTATTGGTACAGAAGAGGCTGTAGAAAACTGTGTTTCTGTATTTAACTTAGAGTCTGATGACGTTAAAGGTAGAATTATTGGTAGAGAAGGGCGTAATATTAGAGCAATAGAAGCTGCAACAGGAGTAGAGATTATTGTTGATGATACTCCAGATGCAATTATTTTATCTTGTTTCGATTCAGTTAGAAGGGAAGTAGCTAGATTGTCACTGCACAAATTAGTTACAGATGGTAGAATTCATCCAGCTCGTATTGAAGAAGTAGTTAGAAAAACACGAAAGCAAATAGATACTGAAATTGCAGAAGTTGGTAAGCGTACTGTTATTGACTTAGGGATTCATGGTTTACACCCAGAGTTGATAAAAATGGTTGGTAGAATGAAGTATCGTTCTTCATACGGACAGAACTTACTACAACACTCAAGAGAGGTAGCTAAATTATGTGGGTTAATGGCAGCAGAATTAGGATTGAACCCTAAATTAGCTAAACGTGCAGGTTTATTGCATGATATAGGTAAGGTGCCTGAAGAAGAAAACGAAATACCACATGCTATTTTAGGTATGCAATGGGCAGAGAAGCATGGTGAAAAACCAGATGTTTGCAATGCTATCGGGGCACACCATGATGAAGTAGAAATGAAGTCATTATTGGCGCCAATAGTTCAGGTTTGTGATGCTATATCTGGTGCTAGACCGGGGGCTAGAAGACAAGTATTAGATTCTTATATACAACGTTTAAAAGATTTAGAAGATATTGCTTTTGGTTTTACAGGAGTAAAGAAAGCATATGCAATACAAGCAGGAAGAGAATTGCGTGTAATTGTAGAGAGTGAAAAAGTTTCTGATGAAAAGGCAGCTGCTTTGTCGTTTGAGATTTCTCAAAAAATACAAACAGATATGACTTATCCTGGCCAGGTTAAAATAACAGTTATTAGAGAAACAAGAGCGGTAAATATAGCTAAGTAAATTATTTTTATATTTAAATATTATAGGCCTTCTGAAAAGAAGGTCTTTTTTTGTTCCTTTTCAGAATGTTTAAGAAAAGACAATTTTTCGGCATATTATTTGTTATCTTATAGTGGTATAACCAATAAAACTATATTATGACCAATACAGAAGAAACTTATAAAAAAGAAAAATATAAAAATTTGGCTTTAGGTTTAGTGTTTGATGCTATAGGTATGGTGTCATTTACAATACCTTTCTTAGGTGAAGGAGTAGATGTTGTTTGGGCTCCTATATCCGCATTTTTAATGACAAGAATGTATAAGGGAGCTATTGGTAAAATAGCTGGTTTGACAAGTTTGTTTGAAGAGTTAATGCCTGGTTTAGATATCATTCCAACTTTTACTTTAACCTGGATTTATCAGTATGTATTGAAAGGAAGAAAAGTAGGAGGAGAGATTATAGATGTTGAATAAAGATATTACAAATAAAAAAGTCTTGCTAACTGCAAGGCTTTTTTATTTGTAATTAAAATTTAATTATGACTGAATATTTACATTAAATGTTGCGTCTATATCTGTTTCTCCTCCAGCTCCAGCTATTGTACCATCATTAGGTTTAGTTGGCTCATGTTTTAAAGTTACTGTAAATGTACCAGTAGAAGATGTGTTAGCTGTAACAGTAAATGTTAATCCTATCGGATTTCCATTGCTGTCTTGATCAGTATAATCTGTAGTTACATCTAAACCTCCACCAGCAGTAAATAAAACTTGGTGCTCTGTTCCTTCATTAGAAACTTCTGTTGTAATATTGTCAGCAGGGCTTTCAGTTTCATTTAAGAATACTATACTACCATTATAGGTTTTTCCAGCAACTAAATTTCCATTGGTAATGATAGGAGGATTTGGCCCATCTCCATCTAAATCTTGAGTTTTTAATATAACATCTGTTCCACCTTCTTGTGGACTTAAGGTAATAGTCATTGTAGTTATTACTTCTTCTTGGTGTACGTGATCTGGATCGTCACTTGAACATGCTGTAAATCCTGCAATTGCTAATCCTAAAAGTAATGTCTTAATAGTTTTCATTTTTTTGTGTTTTTAAATTTTTAATAATTAATTTTTAAAGAAATCATCATATTCCTTCCTATGTCATCAGAAAAATATCGTAATCTGTTTAAGTAATTTCTATATGAGGTGTTGAGCAAATTATTAACATTTACTCCTATCTCTATAGGTGTTTTAGACTCCTGATAAACTTTTATACTGCTTATAAAATGTAATAAATGATATCCAGCAGGAGTAGAGCTTATATCTATTAACTCATTAGAGTCTGTTTGAGGTATGTATACTTCAAAATTGTTATTAGGGTATCTATTTTGTTTAACAACTAATTCACTCTTTAATGTACAGGTTAAATCAAGCCATTTTCCTTTGTTGAATGTAAAACTAGTGACTGTGTTAAAAGGAGGCATGTCTATTAAAGAGCGTTTATTTTTTTTATCCTCTCCATGAACAAAAGATGTTTTGTTTGAAACAATCCAATTGGAATTCAATTGATATTGCAAGTTTGCATCTAAGCCAAACAATAAGGCGTTTGTTTGTTTATACTCCCAAACAGGAAATTCACCTCTAATAGTAAATTCAGAACCTGTAGGTTCTAAATAAATAAAATCTTTAATCGAATTCAGAAATAATTCAGAATTAATAGAGAATTTATCATTATTAAAATTATAACTAGTTGAAAAACGATTAGAGTGTTCTTGCTTAATTCTTAGGTCACCTAATTCAATTCTAGCTGCAGAATGATGTAGCCCATCACTAAATAATTCGGATGGGTTAGGAGCTCTATTAGATAAGGTATAATTAAAAGAAAAATGAGATTTTTTATTTATATTATACATTAGGCCAGTAGAAATAGAAATGTTGTGATAATTAAAAATGGGGTTTACTAATAATTGATTTCCTGTAACATTATCATCTATTATAATATCTGAAAAATCTTCATTATAGCCATTACTATTCCAACGACTTTCTTGATAAAATTTCTTAGCGTCTATTCTGTTAAAATCGTATCGCAAACCAGCGTCTATACTAAGTTTAGAATTTAACTTAAATAGAGATGTAATATAGGCTCCAAGGTCAATTTTCTGATAATCAGGTATTAGTCGTCTTACGCCAGTATCTGGATTAGCAAAGTTGTCTTGGTATCTAGTTAAAACTCCAGCATGAAAGACTCTATTGTTGTTTGCATCGAATTTAAAATCAGATAGTATAGAGTGAGTTTGTAAAGTTAAATCTACTGCGGGTTTGTTTCTGTCATCTCCAACTCTTTTATCAAATTCAAATCTTTTATTGTTTTGATAATCATACTGAAGACTAAGTTTACCTAAATTTTCAAATCGTTTGTAAAAATTAGTTTTTATTAAATGATGTGAAACATCTTGTCTAGGACTATTAATTTTATAACTAAAATCTTCTGTTATTAAAGGATCTGAATTGTTAATAGCGTTTAATAAGTCTTGAGCATTACCAATATGTGAGGCAGATAAAATACCTAGGCTATTATTAATATAGCTATAATAAACATCGAACCCTTTTTCAAATTTTTTATAACCAGTAGATAGTGAAATAGCTTTGGTTTTAACACCAGTATTAGTTAAGATATAATCTGGAGCATGAAAGTCTCCTAACTGTTTATATGTTCCTTGTCCGGAAACAAACCAACCTTTTTCAAAGGTTTTAGTTAAAGAGCTAGTTAAACTACCACCTCTACCGTTTGATTGAGCAGTTAGAATTGATTTTCCGAATAGAGAATCTTTAGTTATAAACTTATTAGGGTTTAAAATAACAACACCACCTATAGCGTCTCCTCCATAAGCCAAAGCACCTGAGCCTTTCACAACAGTAACACTTTCAACTGAGTTAATATCAATATTAGGTGCGTGTTCAATTCCCCAATCTTGATCTTGCAGTCTAACACCGTTGTTTATAATGGTAATTCTACTACTGTGTAAGCCATTAATTACAGGTTTTACTATTGCGTTACCAGTATTAACAGAAGAAACCCCAGTTACTTCTTTTAAAGCATCTCCTAGACTACCAGAACTGTAATTTTCTAATACATCTTTCTTAAGAACTGTCTCTTGAGAGGTCAATGTTTTTTTCTTACCTGAATTCCCATGAAGATTTACTTCATCTAACTCTTCTGTATGATGTTCTAAATTAATAGAACTAAAGGAGTCACCATTAATTATAACTTGTGTTTCTTTGGTTTCACAACCTATATGAGAAACCAAAACAGTTATGGTACCATCGCATAAGTTTTGAAACTTAAATTTTCCGTTAATGTCTGTTGCAGCATACTTATTGAGTTCTTTAAGATGTATAGTAGCACCATATAAAGGACTACCATCATGAAAATCTTTTACCTCACCTAAGTATGTAGAATTGCAATTTTGGCTACTTACTAACTGGCTTAAGAGTAGTAGTAAGAATAGGGCACAATTTTTCATACTCTATGTTTATTTTAGTATATATTGAATAATGATATATTATACTAAAACAGGAGGAGCTCTTAATGAAAAGGATAGATTTTGAAAATTATATTGAAAGGAATATGATGTATGAATAAGTTTTGTAGGTATAACTACAAAAACATGCTGTATGATGGTATTTTTATTGTGATAACTTTGGTTAAGTTTAAATTTACAGAAATCACAATCATTTTCTAATTCATGTAAATGGACTTCATCTTTATTATCACACAGTTCATACTTGTGTTCGTGCTTGTGTTCAAAAGTATGAATTATGTTGGCAATACTTGGTAAAAGAAAAGCCAATGCTATGATTATAGCACTTAGTTTAATAATTATATGTTGCTTTGTTTTATTCACAACTTTCTACATACAGAAACAAATATATAAACTTTAATAAAACTGATAACATCAAAAAAAATTATTCATTAAAAAAACGCTTGAATCCCATACGTTTTAGCATTTTCTTTTCAAAAGCCCAAAAGAAGTCAAACTGTCCAAATAACCAACCAACTAATACAAGCATAACTTGGTAAATAGGGAAGATGAGTAAAATTCTAATTGTCCAGAATAAAAAAGAATTGCTTATCATTTCTTTTAAATCTAGAGCTTCTAATATTGGGCCAGATATTTTTGCTGCGGTAGATCCTGTAATGGCAAATACTAAGAAAATAGCTATTAACTCCCATCTATAGGTTACGTTCCATTTACTAGCTAACTTATTAAATATTTTTAATGTAACATTCAATATTCCATAACTTACTAAAAGTGTTAAAAAGAATAGTAAAATTAAATTGTCAGGAGAAAACGATTTTAAAATACCTTTTGCTAGTATATAACCACTAAGTAATAAACCTATAATGCCTAAAAAGGGATAGATTAACTGCCAATTTTTTTGTATTTCCCAACGTTTTTTTAAATCGTTTATCATAATCAATCTTACTATCAAAAAGCAAAAATAAAGAAAGATGTTTTATGGAAAAAATGATTTAAATCAAAATTGATGAAATTGTTGTTAATTTACGAAAGGTTGAGAAGATAAACGTTGTTGGTATTTTTGTTGAAAATACCTAAAGTACATAAATAGTTTATAGTTAACCTCTTTTCCGTAATCAATTTGAGGTTGATAGTCAATTTGCATTTCGTAAAGGTTAGGGTTAAATCTTTGCGGTTGTAAAACACGACTGTTCCATTCTACTACCCATCTATTGTTTCTTATTTCTAATGTTTCTTGACTAAAAAAGTCTTGAGTAGGTTGTGTAGCTAACCAAGAATTAAAACCAGGTTCTATAATAATAATTTCATATTCAAGCTCCTCATTTTTGATTACAACTTTATCATCTTCTTTAGCAGAAAGAACTTCTTTTGTGTTTCCACAGGAAATAAATATAAAAAAAGTAAGTAGTAAACTAAATATTTTCATGATAATCAAGTTGTTATGATAATATAAAGATACAAAAAAGCCGAGTAAAAATACTCAGCTTCATTATATATAAATTAATATACTATTATTTACCAAACAATCCGCCTAGTAATCCGCCAAGTCCGCCTTTCTTTTGGCTTCCACCTAATACCATACCAGCTACATCATCTAGAATACTACCATCTCCATCACCATCTAATAAAGACTCAATTAAAGTTTGTTGCTGTGGAGCACCAGTTCCACCTCCTAATAATCCACCTAATAAATCTCCAATTCCGTTAGAATTAGATACATTATTCTGGCGAGATTGTTTTCCTAAATACCCCATAATTATTGGTGCAGCAATTTTTAATATTTGCATTACAGATTCAGAGCTCATACCTGTTTTTTGTGATAAAGCATTAGTTACATTACTTTCAGAACTTCCTAATACATGTCCTAAAATACCTGCGCCATCATCCATTACACTTTGGTCTACACCACCACTAAATAAACCACCTAAATTATCTAAAATAGATCCATCGTGTTTACTAGATAATGCTCCCATTAATCCTGCAGCTCCTTCTGGAGTAGAGGCATTACGTTTCATAGCTCCCATTAAAACAGGCAAAGCCATTGTTAAAACAGATGAAGTTTTATCGGCAGGTTGTCCAGTTTGATTTGATACCCCGCTAATAATTGTTTTACCTAAATCACTGTTTAATAAGTCTAAAATTCCTGACATTTTCTTAAGTTTTAATATTGATTTTTTTAAATTTAAGAGTTTTATAACAGATATTGTATCTAACAACTTTGACGCCAAATACTCTTCGGCAAGTTGCGTAATTTATTCGACGAAATGAAAAAATTAACTTAAAATTAGTTAGATAAATCTTTTATTATATGGCATTTTATTTTATTTGAATTTTTTGATTTTTCTTGATTCCATCAATATCTATTGTCATAACATAAATACCAGATTGTAATTTTTCTGTATTAATAGTTTTAGAATTCTCGATATTGCTATAAAATTTATTAAATACTGTTTTTCCATTTATATCAAAAATAGATACTCTAACTTCATTTACTGTTTTTCCAAAATAAACAGTAATTTTTTTGTCAGCAGGAATTGGATATACATCCAAATTACTAAATACTTCGCTATTAGTAGAAAGAGCTTGATCCGCTTCAGCAAAGAAAGCTAAAGCACCTGTTGCACCTTTAATTACTTCGTATACGTAAACAGTATCCATATTGGCAATAATATCATTTGGAGTATGTCTGTATGGTGTTTGGTTTTTTTCAAATAATCCAGTAATAATTTCTCCATTATTTTCAAAAGTCATGTAGTCTGAAGAGTAAGCATATGAAATCTCAGTGTTTAAAGTAGAATAGAATCCTATACATGTTGCTAATTGGTTTGTAACTACAGATGATTGTGCATTGTTACTACTAGGGTTACCAGTGTCTCGTTCACAAACAATAGTATCATTGGTTTGACCATTAATGCCACCGATTTCGTCAATATTTAAAACTAGTTTTATATCCATGTTTTGAGGAATAACAGTATTATCTACATAGTATTGACTTCCTATTAAACCAATTTCTTCTGCAGAAAAATGAATAAACTTAATAGAGTAAGCAGTGGGTATATTTGCCATTTGTTTGGCCATTTCTAATAAAGCTACAGTACCACTTCCATTATCATTTGCACCAACACCATTAATAGAGTCATAATGAGCATCAACAATAACATAAGTGTTAGGATAGGTTGAACCTTGCTTGGTAATAATTAAGTTTTTGGTTTGTTGTCCGCTTGCTGTGAATTCTTGCTCAACAATGTCTGTATACCCATAACTTTGATATTTGGCCTTTAACCAATCTAGTGAGTTTTGTATAGCAGTTGAACCCACACTTTTTATTCCAAAATTCACGTATTCTTGTAAATTAGTATCTACAGAAGATTGCGAACAACCACTTGCTATAGTATTGTGGTAGGCATTATAGGTTTGAGCTTGTGTTGAAATACCTATTAAGCTTGTTAGGTACATAAAAATTAAGTAATGTAGTTTCATTTTTAGGGTTTTTAGTTTCTCTAAAATACAAAAATCCTATAAACTATATTCGTAATATAGGTTATAGGATTTTTTATTAACAAAAGTTAATTTGTTTATTCGTAGTGCTTTATGATTTGATTTGCTAGTTCAACTCCCATGCGTTCTTGAGTTTCTATAGTTGCTCCTCCAATATGTGGAGATAAAGACAGTTCTGGGTTCATTAATAGTTGGATTTCAGGATTAGGTTCTGTTTCATATACGTCTAGAGCTGCATACGCAACATGTTTTCCTTCAATAAAATTAATAAGAGCAACTTCATCTAACACACCACCAGTAGCAGTATTGATAATTCCAACTCCCTTTTTCATTAGTCTTAGCTCGGCTTCACCAATTAAATGCTGAGATAGAGAAGGGGTGTGTAATGTTATAAAATCCGAATCTTGTAAAAGAGAAGATAGTGGATTTGATTTAAACGAAAAGTTTACTTCTTGTCCATCAAAATATGAAATTGAAATATTAGTGTCTGAGCCATTTTTGTTATTCATTAAAACTTTCATACCTAAGCCTAGCGCTATTTTAGCAACAGCTTTACCAGTGTTACCAGTTCCTACTATACCAATAGTTTTTCCTTTTAACTCAGTGCCTTTAGCATAATATTGTTTCAACTCTTTAAAGCGCAAATCTCCTTCTAGAGGCATTTGTCTGTTAGAATCATGTAAATATCTAACCATTCCTAATAAATGTGCAAAAACTAACTCAGCAACTGCATTGGCTGCAGCAGTTGGAGTTTTTATTACAGCAATACCCTTACTTTTTATATAAGCTAAATCTAGGTTGCTAAAATTATCACCTCCAATACCTATAAGTTCTAATGTAGGGCAGGCATCTACAACTTCTTTAGATATTTTAGTATTGTTCTTAACTAATAAGATAGAGATATTGTGTGTGTTAATAAAATTAGTGAGTTGTTCTTGAGCAACTCGCATAACCATTACCTCATAACCTTTCGACTCTAGTAATTCCTTTCCAGAGTTAGAGATTCCTTCGTTTACTAATATTTTCATTTATGCTTTTCTTTCTAATTCTTGCATGCAGTTTACTAAAACTTCTACACTTTCTATAGTTAAAGCGTTGTACATAGAAGCTCTATAACCACCAACACTTCTATGTCCGTTTAAACCATTTATTCCAGCTTCTTCCCAAATAGTATCGAATAAATCGGAATGGGATTCGTTATTCAAAGTAAAAGTAGCATTCATTTTACTTCTATCTTCAGTAGCAGAAACACCAGTAAATAGAGGATTTCGATCTATTTCTTGATATAATAATTGTGCTTTTTGATTGTTGATTTTTTCTATTGCTTTAATTCCGCCTAGATCTTTTAACCATTCTAAAGTTAGCATAGATGTGTATACAGCAAAAACAGGTGGAGTGTTAAACATGCTATCTTTGGCTATATGCACTTGATAATCTAACATAGAAGGAATTGTTCTTCCTGTATTTCCTAAGATAGATTCTTTTACAACTACTAAAGTGGTTCCTGCAGGACCCATATTTTTCTGCGCTCCAGCATAAATAAGATCAAACTTTGAAAAGTCTAGCGACCTAGAAAAGATGTCTGAGCTCATATCACAAACATTAATTCCGTTAAATTCAGGAAAAGAATGCATTTGTGTACCGTAAATAGTATTATTACTTGTAGTGTGAAAATAATCTACATCGCTTGGAATAATATAATCTTTAGGGATGTAATTGAAATTTTTATCTTTAGAAGAAGCAACTTCTGCTAACTCTCCAAATAATTTAGCTTCTTTAATAGCTTTACTAGACCAAGTACCTGTATTTAGGTAAGCAGCCTTTCCGTTTTGATCTTTCATTAAGTTATATGCACTTAATAAAAATTGAGAGCTAGCTCCACCTTGTAGAAATAATACTTGATAGCCCTTTCCTTCAAGATTTAAAAGTTCTAAAACTAAATGTCTAGCTTTTTCTATTACTGCAACAAAATTCGGGCTTCGATGAGATATTTCTATTAATGATAAATCTAACCCGTCAAAATTAATTAAAGCTTCAGATGCTTTTACTAATACCTCTTGCGGTAAAATACACGGTCCAGCGCTAAAGTTGTGTTTTTTCATTTTATACTTCCGAGAAAGCGAAAGGCTTATTTAAGTTGTGTTAATTACAAATTATTTAAAAACTCTAAAGTGTTTACCCCATCGGCAAAATCTAATAGAGTAGGTAATTGTGTTTGTCCGAATGCAATTTCATTATCTATAAAACCATTACCAACTACACACTGTATTTTTTCTTTATCAGAATTAATCTTTTCTTTTAACGAATTGCTATCGTCGTAATATTCATAAAATAAAGAGGCAATAGGAGAGGCGTAGCTAGTATCTTCTTTCAGCATCAAAAAGCCATTTTCTAATAGGTCAAATAGACTCATTAAATAGACAGCTTTGTTATAATCGTAGTTATTGGCGTATTTAGCATTGTTTATAATGTCTTTGTATTTAAATACAGCATTGAACAATTTGTCAAAATTATATCCTTTAGGGATAAATAATTTAGATACACTTCTGCATCCTAAACCAAAATACCTAAAGATGTCATCAGCTAATCCGTTTAGTTCATCATCAGTTTCATTACCTGTAAGTATAGCTATCGAATTTCTATTTTTTCTAATGATAGATGGGTATTTGCCAAAGTAATAATCAAAATAACGAGCAGTATTATTACTTCCGGTTGCTATTACAGCGTCAAAATTTTCTAGCTTTTCTTCAGTAAAAGTAATTTGTCCTTTTAAACTAGGTTCAATATATTCTAAATATTTAGCAAGAATAGGTAATAAATGTTTATCGTTAGAAGATTGTTTTACAACAACAGAGTTGCCCATTAATAATACCGAAAGAAAATCATGAAAGCCAACAAGAGGTATATTGCCTGCCATTATTATAGCAATAGTTTTTGGTGTGTTTTTCTTTATATTGATGCTATCAATAAATTTATTTAAATTCTCATTTGTTAATGATTTAGACCATCCTTCGCAAGAAAACAAAACATTATCTAAAGTAAACCAACCGTTAAATTCTTGAGCTCGTTCTACTTGCATTTTAAAGGCGTCGAAAAACAAATCGTTATGTAAAACTTGCTCTTTTTTGCTAATTCTCTCTGTTGTAAACTGACTTAAAAATTGTCCTAATTGAGAAAAAGCTTCTATGCGTTGAATTATATTACTCATTTATTTTGAATCTAAATGCTTTTGGCGTTATTTTTGTATTCGCTAATCAGAACTGCAAAGATATAAAGAAAGCTAGTTCTATAGATAAGTTAAGTAAGAATTAAAATAAAGAAATTATATTATGGCTATTATTATAACAGACGAATGCATTAACTGCGGAGCTTGTGAGCCAGAATGCCCAAATACAGCTATTTATGAAGCTTCTGATGATTGGCGTTATGCTGATGGTACTGCTTTAGAAGGAAATGTAGTGTTGCCAAACGGAAAAACAGTTACGGCAGAAGATGCTCAAGAGCCTATTAGTGATGAGATTTATTATATTGTTCCTGATAAATGTACAGAATGCAAAGGGTTTCATGAAGAGCCACAATGTGCGGCTGTTTGCCCTGTAGATTGTTGTGTGCCAGATGAGGATGTGGTAGAGACTGAAGAAGAATTGCTAGGGAAGCAAGCTTTTATGCACCCTGAAGGATAAAATAAAAATATGTATAGTGTTTTAAAAGAGGCTTGATGCCTCTTTTTTGTTAAATTAACATTAATGTTTTGTAAGAAATGGCTCTAATTAATTTAGAAGTTGTATTTTTGAAATGAATTAAAACTAACTAATTATGAGTGTTTTAGTAAAGTATGTTATGACTATAGTGATAACTGTTGTTGAGTTTATAGTAAACTTATTTTAAGTCAGTATAACTTTCGTTTAAATCATTATTTTAAGTGTTAGAAATGTGCTTAAAATTATGTAGTTTTGCCTGCTGAAAATACAGAAGCTGTTATGTTATAGCTTTTCAAATATAAAAATTCATGAAAGCAGGAATTGTAGGATTGCCTAATGTAGGTAAATCAACTTTATTTAATTGTTTATCTAACGCTAAAGCACAAAGTGCTAATTTCCCTTTTTGTACTATAGAGCCTAATGTAGGAGTGGTAAATGTACCAGATCCTAGACTTTCTAAATTAGAAGAGTTGGTTTCTCCAGAGAAAGTAATGCCTGCTACTGTAGAGATTGTAGATATTGCTGGTTTAGTAAAAGGAGCTAGTAAAGGAGAGGGTTTAGGAAATAAATTTTTAGCGAATATTAGAGAATGTGACGCAATTTTGCATGTATTGCGTTGTTTTGACAATGATAATATAGTGCATGTTGATGCTTCAGTGGATCCTATTAGAGATAAAGAAACTATTGATTTTGAATTACAATTAAAAGATTTAGAAACGATAGAAAAGCGTTTAGAAAAAGTAAATAGAGCAGCTAAAACAGGTAATAAAGATGCATTGTTAGAGCAGTCTACTTTAAATAAGCTAAAAGAATTATTAGAGTCTGGGCAATCTGCAAGAGTATTTGATGCAAATGAAAAAGAACAGGTTTTAGTTGATGAATTTCAGTTGTTAACAGCTAAGCCTGTATTGTATGTATGTAATGTAGATGAAGCGTCTGCTAAAGATGGTAACGCATATGTAGAGCGTGTTAGAGAGGCTGTTAAGAGTGAAGATGCAGAGATTATTATATTAGCTGTAGGAACAGAGTCTGACATAGCAGAATTAGAAGATTACGAAGAACAACAAATGTTCTTACAAGATATAGGTTTAGAAGAGCCAGGTGTATCTCGTTTAATACGTTCGGCTTATAAGTTACTAAACTTGCAAACATATTTTACAGCTGGAGTTAAAGAGGTGAGAGCGTGGACTATTCCTATAGGAGCAACGGCACCACAGGCTGCTGGAGTAATACATACAGATTTTGAAAAAGGCTTCATTAGGGCAGAGGTTATTGGTTATGATAACTATGTAGAATACGGTAGCGAAGCTAAAGTTAAAGAAGCTGGTAAATTAGGAGTAGAAGGGAAAGAATATATTGTTAAAGATGGAGATGTAATGCACTTTAGATTTAATGTGTAAGTAAACTTAAATAATAATATATACAAACCTCATTTAGCAGATTGTTATTTGAGGTTTTTTTGTGGTGAAAAATCTGTTAAATAAAAGTCTTAATTGCGCTTTTATTTTTTTTAATGAAATGTTATATTAGCATCATATCCTAAAACGTTCGTTGTTCTATGTCGCAAGAAACTAAATATACCGAAGATAATATCCGTTCATTAGACTGGAAAGAGCATATTCGTATGCGTCCTGGAATGTATATTGGTAAATTAGGCGATGGTTCTTCTGCAGACGATGGTATTTATATTTTGCTAAAAGAAGTTTTAGACAACTCTATAGACGAGTTTGTCATGGGAGCAGGTAAAACCATTGAAATAAGTATTAAAGATAAAAAAGTATCTATTAGAGATTACGGTAGAGGTATTCCGTTAGGAAAAGTAGTCGATGTAGTTTCTAAAATGAATACAGGGGGGAAATATGATTCTAGAGCGTTTAAGAAGTCTGTAGGTCTAAACGGTGTAGGTACAAAAGCTGTAAATGCTCTGTCTACATTTTTTAGAGTAGAATCGAATAGAGACAACCAGCGAAAAGCAGTAGAGTTTTCTCAAGGAAATATAACAGAAGAATTTCCTGTAGAATCGGTTTCAGCAAGAAAGGGAACTAAAGTTACTTTTATACCAGATGAAAGTATTTTTAAAAATTATAAGTTCCGTTCAGAATACGTAGTTAAAATGTTGAAAAACTACGTGTACTTAAACCCAGGTTTGACCATCATCTTTAATGGAGAAAAATATTTTTCAGAAAACGGATTAAAAGATCTTCTAGAAGATAACAACAATAAAGAAGATATGCTATATCCTATCATCCATTTAAAAGGAGATGATATAGAAATAGCCATTACTCATAGTAAAACTCAGTATTCAGAAGAATATCATTCTTTTGTAAATGGTCAGCATACCACACAAGGAGGAACACATCAAGCAGCTTTTAGAGAGTCTCTAGTTAAGACTATTCGTGATTTTTACGGAAAAAATTATGATGCTTCCGACGTTAGAAAGTCTATTATTGCTGCAATAGCAATTAAAGTTATGGAACCTGTTTTTGAGAGTCAGACCAAAACAAAGTTGGGTTCTGTAGAAATGGGAGGAGGATTACCTACGGTAAGAACATACATCAACGATTTTGTTAAAAAATACCTAGATAATTATTTACACAAGAACAACGATGTTGCAGAAGCTTTACAGCGTAAAATTTTGCAAGCAGAGCGTGAACGAAAGGAATTATCAGGAATTAGAAAATTAGCAAAAGAGCGTGCCAAGAAAGCATCTTTGCATAACAAAAAACTAAGAGACTGTAGAGTACATTTGGGTGATGTAAAAAAAGAGCGCAGGTTAGAGTCTACCTTATTTATAACAGAGGGAGATTCTGCAAGTGGATCTATTACTAAATCGAGAGATGTAAATACACAAGCGGTATTTAGTTTAAGAGGTAAGCCTTTAAACTCATACGGAATGTCTAAAAAAATTGTGTATGAAAACGAAGAGTTTAACTTGCTCCAAGCCGCTTTAAATATAGAAGAATCACTTTCAGATCTTCGTTACAACAATATTGTAATTGCTACCGATGCCGATGTAGATGGTATGCATATTCGTTTGTTACTAATTACATTCTTTTTACAGTTTTTTCCAGAGTTAATAAAAGAAGGACATCTATATATATTAGAAACACCGCTATTTAGAGTACGTAACAAAAAAGAAACGATTTATTGTTATTCTGAAGAAGAGCGTATCAATGCAATAGAAAAATTAAAAGGTAAACCAGAGATTACTCGATTTAAGGGACTAGGTGAGATATCTCCAGATGAATTTAAATATTTTATTGGAGATGATATGAGGTTAGATCCGGTTATGTTAGATACAGCAACGTCTATAGAAAACCTTTTACAGTTTTATATGGGAAAGAATACTCCTGATAGACAAAAATTTATTATTAACAATCTTAAAGTAGAATTAGATTTATTAGAAGAATAACGAGTTGAAGATGAAAAGATAATGTAAATTCAAACTATAAGAGAAACACTAATCATTGAAAATTAAGTTGGGGGATGAAATTTTCAAACGAAAAAAAAATAACAAAATATAAACTAACATATGGCCTATTAATAGGGATACTAATAGGTTATTATTTATATAAAGTAATAGTTCTAAACGACTCTATTTCAAATATAGATAGTATAATCTTGGTAGTAAGTTTGCTTTTATTACTAATATACTGGCATCAAAAAGCTACCTATTTTGAATATGATAGCACGGGCTTAGGTTTAGTGATAATAAGAAAAGGTATATTATTATCTGAGTATAATAATTACAGAGAGCAAAGAATTGAGATACCTAAAACAAAGCTGTATAAATTTGGTTATTCAAATTATTTTTTTTCCAAAAAAATACATTTGTATATCAAAAGTAATAATACAGTAAAAAAGACTAGTGTAGATGTTACACTTTTAAGTAATAAAAAGATAAAAGCTTTAAAAGCCTCTTTAAATAAAGTAGTACGAGAAAATTCATCAATATAAATGAGCGTAGAAGACAATTTAAATAATGAAGAAGAGCTAAACAGTAATGAACAACATACCAAAGAAACCATTACTAGAGTTACTGGTATGTACAAAGACTGGTTTTTAGATTATGCTTCGTATGTAATTTTAGAAAGAGCCGTACCAGCTATAGACGATGGTTTTAAGCCCGTACAGCGTCGTATTATGCATTCTTTAAAAGAAAAAGATGATGGACGTTATAACAAAGTAGCTAATATTGTTGGTCATACCATGCAGTATCACCCTCATGGTGATATGAGTATTGCCGATGCTATGGTACAAATTGGGCAGAAAGACTTGCTAATAGATACTCAGGGTAACTGGGGAAATATTTTAACAGGAGATAGAGCAGCAGCTTCTAGGTATATAGAAGCACGTTTATCTAAGTTTGCTCTAGATGTTGTTTATAACCCTAAAATTACTGAGTGGCAACAATCTTACGATGGTAGAAATAAAGAACCTGTAAATTTACCTGTAATGTTTCCATTGCTATTGGCTCAAGGAGCAGAAGGTATTGCTGTAGGTTTATCTACTAAAATATTGCCACATAACTTCAATGAATTAATAGACGCTTCTATTAAACATTTAAAAGGTAAAAAGTTTACCTTATTTCCAGATTTTCCAACAGCTGGTATAGCAGATGTAAGTAATTATAATGATGGACTGAGAGGAGGAAAAGTTCGTGTTAGAGCAAAAATCGCACAACAAGATAAAAACACCTTAGTAATTAGTGAAATTCCTTTTTCTACAACAACCTCTAGCCTGATAGACTCTATACTGAAAGCTAACGACAAGGGTAAAATTAAGATTAAAAAAATTGAAGATAATACAGCTGCTGAGGTAGAGATTTTAATACATCTTCCGGCCAGTATATCGCCAGATAAAACAATAGATGCTTTATATGCTTTTACCAATTGTGAAACATCTATTTCTCCTTTAGGTTGTGTTATTGATAATAATAAACCAGTTTTTATAGGGGTCTCAGAAATGTTGCGTAGATCTACAGATCATACCGTATATTTACTAAAGAGTGAGTTAGAAATTCAGTTATCTGAATTACAAGAACAATGGCATTTTGCTTCGTTAGAGAGAATATTCATAGAAAATAGAATTTACCGTTTAATAGAAGAAGAAGAAACTTGGGAAGGAGTGATTGCTGCTATAGACAAAGGATTGCAGCCACATATTAAGCATCTTAAACGAGCGGTTACCGAAGACGACATTGTTCGTTTAACTGAAATTAGAATTAAGCGTATTTCTAAATTCGATATAGATAAAGCACAACAGAAAATAGAAGCTTTAGAAGGTCAAATAGAAGAAGTAAAGCACCATTTAGAGAATTTAATAGAATATGCTATTTCGTATTTTACTCGTTTAAAGAAAGATTATGGCGAAGGTAAAGAACGTAAAACCGAATTGCGTTTATTTGGAGATGTAGATGCTACCAAAGTTATTATTCGTAATACCAAACTATATGTAAATAGAGAAGAAGGCTTTGTAGGTACATCGTTACGTAAAGACGAATATGTTGCAGACTGTGCTGATATTGATGATATTATAGCCTTTACCAGAGATGGTAAAATGATGGTTACCAAGGTAGCCTCTAAAACATTTATTGGTAAAAACATTATTCATGTTGCAGTCTTTAAAAAGAAAGACAAGCGCACTATTTATAATGCTATATACAAAGACGGTACATCTAAAGCTTCTTATATAAAACGTTTCTCGGTAACAAGTGTAACAAGAGATAAAGAATATTATATTACTCAAGGTAATAAAGGTTCTATGGTTACGTATTTTACAGCAAACCCTAATGGAGAAGCTGAGGTAGTAACCATTAATTTACGTCAGGTGGGTAGTATTAAAAAACTAAAATGGGATTTAGATTTTGCTGATTTACTAGTAAAAGGCCGTGCTTCTAAAGGTAATCTAGTTACTAAATATGCGGTTAAACGTATAGAACTAAAGTCTAAAGGAGTTTCTACATTAAAACCTAGAAAAATTTGGTTTGATGATAGTGTACAACGATTAAATCTAGATGGTAGAGGAGAGTTGTTAGGAGAATTTAAAGGAGATGATAAATTACTAATTATATCACAAAAAGGAATTGTAAAAACGGTAACTCCAGAAGTAACTTTGCATTTTGATGATGATATGATAGTATTAGAAAAATGGATTCCTAATAAACCTATTTCAGCTATTTATTTCGATGGTAATAAAGAACGCTATTATGTAAAGCGTTTCTTAATTGAATCGGAAAACAAAGAAGAACTATTTATTTCTGAGCACCCAAACTCTCAGTTGGAGATTGTTGCTACAGATTACAGACCAGTAGCAGAATTAGTTTTTTCTAAGCAAAGAGGAAAAGATCAAAAACCGAATGAAGAAGTAGATTTAGAACAATTTATTGCGATTAAAGGCTTAAAAGCTTTAGGAAACCAATTAACTACAGATAAGTTAAAGCAAGTTAATTTATTAGATCCTTTACCCTACGAAGCACCAGAAGAAGTGGTAACTGAGGAAATTGAAGTAGTAGATGAAAAAGAAATACCTGCTAACAATATAGACTTATCAAAATCTATAAATGAAGGAGATGGAGAACAGGGGACTTTGTTTTAAATCTTATTAATTTAAAAAATACTTGAACATTTAGTGGTATATCAGTAATTGTATTACTGAAATTAATAAGTTATACTTAATTGCAAACAGAATATGATTTCAATATTTAATAAGAAGCTCGAAGTCCATATTAACATTAGTGATGTTGACTGGATTAAATTTACTCCGAGAGAATATGAAGATATTCCTAATGTCATCATTGAGATGAAAAATGGTTTTGATTTTATTCGTCATTCTCAAACTTGCGATGAATGTAGAAAGTTTGTTTCAGCATTGGCTACAAATTCTCTTGATTGGTACATTTCATATAATGATAAGATAAAAAGGCTTGATCTATCAACATTAAACAGTAAGGAATATTACAATAATCATCTTACTTATACTAATTCCGATTACAATTACGGAACTACAATTAAATTGATTATTCATCCATTATCAACAGACAAAGTTGATATCGAAAATTATCTTCAAGAGCTATTGGAGAGAGAAGATTATGAAACTGCATGTTTGATAAGGGACTTGACCCCAATAGAATAAGACAATTGAAAATAATGTCGTCTAATTACATAAATGAATTTTAGGTATTTTAAAATTAATGAATATAACCTTTTTAAAAAATAAAAAGTTTCTAAAAAGAATACTATTATTTGCAGTAGTACTACCACTGGTGCTTATTGGCGGTTTGTTGCTGTACATACAAGCTAACCAAGCTAGTATTATTCAGGATGAAATAGCAAAACTAAACAAAGATTATAAAGGCTTAGTAGCAGTAGGAAAAAGTAAGCTTTCTGTATTTGGTAATTTTCCACATATATCAATTAAAATAGACGATGTTCGTATTTACGAAACCAAAGAAGATAAGGCACCAATTATAATGGATGTAGAAGATATCTATGTCGGTTTTAATTTATTAGATATAGTAACGGGAAACTTTGATATCCAATCATTGCTAATAGAAGAAGGAGTTTTCAATATCGTTATTCATGAAAATAACACTACTAATATTCAGAATGCTTTAGCAAGTACTAGCGATACAGAAGAGGGTAGTGCCAATATTCATTTAAAAAAGATAAAGCTACGTAATTTAGATATTCATAAACTAGATGAGGCTACTAATACAGACGTAGAAACTTTTATTTATGAAGCTAAAGGAGGTTTTAAGAAAAAAAATGAGCATATAAATGCTCATATAGATACAGAGTTTGAATTAAACGTTATAAAAGATAACGATACAACCTTTATAAAGAAAAAACATTTCGAAGTTCATACCGACTTAGATTTCAATGAAACGACTGGAATTTTAGAAATCAAACCATCTGGAATAGTAATGGAACATGGCGATTTTGAATTAAATGGTTCTGTAGATACTAAAAACGATGTA
This sequence comes from Pseudofulvibacter geojedonensis, assembly GCF_042675745.1. Lineage (NCBI taxonomy): Bacteria > Pseudomonadati > Bacteroidota > Flavobacteriia > Flavobacteriales > Flavobacteriaceae > Pseudofulvibacter > Pseudofulvibacter geojedonensis. Next base: position 142,941 of record NZ_JBHTJM010000001.1, on the reverse strand, counting down.
GATTTAGATTTATCAATCAAGGGTACAAAGCCTAATTTTGATATGTTTATCGCTTTTGCTCCATCAGATTTAATTCCAGTTTTAGAACGATATAAAAATGCTGGAGAAATTTACTTTAATGCCAGTATTAACGGACCTGCTAATAAAGGAAATGTACCTCTAATAGATGTTCAGTTTGGAGCTAGTAAAGCCTTCTTAGAAAATACAGCTAAAGCTAAACGTATAGATGAAATGGGCTTTAAAGGTCATTTTACCAATGGAGCAAAGAGAGATATTAGTACAATGGAGTTCTCTTTAGTAGACATGACTGCTAAATTAGATGAAGGGAAATTTTTAGGTTCGGTAATAGTTAAAAACTTTGAAGAGCCAGAAGTAGATATGAAAGTTGATGCTAATTTTGATTTAGACTTTATGGTTCAATTTTTAAATCTAAAAAATGTAGATAAAACATCGGGAGCTGTTTCGTTACAAATGAACTTTCATGATATTATAGATATAGACAACCCTCAGCATGCACTTAATCAGCTTAATCAGGCTTACTTTAGTGAACTAACCATTAAAGATTTAAGTATATCTTCTAAAGATTTACCAGCACCATTAAAAGATTTAAATGTGCATATGGTAATGGATGGTAACGGAGCTAAGCTAAATCAATTTGACATGTTAATGGGGAAGTCTGATGTATCTATTACAGGTTTTGTGTCAGATCTTCCAGCTATCATTCACCATACAGAAAAGCCAATAGAAGCACATTTAGATATTACATCTAAATTAATTGATATAGCCGAGTTAACTAAATTCTCTAAGCAAGATAGTATAGGAGTAGACGAGCAAATTACAGATTTAAGATTAGGGTTATCTTTTAAGTCGATCGCTAAAGACTTAACTGAGTTTGAGTATTTGCCAAAGGGAGAATTTTTAATAGATAGTTTGCATGCACAATTAAAGCATTATCCGCATGAACTTCACGATTTTCATTCAGACATTTTTATAGACGATAAAGATTTAAAAATAGTTGACTTTACGGGGCATATTGATGATTCAGATTTTCATTTAGACGGATTGGTTCATGATTATGGGTTTTGGATGAAAAAGCAGTTAAAAGGAGATGTGGACTTAGATATTAATTTAACATCTAAACAACTACGATTAGAAGATGTGTTTTCATATAAAGCAGAGAACTACGTTCCAAAAGATTACAGACACGAAAAATTTGAAAATCTAACGCTTCATATGAAATCTAGTATGCATTATAAAGACTCTTCTTTGCATTCTATAGATGTAGATTTAGATAGGTTAGATACTAAAATGCAATTACATCCGCTACAATTTAAAAACTTTAACGGTAGAGTTCATTATGAGGATGACCATATAGTAATAGAAGACTTTCATGGTGAAATAGGTAAAACTAATTTTACGGTAGACTTAAATTATTACCTAGGAAAAGATGAGGCTATTAAAAAGCGCGATAATTATTTAGTCTTAAAAGCAAATTATATAGATTTAGATAAATTGAATAATTTCAATTTAAAGGAAACATCTTCTAAAGAATCAACTGCTTCTAAAGGAAATGATGTAAAAAAGCATGAAGAAGCGTTTAATTTATATGAGCTTCCGTTTACAGATATGAAGTTCAATGTTTCTATTACTCATTTTATTCATCATAGAATCGATTTACAGAATATAGTTGCCAATTTAAGAACCACTCCTAATCATTATGTTTATATAGATACCTTAAGCATGAATGCAGCAGGAGGGAAGATTAATTTATCGGGTTATTTTAATGGTAGTGATGCTAAAAACATTTATATGAAACCAGACTTGGTTGCAGAAAATGTAGATTTAGATAAGTTGTTATTCAAGTTTGAAAATTTCGGTCAAGATCATTTGGTTTCAGAGAATTTAGAGGGGAAGTTATCTACAAGGCTTAAAGGTACAATAAGAGTGTATCCAGATTTAGTGCCAGATTTAAATCAGTCAGACATTCAAATGGATGTAAAAGTACTAAATGGGAAGTTGAAAAATTACGACCCTATGCTGGCTTTATCTGATTATATGGGAGACAAGAATTTACGAAATATTAGATTTGATACGCTTCAAAACCATTTAGATGTACAAAAAGGAAAAATTATCATCCCTAAAATGGCTATTGAATCTACTCTTGGTCATATAGAAATATCAGGCACACATGATACAGATCAACAAATAGATTATTATATTAGAATACCTTGGAAAACAGTAAGGAAAGCTGCAAAACACAAACTTTTTGGTAGTAAGAAAGATAGTGTTGATGTAAATCAAGAAGATAAAATTGTTGAGGTAGATACTTCTAAAAAAATACGTTATCTTAATTTAAAGGTAAAAGGAAGTGTAGAAGATTACAAAATATCTTTGGGTAAAGATAAAAAGTAATTTAAGCTCAATTTAAGAACAAGGCAAAAACAATTTATTAGTTTTGTATTATTAAATATAAAAATAATGTTGAAGCAGATAACTTCGCTTTTTAATTTAAAAGATCCACTAAGCATAGCAGTTTATGTTTTTTTAGTGGTTTTTGCCTGTTGGGTTACCTCTAGAATTGCTAGAACAATACTTATCTTTTTTTTAAAAAGAAACTTAACAAAAGAAAAAATAGGAGTTACAAGTCTAAAGTTTACACGTAATTCATTGCGTTTTATCTTTGGTTTATTAGCATTGGCTATTGTTGTAGGTACGATACCTGTTTTTAAAGAAAAAGCGGGCTATATTTTTTCTGGTGCTGGAATATTAGCTGCTATTGTAGGTTTTGCTGCTCAAGACGCATTATCTAATTTAGTTGCTGGTTTTTTTATAGTTATTTTTAAACCATTTAGAGTAGGCGACTATATAAAATTAGATAATGAAAGAAGCGGAATAGTAGAAGATATTACGCTACGACATACTGTTATAAATAATTTTGAAAACAAGCGTTTAATAATACCGAATTCTATTATAAGTACAGAGTCTGTTTTAAATCATACTATAGATGAAGCCAAAGTACTTAGTTTTAATAATTTTTTAGTAGGGTTACATGCAGATATAGATTTGGCTAAAAAAATCATTAAAGAAGAAGCCAATAAATTAGAGTTTGTTATAGATAATAGAAAACCAGAAGACGTAGTAAAAAATATTCCTCAATTTGATATTCGTGTAGTAGAAGTTAGTGAAATAGGAGTGCAAATAAGGGCTTATATATGGTTAAGTGAACCATTATGGGAGTTTAAAATGAAGTGTGATTTAAAAGAAGCTGTACATAAGCGCTTTATAGCAGAAAAAGTAGAATTACCTATACAAATTAGAAGAATTATCAATTAATTAGTTGTAAAATTAATGGTAAAACTACTGCCGTATTCATTACTAGATATAAATAATTCGCCGTTTAATTGCCTAACGAAGCTTTTTATTAAACGTTGACCTAATGAGTTACTGCTATTGAATTTTTCTACATCAAACCCTATTCCATTATCAGAAATTTTTAATTCAAATGCATTTAGAGTTCTATTGCTTAATTCTATTAATATAAAACCGTCTTTACCAGGAAAAGCATGTTTTAAAGAGTTAATAACTAGTTCGCTAATAACAAGTCCGATGTACAGAATAATTTCTGTTTCAAAAGTGACTTTTGAGTCTATATTTATTGAATAATTTGTCTTTTCATTACTGTGAATCTCAAATAAATCAGAAACTATATTGTGAATGTAATCGTTCAAATCAATTAGTTTTAAATTGTCTGATTGATACATTTTTTCATGTAATTTCGCCATTGTAAGTATTCTTCTTTGTACTTTGCTCAATACTTCAGAAGAGTTTGGATCTTCTACATACCTTGCTTGCATGCGAATCATACTATTAATCATTTGCAAATTATTTTTAACTCTATGATGAATTTCTCTCATCATTGTAGATTTTTCTTCGTGCTGTTCTACTATAGTTTTATTTTTAAGCTCTAAACTTTTTGTTCTTTCAAGAACTAGTTTTTCTAAACGTTGCTTTTGTTGAGTAATGATTGCTTTTTTTTCTTCGGCAAGTTTTAATGATTTTGCCTGCGAAAGCTCTTTCTCTTTTGTTAACACATTTATTCTATTTGCTAAACCTAAAGATAGGAGTACAATTTCTATAACAGAACCAATTTTTAAAGAATGGTCTGTAATAGCATAATAAGGCAAAATACCTAAGTTACTTAAGGTAAATTGAGAAATAGATATAATTAACACTGTCCAAGCTATTATAAAAAATATAGCAGGCTTAAATCCTTTAGCAATTACTATAGCGCCAATTATAAAAGCGTATATAGCAGCAGTTAAACTCAATATATTGAGAGATAAAAAAGCAATACCATTATATTTTGAATTGAAAATAAGCGGAATGTTACATAAAAAAAGTACTATTAATATATTGTATAATTTATCCAATCTTGGAATATATTTTTTAGATTGAATAAAGTTTCTAATAAAATAAATAGCAGATATAGATGTTATTATTGGAAATAATTTTGCTAGTACACTGTATAGGTAAGGATTTTTATACAGAAAATATTTATATAAATAACCGCTCTCATTTAGCTGATACAGTAAAAAACAAAAAATATAGATTACATAGTATAAATAACTTTTATCTTTTATGGAACAGTATAAAAACAAATTATAAAAAACCATAATGAGAAAGATACCAACATACAAACCATTAATTAACTCGTCGTTAAAAAGACCATAAAGCACTTGCTTTTTTTCTCCAATTTGTAACGGAAAAGTAACATTCCACTTGGTTTTAAACTCTAAATAAAATGTTTTACTCTCACCTTTAGGTATGATGGTGTTAAAAAGAAAAACTCTTCCACTAAACTTTTGGTCATCTATATTTATTTTCTGTTCAGAATAAATTTCTCCATTAACAGAGTATAGGTTTAAGGTTAATATATCAACTTTGTTGAATTCGAAAGTAAAGTTTTCATGATCGGAGTTGTTTTTTACTGTAAATCTAGCCCAAAAATTATCGTTAGATAAGCCAAAACTAGGAATTAACATATTGTAATTTACAAAGCCATTTAGTTTAGATACATCATTTATAGATAGTTGGTTAGTAGAGTCTTGTAATATTTCCATATACGGACCTACTCGTATAATTTTAGAGCTATTAGAAATAACTAATTCTTTTTCTTTTGCAGAACAATGGAAAAACGAAAGAAGGATAAAATAAATAAGAAGATTTATTCTCAAAATTAAATACGTAAAAGCTATCAACTATAAATATACAACATTATAGATGTAAAGTAAACTACAAAGTATCGAATTTTACTACAAGCGCATGCTCGTTATTTACATGTTGATTTTCTGGAATAGAACCGTTAAGTTGTTTTATAAAGTTTAAAGTTAATCTTTGAGTTAAAGATGTTTTTTTCATTAAACTACTATAGCTAATGCCCTTATTTTTATTGAAGAAAGTTAAAATAAATTCATTTTTTTGAACTTCTTTGATTTCAATATTGATGATGTCATTTTTAACCTGAGGCAAAGTATAATTTATAAGTTCATTAATAAGTAAACCTACAGAGAGTGCATTTTCGGTATTGAATTCTAGCTCTTCAGAAATATTTAAAATAAAAGAATTATCATTCTCATCGTTTTTAAAAATATCAGAAATCATATTTGTTAAATAAGAATTGATACGTATAGATTTTAAGTCTTTAGATAAATACATTTTTTCATGAAGCTGCGCCATAACAATAATCCTCCTCTGTACTTTATTAAGGACGTCTTTAGAATCACTGCTATTCACAAATTTTGATTGCATGCGAATCATGCTATTAATCATTTGTAAATTGTTTTTAACTCGATGATGTATTTCTCTCATCATAGTAGATTTCTCTTCATTTTGTCCAAGTATTTGAATGTTTTTTAATGCTAATTTATTTGTACGTTTATTAACTAACTCTTCCAACTTTTGGTTTTCTTGTGTAATTATAAGTTCGTTTTCTTTTGCTAATTCTAACGCTAAAGCTTGCGATTTTTCTTTTTCTTTCATTAATACATTAATACGATATGTAAGACCAAAAGAGAGTAGAACAATTTCTATAATAGAGCCAATTTCTAAAGAATATCTTGTAAAAGAAAAATATGGTATAATATCTAAGTTACTAAGTGTATATTGAATAATAGATAGCAATAATATAGACCAAGCTATTAAGAAAAATTTAGCGGGAGAAAATCCTTTTTTTAAAATAACAATAGCAACAATTAAAGTGAATATAGAAATGCTAAAAGCTATGACATTAAATATGGTATAGTAAAACTCATTATATTTATTATTTGTAATTGTGAATAATACACAGATAAAGCCAATTATAAAGTAGTTGTATATCTTGTGTAATTTTGGCGTATGATGTTTTGTTTTTAAAAAATCTCGAACAAAGTATATAGCTGTAATACAAGAGAGTATAGGAGTTACTTTTGTGAAAATATGAAATAAGTAAGGTTTTAAATACCAATAATACTTATAGGCATATCCTAGTTCGTTTAACTGAAAAAGAAAAAAAGAGGCTATATATACAACATAATACAAGTAGCTTTTGTCTCTAACAGATGAAAAAATAATAAAGTTATAACAAACCATAATTAATATAATACCTAGGTAAATACCACCAATAAGTTCTTGATGAAATAACTGTTTGAACGCATTTTTTTGAGGACTTATTTTTATTGGAAAAGAGTAACTCCAAGTAGTTTTTAGTTTAATATAAAAAGTTATCTTTTCTGATTTTGGTATAGAAAATTCGAATAAAAACAACCTACCTATATGCTTTTTTGAATTTTCGTTGTAATTTTTCACTAAAAACGAGCTAGTATCTTGAACCTGATAATATAATGAGAGTTCTTTTGCGTAAATGCGATTAAATTCCAGTAAGAATTCTTCGGTATTAGATAGATTCTCTAAAGTGAATTTCACCCAATATGTACTTTTAGAAAAACCAAAATTTGGTGTGTTATTAATACAGGGAGTAAAAGGTAATTTGCTTATTTCCTTAATTGATAATTGATTGCTAGTATCTTCATAAAAGCTTAGATATTTTCCTATTCTTGATAGTTTTGTGCTGTTCTGATATTTAATTACACGTTCATTTTGTGAGCAAAAAGCTAGAAAAGAAGAAAAGAATAATATATAAAGAATAATCTTTTTCAATTGAGTTCAGGAAACAATTAACAAACTATAATATACAAAAAAATCAACGCTATATGCGTTGATTTTTTTATAAACTAAAATAGAATTAATTATTTATTGTTTTTTCTCATTCGCATATTTAAAAATTCTACTAAAAGAGAGAAAGAAATTGCAAAATACAAATAGCCTTTTGGTATGGCACCAATAGATTGTTCGAATACAGTTAAATGTGATAAGTGTGCAGCTTCAGCAATTAACATAAAACCTATCAGGATTAAAAAAGATAAGCCAAGAACTTGTACAGAAGGATGCTTGTTTACAAATTTACCAACAGGGTTAGCAAATAACATCATAATAATAACAGAAATAACTACAGCTACAATCATTAAAATTAAAGCATCGTTTGGTTTATCTCCAATACCATTAGTCATACCAATAGCCGTTAATATAGAATCAAATGAAAAAACTATATTAATCATAGTTATTTGAACAATTGCATTTGATAGAGAAGAAGACCTAGATTTTTTTACTTCTTCTTTGTCATGTTCAGGTTCTTCAACCTTTTCAGCAATCTCTTTGGTGCTTTTATAAAGCAGAAAAAGGCCGCCTGCAAATAGTATCAATGCTTGCCCTGATATACCACCTTGAATCCACGAAAGATTAATATGCCAAAAAGGAGCACTTAATGCTGTTAAATAAGAAATACCAAATAATAGCACAATACGTAATGCCATAGCTAATATTAAACCAATATTAGTAGCTTTTTTTTGTTGATTTTCAGGTAATTTACTAGAAGCAATAGAGATAAAAATAATATTATCTATACCTAAAACAATTTCTAAAAAAGTTAGGGTTAATAATGCTACCCAAGCATCAGGTGTTGTAAAGATTTCAAACATAATATTTTTAGTTAGTTTTAGTTACGGTTCCTTTACTTTTCCTTTTTAAGGGGTCATTTACTAATTGTGATTCAAAGGTGTAAGTGTTTCCTTTTGTTGTTAGTATTTTAAAGTGTATAGCCTTTTTTTCTAACATTGTTTTAGGGTTGATGTTCCTGAGTATATATTCGCAATCATTAATCCAGGTAACATGAATAGAATCAATATGTTTGCCATGATAATCTATTTCTAAAGTATCGTTTCGAGTAAAGGTAGCTTTTTTTAATTCTCCTTTTACTTCATATTCGTATTCAAAAGTACCAGACTTAAAATCACTACAGTTTCGTTCAGGCTTTTCATAACAAGAAGTTATTAAAATGAGAAGTATAAATAATGAGATTTTTTGCATAGACACAAAGTAACAAAAAATCTATAGGGCAACAAAGATAAAAGTTATGGTGTGTTTTGATAAATAGTAAAAGTACCATCTTTATAAAAGAAGACTATCTTATCTATATCTTTATCAAGCTTACTTACTTCAGAAATAATCTTATTAGTGCTATCTATATTTTCTTTTTTTTCATTTTGGCTATCTAATTTTTCATTGAATGTTTCGATTTCTTGATTAACATTTGGTGTAAGAGTAGGAGTGCTTTTAGGAAATGAGCCATTACCATCAATCAACCATTCAATAGATACTTCTGGAAAAGTATGCAAAACCTTCATAGTAAAATCTAAACTAGGTTTATTTCTACCAGATAAAATATGTGACATACTCGAACGTTGAATACCAATTTTTGTTGCAAATCCCGATGCAGATAAATCGTAATAATCTAGTAACTTTTGTAAACGCTGAGCAAAATTCATGACAAGAGTATTTTATGTATACAAATGTATACAACCATTATGAGTTACACAAGTAAACATTATAAACAATAAAGAACGCATATAAACTAAAACGTTAAATGGAGTATTGTAAATAACTGAAAAGCAGTTATTTGGAATTATTCAAACTTATTAATGTTAAAAATAAGCTAGTTATGAGTTAGTAGTTGTTAATCGTGTATACAATCGTAAACAAACTTGTTGTTTTAAGTTGTTTACAAATGTAAAAAATCAATTGTTTACATTTGTATAGAACTAAATTTGATGCGAGTGTATACCGATATAAAAGAAGAGAGTTTGTTTGGAAGATATATCAATAATAATGATGTAGAAAAATTGATAAACAAATACAAGAGTAGCTTTAAAATTACTCATATAGGAACTTCGGTTAAGAAGAGAAAAATATATTCTTTCAATATAGGTGTTGGGAATAAAAGAATTTTAGTTTGGTCTCAAATGCATGGTAATGAAAGTACCACAACAAAAGCATTATTTGATTTTTTTAATTACTTAATGCTTTCTAATGAAAATGTGGACAAACTGCTTAGAAGCTATACATTTTGTTTTATACCTATTTTAAATCCAGATGGAGCCGAATATTATACCAGGTTCAATGCTAATCAGGTTGATTTAAATAGAGATGCTCAAAAGTTATCTCAACCAGAGAGTAAAGTTTTGAGAAAGGTTTATGATTCATTTAAACCACATTTTTGTTTTAACTTACATGGTCAAAGAACAATTTTTAGCGCAGGTTACTCAAATAATTCATCAGTCTTGTCTTTTTTGTCTCCAGCATCAGATATGCAGAGATCAATTACTAGCTCTAGAAAGATAGGGATGGAGGTTATTTCTGTTATTAATAAAGAACTAGAGAAGGAATTACCTAATCAAATAGCCCGTTATGATGACGCTTTTAATATCAATTGTGTAGGAGATACTTTTCAAAGTCTGGGTACCCCAACAATTTTGTTTGAGGCTGGGCATTATCCTGGTGACTATAAAAGAGAAAAAACTCGATATTTTATTTTTAAAGCATTAAAAATAGCTTTCGACTATATTGTTTCAACAAGTGTAAAAGGAGATTATTATCAAGCGTATTTTAAGCTTCCGGAGAACCAAAAACTGTTTTATGATGTCATTATTAGAGATGTAAAAGGTTGTAATGAAAATTCTTTAGATGTGGCTATTCAATATAAAGAAGAATTGGTTGATGGTGAAGTGAATTTCATTCCTTTAGTAGAAAAAGTAGGAGATTTAACTGAAAATTTTGCTCATAAGGAGTTGAATGCTAATTTTAAAAAAATGACAGTTAACGGAAAAGAAATTTCAGCTGATTCTTTAGGGATAATTAACGAAATATTGCTTGATGGCGAAGATTTCGTAAAAAAAGTTATCATTATTTAGTGAATAATGTATATTTGTTAATCCAAAATAATAATTACAGCACTTTAAAAATGGCAAAGTTTAAATTAGATGAGATAGATCACCAAATACTAGATATGTTAATACAGAATACTAGGGTTCCGTTTACAGATATAGCTAAAAAGTTATTGATATCTGCTGGAACGGTTCATGTGCGTGTTAAGAAAATGGAAGATGCAGGTATTATTACAGGTTCGTCTTTAATGGTTGATTATGAAAAACTAGGATACTCATTTATTGCGTATGTAGGGGTTTTCTTGCAAAACACATCTCAAACTCAATTTGTTTTAGAAAGGATTAACGAAATTCCTTTTGTAACGGTTGCTCATATCACAACAGGGAAATTTAATATTTTTTGCAAAATTAGAGCTAAAGATACTCAACATGCTAAAGAGGTTATTTTTATGATAGATGATATAGATGGTGTGTATAGAACAGAAACAATGATATCTTTAGAAGAGAGTATCAATGATAAAAAAAGGTTGATGAGCTCTATATTTAGAGATATTTAATCTTTTTAAAAATAAAATATAATCAAAAGGTGGTGATTTAAGTGTTGCTACCTTTTTTTGTTTAAAAGAAAAAAGTATTAAAAAATGAAAATAATAATAATAAACGGCCCAAATTTAAATTTGTTAGGTAAGAGGGAGACCGATATATATGGAAGTTCGACTTTTCAGAGTTTTTTTGATGAATTAAAATTAAAATTCCCTTCGATAGAATTGAGTTATTATCAATCCAATATAGAAGGTGAGTTAATAGATAAACTTCATGAGGTTGGTTATAGTTATGACGGAGTTGTGCTTAATGCTGCTGCTTATACGCATACTTCTGTAGGGATAGCAGACGCTGTTGCGGGTATTGAAACACCAGTTGTAGAAGTGCATATTTCTAATACATATTCTAGAGAATCGTTTAGACATACTTCTTTCTTAGCTCCAAATGCTAAAGGAGTGATAATTGGTTTTGGTCTTCAGAGTTATGAATTGGCTTTAAGTAGTTTTTTATAGTTGAAGATATTGAATTAAAAAAGGCGTTTTGAATAACTCAAAACGCCTTTTTATTTTTTGACTTACTGTTTATAGGTGTATTACTTCGTCATAGGCAGCAGCTGTTGCTTCCATAACAGCTTCACTCATAGTTGGGTGAGGATGGATAGCTTTTAATATTTCATGGCCAGTAGTTTCTAATTTTCTTGCAACTACTGCTTCGGCAATCATATCTGTAACACCAGCACCAATCATGTGGCATCCTAACCATTCTCCGTATTTAGCGTCGTAAATAACTTTTACAAAACCATCTTTAGTTCCGGCTGCGCTAGCTTTTCCTGAAGCTGAGAAAGGGAAGTTTCCAACTTTGATTTCGTATCCAGCATCTTTAGCTTGTTGTTCAGTCATTCCTACACTAGCAATTTCTGGAGAGCAGTAAGTACATCCTGGGATGTTTCCGTAATCGATAGCTTCTACATGTTGGCCAGCAATTTTTTCTACACATAAAATACCTTCTGCTGATGCTACGTGAGCTAGAGCAGGTCCAGGTGTTACATCTCCAATAGCGTAATACCCAGGTATGTTTGTTTGATAAAAATCGTTTACTAAAATTTTGTCTCTATCGGTAACAATTCCAACATCTTCTAATCCAATATTTTCAATGTTAGTTTTAATTCCTACTGCAGATAATAATACGTCAGCCTCTAAAACTTCTTCTCCTTTTTTAGTCTTAACCGTAGCCTTAACTCCTTTTCCTGAAGTATCAACTTTAGTAACTTCAGCAGAAGTCATAATTTTCATTCCAGATTTCTTGAATGAACGCTCCAGTTGTTTAGATACATCTTTATCTTCTACAGGTACTATGTTAGGCATGTATTCTACAATAGTAACTTCTGTTCCCATAGAATTGTAGAAATAAGCAAACTCTACTCCAATAGCTCCAGAACCTACTACAATCATCTTTTTAGGCTGTTCAGGCAAGGTCATTGCTTGTCTGTAACCAATTACTTTTTTTCCGTCTTGAGGTAAGGCAGGTAATTCTCTAGAACGAGCACCAGTTGCTATGATAATATGATCTGCACTATAAACAGTTTCTTTTCCATCATCGCTAGTTACAGCTACTTTTTTACCAGCTTGTACTTTTCCGTAGCCATTTATAACGTCAATTTTATTTTTTTTCATTAAAAACTGAACTCCTTTACTCATTCCTTCAGCTACATTTCTACTTCTAGCAACTACTTTAGAAAAGTCTTTATCTGGGTTTTTCACAGATAAACCGTAATCTTCGGCGTGTTTTAAGTATTCAAAAACTTGAGCAGATTTTAATAAGGCCTTTGTTGGTATACATCCCCAGTTTAAGCATATTCCTCCAAGATTTTCTTTTTCTATAACAGCAGTTTTAAATCCTAACTGCGAAGCTCTAATGGCTGTAACATAACCTCCTGGTCCAGATCCAAGAACTATAATATCGTATTTACTCATTTGTAATGAATTTTATTGTCGAATTTTTAATCGCACGAATTTACAAAATGAAATTGAAAATAGATAACGAAATCTAAGTAAAGCAAAAAAAAGCTGTTCGGACCTTTGGTAGAACAGCTCTTAAAAATATATCTTTATAAATTAATTTATCTTACTAAAATATAACCTCTTCTGGTTTTTTGGTAACGCTTTCCGTTCCAAGTGTAGTACTTTGCTCCTTTTACATAAACTACTTTATGACCTCTTGGGGCTACTTTAACAACAGTTACTTTTTTTGCTGTAGCTCTTGCTTTTACTCTGGTTGCACAAGAATTGAAACTTAATAAAAGAATTATTCCGAATAAGTATAATACGTTTTTCATAATCGCTTTTTTATAATTATATATAGTATAAGACGATTAAAAGTGAAAAAGGTTTAATCTTGTTTTTTTTTAGGAGCAAATAGTAGGGAGACAGAATTGACACAATATCTCTTTCCGGTTGTTTCGCTAGGGCCATCATCAAATACATGGCCAAGATGTCCTTTGCATGTGTTACAATGAATCTCTGTTCGAGTGTATCCCAAATAATTATCAGAGTCATAGCCTATATTTCCTTTAATACCAGCATCAAAAGAGGGCCAACCTGTTCCGGAGTTAAATTTGTTTTCTGACAAGAATAAAGGTGTGTCGCATCCTTTGCATAGATAAGTACCGTTTTCATAGAATTTATCATATTTGCCAGTAAAAGCTCTTTCAGTACCCTTTTCTCTTAAAACATTATATTCTAGTGAAGTCAGTTGCTTTTTCCATTCTAATTCAGTTTTCTGAACTTTTTTTGAGCTGTTTTTTTTGTCTTGGGCAGTATTAGATTGGCAACAAATAAAGAATATGCAAATAGTTGATATTAAATAAGATTTAATCATTGTGTACATTTTTTTCTTAAGACGATAAAAACATAAATGCCTTACAGAATGAGAATGGTATAAAATTTGAATAAATGTTTTTAAATATTAGTGTGTGAAGTATAAAATATTAAGTAATTTTATGCTAACCTTATTTAAAATATATTTGATTATGATTTTCAGAAGAATAACATTATTAGTATTGGTAATCTTTATGGTTTCTGCTTGTAAAACAAATCCATTTACTGGCAAAAAAACCTTAAATGCTTACTCGAATGATCAATTGTTTCCAATGGCGTTTCAACAATACGATCAATTTTTAAATGAAAATAAAGTAATTAAAGGTACCAAAGATGCTGAGATGATTACTAGAGTGGGAGAGCGTATAGCCACGGCTGCAGAAAGATGGTTAAATGCTAACGGACATGAAGGGTATTTAAAAGATTATAAATGGGAGTATAATTTAGTTGATGACAAGACTGTTAACGCTTGGTGTATGCCAGGAGGTAAAATAGTATTTTATACTGGGATTTTACCGGTAGCTTCAAATGAAACGGCTATAGCGGCTATTATGGGGCACGAAGTTGCTCATGCCTTAGCTAACCATGGTGGTCAACGTATGACAGCTGGTCAAATACAGCAAGGTATTGCTGTTGCCGGTACTGTTGGTATGCAAGCAGGAGGTGTAGATGCGCAAAAGCAACAAATGATTATGCAAGCTTATGGTGTAGGTTCTCAAGTAGGAGGAATGTTACCTTTTAGTAGAAGTCATGAGACAGAAGCAGATAAAATAGGGTTGATACTTATGGCTATTGCAGGTTATAATCCAGATGAAGCGTCTAAGTTATGGGAAAGAATGAAAGCTAATAGTGGCGGACAAGCACCTCCAGAAATTTTAAGTACACACCCATCTAATGACTCTAGAATAGATACGTTAAAAGAGTTAGCTCCAAACGCTAAAGAAGAAGCTAAAAAATTTGGAATTACTAGTTTTAGACCTTTAGGTAATTTTTAAGGTCTTGTAAAATAAAATATTGTATTTTCGAAGCTGTTCATATTAAGGACAGCTTTTTTTGTTTATAAAAATTAACTAAATGACAAAATTTATAAAAGGAAGTAAGAAAGTTTTAAATGCTTGGGCGTTTTATGATTGGGCAAATTCAGTGTACAATTTAACTATAGTTTCTGCGTTATTCCCGATATTTTATGGAGCTTTATTTTTAAAAGGAGAAGCAATAGATTTTTTGTTTTTAGAGAACAAAAGTTATGATATAGTTTTGATTTATGTTACAGCTTTTGGGTACTTGGTTGTATCTATAATTTCTCCTATTTTATCTGGTATAGCAGATTATACGGGTAATAAAAAGTTGTTTTTAAGATTGTTCTGTTATATAGGTTCAATTTCAAGTATGATGCTGTATTTTTTCAGTAAAGATAACTTAGAGTTGAGTTTTCTTTTTTATGCTATTGCTTTAATTGGTTTTTGGGGGAGTTTGGTCTTTTATAATTCATATTTACCTGATATAGCTTATCCAGAACAGCAAGATGCTATTAGTGCTAAGGGGTTTTCTATGGGGTATATTGGTAGTGTTGTTCTACTAGTGTTTAATTTGGCACTTGTAATGTTTCCTCAGTCTTTTGGTATTAAAGGTGATACTGCTGGTGAAATGAAAATGCAAGCAATGAGAATTTCTTTTTTAACAGTAGGTATATGGTGGTTTGGATTTAGTCATTATTCATATAAGTATTTACCGAATTTAAAAACAGGAAAAAAAGTCACTTCAGAAGTTTTGGTAAATGGATTTAGAGAGTTATCAAAAGTATGGAAATCATTTACAGAAAGTATGCAGCTTAAGAGGTTTATTATTGCTTTTTTTGTATACAGTATGGCGGTTCAAACTGTAATGACAGTTGCTACAATATTTGGAGAAAAAGAGATTAATTGGGGAGATGAAGACAACAAAAGTACAGGCTTAATAGTAAGTATATTATTAATACAGTTAGTAGCAGTTTTAGGAGCTCAACTCACCTCTAAGCTGTCATCAAAAATAGGTAATGTTAAAACCCTAATATTAATTAACGGAATATGGATAGGTTTGTGTTGTTATGCCTTTTTTGTTTACAGCCCTTTTCAGTTTTATATTGCAGCAGCAGGAGTTGGTATGGTAATGGGAGGGGTGCAAGCCTTATCCAGATCAACATACTCTAAATTTCTTCCTGAAACTACCGATACAACTTCGTATTTCAGTTTTTACGATGTTACAGAGAAGTGTGCAATGGTCATTGGTTTATTTTTATATGGATTTATTGGAGATATGACAGGTAGTAGTAGAAATTCTATTTTGGCTCTGATATTCTTTTTTATTATTGGCTTAATATTACTTTTTAGAGTTCCTAAAAAAAATGAATAATTTTTCTTATGTTTGTTCGATAATGAAATTAACCCGTAATTAAAAAATGAAAACTATCAAATCTACATTCGTTCTTTTACTTATTACAAGTTTAAGTTTTATTTCTTGTAATGATGAGCCTTTAGAGGGTAATTTTGCTGACGAGCTTAATATTGATAATGCCGGAGGAGGTGGTGCAGGAGCTGGTTCAGGAACTTCTACAGGAGATTATTTTCCTAGGGCAGTCGGTAATCAATGGGAGCTTTCGATAAGCACAGGAGGGACACAGTCTTTAAATATGGTTAGTACATCTCAACATAACTCAATTACCTATTATGATTTTTCCTCTTCAGTCGGGTATGGATCTATTCGTAAATCAGCAGCTAGTTATTTTAATAGAATAGCAGTTAGTATAGATAATCCGGCTTACATAATAGAAAGTACGCCATTTGAAATTAAATTTCTTCAAGATGATGCAGTTGTAGGTACTTCATGGGACAATGTAGTTTCATCTACTTATTCATATACTCCAATAGGTGATAGTCCTGCTATTCCAAATACTACTGTAAGTATGAATTATAAATACACTTTGCTAGGTAGGGATTTAACTAGAAATGTAAATGGACAAACATATAACAACGTTATTCATATATCCCATGTGTTAGAAACCTTGGGAGAAGGTGGTTCATTAGGAGATACAGGGGATATAGAAGGAGATTATTATTATTCAAAAGATATTGGTCTTATTGAATATTCAATAGATGGAGTGACTTATAAACTTAACAGTTATACCCTAAATTAATCGTAAAATATCATGAAAAAAATAAATATATATTTAAAATCTTGTTTAGCAGCTTTGTTGTTAATGGCTTGTAGCGCAGAAGAGCCTGCAGAGTTAGATCCTTCACTAGATGTAACAGATCCAGTAGTTGTAAATCCTATTATGGATGGTACTATGACTGCTAATATTGATGGTACTGATTTTATGGAGCTAGATGAAATAAAAGCTCGCCTTACCAATGATGGTAGTACAGGAGATAAAATTGTTATTTCAGGAAAAAAAGGTTCAGAAGTTATAACTTTAAAAATGCCTTTAAGTATTGCTCCAAATAATGTTAATACTCCTTATCCTCTTGGAAATGCTACTACAAATTATGAAGCAATATACAACACTAGTAATGTTGATTCTTATTCTGCAGCAGAAAGTGGAGGAATGCATGTAACTTTTGATGAATCTCTATGGGTTGCAAATGTAGCACAGGCAAATGTTAATAATGGTGTTACAACTATAAACGGTTATAGAGGAAATAACGGAGAATCATTTAATATTCTTTTAAATGCAGTAGCTGTTAATTCTTATCAGTTTGGTCCTGTTGCACCTGGGTCATCTGTTAATAATACTGCTAATTATACTGTTTCAAATGGAGGTGGAAATGTATATGCTAATTCTAATAATGAAGCAAACGGAAATATTGCAATAACTAAGTTTGATGCAGATAATAAGTTAATCTCTGGTACATTTAATTTCGATGGTCTTCATTACTTTACATCAAATCCTACTACACCTACTGGGCCAGATACAGACGGTGATGGTATAGTAGATAGTGTAGAAACAGAAAATGGAACAGACCCAAATAACCCATGTAGCCCACTACAACCAGCGGGGTATACAGGTCATGATGCTAATAATGCTATTTGGATGGCTGCAGATTGTAATAATGATGGACAAAATAATGGAGATGAAATTACTGCTGGTACAGATCCTTACGAAGGGAATGTAGATACAGATGGAGATGGTGTTAGTGATACTCAAGAAACACTAGATGGAACAGATATAAATGACCCATGTTCTCCTGCACAATCTGCTGGTTATACTGGGTATAACGCAACAATACCAGCATGGCAAAATGCTGATTGTGACGGAGACGGAACATCTAACCTGAATGAAATTAATGGTCCTGATGGAGATCCAGCAACTACTGCAGATAACACTGATCCTTATTTTGTTGAGTATGAGCAAAAGTCTTTTACTTCTGGTAGTTTTACCAATATTACTTATACTGGTAATGGTAATGTTACTTGGGGGTTAAACATTAGTTTACACGATGAAGTAAATAAACGAATTGTAGGTACTTATAGATTTATTACGGCTTCTATAGGTCAAGACCCTGTTGTTTCTCATGTAATTACCAACGGAACATTCGATGTTACCTACGAATAATATTCAATATAATTTATAAAAAAAAGAGCAGTATATCTGCTCTTTTTTTATGACATAAAGTTAAGTGGCATGAGAATTGAATTGATATCTTTTAGGTTAAATACTTTTGTGGTACTTTGCTGTAAATAGATGTTAATCAGTATAATTTAAAAGAATTCAAGCTGTTTATTAATGACAGTTTGGCAAAATATTAATATGAGTCAATCAAATTTTTTAAATATGGACAGTTTGTCATTACAAGATATAAATGAGGAAACAGAGTTTATTCCTTTAATGACTTCTGAAGATGAAGAAGAAATAAATAGTGAATCGTTACCAGAAGAATTGCCTATTTTACCTTTAAGGAATACTGTTCTTTTTCCAGGAGTAGTTATTCCTATTACAGCAGGAAGAGATAAGTCCATTCAGTTGTTGAATGATGCTTATAATGAAAAAAAGGAAATAGGTGTTGTTGCGCAAAAAAATAAGGAAGTAGAAAATCCTACTAAAGAAGATATCAATCATATAGGTACAGTAGCGAGAATATTACGTGTTTTAAAAATGCCCGATGGCAACACAACAGTTATTATTCAAGGTAAAAAGAAATTTGAGTTAAATGAGATTGTTAAAGAAGATCCGTATTTAATAGCTACTGTAAACGAAATTATAGAAGACAAGCCAGCCAACGAAGATAAAGAGTTTAAAGCTATTATAGATTCTATTAAAGAGTTGTCTTTAGATATAATTAAACAAAGTCCAAATATTCCTTCTGAGGCGTCTTTTGCTATTAAAAATATAGAAAGTAGTTCGTTTTTGATAAATTTTATTTCATCCAATATGAATTTATCAGTTTCTCAAAAGCAAGACCTATTAGAAATACATTCTTTGTCTAATAGAGCTTTAGAGACACTGAAGTATATGGATTTAGAGCAACAGAAACTATCACTTAAAAACGATATTCAGTCTAAAGTTAGAAATGACTTAGATCAGCAACAAAGAGAGTATTTTTTGCATCAACAAATGAAAACCATTCAAGAAGAATTAGGTGGGGTTTCTTATGAAGCAGAAGTAGAGGAAATGCGTGCTAAGGGAAAAACTAAAAAATGGAATGATAAAATCGCTCAGCATTTTGAAAAAGAGTTAGTTAAAATGTCAAGAATGAATCCTCAAGTTGCAGAGTATTCAATTCAGCGAAATTATTTAGAATTGTTTTTAGAGTTACCATGGAGTGAATTTTCTAAAGATAAATTTGATTTAAAAAGAGCACAGAAAATTTTAGATAGAGATCATTACGGTCTTGAGGATGTCAAGCAGCGTATTATTGAGTATTTGGCTGTATTAAAGTTAAGAAACGATATGAAATCGCCTATACTGTGTTTGTATGGTCCTCCTGGTGTTGGTAAAACCTCTTTGGGTAGGTCTATAGCAGAAGCCTTAGGTAGAGAGTACGTAAGAATTTCTTTGGGAGGCCTAAGAGATGAAGCTGAAATTCGTGGACACAGAAAAACATACATAGGGGCAATGCCTGGTAGATTAATTCAAAGCTTAAAAAAAGCGGGTACTTCCAATCCGGTTTTTGTTTTAGATGAAATAGATAAATTATCTAATTCGCATCAAGGTGATCCATCTTCTGCTATGTTAGAAGTGTTAGACCCGGAGCAAAATTCTGAATTTTACGATAACTTTTTAGAGATGGGATATGACCTTTCTAAAGTTATGTTCATTGCTACAGCAAACAGTTTAGGTTCAATACAACCAGCTTTAAGAGATAGAATGGAGATAATAGATGTGAACGGTTATACTATTGAAGAAAAAGTAGAAATAGCTAAAAATCATTTATTGCCAAAACAACTAAAGGAACATGGTTTAGATAAAACTCACTTAAAGATTGGTAAAAAAGAGCTAGAATTTATTGTTGAAGGTTATACTAGAGAGTCTGGAGTAAGAGGTTTAGATAAAAAAATAGCTAAAGTAGTTCGTTATGCAGCTAAATCAATAGCTATGGAAGAAGAATATGATGTTAAAATTAATAAGGATACTGTAGTTAAAGTATTGGGACCAGCCAGGCTAGAAAGAGATAAATATGAAAATAATGATGTAGCTGGAGTTGTAACAGGTTTAGCTTGGACTAGTGTAGGAGGAGATATATTATTTATAGAGTCAATTTTATCTAAAGGAAAAGGAGGTTTATCTATAACAGGTAACTTAGGAAAGGTTATGAAAGAATCTGCTACAATTGCTCTTGAGTTTATTAAAGCAAATGCAGAACGATTTGATATCGATGAAGATGCGTTTAATAAATATAATATTCATTTACATGTGCCAGAAGGTGCTACACCAAAGGATGGTCCTAGTGCGGGAATTACAATGTTAACTTCATTAGTATCATTGTTTACTCAGCGAAAGGTTAAAAAACAATTAGCTATGACCGGAGAGATAACTCTTAGAGGGAAGGTGCTTCCGGTAGGAGGAATTAAAGAGAAAATTTTAGCGGCAAAAAGGGCTAAAATTAAAGAGATTATTCTTTCTGAAGAGAATAGGAAGGATATTTTAGAAATAAAACCTGATTATTTAAAAGGTTTAAACTTTCATTATGTTACAGAAATGGATGAAGTTTTAGATATTGCTCTTACCAAGCAAAAAGTAAAAAATGCTAAAAAGCTTTAATTGAAAAGCCTCTTCTAAAGAGGCTTTTTTTATTTTCTGTAAAATATTTTAAAAAGCTATTCGTTTTCATCCGAAGTTTTAGTTATTTTGTATTTATGATTAAAAAATCAATATTTCTATTGTTGCTATTTATTTCCTCGAGTGTTTTTGCACAAATAGGGGGAGAATATACTTATCAATTTCTTAATTTGGTTTCATCTCCTCGTCAAGCTGCTTTAGGAGGAAAAGTACTAACCAATAATGATTGGGATACTTCTCAAGCTTTGCATAATCCTGCAGCAATTAATGATGAGATGGACAAGCAATTAGCGTTGAATTTTGTTAATTATTTTGCCGATATAAATTATGGAAGTGCTGCTTTTGCCAAAAGCTTTGGAGAAAAAAAGCACTTAATTATAGCGGGTATTACATATATCGATTACGGAAGTTTTGATGGTTATGATGAGAATAGAAATTCTACTGGGACTTTTTCAGGAAATGAATTTGCTTTTACAGCTGGTTACAAGTATAATATTCCAGAAACCAATTTAAAATTAGGAGTTAATGCTAAATTTATATCATCAAAACTAGAACAGTATAGTTCTATTGGTGGAGCACTAGATTTGGCTGCATTGTATGAATTTAAAGACTCTAATTCAGTACTAACTCTGGTAGCTAATAATATAGGTAATCAATTTACTACTTATGAAGAGACAAAAGAGAAAATACCATTTCATGTTGATTTGGCTTTTTCTAAGAAGTTAGATAAATTACCTTTAAAATGGCATATTGTTTTTGAAAATTTACAAAAGCTTAATATAGCCTCTGCTAATCCAGCTAGATCTGAAGTAGATTTAGATGGAGTAGAGACTGAAGAAGAAATTAGTTTTTTTAATCAGTTTATTAGGCATATAGTTATAGGAGGAGAGTTGTTTCATGGTAGAGCAATTAATTTGCGTTTTGGTTATAACTTCAGAAGAGGTGAAGAGTTGAAGTTGGAAGCTAATAGGGTTTTTGCCGGTTTAACAGCTGGTTTTGGTATTAAACTTAATAAGTTTAGAGTGAACTACGCCTTTCAAAAATTTAGTACTGCAGCAAACGCTCATACTTTTGGTCTTAATATAAACTTACAGTAGTTTGGATATATCTAAAATTATTATAGCTATTGATGGCTATTCTTCTACAGGTAAAAGTACTTTAGCAAAACAATTAGCTAAAAAACTTGGTTTTATTTACGTAGACACTGGTGCTATGTATAGAGCTGTGACACTATACGCTATTAGGAATGGTTATATTTCTGATGAAAATTTCGATGTAGAAAACTTTGTGTTGGAGTTAGATAAAATAAAAATATCTTTTTTGTTTAATCCTCAATTAGGTTTTGCAGAAGTTTACTTAAACGGAGAAAATGTTGAAAAGCATATTAGAACTATGCAAGTTTCTGGTTTTGTAAGTCCTATTGCAGCTGTTCCTGAAGTTAGATACTTACTAGTCAAGCAACAGCAAGAAATGGGTAAAAATAAAGGTTTGGTAATGGATGGAAGAGATATAGGAACTGTGGTTTTTCCAAATGCTGAATTAAAGTTATTTATGACAGCCTCAGACCAAGTAAGAGCTCAAAGAAGATATGATGAATTAATTGCTAGAGGAGAACAGGTAACGTTTGATGAAGTGTTGCATAATGTAAGAGAACGAGATTATATCGATTCTCACAGGGAAAACTCTCCTTTAATGAAAGCTGATGATGCTATAGAAATAGACAATTCTAATTTGTCTATAGATGAACAGTTTGAAAAAATAAAAAAAATGATAGAAGAAATGAGTTAAATTATAGTCTTCGTTGTATAATGTCATAAAAAAGCCACTTCAAACGAAGTGGCTTTTTAATAGTAAATTAAAAGACTATAAATTAGGAATTACTAACTCTTGATCTGGATGAATCACATCTGGATTGCTTAATATATCAGTGTTTGCTTCAAATATAGCTTTGTACTTCATAACATCTTTGTAATAGTGTTTAGCAATACCACCTAGAGTTTCACCTTTTTGGACAACATGTCTGTGATAAACAGAGTTGTCTGCTACAGTAATATTTGCTAAAATATCAGAAGGTTCATTGCCTCCAATTTCTTTTATTTTGTCCCATAAAAGGTTTTTTTCATATTGAGTTTTAGCTTCTCCCTTAATTTTTAAAACTCCATTTTCTTCACGAACATCTCCATTAGCAATTTGTAATTCTTCTCCTAAATTTAATACATCTTGGTATTTAGCTTTAACCATAATTTAAATTTTATTTAAGTTATTAATATTGATTCCTATCAAATATAACGTTTTTTTGCTGATCTTAAAAGCTGTTATTTTTCGATTGTCTTTTCCTAAACAAATCATATGCCATAAATTAAAACACTAATTTGTTGTGTTTCAGTATAGATATTTGTAATTTTGCAGTCCTTTTTAGCAGGATGGAGTAAAAAAGGGATTTGATTTATTTTATTTTAACGCTTCTGGGCTTATGTGCTGTAATTACTCCAGATAACTCAGAATACAAAATTTTATCAGCAATGGCTGAAGTAACAAAAACACAAGAACAATTTTTAGCAGATTTTAACTGGCATAACTACGAAGAAGGTATAGATCCAGTAGCAGATGCTAAATTAGAAGAGTTTGAAAAATTAGTAGCAGAAAACTTTGTTGAGACTGCAGACGACGCAGTAGTTGAAGGAGAAGTTGTTCGTTTAACAGACAAAGAAGCTATTATAGACATCAATGCAAAATCTGAAGGGGTTATTTCATTAAATGAATTCCGTTATAATCCAGATTTAAAAGTTGGTGATAGAGTTGAAGTTCTTGTAGATGTAAGAGAAGATAAAACAGGTCAATTAGTTTTATCTCATAGAAAAGCAAGAGTAATTAAAGCTTGGGATAGAGTAAATAATGCTCATGATACTGGTGAAATCGTTAATGGTTTTGTTAAGTGTAGAACTAAAGGAGGTATGATTGTTGACGTTTTCGGAATTGAAGCATTCTTACCAGGATCTCAGATTGATGTAAAGCCAATTAGAGATTACGATCAGTATGTAAACAAAACAATGGAATTCAAGGTTGTTAAAATCAACCACGAGTTTAAAAACGTTGTTGTTTCGCATAAAGCTCTTATTGAAGCAGATATCGAAGTACAGAAGAAAGAAATCATTGGTCAGTTAGAAAAAGGTCAAGTATTAGAAGGTGTTGTTAAAAACATTACTTCTTACGGTGTGTTCATCGATCTTGGAGGAGTTGACGGTTTAGTTCATATTACAGATTTATCTTGGTCTAGAATTAACCACCCGAACGAGGTAGTAGAATTAGATCAGAAATTAAATGTTGTAATCTTAGACTTTGATGATAAGAAATCAAGAATCCAATTAGGATTAAAGCAATTAAATGCTCACCCATGGGAAGCTTTAGATGCTAACTTAAAAGTTGGAGATAATGTAAAAGGTAAAGTAGTTGTAATTGCAGATTACGGTGCATTTATCGAGGTAGCTCAAGGAGTAGAAGGATTGATCCACGTTTCAGAAATGTCTTGGTCTACTCACTTACGTTCAGCTCAAGATTTTGTTAAAATTGGAGATGAAGTAGAAGCTCAAATCTTAACATTAGACAGAGAAGATAGAAAAATGTCATTAGGTATCAAGCAATTATCGCAAGATCCATGGACAGATATTACTGCTAAATACCCGGTAGGTTCTAAGCATACAGGTACTGTACGTAACTTTACTAACTTTGGTGTATTCGTTGAATTAGAGGAAGGAATTGATGGATTAATTTATATCTCTGATTTATCTTGGACTAAGAAAGTGAAGCATCCATCTGAGTTTGTTGCTGTAGGTGATAAATTAGATGTTGTTGTATTAGAGTTAGACGTTGAAGGAAGAAAACTAAGTTTAGGTCATAAGCAAACTCAAGAAAATCCTTGGGATAAGTATGAAGCTGAATTTGGTTTAGGTACTGTTCATACTGCTGCTATTGATGAAATGGTAGATAAAGGTGCTACATTGAAATTTAACGATGATATTTCTGCCTTTGTTCCTTCTCGTCATTTAGAGAAAGAAGATGGTTCTAAGTTAAAGAAAGGTGAAACTGCTGAATTTAAAGTAATTGAGTTTAACAAAGACTTTAAGCGTGTAGTAGCTTCTCATACAGCTATCTTTAGAGAAGAAGAGCAACGTAATGTTAAAGCTGCAACTCAGAAAGCTAGTACTGCAGAAAAATCTACTTTAGGAGATTTAGATGCGTTAGCAGCTTTAAAAGCAAAAATGGAAGGAAAGTAAACTTAGTTTATTTCTAGATAAAAAAACCTCTCAAATTCATTTGGGAGGTTTTTTTATTATATAGAGATTTATCCGTAGTTTTGTATTCCAAATAATCTTTTGGAACACATGAATGAAAAAGTGTTATTGAATGCAAAAGAAGTTAATGTTATTTTGCATCGTTTAACTTGCCAATTAATAGAAAATCATGACGATTTTTCAAATGCTGTTTTAATTGGTTTACAGCCCAGAGGAACCTTTTTAGCTAATCGTATTAAAGACTTATTAGAAAATTATTATAAGATACCTAATATAACTATAGGAACGTTAGATATAACTTTCTATAGAGATGATTTTAGAAGAGGAGATAAACCATTAGAGGCTAATAGTACAGAAATTAATTTTTTGGTTGAGGATAAAAAAGTTGTCTTTATTGATGATGTATTGTATACCGGTAGGAGTATACGTTCAGCATTAACAGCTATACAGTCTTTTGGAAGACCAAAAGAAATAGAGCTTTTTACTCTAATTGATAGAAGGTTTAGTAGACATTTACCTATTCAACCAAATTATAGAGGAAGACAAGTAGATGCTATCAACAAGGAGAAGGTAAAAGTATTGTGGAAAGAACAAGATGGCGAAGATGCCGTTTATTTAATATCTAAATAAAGATAGGAAATGAGTGAGTTAAGTGTTAATCATTTATTAGGAATTAAATATCTTCAACCTGAAGATATTCAGTTAATTTTTGAAACTGCAGACCATTTTAAAGAAGTAATAAACAGACCCATAAAAAAAGTACCTTCTTTAAGAGATATTACAATAGCAAATTTGTTTTTTGAAAACTCTACACGTACAAAGTTATCTTTTGAGTTAGCAGAAAAAAGATTGTCGGCAGATGTAATTAATTTTTCAGCTGCGCAATCATCAGTAAAAAAAGGAGAAACACTTGTAGATACGGTAAATAATATCTTATCTATGAAAGTAGATATGGTTGTGATGAGACATCCGAATCCAGGAGCAGGTGTCTTTTTATCCAAACACATAGGAGCAAGTATAGTAAACGCTGGAGATGGAGCTCATGAGCATCCAACACAAGCGTTATTAGATTCATATTCTATCAGAGAGAGGTTAGGAGAGGTTTCTGGTAAAAATGTGGTTATTGTTGGAGATATTTTACATTCCAGGGTAGCTTTGTCAAATGTTTTTGCACTACAAAAACAAGGAGCTAATGTTAAAGTTTGTGGACCCAAAACATTAATCCCAAAGCATATAGAAAAATTAGGTGTTCAAGTAGAAACCAATTTAAGAAAAGCTTTAGAATGGGCAGATGTTGCTAATATGCTGCGCATACAAAATGAAAGATTGGATATTAGTTATTTTCCATCTACAAGAGAGTATACTCAACAGTTTGGTGTGAATAAGCAGCTATTAGATTCTTTAGACAAAGAAGTCGTTATAATGCACCCAGGTCCTATAAATAGAGGAGTAGAGATAACTAGCGATGTTGCAGATTCAGATCAGGCTATTATTTTAAATCAGGTAGAAAATGGTGTGGCAATTAGGATGGCAGTAATATATTTATTAGCTTCGAAAATAAAAAAAGTATGATTTTTAGTAAAACGGGGAATACTACAATAATTACACAAGAAAGAGCAACTATTATAGAGTTGGTTTCTAAAATAGAAGAAAAACACAAAGATTTTTCTAATGATAATATTATAGTTAACTTATTTTCAGTTAAAGAAATGTTGCCAAATGCAATAAATGATTTTTTGTCGATTTCTAAAAAGCATAAAAACGAATCTAATAAATCATTTGTTATAGTCTCATCTAAAATTAAAATTGATGATGTACCAGAAGAATTAACTATTGTCCCTACGCTTCAAGAGGCGCACGACATAATAGAAATGGAAGAAATAGAGCGTGATTTAGCAATTTAATCAATTAAAAATATGTAAATGTCGTTCAGATTAAGGCTAATTTAAAATTGTTATTTGCCTTTTTTCTGAATGACATTTTGATTTATACATGAAACTAACCATTTTGGGCTGTTACTCAGCTACTCCAAGAGCATTTACTAATCCAACATCACAAGTATTAGATATTAGAGGAAATTTATTTTTAATAGATTGTGGAGAGGGTACTCAGGTGCAACTTCGTAGATTTAAAGTAAAATTTTCTAGAATAAAAAATATTTTTATTTCTCATCTGCATGGAGATCATTTTTATGGTCTAATAGGTTTAATTTCTACCTTTAGGTTACTAGGTAGAGAGGCTCCTCTTCATATATATGGGCCAAAAGGTATCCAAGAAGCTATAGAGTTGCTGTTGAAGTTAGGAAATTCTTATGGAGGTTATGAGTTGATTTTTCATGAGTTAACAAATAAGTCATCTGAGTTGATATATGAAGATGATAAGGTTACAGTTCATACTATTCCGTTAGAGCATAGGGTTTATACTAACGGTTTTTTGTTTAAAGAAAAGTTAGGTGAAAGAAAACTTGATATAAATGCTGTTTTGAATTATGATATAGAGCAATGTTATTATAGAAATATCAAACTAGGAAAAGATGTACCAAATAAAGCAGGAAAGGTAATAGCTAATAATTTATTGAGTTTAGATCCTGAACCTCCTAAAAGTTATGCATTTTGTAGTGATACTGCTTATACCGAAAAAATAGTCCCAATTATTACTAATGCATCTGTGTTATACCATGAAAGTACTTTTTTAGAAGAGCATGAACACTTATGTCAAAAAACAAAGCATAGTACAGCAAAACAAGCTGCTACTATTGCAAAACAGGCAAGAGTGGGTAAATTAATTTTAGGACATTATTCTACTCGTTATGATAATATAGAGTGCTTTAAAAAAGAAGCACAAACAGTGTTTAGTGATGTTTATTTAGCAGACGATGGTAAAGAGTTTAATTTTAGTTAGTGATTAAATTTTACAATATGTATTTATTTAGATGTTTAGTATTTATCATTCCTTCAATAATTTACGGGCAATGGGTGCAAGTAGGACAAGATTTATATGGGCTTGATGAGGGGGATTTTTATGGTTCTCATACTGAGATAAGTGGAGATGGAAATACAATAGCTATATCTGGAAATAATACAACAGATAATGGAGAATACCATTGCGGTTATGTGAAGGTTTTTAAAAATGAAGAAGGAAATTGGGTTCAATTTGGTGATGCTATATACGGAACAGGAGCTTATGATTATTCATCTACAATTAGTTTAAGTAATAATGGTAATATTCTTGCTATAGGCGGTTTAGGTAATGATGAAAATGGCTTTAATCATGGCATTGTTAGGGTTTATGAAAATGTTTCAGGATCATGGCAACAAATAGGTAATTCAATCTACGGAAACACCTCTTTTTTTGACTTTGGCAATAGCATAAGTTTAAACGATGAAGGTAACATACTTGCTGTTTCTGCTTATTATGGTAATAAAGTTATGATTTATAGGTTTGTTTTTGGAAATTGGGAGCAAATAGGTAGTGATATAATTGAAAGTGAGCAAGCTAGTTTTTTTGGAGGAAATATAAGTTTGAATTCTGAAGGAAATATGATTGCTATAGGGGCAGAACATAGCAATGTAAATGGTATGGATAGAGCTGGTAGAGTAAAAGTTTTTGAAAATATAAATGATAGTTGGGTACAAGTAGGAAATGATATAGTAGGAGATGCAGCTTATGATTATTTAAGTAGGGTTAGTTTTAATTCTCAGGGTAATATTTTGGCAATTGCTGCCAGACAAGATTATATTTTAAGTGATAATTTTACTGGTTATGCGAGAGTATTTAAAAATGTTTCAGGTAATTGGACTCAAATAGGAAATGATATAAGAGGAGCTTTAAACGATGGTGTTTTTAATGTGAGTTTAAATTCTGAAGGAAATATTTTAGCAATAGGAGCAGAACATGCTTATGGAGATAATACTAGTGGTTATGTAGAAGTTTATAAAAGTAACGAAGCGAATGAGTGGATTCTATTAGAAAATAGAGTTTGTGGAGAAGCTTTAGGAGATGGAATAGATATAGCTATAAATAATGAAGGAAATAAATTTATTTTAGGATTACCTGGGAGTGATATTGATGGAGTTAATTCAGGAACAGCAAGAGTTTTTGAGTATGATACTAACTTTCCTTCAGATATAGAAGTCTGTAATAATTATATATTACCAGATTTAACAGCAGGAAACTATTATACATTGCCTAACGGAAATGGTGAAATGCTCTCTCCTGGCTTAAACATAACAACAAACCAAACAATATATAGGTATTTAGGTTATAATTCAACTTGCCCTTATAATCAGAGTTTTACAGTTTCGGTTATTAATTCTCCTATAATTGAAGTTTCAGATTCTTTTACACCTAATGGAGATAGTGTAAATGATAGTTTTATTATTCTTAATATAGAATTTTATCCTAATGCTACATTAAAAGTTTTTAATAGATGGGGAGATCTTTTATATGAAAAAACTAAGGGATATTCTAATGATTGGAATGGAGAATCTAATAAAGGAGGGAGTGGACTTTTACCTACAGGATCTTATTATTATATGTTAAATTTAGGTGATAATTCAGGATGTCATACTAATACTAAATATAATGGTTGGGTTTATCTTAACTATTAATGCTGTTATAATTTATACTTATTTTTCTGTATATTTCTTAAACTCATTTAACCATTTTTGAGTTTGTTTTTTGAAAAAATTAGGAAATAATTTCGATATGATTTTAATTACAAAACCTTTAAAAATTGTATAATGAATCTCTGTGATTATTTGAGTTTCATTATCAGATAAAGGCTTAAAGGTAGTTTTCATAGTATTACTCATATGTGTATGGTCGTATTGAGCATAGAAAAACATGGGTAGATTGTTTTCTAAAATAGTTTCTTCCATTTCAAACTTATCGTAGTATAATTTACTTTTAGCTCCAGTAGCATGAAGTTCTCCACTAATTAATTCTTTTTTAATAAAACCCTTCATGCTTCTTTTAAGAGATTCTGGGTTTAAAAACTCTTCAATAACAGTATTAACAGGTTTATTTATGCAAACAGAACAAGTAAATTTCATAAAATGTTTTTTATAAAAATAACGATTAAAACTGATTTAAAAACTACTTTTGTGTATCAATTAATATGATTTTAATGCAAAAGGATTTAAGTAATTACAGGAAGTCTTATGAGAAGTCTGAACTATTATTAAATAATGTTCCAGATAATCCATTGCAATTATTTCAAACTTGGTTTTATGAAGTGGACAGGTCAGATACGGTTGATGAAGCTAATGCAATGACTGTATCTACAATTGGTAAAGATGGTTTTCCAAAAAGTAGAGTAGTACTGTTAAAAAAATATACTCACGAAGGATTTATTTTTTATACTAATTACAATAGTGAAAAGGGAAAAGCTATAGCTCATAATAATCAGGTTTGTTTGTCTTTTTTTTGGCATTCTGCCGAAAAGCAAGTAATTATAAAGGGTAAAGCAGAAAAGGTTTCTAATTCAGTATCAGATGGTTATTTTGCTAGTAGGCCTAGAGGAAGTCAGCTAGGTGCACACGTGTCTAATCAAAGTAAAGTGGTTCAAAAAAAAGACCTAGAAAACAAGTTGAAGGAGTTAGAATTGTATTATGAAGGAAAAGAAATACCGAGGCCAGAACATTGGGGAGGGTATATTGTAAAACCGGTTGAAATTGAATTTTGGCAAGGTAGACCAAATAGACTTCATGACAGAATAAGGTATAAGCTAGAAGAGGATTTTTCTTGGAAGATAGATAGATTAGCTCCATAAAAAAAATAACTACTTCACATGATATCGACTTAAACCCTAATAATTACACAATCTTCGATAATTTAATTACGTGAAGTAGTTATAATATTTAAAAATTTGATTAACTACATTTTAGTAAGTATTTTTTTGATGGGGGAATTTATTACTTGGTTTGTATAAAAAGAGAACCACTCCGCATTATATCGACTTAAACCCTAATAATTACACAATCTTCGATAATTTAAATATACGAAGTAGTCTCTAGATTATTTTATTGATAATTGTTTAACTACTTTTTAATAATAGTAATTTTTAGAGGAATGAGTTTTTTGGGATTATAAATATACGTAATATTTGTTAAAATAATGATTTTTATTTAAAAAATAAACAGTTATATTGATGATATCACTATAAAAGGTGATGTTTTAATTCATTTTCTCAATCACAAATTCTGTTCGTCTATTTGCTTGATGTTGATCTTCATTACACTTTTTACCATCCCCGCAATCATTAGTTAATTGATATTCTCCATATCCTTTATGAGATGTTATTCTACTTGTTTCTATACCTTGCTCTATAAAGTAATTATAAGTTGATTCTGCTCTTTTAGAAGAGAGTTTTTCATTATACGCTGCAGATCCTCTAGAATCTGTGTGAGATTCAATATGAATAACCATATTTTTGTATTTATTCATTACCGCAATAATTTTGTTGAGCTCAGGTTTTGCATCTTCTCTAATATCCCATTTATCAAAATCAAAGTAAATAATATCTGCACTTAATCCAGCTAATATATTCATATCTCTAAGCGGATCTAATTCAAGATTTACAATCATTTCTGTATATTCTTCTTGATTAAATGAGTTGAAGGCTTTAAAATCGTTCTCAAATTTTGGTTTATCACCATTTATTTGATAGTTATGATTTCTTTTGATTAGTTTTTCATAGTAACCATCTTCAGCTGTAACTACTTCATGTAAAATATTTCCATCGCTATCAGACAGTATTATAGTAGCTCCCTCAAGTGGTTCTTTGGTTATCTTATCTGTTATTCTACCTTTAAGTGTAAAGTCTCTTCTTCTGGTAAAAGTATATATATCATCGTCTCCAACGCCACCTTCTCGGTTTGAAGAAAGAAATCCTTCGTTTCCTAACTCATTTAAATTATAAGCAAAATCATCTGCAATACTATTCACAGGTTCTCCAAGGTTGGTTACATTACTATATGTGTTATCTTTTAATTCTGCTGTAAATATATCTAGCTGTCCTAAACCTAAATGACCATCTGAAGAAAAATATAATCTGTTTTCTTTTTGATGGAAAAACGGAAACATTTCATTCCCTTCTGTATTAATAATTGGTCCTAAATTCATGGGTTTTTTTAAGCCTCCACGTTCGTGTACTTCACAAACATAAATATCTGTTCCTCCATAACCACCAGGCATGTCTGAAGTAAAAAAGAAATATTTTCCATCGCTACTAATAGAAGGATGACCTACAGAATATTCATCGCTACTAAAAAATAAAGGTCTACTGTTTACCCATTCGTTGTTAATCAATTCGGCTCTAAATATTTTTAAGTTATTAGTTCCCTCAGAGTCTTTAATAGCCTTTTTGTTATGATAGTTGTTTCTAGTGAAATACATATATTTACCGTTAGGAGTGAAGCAGGCTGCTCCTTCATGAAACTTTGTGTTAATTGACTCTGGTAAGCGTATAGCAACACTACTAGAATCATTTAATTTAAAAATGTCAAGAAAAGGTTGGTTGTTCCAGTTATACACTCTTTTTGTACTTGCATCTTCATCATTTCTTGCTGAAACAAAATAGGTTTCTCCGTTGTATTTTATAGCTCCATAATCACTATTATATGTATTTGCAGGATGGTTTTTTAAAGCATATCGTTTTTCTTTGTTATATATTAAATCAAAAAAATCAGGATTGTCAAAAAATTGATTGGCACGGGTATCTTTCCCTCCAATATTTTTGAATTTACGCATCCATTTTTCTGATTTTTTATACTCTCCAGCACCTCTTAAAGCTTGAGCATATGCTAAATAATATTTTGGATTAGCCGATTTTCTTACTACATTTTTGTAATGTTTTAAAGCATTTTCTGGTTGCCTCAAAAACATATAGCAATTCGCTAATCGCTCATTAATATGAAAATTGTCAGGTTTTTTCTGATACATTTCATTGTAAACTTCAACGGCTTTTATAAATGAGAATTCATTATATAATTTATCAGCATATTTTTTCTTACCTAGTTGACTAAAAGCTGTCAAGCTAAATAAGGTAGCTATTATTAAAAGGACGATACGTTTCATAATAAAATAATTTAAAGTGTTATAAAATCACCTAGGCGCTCGATATATAGATTATAGACTTAGGTTAGCTTTGCACGCTATTAAAAATACCTAGGTGATTTATATCTACTGTTATTATATTTAAATTCATAAATAAGCATTACTTCGTGTGTTCCAGATGTATATCTGGCTATATCTGTTACCGGATATTCAAATGCATATCCAATCCTAAATTGTTTATTTAACTTAAAATCGAATAGTGCTCCAATGGCATCATCAACTCTGTAGGAAGCTCCTAACCAAAATTTTTCATAGAAAAGAAATACTGCACTCCCTTCTACAGACAAAGGAGCTCCACTTGTATATTTCGTAGAAAAAGAAGGTCTAAACTTGGTGTTTGATGTCATGTCAAAAACATAACCACCAATTAGGTAATAATGATTTTGTTCAAGTGCAACATATTCACTGTCCTTGTTATAGTCGTTGTTTAATATTCTTGGAGACGATAGACCTGCATACCATTTTTCTGTATGATAATACATACCAACCCCAACGTTAGGAGTCCATCTGTTTAATTGATCTTGAAAATATGGATCGTTTAAAACTTCTTGATACGTAAATAATTCAGGATCAATTTTATATTGACTAAAACCAGCCTTGACTCCAAAAGCTAAATGATGATCTTCTTTTACTTTTATAGTATATGAATAATCTGCATATACATATGAGAAGTTTTCATAACCTGATTGGTCGTGCATTACAGAAATACCCAATCCCATATTTTCGTTTCTTAGAGGAGAATGAACGGAAATGGTTGTAGTTCTAGGAACTTCATCATCAAATCCAACCCATTGATTTCTATTCACAGCATTAATGGCTAGAGCATCTCTACTACCAGTATAGCCTGGGTTAACAGCAATGGTGTTATACATATAGTGTGTAAATTGCGGTTGTTGTTGCGCATTACAATTGTATTGAGAACTTATTAGGGCAATCGCGATTAAAATTATCTTTTTCATCTGTTTTTAGTATTAAATTAGTAATTACTCAGATGGAACACCTTGGGGTGTGTGTTGCCGTATGATTGTGTTAAGTTGTTAGTCTGTTCCTAAAAACACGTGTCCAGTTATAGGATCTACATCGCTGTTTTTAATTTCAATTATATAATAGTACGTACCATGTGGTAATTTAGTTCCACTACCAATGGTAGATCCACCTGCATGAGCATTTCCTCTCCAACCACCTTTTTTAGAGTCGTAGTTGTTGCTTTCGAAAACTAGGTTCCCCCAACGGTTAAATATTTTTAAAGTAGGTGTACCACAGTCATCTAGACCTTCTACTTTAAAGAAATCATTATAAATATCTCCATTAGGAGTAACTACTTTAGAAATATACATATCGTCTGTGCAGTCAAAGCACTCATCATCTACTATGATGGTAATAGTTCCTGTAAGGTTACATTCATCATCTGTGTAATAGGTAATAGTATATTGACCTACTGGAGCAATGGTTGGATCGAAATGATGATCTATAATTGTATACTGACCAGAAGTTACTTCGAAGTAACCAGTACCATGATATTCATCGTTTATCAATGTATATAAGTCTAAAACTTCATCATCTATACAAAGCTCAATATTTTGAGTAATTACTTCATTGGTAGTTACATGAATTACCTGTTGTATTGTACTTATATTATCACACTCATCGGAAACAATCCACGACCAAACAATATCATAATCACTATCTCCGGAAACTGTTACAATTTCTTCATTAAATTCAATAGTTACATCTTCATCACAATTGTCTGTAGCTTCGATTTCTGGTACTTCAGGAATTTCTGTACAAAAAACAGTTATTTCTGACTCTAATTCAGTAAGTATGGTAGGAGCAATAGTATCTTCTATGCTAAATATAGCACTTGTAGTTGCAGTATTTCCACAAGGATCTGCTGCGGTGAATGTTACTTCTATATATTGCTGACTACCACAACCATCAATCCATTTATCTTCAGTATAGTTGTTTGTCCAGGTTACTTCAGAACAGTTATCTGTAGCTGTAGCTCCACCAAAAGTTGCTAACCAATCTTCAAACATTTCTTCAGTATAATCACTACATTCTACTGTTAAATCTTGTGCATCTACCTCTATAACTGGAGCAGAGTTATCTTCAACTGTAATAATTTGCTGATAGGTTTTACTGTTACCAGCACAATCTGTAGCGGTCCAAGTTCTGATAATAGAGTAAGCACCTGCACATTCATCATCTTGACCTTCAACATCTTCTGAAGCAGTAATAGTAATATTAGTATCAGAGTTACAATTATCTACAGCAGTTACTATAACATCATCTAAACTAGGAATGGTATCATGACAGTTTAAAGTGATATCCTGTGGTAATTCTCCAGAAAAATCTGGTGCTGTACTATCTATAACGGTTATGATTTGAATATGTTCCGTTTTATTACCGGCACAATCTGTAGCTGTCCAGCTTCTTGTAATTGTATATTCATTTGCACATTCATCATCTTGCCCTGAAATTACTTCGAAAGGAGTAATAGTAATATCATTGGCTTCAGCACAATTGTCTGTAACCTCTAGTATAACATCTTCTAAGTCTGGTATAGAATCATCACACTCAACAGTCATATCTTGAGGCAATGAACTAGCTACAAATTCTGGTGCATCTGAATCTATTACAGTGATTACTTGAGTATGTGAGAATGAATTACCAGCACAGTCTGTAGCTATCCAAGTTCTTGTAATAGTATATTCGTTAGCACATTCATCGTCTTGCCCTGAAATTACTTCAGAAGGAGTGATGGTAATGTCACTTACATCAGCACAGTTATCAATAGCTTCAAGAACTACATCGTTTAAATTAGGAATATCGTCATCACACTCAACAGTCATGTCTTGTGGTAAAGAACTAGCTACAAACTCTGGAGCATCTGAATCTATTACAGTGATTGTTTGAGTGTGCGAGAATGAGTTACTTGCACAATCAGTAGCTACCCAAGTTCTTGTAATAGTATATTCATTAGCACATTCATCATCTTGTCCACTAAAGCTTTCGCTAAATGATATTTGAATATCGTTATCGCAAGAATCTCCAGCAGTTAATGTTTCAGCTTGCGGTACTTCATCACATTCTACTGTAATATCTCCAGGTAAATTTTCATTAAAAGTAGGAGCAGTGGTATCTTCAAAAGTAAGAGTTACATTTAAAGTAGCACTATTGTCACAGTCATCAGTAACAGTATAAGTTACTGGAATAGAACCTGCTAGTCCACAAGAAACATTTAAGTTGCTAAAGCTATAATCTGAAGTAACGGTTATACCTAAGTCGTTAGCACAGGCTTGTAGAGCAGCAATATTGTCTGCATTCCACTGATCTGCTATAGATTCGTTATTTGTTCCATCACATTCTAGTGTTAAGCTATTTACATCACAATCAGATAAATCAGGTATTGTAATATCATCAAAAGAAAGGATAGCACTTAGTATACTTGAGTTACCACAATCGTCTGTTATGGTGTAGGTTACGTTAATAGAACCACAAGGACCACAAGTTGTATTTAAATTATCAAAATTGTAATCAGAAGTTACTTGTCCTGAAAAATCAGGATCACAACTATCAGCAACACAAGCTTCTAAAGCAGCTATGTTAGCAGCATTCCACGCATCTGCAGCAGCTTGATTGTCATCTGTACATTCTAATACTTGATTGGTTACCGAACACCCATCTAAGTTAGGAGGAGTAGAATCGTTTAAAGTTAAAGTAGCATTTAATGTACTTGAGTTACCACAATCGTCAGTAATTGTATAGATAACGGCAATAGTGCCACCTAAACCACAAGTAGAACTTAAGTTGCTATATGCATAATTAGAAGTTACTTGCCCTGAAAAATCAGGATCACAACTATCAGCTACACAAGATTCAAGAGCAGTAATATTATCTGCATTCCACTGATCTGCTATAGACTCATTGTTAGTACCGTCACACTCAATAGTTGTATTGGTTACCGAACATGCGTCTAAGTTAGGAGGAGTAGAATCGTTTAAAGTTAAGGTAGCGTTTAATGTACTTGAGTTACCACAATCATCAGTAATTGTATAGATAACAGCAATAGTACCACCTAAACCACAAGTAGAGCTTAAGTTATTATATGTATAGTTAGAAGTTACTTGCCCTGAGAAATCAGGATCACAACTATCAGCTACACATGATTCAAGAGCAGTAATATTATCTGCATTCCACTGATCTGCTATAGACTGATTGTTAGTACCGTCACACTCAATAGTTGTATCGGTTACCGAACATGCGTCTAAGTTAGGAGCAGTGGTATCTTCAAAAGTAATAGTTACATTTAAAGTAGCACTATTGTCACAGTCATCAGTAACTGTATAAGTTACTGGGATAGAGCCTGCTTGTCCACAAGAAACATTTAAGTTGCTAAAGCTATAATCTGAAGTAACGGTTATACCTAAGTCATTAGCACAGGCTTGTAAAGCAGTAATATTGTCTGCATTCCATTGGTCTGCGATAGATTCGTTATTTGTTCCATCACATTCTAGTGTTAAGCTATTTACATCACAATCAGATAAATCAGGTATTGTAATATCATCAAAAGAAAGGATAGCGCTTAGTGTACTTGAGTTACCACAATCGTCTGTTATGGTATAGGTCACGTTAATAGAACCACAAGGACCACAAGTAGTATTTAAATTATCAAAATCATAATCTGAAATTACTTGTCCTGAGAAATCAGGATCACAACTATCAGCAACACACGATTCTAAAGCAGCTATATTAGCAGCATTCCACGCATCTGCAGCAGCTTGATTGTCATCTGTACATTCTAATACTT
This sequence comes from Pseudofulvibacter geojedonensis, assembly GCF_042675745.1. Taxonomy (NCBI): domain Bacteria; kingdom Pseudomonadati; phylum Bacteroidota; class Flavobacteriia; order Flavobacteriales; family Flavobacteriaceae; genus Pseudofulvibacter; species Pseudofulvibacter geojedonensis. Next base: position 104,734 of record NZ_JBHTJM010000001.1, on the reverse strand, counting down.
GATTGGTTACCGAACATGCGTCTAAGTTAGGAGGAGTAGAATCGTTTAAAGTTAAGGTTGCATTTAATGTACTTGAGTTACCACAATCATCAGTAATTGTATAGATAACGGCAATAGTACCACCTAAACCACAAGTAGAGTTTAAGTTGCTATATGCATAATTAGAAGTTACTTGCCCTGAAAAATCAGGATCACAACTATCAGCTACACATGATTCTAGAGCAGCTATATTGTCTGCATTCCACTGATCTGCTATAGACTCATTGTTAGTACCATCACATTCAATAGTAGTATCGGTTACCGAACATGCGTCTAAGTTAGGAGGAGTAGAGTCGTTTAAAGTTAAAGTAGCATTTAATGTACTTGAGTTACCACAATCATCAGTAATTGTATAGATAACAGCAATAGTACCACCTAAACCACAAGTAGAACTTAAGTTGCTATATGCATAATTAGAAGTTACTTGCCCTGAGAAATCAGGATCACAACTATCAGCTACACATGATTCAAGAGCAGCAATATTATCTGCATTCCACTGATCTGCTATAGCCTCATTGTTAGTACCATCACACTCAATAGTTGTATTGGTTACTGAACATGCGTCTAAGTTAGGAGGAGTAGAGTCGTTTAACGTTAAGGTGGCGTTTAATGTACTTAAGTTACCACAATCATCAGTAATTGTATAGATAACAGCAATAGTACCACCTAAACCACAAGTAGAACTTAAGTTGCTATATGCATAATTAGAAGTTACTTGCCCTGAGAAATCAGGATCACAACTATCAGCTACACATGATTCAAGAGCAGCAATATTATCTGCATTCCACTGATCTGCTATAGCCTCATTGTTAGTACCGTCACACTCAATAGTTGTATCGGTAACCGAACATGCGTCTAAATTAGGAGGAGTAGAATCGTTTAAAGTTAAAGTAGCATTTAACGTACTTGAGTTCCCACAATCATCAGTGATTGTATAGATAACCTCAATAGAACCACCTAAACCACAAGTAGAGCTTAAGTTGCTATATGCATAATTAGAAGTTACTTGCCCTGAGAAATCAGGATCACAACTATCAGCAACACATGATTCTAGAGCAGCAATATTATCTGCATTCCACTGATCTGCTATAGACTCATTGTTAGTACCATCACACTCAATAGTTGTATTGGTTACCGAACATGCGTCTAAGTTAGGTGGAGTAGAATCGTTTAAAGTTAAGGTTGCATTTAATGTACTTGAGTTACCACAATCATCAGTAATTGTATAGATAACCTCAATAGTACCACCTAAACCACAAGTAGAGCTTAAGTTGCTATATGCATAATTAGAAGTTACTTGCCCTGAGAAATCAGGATCACAACTATCAGCAACACATGATTCTAGAGCAGCAATATTATCTGCATTCCACTGATCTGCTATAGACTCATTGTTAGTACCATCACACTCAATAGTTGTATTGGTTACCGAACATGCGTCTAAGTTAGGTGGAGTAGAGTCGTTTAAAGTTAAAGTAGCATTTAATGTACTTGAGTTACCACAATCATCAGTAATTGTATAGATAACGGCAATAGAACCACCTAAACCACAAGTAGAGCTTAAGTTGCTATACGCATAATTAGAAGTTACTTGTCCTGAGAAATCAGGATCACAACTATCAGCAACACATGATTCTAGAGCAGCAATATTATCTGCATTCCACTGATCTGCTATAGCCTCATTGTTAGTACCGTCACATTCAATAGTAGTATTGGTTACTGAACATGCATCTAAGTTAGGTGGAGTAGAGTCGTTTAAAGTTAAAGTAGCATTTAAAGAAGCTGAACCACCACATTCATCTGTTACAGTATAAGTTACAAGAATAGTACCGCCTAAACCACAAGTAGAATTTAAGTTGGTAAATGAATAGTTAGAATTAACTGTAACAGCAGTATCATCTTGAGCACAAGATTCTAATTCAGCAATATTATCTGCATTCCATTGATCTGCTATAGCCTCATTATTAGTTCCGTCACATTCTATAGTTTCATCTGTAACATTACAGTTTGATAAATCAGGAATGGTATTATCATTAAAAGATAAGTTAAGTGTAATAGGAGTGTTGTTACCACAATCATCTATTACATTATAAGTTACACTTAAAGTACCACAAGGTCCACAAACTTGGTTTAAGTTACTGAAATTATAATCTGAAGTAACTGTTAAGTCTATATCACAGTTATCTGTAGCACAAGCTTGAATTGTAGCAAGATTGTCTGCGTTCCATTGGTCTGCAGCTGTTTCATTGTTGGATGCATCACAATCTAACGAAGTGTTAATATCTAAATTACAAGCTGAAATATCTGGCGCGATAGTATCATCAATAGTAATGGTTTGAGTAACGTTAATAGAGTTACCACAATCATCTGTTACTGAATAAGTTCTTGTAATTACTTCTGGACAAGAATTGTTATCTGATATATCAGAAACCCAAGCAACTACTGGATTAGTGGTACAGTTATCAGCTTCATCTGTAACTACTTCGATATCTACAACAGGAATATCTGCTGAACATTGTATGCTTACTGGATCTGGATTGGAAGCAGTAGGCAAAATATCGTCATCAATAGTAATGGTTTGAGTAACGTTAATAGAGTTACCACAATCATCTGTTACTGAATAAGTTCTTGTAATTACTTCTGGACAAGAATTGTTATCTGATACATCAGAAACCCAAACAACTACTGGATTAGCTGTACAGTTATCAGCTTCATCCGTAACTACTTCTATATCTACAGCAGGGATATCTGCTGAACACTGTATGCTTACCGGATCTGGATTAGAAGCAGTAGGAAGAACATCATCATCAATAATAATGGTTTGTGTAACGTTAATTGAGTTACCACAATCATCTGTTACAGAATAGGTTCTTGTAATTACTTCTGGACAAGAATTATTGTCTGACACATCAGAAACCCAAGCAACTACTGGATTAGCTGTACAGTTATCAGCTTCATCTGTAACTACTTCTATATCTACAGCAGGTAAATCTGCAGAACATTGTATGCTTACTGAATCTGGATTAGAAGCTGTAGGTAAAATATCATCATCAATAGTAATGGTTTGTGTAACGTTAATTGAATTACCACAATCATCTGTTACAGAGTAAGTTCTTGTAATTACTTCTGGACAAGAATTGTTATCAGATACATCAGAAACCCAAGCAACTACTGGATTAGCTGTACAGTTATCAGCTTCATCTGTAACTACTTCTATGTCTACAACAGGTAAATCTGCAGAACATTGTATGCTTACTGAATCTGGATTAGAAGCAGTAGGCAAAATGTCATCATCAATAGTAATGGTTTGTATAACGTTAATTGAGTTACCACAATCATCTGTTACAGAGTAAGTTCTTGTGATTACTTCTGGACAAGAATTGTTATCAGATACATCAGAAACCCAAGCAACTACTGGATTAGCTGTACAGTTATCAGCTTCATCTGTAACTACTTCTATGTCTACAACAGGTAAATCTGCAGAACATTGTATGCTTACTGAATCTGGATTAGAAGCAGTAGGCAAAATGTCATCATCAATAGTAATGGTTTGAGTAACATTAATAGAGTTACCACAATCATCTGTTACAGAGTAAGTTCTTGTAATTACTTCCGGACAAGAATTATTGTCCGACACATCAGAAACCCAAGCAACTACTGGATTAGCTGTACAGTTATCTGCTTCATCGGTAACTACTTCGATATCTATAGCAGGAATATCTGCTGAACATTGTATGCTTATTGGATCAGGATTAGAAGCAGTTGGCAAAGTATCATCATTAATAGTAATAGTTTGAGTAACGTTAATTGAGTTACCACAATCATCTGTTACAGAGTAAGTTCTTGTAATTACTTCTGGACAAGAATTATTGTCCGACACATCAGAAACCCAAGCAACTACTGGATTAGCCGTACAATTATCAGCTTCATCTGTAACTACTTCTATGTCTACAACAGGTAAATCTGCAGAACATTGTATGCTTACTGAATCTGGATTAGAAGCAGTAGGCAAAATGTCATCATCAATAGTAATGGTTTGAGTAACGTTAATTGAGTTACCACAATCGTCTGTTACAGAGTAAGTTCTTGTAATTACTTCCGGACAAGAATTGTTATCAGATACATCAGAAATCCAAGCAACAGTAGGAGTGCCACTATCATCAGTTTCATCATCAACTACATTAATATCAGGATCTGGTACATCTGCGCTACATTGAACATTTATTGAGTTAGGGTTAGTGGCCGTAGGTGGATTGTTATCACCTTCATTAATAGTTACAGTCATTGTATCTGTACATCCGTTTGCATCAGTTACAATTACCGTATAGTCTCCAGCCGATAGGCTATTTAAATCTTGTGTATCATTATCAGGGTCTTCTAATCCGTCATTATCCCAATCATAGGTGTATGGAGCTAAACCTCCAGATACTGTTAAATCTATGGATGCATCATTACTTGCATTACAACTTATATCAATATGAGTTTCAGATAATGTAATAATATCATAAACAGTAACATTTTTTATTATTGTATCTGATGTACCATTACCATCAGTAACTATAAGGGTTACACTATATGTTCCAGCACTTGGGAAGGTGTGAGAAAAAGTAGCATCAGAAGGCATGAAAGGGCTAGGTCCCTCAATAGGACCGGTACCAACTCCTGAATGTCCCCAATCCCAAGTATACTGGTATGGGTTAGGAAGTAGAACATCAATTGGGTCGTTAGGATCTCTTACTAAACCACCGGTAGTGGTAGAAGTAAAGTTTGCTGTATAGTCTGTACTACAATCTACATCCGTTATAAAATTTGCAACTAATGGTGCATCTACTAATATATCACCTACATTATCACATTGAGCTTTGTTAAAATCAGTTATTTGAACATTGTTACAATCTATTCCTCCTGCTGTAACCCATCCTAAAGTTGCATTAGAGAAAATGATTTCATCTCCACAAGTCCAATTTATAGAATCAATCATAATTTCATTAACTCCATTGTTAGAGCTAGATAAGTCTCCAACACAATGTTGATAAAAAATAGTATCTGTTGTACCATCTTGATGATTTAATGTTAAATCTGCAAAAATGGTAAAAGCACTAACGTTAGAATTTGAATTAGAAGAGTAATTAGACCAAACATAAGCCATTACAGGATCTCCTGGATTACAAGGAGAAACTGGAACAGATGAATCTGTTGGACTGCCTGCTAGAAATACTTCTAAAATTGTGTAGTTGTTAGAGTTGCATCCAAGATCCAGATCTCTTAAATCATCTTCTGGATTTAATTGTGCGAAAGTTGAATTAGTACCATACAAACATAATAGTACCAATAATGGTAAAACAAAATTTTTCATAACCCCCAATGTTTTCATTTGTTATTAATGATAACATAGGTAGGATGTATAACTGTTCAATTTAAGACTAGGGCGCTTAATTGGACAGGTTTAAGAAAAAATAACTAGAATAATTAAAGAATTTAGATAAACAATTAAGACTAGTTAAATCAATTGTGTTTTTCAAATTTAGTAAAAAAACTAATTAAAAAATAAATAATTGTTAATAAAAAAATGCTTATATTATTAATATTATATATGTAGTTTTTTAATAAAAAAAATAAAAATGAAAAAACTGTTTATAATTAGGCATGCAAAATCTTCTTGGAAATATAATCTAAAAGATCATGATAGACCATTAAAAAAAAGAGGAGAAAATGATGCCGAATTATTATCAAAGTATACCAATGAGTTATTTGATAATCCAGAAATTGTTCTTTGTTCTACAGCAAACAGAACTAGGTTAACCGCTAATTATTTTATTAAAAATTGGAATTTAGATATCGAAAAAGTTTTTTATAAGTCTCAACTATATGATTTTTCAGGCTTAGATCTCATTCAGCAAGTAAAACAATGTGATAATAGCATTAATTCTTTAATGATTTTTGGTCATAATTTTGCTGTTACCGACTTTGTCAATACTTTTGGAAACATATATGTAGAAAATGTTCCTACTTGTGGATTTGTAGTAATTGATTTTAATGTCAGTTCTTGGGCAAATATTACAAAAGGAACTACAATCTATAAAGTTTTTCCAAAAGAAATTAGATGACAAATAAGAGCAATCGTTACATCAATAGAGAGTTAAGTTGGTTACAATTTAATGAAAGAGTTCTTCAAGAGGCTGCAGATAAAACGGTTCCGTTGTTAGAACGCTTACGTTTTATAGGAATTTTTTCTAATAACTTAGACGAGTTCTTTAAAGTAAGATATGCAACTGTAAAAAGAATTTCTGAAGCTGGTAAAGGAGGTAGAAAAGCTCTAGGGGTCTATAAGGCTGATGAGTTATTAGATCTTATAACCAAAGAAGTTATAGAACAACAAACAAAAAGTTTGACCATTCTGAAGTCTATTTATAAAGAATTAGAGGCTGAAAATATTTTTGTTTTAACCGAAGATTCTATAAAGCATCATGAGCATCAAGAATTTATCAAACGTTTTTATGTTGAAAAGGTAAGTCCAGCTTTAATGGCTATTTTATTAAACGATTTTACTCCCATACCAAGACTACAGGATTCTGCGGCTTACTTAGCAGTAAAAATGACAGTTATTAATGGAGATAATAAATATGCTTTGTTAGAAATACCTAGAACAATTGATAGATTTGTTGTTTTACCTCGTATTAATAGTAAGGACTCTATTATTCTTTTAGATGATTTAATTCGTTATAATTTAAATTCCATATTTAATGTTTTTGATTATGATTCTATTGAAGCTCATATGATAAAAATAACTCGTGATGCCGAGTTAGATATGGAATCTGATTTAGGAAAAAGCTTTCTTGAAAAATTATCAAAAAGTGTAAAAAACAGAAAAGATGGTGATCCAGTACGTTTTGTTTACGATAAAAATATAGCTGCAGATACATTGCATTATTTAATGTCTAAAATGGGTATTGAAGAAAACGATAGTGTTATACCAGGAGGTAGGTATCATTTTAGGAGAGACTATATGGATTTTCCTAGTTTTGGTAGAACCGATTTATTGTATAAAAAAGACAAACCTCTCCCAATTAAAGGCCTATCATTAAATGATAACTTATTTAACAAAATTGCACAGCAAGACTATCTGCAATATACACCTTATCACACTTTTTCTTATACTATTAAATTTTTAAGAGAAGCAGCGTTAGACCCAAAGGTTAAAGCCATTAAAATAACTATTTATAGGCTAGCTAAAGTATCTCATATTGCTAGTTCTTTAATTAATGCTGCTAAAAATGGAAAAGATGTTACTGTTCAGATAGAGTTACAAGCCCGTTTTGATGAAGAGTCAAACATGTTATATGCCCAAAGAATGCAAGATGAAGGGGTAAAACTTATTTTTGGCGTACCAGGTTTAAAAGTTCATTGTAAAGTTTGCTTAGTAGAACGATTAGAAGAAAATAAAATAAAACGCTATGGTTTTATAAGTACAGGTAACTTTAATAGTTCTACCGCAAAAGTATATACAGATTATACCTTGTTTACTGCTAACCAAGAAATATTAAAAGATTTAAATAAAGTATTTAATTTCTTAGATAGAAACTACATTGTAAACAAATACAAACATTTATTAGTTTCTCCTCATTATGCAAAAAATGCATTTTTGAAATTAATAGATCAGGAAATAATTAAGGCAAGAGAAGGTAAGCAGGCTAAAATCAGACTAAAGCTAAATAGTTTGACTAGTTATAAAATGGTAGATAAGCTTTATGAAGCTAGTCAGGCTGGAGTAGAAGTTCAGATGATAATTAGAGGGGTTTGCTGTTTAATTCCTCAGCTTAAAGGTTTGAGTGAATCTATAAAGGCTATTAGTGTTGTAGATAAGTACTTAGAACACCCTAGATTGTTGATTTTTGGAGCAGATGGTAATGAAAAAGTATTTATATCCTCATCAGACTGGATGACTAGAAACTTAGATAATAGAGTTGAAGTTACTTGTCCAATTTACGATCAAAGTATAAAAAAGGAAATTATAGAAACTTTTACTATTGGCTGGAAAGACAACGTTAAAGCAAGAGTGTTTTCTAAAGAGCAAAAGAATGAGTACGTAAAATCTAATGAACCTACTTTTAGATCTCAAGTAGAAACGTATAGTTATTATTTAAATAAAAATAATAGTAAATGATTATAAAAAAATATGCAGCAATTGATATTGGATCGAATGCTGTAAGAATGTTAATAGCAAATGTAATTGAAGAAGAAGGGAAGCGCCCAAATTTTAAAAAGAGTTCCTTAATACGTGTTCCTATTCGTTTAGGTCAAGATGCTTTTACTGTTGGAACTATTTCTCCAGAGAAAATTATTAAAATGAAAGACACCATGATGGCTTTTAAATTGCTAATGAAATCTCATGGTGTAGAAAAATATATGGCTTGTGCAACTTCAGCAATGAGAGAGGCTAATAATGGAAAAGATATAGCTTTAGCAATAAAAGAAACTAGCGATATCGATATCGAAATAATCGATGGTAAAAAAGAAGCTGCTATCATTGCCTCTACAGATTTAAAAACATTTATAGATCCAGATAAAAATTATTTATATGTAGATGTTGGTGGTGGGAGTACAGAATTCACTGTTTTTTCTAGAGGTAAAATAATTAATTCAAAATCATTTAAAATAGGCACAGTTAGGCTTATTAATGAGTCTATAACAGAAGAAGTGTGGAATAATATAGAATCTTGGATTAAGAAGAATACCAATGCTTATGAAAAAATAACTATGATAGGTTCTGGAGGGAATATTAATAAAATACATAAGTTATCAGGAAAAACCACCGATAGACCATTGTCTTATGTGTTTTTAAATGCTCAATATCATTTTTTTAATGCAATGTCTTATGCTGATAGAATTTCTGAAATAGGCTTAAACCCTGATAGGGCAGATGTAATTATACCTGCATTAAAAATATACTTAAATGCAATGAAATGGAGTAAATCTAAAAAAGTATATGTACCTAAAATAGGTCTGTCAGATGGAATTATAAAAACACTTTATTATTCAGATAAATAAGTACTCTAAAAATGTTTTTCATCTAGAAAAGAGCTTTTTTTAACGATTAAAAGGCTCTTTTTTTGTTTAAAACAAAAGAATGTTCGTAGATTAAATAAGAGTTCTTAATACAACTAGAACTTCATCCCAACAACAAAAATCTTTGCACAACAAAGATTTACTCAAAAAAATAGCATGCCATATTAAGAATGGCAATCAAAGAAATTACTTTACCATATTCTTCCCGAAAGAATTATTTAGAAAAACGGTTTGTTTAATCTAAATATGGTAAATTATGAAGACAATTACACATAAAACTCTGTGCTTCTATTCAATTTTAATAGGTTTAATTTCAAATACAGCCTTAGCTCAGTTACATGCACCGCCACAGTGTGGTGAGAATTTTACACTTGACTGGACAGCATCTCCAGTAACTTCAAATGAATACGATTGGTCTCCAGATGGAGCTATAACTAATACTTTTTCAGATGTTGATGCTTCTGGAATTGATTTCACGGTGTCTTTCACAGGAGATACAGGTACTTTTCAAGATTGGGGAGGACAAGATACTCCTAAGGTAGGTACTTCTGCATCTTCAGGAGCATTTGAAGGATTAGATTTAAGAACAAGTGGGTTTACGGTAGCCAGTGGCATAACATGTACTATAACATTTAGTTCGCCAATTTATGCGCTTTCTTTTGATTTGTATCATGTTAATAAATCTAGTGTTCATGGTGATAAGTATACTATATCAGCTACAACTACTTCTGGAGGAACAATTTTGCCAACATTTACGGTTTCAGGAAATCCATCCTATACAGTAGATAATTCAACAGGTGTTGTAGATGCAACTGCAAGTTCTACGGCAGGTGATGATGCTATTGTAGGAGTTAATTTTTTAGATAATGATTATATCACTAGTGTTACTTTTCTATGGCAAGATTGCTCAACTTGTAGCATTAATAGAACTCATGGATCTGGATTGGGGAATTTTAGTTTTTGTTTGCCACAAACTTTAGATTTCGATGGTGTGAACGATTATATTAATAGACCTGCTTTTTTAGGAGGTAACTCAGAAATTACAATGATGTCATGGGTACGTTTAGATAATGGTTTTACAGGAGGTGAAATAATGGGACAAAAAAATCTTCGCGTTTTTGTTGATAGCAATGATAGATTGAAAGTATTTGTTAAAACCAATGGGATTGCTTTAAATAGTATAACAACTCCTGATATTCTGGCTCCAGTATTAAAAGAAAATGAATGGTGCCATGTTAGCACAAGATACAATGGAAACAAAGGGTCTGTTGATTTGTTTATAAACGGAAATATGGTGTGGAGTTATAGTTTGCTTACTGGTAATATGTTAGATAATAGTGCAAGCTGGAATAGTGATGATTTTGAAATTGGAAGAAATACTGAGTTTGATAATGCTTATTTTAAAGGAGCAATATATGAAACCAGAGTGTATAATGTGGCTTTAACCGATAGTCAATTGCAAAGACAAGTTTACCAAGAAATTGAAAATAATGGAGGGTTTGTAAGAGGTACAGTTATACCTAAAAATATTGAAGGATTGTCTTGGAATACTTTAATATTATACTATAAAATGAATATAGTAAATACTGGTTTTACACCCGATGAATCTAGTTTGAGTGTAGATGGTGGTTTAAATAATATGCGTACCTATCAGGAAAGAAATGCACCTATGCCATATGTAGCTATTAATAGTGGTGATTGGACAGACGTGTCTACTTGGGAACATGGAGATGTTTGGGATATTGATAATGCCCCTAACAGTGATTGTGCAATTGTTAGAATTGCTGATGGGGTAACTATCAATACTACAGAGACACATAATCAAATAGGGCTCTTAGTTGGAAATAATTCTGAGTTAGATGTACAAAACAATGCAGGTATAATTAATACATGGTATTTAAAATTAGACGGTAAGTTAGATTTAAATGGAGAATCTCAATTAGTACAAACAGAGTTTAGTGATTTAGATGTAACTAGTTCTGGAGCTATAGAAATAGACCAACAAGGTAAATCAGATGTACATTCATATAATTATTGGTCAGCACCTGTAAACCCTGTAAATACTACTGCTAATAATACTAATTATACAGTAGCCAATGTTTTAAAAGATGGTAGTAACCCTTTAGTTCCTCAAAATATAAATTTTATTACTTATAGTTATGATGGTCAGTCAGGTACTCCTATATCGTTAGCAGACTTTTGGATGTTTAAATTCGTAAATAGTCCGGACGATTATAATAATTGGACCCATATACGCTCTACTGGAAGCTTACAAGTAGGAGAGGGGTATACTCAAAAAGGGACAGGAACATCTGCTTCTTCTCAAAATTATGTTTTTGAAGGAAAACCAAATAACGGAAGAAAAGCCGATTCTAATGCAATGACGGGAAACAACTCTATACAATTACCAATTGGAGCTAATAACACGTACTTAGTAGGAAATCCATTTCCATCAGCAATTGATGCCCATAAGTTTATTGACGATAATATAGCTAGTATTGAAGACAATGGAGATGTGGTAGGATCGGGAACTACAACAGGAGCTTTGTATTTTTGGGACCACTGGGGAGGTGAAAGTCACAATTTACTTGATTATCAAGGAGGTTATGCTACCTTAAATAAATTAGGGGCAACTTATGCTATACCAGATCCTGGTGTGTCTAATCAAGATACAGATAATAGTAATAAGGCTTTACCACAACGCTATATTCCAGTAGGCCAAGGTTTTTTTGTTCAAGGAGATTCAGATGGTGGAACAATAGAATTTAATAACAGTCAGAGAGTTTTTGAAAGAGAAATGGACGGTAATTCAACTTTTGTGTCTACAGCAACATCATTAACATCTAGATCTGCATCTAATAGAAGTGTATCAGAAGGTGAGGATGATATAGATAGGGTATATTTTAATTTTGTAACACCAGAAGGACCTATAAGGCAATTGTTATTGGGTGTAAAAGACGGATTAACAGAAATGATAGATTATGGCTATGATGCAGAATTATTAGATGACTTTCATCCGTCTGAATGTGCTTTTATAGTAGAAAATAAATCAATGGTTATACAAGGAATAGGAAGTATTTACAGCGGCTTAGAATTGCCTTTATATATAAGAACTGGTCAAGATGGATTAAGTACATTTACAGCAGAAAGCTTAGCGGATTTAGATGAAGATATCAATGTTTATTTTTTAGATAAAGAAACCGGTAATCGTACAATATTAGAATCGAATACAGAGGCTAGTTTAAATTTGCCAGTCGGTGAATATGTAAATAGATTTTTTATTGTGTTCGAAAGAGTAGTTTTATCTGTGGGAAATGAGTTGGAAGAAGTAAATAATTTATCTGTGTATTACAATATAACAGATAACCATATTGCAATTAGTAATGAAAAAGCATTTTCATTATCTAATGTCCAGTTATTTAACATGTTAGGTCAAGAAGTTTATAACAGCATTGAAAGACAACAGCAAATTACTAAGGCAATAATTCCAAATGTTTTTAAAACAGGAGCTTATTTAGTAAGGTTTAAATACAACAACGAAATGTTGGTTTCAAGAAAGATAATAGTAAAGTAATTTTAGTGTAATTATTTTAATTTTGGGTTGAAAAAGAGTCTGTTAATAGCGTAATAGGCTCTTTTTTGTACTTATAAACGTTTAAAATAAGGTAGCTTAACCTTAAAATAAGCAAATAATCGAATATATATAGCGGGTTAGTTTTTAGTAACTGATAAAGCTTTATATTTAAGTAAGTAGTTAATTAAAAATTGAGTAAACCTCAATGAGCTACAATGTTTCTCAAAACAACTTTGGTATAAAAAATATAGTCTATAAATAAATTATATATAGTAAAAGTAATAATTATGGGTAATTATTAATTATTTATTTTAATTATGGGTTGATAAGCCAGCTTACGGGTAATAAGCTGGCTTTTTTTTAACCATGAATGGTTCCAGATACACTTAATTTAGACATTAACTCGGCTTCAAAAGCGAGTAAATCATTCCATTTTTGGTTCACTACCTCTATATCTTCTCCATATTGTCTAGCAAACTTTAAAAACAAAGTATAGTGATTTGCTTCAGAAATCATAAGTTCTCTGTAAAATTCTTGTAATTCGGAATCGTTAATTTCTTCAGAAAGAAGTCTAAAGCGTTCACAGCTTCTTGCTTCTATCATGGCAGAATAAAGTAATTTGTGAACTAGGTTGTAACTTTCATTTTTAGGCTTAGGAAAGAATTTTGTTAGTTGTCTAACATATTCATCTCTTCTTTCTTTACCTAAAACCCAACCTCTTTTTACAACTATGTCATGAACCATTTTAAAATGATCTAACTCTTCTTGAGCTAATTCTAACATTGCTGAAACTAATTCTGGTCTGTCAGAAAACTTTACAGCTATAGATATAGCAGAGCTAGCAGCTTTTTGTTCGCAAAAAGCATGATCGGTTAAAATTTCATGAATATCTTTTTCTACAATATTAACCCATCTTGGATCTGTAGCAAGTTTTAATCCTAACATTGACATATCTCTCTAAGTTTTAAGAAGGCAAAAATAGAAATATATAATATTAAAGACTAAAAACTAGATGTCTAAATCAAATTCTTTTCGAAGTAAATCAAGAGCAGGGTTTAACTCACAAAGTTTTTCAAATTTTTCTCTAGCAGTAAAAGCGTATTTCTTTTGTGTAGCTTCATTAACAACTATATGAAAATTTACATTGTAGTTATTAACTTTTTTTCGCAAGTAAGCTAAAATAGGGTATTGAGCTCTTTCTAGCTCAACTTTCATGGTTTCGTTAGGGAATTCTAAATGAATAGTTTCATTTTTAATTTTTGGAATGTCAACCTCTAAAATAGAAGCTAAAATTTTTTCGCCTTTTTTGTGCAAAATTTCAATGTATTTATTCCAAAAATTGATTAAATCACTATCCTTAAAAGGATCGGTAGGTAATTCTACATGTTGAGTTTCTTTTTCTTGTTTGGCTTTAAGGTGGTCTTGTTTCTTTTTTACACTTGCTAATGATAGACCTGAAATTCTGTTTTTTTCAGGTTTCATTGTAGGTTGTTTTGTTTCAGGTTTAGGCTCTGAAATTATATTTTCTTGTTGTTGGCTAGTTGAAGTTTCTACTTTAGGTAACTCTACAGGTTTGGTAATTACAGATGAGTGCGTACTAATAAAGAAAGTAGCAGGAATTATGAAGTTGTTAGGCTTTTTTTTTTCACCATTAAAAGTAATGGAAGCCAATTGCATTAAACATAATTCAACTAATAAACGCTGATTTTTACTGGTCTTGTATTTAAGATCACAATCATTAGCTTTATCTATGGCGGTAATTAAAAAGCCTTGTGAGCTTAATTTAGATTGTTCTAAATATTGTTGCTTAGCTCTTTCTCCAACTTCAAGTAAAGGAATTGTAGCTTGATTTTGGCAGACTAATAAATCTCTAAAGTGAGAGGCAAGGCCAGCAATAAAGTGGTGTCCGTCAAATCCTTTAGCTAAGCATTCATTAAACAATATTAGCAGTTCAGGTATTTGATTGTTGAGAATATAATCTGTAGCTTTAAAATACGTATCGTAATCTAAAACATTTAAGTTTTCGGTAACTGCTTGTCTAGTTAAGTTACTACCAGAAAAACTAACAACTCTGTCAAAAATAGATAATGCATCTCTCATGGCACCATCTGCTTTTTGGGCTATAATATGCAAAGCATCTTCCTCTGCAGTAATTCCTTGCTCTTTGGCTATATATGCTAAATATTCGGCTGCATCTTTAACTGTGATTCTTTTGAAATCGAAAACCTGACATCTAGATAATATGGTCGGAATAATTTTATGTTTTTCGGTTGTTGCTAATATAAAAATAGCGTGTTTAGGAGGTTCTTCTAGAGTTTTTAAAAAAGCATTAAAAGCAGCTTGAGATAACATGTGTACCTCATCTATAATATAAACTTTGTAAGAACCAACTTGTGGAGGTATTCTAACTTGTTCAATTAAACTTCTAATATCATCTACAGAGTTATTTGAAGCTGCGTCTAATTCAAATATATTAAAAGCAAAATCTTCATTTTCGTCTTGATGCTCTTGCTGATTAATTTGCTTTGCTAATATTCGTGCACAAGAAGTTTTACCAACACCACGAGGCCCACAAAATAATAAAGCTTGAGCCAAATGGTTATTATCTATAGCATTTAATAGTGTATTGGTAATAGCTTGTTGTCCAACAACATTTTTAAATGTTTTTGGACGGTATTTTCGTGCCGATACTACAAAATGCTCCATAATTGCTTTTACTTAACAAATATAGAAAATAGCCATAAAATTATTGGAATGTAAATTGTAATTTATTTAGATGTTATCAACAATATAATGTTACTTTTGCAGTAAGCAGGCTACCTTATCGCTGTCTTATTTAATAGGAGAGAGGAAAGTCCGGACACCATAGTGTGCTATAGCGGCTAACAGCCGTCCATCGTGAGATGAGGACAAGTGCAACAGAAAGAATGTACAGGTAATGCTGTAGTGAAATCAGGTAAACTCTATAGGGTGCAACGCCATGTAAACCAACGTTAAAGAGTTACACGCTCAATGTTGGAGGGTAGGCGGTTTGAAACTAATAGTAATATTAGTTCTAGATAAATGATAAGGGCTCTTTTAAGAGAACAGAATCCGGCTTATTGCCTGCTTATTTTTTAAAAAACTTAAGTGCTTTTTTGTTTTTGTCGTTACTAATTTGAATAAAATACATACCGCTTTTAAGACTACTTACATTTAATTGGATTTCTGAGAGATTATAATTTTTGTCTATTATAACTTTTCCTATAACGTTTGTAATTCTAATATTACTAATTGTGTTTTCTGTTTTAACAGTTAAAATATTGCTAACAGGATTTGGATATAATTGTGTTTTTTGCTTTGATTCGTTTTCAATGTTTAATACTTGAACAGTTATTCTTCCAGTCATATTGCCAGGGTGTATGTCACATCTATAATCAGTGACACCAATATTGTTAAACGTATGTGTAAAGGTCATTCCCATACCATTAATATTACCACTGTCAAATGTTTCTACTCCAGATGTACTCGTAACAGTATGTGTAGAATTATCTCCCCAGGTCCATCTAACAGAGTCACCTTGATTAATTGTTAAATCTCCAGAAGGGTTGAAAGTCCAGTTAATATCATGTGTGGTTTGAGCAAGAAAAGTAATAGGGGCTAACAATAAAATAAGAGAAAGAATAATTTTTTTCATAATAATTAAAAATTGATTAGCTTCTTAAAGTTACAAAAAAAAACGATAAGTATTTTGTTTACAGTGTTTTATCTATTCTTCTTCTGATGAAATTACGGTATGTTCAAAAAAGCTAAAAGTGCAACCTCCATAGCTCTTTGAAAAACTGTAATAAGGTAGTTTTTCTAGATTTGTGTGTTTAGAATGTTCTATAATTAGATAACCATCGCTTAAAAGTAAATTTTTAGAAAATATTAATTCTGGAATTTTTGCAAAATCTGCATCTGAAAAATCATACGGTGGGTCTGCAAATACAATTGTTGAGGGTGTTTTCCATTTCTCTAAAAACTTATATACATCACTTTTTAAACAAGTAATGTCAAAATCCAATTCTCTAGCTGTTTTTTTAATGAAAGATGTACAACTATAATCTGCATCAACTGCTGTTATCTTAGAGCATCCTCTTGAAGCAAATTCATAACTTATATTTCCTGTTCCAGAAAATAGATCTAATAATGATATTTCAGGAAAACAAAAATCGTTGTTTAAAATATTAAATAATGCTTCTTTTGCAAAATCGGTAGTAGGTCTTACAGGTAACTTTTTAGGAGCAACTAAACGCCTCCCTTTATGTTTTCCAGATATTATTCGCATTTAAAAAGTATTTAATAAAGTAAAGTGGTCGTGTCCGTATTTTGGTTTTTGCTCTGGATCTCTATAAACAAATTGGGTTTCTCTACTTCCAAATGAAACATTTCTAATATATTGATAGACTAAACTGTATACTTCATCATCCAATCCAATGTTTCCTAAAAAAATAAAATCAATAGTTTCGGTGTCTATTTCTAGCTGTTCGATTGTAAATAATAAAAAATAGATAAAATCTTCTTTAGTAGTAAATGAAAAATGGTTGTAAAACTGAAGTTTACCTTCTTTTACATAAACTAATTCAAAAGAATTTTTACTAACATGACAATACAATTTGGTTGTAAAAGAATTCACTTGATGTAGCAGTTTCTTTACTAGTAAAGTGCTAGAGTGGTGGTAGTCTAAGCTACCAAAACGATCGAAAAAGAAATTATTAATATTTACTAAAGGAACGAATACAGAAATAATGCTATGAGGTACAATTTCGTCAGTAGCAATAAAGTCAGATTCAAATATTTTATTGTTAAACTTTAGATAGTCAATTAGATTTTCTTCTTTAAATAAATCTTTAGGAACAAAAGTAGCTAAGTTGTTTTTGTGAATTAAACTCACTTGTTTAAACTCTTGTTGTAAGAATTCATTAGAAATGAAAAGCTCTTGTAGTTTTTGTTCTAACTCAAGAGGGGTTAATTGTTTATCAAAATAAAATTCTTCTAAAGCAACTATATTTTTTTCTATAGTATCTAGAATACAAAAAGAAAGTCCATCCAAGCTAGCTTGAACGGACAGTTGTAAGTTTGATAGTATATTAAGACTACTTTTCTTCGTCATATTTTCTTGGCCAGTTACCGTTGGTACTAACTTCATCCATAGATCCTACACTAATGAATTCTCCATTAACACCATCTACAGCTTGTAATTCTAATTCTTCAGCAACCAAGTTTTTAGGTTGATCTTCTAATAAATACTTTTTAGAAATCTTAGCCTCGAAAACTGGTAACATAGATTTACCTTTTTCAATTTCTCCAGCGTCTAACTTAAAGATTTGATCAGATCCAGGAACGTTCATCATTGTTTTATAACGATCAGAGTTTTTAAAGATAGAATCTTTTACAGAAGCTGTACCTATAGTATCAATAATAACGATGTCTTTTGTGTTTTCTACACCATAAGTCTTAAAGTATTCTTCATCATTTATACTAGAATCTCTACGTTGAGTTAAAGTATACTCTGCAGTATCTATAAACCTAACTAAAGCATTAAAGTCTTTAGAATACTTACCAGTAACTGCTTTATGAGCAATTTGCGCATCTCTAATATCTTTTAAGTTTTCGATTACTTTTGCGTAGCGAATCTCTTTTTCTTTCTTGAACTCTATTGGAGCCATAATTGAATCGTACAGTTTCCAACCAACAAAAACAGCTATTAGCCAAAATAAAATAGTAAAAATCCACTTTGTTTTCTGAGGAACAAATTTATCGATAAGCTTTACTAAAACAACAGCAGCTACTAAAGTTAAAAGAATTAAAACTAATGTAATCATTATGTATTAAATTATAGATTATAAATGTATGTACGCAAATCTACAATTTTTTTTCAATCAGAAAAGGAATAAGTTCAAATTTTATATGGTATAATTTTAAGGAAAAGAAAAAAACCTACCTATCTTTGAAAAACATAAATCTACTGAGTCTGAATTAATGAATGTTACTGAGTTTTATACCTTACTAAAAGAACAATTTCCATTTGAGTTAACACTAAAACAAGAGGCAGTTTTACAGAAGTTGTCTAATTTTATATTAGATGGAGATAAAGAAAGTTTATTTTTATTAAAAGGCTATGCAGGTACTGGAAAAACCACATTAATAAGTACTTTAGTTACCAATATGTGGAAAGCGCATAAATCTGCTGTTTTATTAGCACCTACAGGTAGAGCGGCTAAAGTAATTGCAAAATACTCTAAACGAGAAGCACTAACCATACATAAAAAAATATATTTTCCTAAAAAACAAAAAGGAGGTGGATTAAGTTTTGTTTTGCAACCTAATAAACACAAAAACACTATTTTTATTGTAGATGAGGCTTCTATGATATCTGATGTAAATTCAGATTCTAAACTTTTTGAAAACGGTTCTTTACTGGATGACTTATTAATGTATGTTTATGCTGGACATAATTGTAAATTAGTTTTTATTGGAGATACTGCACAGCTGCCACCAGTAAAGTTAGATATTAGTCCTGCATTAGATGAAAACAAACTAGCCTTAAATTATAATAAGACTGTTGATTTTTTAGAACTAGATGAAGTAGTACGACAATCTGAAGGATCAGGTATTCTAACCAATGCTACTTTTATAAGAGAACAATTGTCATCTCATTTTTTTGACAATTTTAAATTTCATTTACAATCTTTTACAGATATCGTTCGTTTAACAGATGGGTATGACATTCAGGAAGCAATTACGGATGCTTACAATAATCATAGTAGAGAAGACACTGCTATTATAGTTAGATCTAATAAAAGGGCTAATATTTACAATCAACAAATCCGTTCAAGAATTTTATTTCAGGAAAATGAATTAAGTACTGGAGATTATCTAATGGTTGTTAAGAATAATTATTTTTGGCTAAAGGAATCTAGTGAAGCTGGTTTTATTGCTAATGGTGATATAATAGAGGTTCTAGAGATATTTTCTTTTAAAGAGTTGTACGGTTTTCGTTTTGCAGAAGTAAAAGTAAGAATGGTAGATTACCCAAATATGGCCGATTTTGAAACCGTTTTATTATTAAATACTATTGATGCAGAAACACCAGCTTTATCTTATGAAGATGGTAATAAATTGTATCAAGAGGTAATGAAAGATTATGAAAACGAAACTTCTAAATATAAAAAGTTTCAAAAAGTAAAGAAAAACAAGTATTTTAATGCTTTACAAGTTAAGTTTTCATATGCTATTACATGTCATAAGTCTCAAGGAGGGCAGTGGAAAACAGTCTTTGTAGAACAACCATATTTACCTAATGGAGTAAGTAAAGATTATTTAAGATGGTTGTATACAGCTATAACAAGAGCAGAAGAAAAGTTGTATTTAATTGGCTTTAAAGGCGATTTTTTTGTTGAAGATTAATAATATAATATAGATATGTTAGAGTTATCAGAAACCATTATTAGTATATTTTTAGGAGTTGGTTTAGCGGCTTCGGTGGGGTTTAGAGTATTCGTCCCTTTATTTGCTTTAAGTTTAGCAGCCTATTTAGATGTTATTCCGTTAAATGAAAGTTGGCAATGGATTGGTAGCATGACAGCCTTAGTAACTTTAGGAATTGCTACTGTGCTTGAAATATTTGCGTATTATATTCCTTGGTTTGATAACTTGTTAGATACTATAGCTGTTCCATTAGCAGCTGTAGCCGGAACTGCAGTTATGGTTAGTACAGCAGCAAACTTAGATCCGTTGGTAACTTGGGCTTTAGCAATTATAGCAGGAGGGGGAACTGCAGCAGCTATAAAAGGAACAGCTGCAACAACAAGAGCCACATCTACAGCAACAACGGGTGGAATAGCTAACCCTGTAGTTGCAACTGTTGAAACAGGAGGGGCAACTGCTATGTCTGCGTTATCAATTTTTATTCCCGTGATAGCTGCTATTGTAGCTGTTTTAATGTTAGTTGGAAGTTTTTTCTTCTTTAAGAAGGTTAAAACTTTTTTTAAGAAAAGTTAACTATGAAAAAAGTAACAAGTATAGAAGAGTATATAGAGAATCATGAAAATTGGTCTGATTTGTTAAATGAGTTGAGATCTATTTTGTTGAGTACAGAGCTAGAAGAAACCTTAAAATGGAGTGCACCAGTGTATACTATTAACGGTAAAAATGTAGTTGGGTTAGGAGCTTTTAAACATCATGCAGGTATATGGTTTTTTAATGGTGTTTTTTTAAAAGATGAACAAAATAAACTAGTAAATGCTCAAGAAGGAAAAACCAAAGCTTTACGCCAGTGGAGATTTAGTGAAAACGAATCCGTAGATAAAAACTTGGTTAAGGCATATGTGCTTGAAGCAATAGAAAATCAAAAGTTAGGAAAGGAAATAAAACCTGTTCGCAATAAAAAAGAAGTTGTTTTAGAAGGTCTACTTAAAGACGCTTTATTAGCTAGTAGAGAATTAAAGACTGCTTTTGAAAAATTAACACCTGGTAAGCAAAGAGAGTATGTAGATCATATTAGTTCGGCTAAAAGAGAAGCTACTCAAATAAATAGATTAGAAAAAGTTAAACCTATGATTTTAGAAGGGAAGGGTTTACATGATAAATATAAAAACTGTTAACGATAATGAATTTTAATAAATTATTAGCTCTTTGTTGTGGTATATGTGCTTTAACCATTTTTGTAACCTATTTTGTAAATTACTATGAAGCTCTGGAAAGTTTTTCTTCTGAGCTACAGTTAACAGTTATAGGAGTGTCAACACTAGGTTTTTTAGGCTTTTTAGGAGTTCTTATATGGAAAATAAAAGAAGTTTTTAGCAAAGGTTATATATATACAACAATCATTTTATCTATTATTTCTGGGTTGTCAATGTGGTTGAATTACTTTCTGTATGTACGAATATAATTAACTACTTTTGTTTCCCAATAAATAAAAGCAAGCCACATATAAGGTGTGAATATGAAAACAGTAGCAATGATACCGGCTCGTTATGAAGCCTCAAGATTCCCTGGTAAACTAATGAAAGACCTAGGAGGGAAATCAGTTATAATGCGTACTTATGAAAACGCTGTTAGTACTCAATTGTTTTCTGATGTATATGTAGTAACTGATTCTAATTTGATTTATGAAGAAGTTGTAAATAATGGCGGAAATGCAATTATGAGTATAGCAGAGCATGAGTGTGGAAGCGATCGTATTGCAGAAGCAGTAACTAATATTGAATGTGATATTGTGGTTAATGTACAAGGAGATGAACCTTTTGTGCATAAAGATGCATTAAGTGATCTGTTAAAAGTTTTTAAAGGAGATGAAGATAAAGAAATAGATTTAGCTTCTATAATGCACTCGATTACTGATTTAGATGAAATAAATAACTCAAATGCAGTAAAAGTGGTAATAGATAATAACAATAGAGCTTTGTATTTTTCTCGTTCGCCAATTCCTTATGCTAGAGAAAAATCTACAGCAAAGTATTACAAACACCAAGGTATTTACGCTTTTAGAAAACAAGCATTGTTAGATTTTACTAAGTTACCTATGAAGTACTTAGAAGCTACCGAAAAATTAGAACAACTACGTTATTTAGAATTTAATAAAAATATTAAAATGGTAGAAACTCCTCATATTTCTATTGGTATAGATACCCCTGAGGATTTAGTAGCAGCGAATAAAAAGTTTTAAATGAAGATAATCAGGTTTATAAATTTTATTATTAATCTTTTTGCTTGGCTAGTTGTCTTGCTGGTAATTAATTATTTAGTTTCAAAATTAATTAATATACATGATTATGTTATTTCTTCTTTAGTTTTTTATTCAATAGCTTTCTTATTATTTATATTCTATTATTCTTTTTTTGAGTTAAAATATCAAAAAACATTAGGGAAATTTATTACTAAAACGAAAGTTGTAAAAATGAATGGAGGTAAACCAGATAATTCAGATATATTTTCTCGTACTTTTTTTAGGTTAATACCTTTTGATCATTTTTCGTTTTTGATATTTAAAAACGGAATTCATGATTTTTTATCTAAAACTAAAGTGGAAAAAGATAAATAGGTTTCAGTCTCTTTCAAGAATAAACAATTCATTTATTTTCTGAGTTTTTATACGTTGTATACTCTTAAAAATACCTTTGTTAAGTTTATGGAGTTGTTGATTTCTTTCTATCTCTCTGTTTGAACTAACTATTGAGTTGAATAGACATACTCCGTTGCTATTAAGTGTTTTATATATGTCTACCCAAAATACTTTGTTAAATAAATTATCAGGCATTTGTTCATCATTAAATATATCAACTATAATAAGATCAAATGTATCTTTTGTATTGCTTATATAATCAAAAGCATCGTCTATTTTAAGATCTAAATTTTGAGCTTTATCTAAATTAAAATATTCGTTTGCTAAACCAATTACATCTGCATCAATCTCAACACCAGTAATTGGAATATGAAGTTTAAAGTCTCTTCTAATAGTTTCTATAACACTACCACCTGCAACCCCTAAAACTAAAATATTTTTAAAAGAATTTAATTTAGTTTCTCCTATAGCTGTTAGACCTTTTTTTAGAGCTTTCTGAAGGTTTCCATAGCTATAATTAACATGTTCGGCATCAATTAGTAATTTACCATTAACCATAGTAATTTCTAATTGGCCACTTCTAGACGAAGGAATTTGTTTTACCCTTATAGGATATAGGTAACTAATAAGCTTTTTAAGTCGGGTCATTTTGCAAGATATTGGGGTATCTGTAACCAAATATACATTTTTTTAATAATAATTTGTTTAGGTTTGCTTTTTATGTAAAAAGCAAATTAAAGATTTCATTGCTTTTTATGTATCTTTAAGTAAAGTAAATTTTACTATATAAATGAAAGCTATTTATAAGTTTATATATTTTAAACTGTTGAAATGGGAAATTATAGGTGATTTTCCTCGTGACTTAAATAAGTACATTGTTATTGCTGTACCTCATACTCATTGGCATGATTTTCCAATGGGTATTATGTTGAGAAATATATTAGATACAAAAATAAATTTTGTAGCAAAAAAAGAGTTGTTTAAAGGTCCTTTAGGCTGGTATTTACGAAAAGTAGGTGGTTATGCTATTGATAGAACCAAGGGGCAGAATAAAGTTGAAGCTTATGCTCAATTATTTAAAGATAATGATAAGTTTATTTTGAATATAGCTCCAGAAGGTACTAGAAAGAAAGTAGAAAAATGGAAAACGGGTTTTTATTATATTGCTAAAGAAGCTCAAGTGCCAATAGTTATGGTTGCTTTTGATTTTGGTAAAAAACAGCATAAAATATCGGCTCCTTTTTACCCAACAGATAATGTAGAAGCCGATTTTGAATTTATGTATTCTTTTTTTGAGGGAGTAGTAGGAAGGGTTCCAGAGTACTCATAAATATATTTTCTTTTATAATTGCTCTTCTGCTGTAAAAGAACGGATAGCTTTATTAGGTTCTATAATATTATAACCTTTCCAAAAATCAGGATTGTATTTAGAAAAGTGTTTAACTTCTACCTTTTTATTTTCTGTAATATTATTGACAACATCATTATTAACCTCTTCAGAATTAAAAATTACTAAATCATAAGTGCTTCTATTTATCAAATTGAAAAGCATCTGAAGTTTCAATTCGTTTTGTTTTCGCTTTCCTTTTACATGTTTATTTTTTTCTATAACCGCTAGTGGTCTGTCTAATTTAAAAGAATCAAGGTTCCTATGCTGTAAATATTGTAGTGTGTAATACTTATTTTCATCATGCTTACTAAAATGCATAGACCCTTCAAAATTGATATGATTTGCATTAATACCAAACATATTAAACTTTTTATCATAAATATTTTTACTGCTAGCATAATCAATTCTAAGAACTGCAAAATCATCTGTATTTACATACATTTTTCCGTTAAAACCATTACCATTTTTAGATCTATAACTAATCACATAAGCTAAATCATCATTAACTTCAGCATAATCTAACAATTCAAATTCATATTTATGTGACTTGTGTAGCATGTTCATTTCAGAATCTTCTTCGTAGAATAAGTTTCCTAGTAAATATCTTAATGTTTTGGTACGTTGATCATGAAAATGTTCATGTGGATTTTCTTTAGCCTTTTTCTCAGCTTCTTTAACATCGTTAACTATAGAGTCTACTTCAACTTTAGTACCAATAATACCAGATCGAATCTTTAAATAAGAATCTCTTTTGATATTCTTATTCATAATATCCATCAACTTTTTATTTAAGGCTTCAAAAGATAAGTTTAAATCTTTATTGAATAGTTTAGAACCTTTTATAATATTTAGTTTTTGTTGAGAGTTAAAATTTTGAGTGTACAAATTACCTAGAGTTTCATTATAGTAAGCCATGCGTTTAGGTATGCTATTAGCTATGCTATCTATTAATTCTTTATTCAACTCTTTTATAGACGATTTTTTAAAACCAAAATCAAATTGCTTGTAATACTGGCTGTAACTTTCTCTTAGAAAAAACTTATTTTTAGTATAACCACCTTTGTAATTACGAGTCAAGTTGTTTTTTACACGTTCTATAATTTCTTCTGGTGGTAGTTTCTTGTCTGTAACAAAAACAGTAGCTAACTCTAAAGCCTCTTCTTTCAGTTCTATTGTAGACAAATTGAACCCCTTAATAGCAAAACTTTTTTTACCATATCCCATATATGATAATTGAATAGAATCCGTCTCTTTAATGTCCTCATTTATTGTAATACTAAAGTCACCTTCTTCATTTGTTACAACACCTTTACCTTCTGCATATTTTACAGTTAAGAAAGGAATTGGATCTTTAGAATCTGTGTCAATTACTTTAGCAGCGATTGTTGTTTGAGCAGATATTGTATATCCAGCAAGTAAAAAGCATAAAAAAATAGAAAATCTGTTCACCATGGTTAGTGTTTTAAATTTGAAGCCAAATTCTGATATTTCTAATTACTAAACAAATATTAGACCATTTTTAAGAATTTTTTAGCGTTCAATACATTTTATTGATGTGACCATTCAGTTTCAGAATTAGTATTCTTAGGAGATAGTCCTAATACTTCATTATTAGTGTTGACTCCAAGACCTAAAACAGTTCTGTTAACATAGTTAAAATAAGAAACAACCTGATTAATTTCTAATAGTTCACCGTCATCTATTCCTGCTTGCTGATACATTTCTATATCAGATTTCTGAATATTGTATGGTTCAAAGGTTAGTTTTTTGGTATAATTTGCCAAATGAAGTTGTTTGTTGTTTAGCACACTGGATAAATTGTCTTCTTGTATTGCTTGTTTTATGGCTTTAGCCTTTTGGTTGTTATCTAAAAAATGAGACATTCCTACAAAATGATGTTCAAAACAATAGTCACATTTATTTAAAAAACTGGTATAAGTTCCTAATAGTTCTAAGAACCAATTGTCGAATGTATTATCTGAATGGTGAAGAACATTTTTGTATAAGCTCATATGACCAGTTAACGTATGCGGTCTCAAACTATGAATACTTAATACATTGTCAATTTGATTGTTTGGACCTTTAATTCGGTTGTAAATGGTTTTTAATTTACCAGTAGCCTCTTCAAAAGAAATGGTTTTTATCCAGCTCATGATTAATGTTTTGTTTTGGGGTTATTCGTATCTTTTTGTTTTTCAGAATTCTCTTTTTTTCCAGGGAAAACTAAGTTTGTACTAGAGTAGGTGTAACCAAAAGTTAGATTGGCATAGTATACCTGTGAAATTGCATCTTCAACTTGATGAGTTGCTAATTCTTTTAAGGGGTGAATAAAAACAGACCAAAGTATATTATCTGATATTGCGTACTTAACATCTAATGCGGTATGAAAGTTTGCTGTTAAAGAGTTTAAAAGTAATTCGTTATTTAATTGCTCTACCTTTGTTATAGGAGACATGATTCGCATTCTATTAGCTTTCGTGTCAGTAACACAAATTAGAAGTACATCTTCTTTATGAAATTGCCAGTAACCTAAACGACTACGGTCTTGAATACTATCTGATTGTTTTTTTATGATTTTTTGTAGCTCCTCATTGCTCATATCTTGTGCTAAAGAAGAGTAAATACTGGTGGCAAGTAGTAATAATAACAGAAATACACGCATTTGACCTTTTATATGAAGATTAGACGTATAATTTACATTATTATTACTTAAATATAAAGATGTTTGTCATCTCAATGCTTAAAAAGATATAGATCTATTTATAGGTTCTTCTAAAGAAATAAAAGTTTCTGTTCTCGTTACTTCTTTAATTTGTTTGATTTTTTTGTTTAAAACTGTCATTAAATGATCATTGTCTTTAGTATATAGTTTTACAAATAATCCGTATTCACCCGTAGTATAATGAGCTTCAACCACTTCTTCAATACGTTTTAACTGATTAATTATTTGTTCGTAGTTACTATTCTTATCTAAAAAAACTCCAACGAAAGCGCAGGTAGCATATCCTAATTTTTTTTCATCGAGTCGTAAAGTAAATTCTTTAATAATACCACCTCGTTTAATTTTTCCGATTCTTTGATGTATAGCAGCACTAGTAACACCTACAAAACTAGCTATATCTACTACTTTAATTCTAGCATCTTTTATGAGGTGTTTTAAAATTTTTTTATCGGTACTATCTAAATGAAAGTTCATAAGCTATTTTGTATATGGTTAAGTAATAAAAAATTATTTAATTAAGCATTAAAGTTTCAAAAAAAAAGCAATATATGCAAAAGCATAAAAAAAATAAACTTATTTAAACATTTTAATTTAATAACTAAATATTTTTGTTTTCAGAATTAATAACTTAATTATCATGAAAACTATTAAAAGAAGTTTAGCAAGTGAACAATTAATCACTAAATCGAAAGAAGTATTTGAAACACAATTGAAAAAGCGTTTAAACTTAACTAAGGTGAATGCGCCTCTTTATGTATCTGAAAATTCTGGTTTGAATGATAATCTAAATGGAGTAGAAAGACCAGTATCTTTTAAGTTAGGAGGAGTTGAACATGAAATTGTACATTCATTAGCAAAATGGAAACGTTGGTACCTTGGAGAGCTTGAAGCTAAAAAAGGGGAAGGTATAGTAACCGATATGAAAGCAATAAGGGCAGATGAAGAATTATCGAGTATTCATTCACATTTGGTAGATCAATGGGATTGGGAAAAGGTTATTGATAAGCAAGAGAGGACTATTGAAACCTTGGTTGCTCATGGAACGGCAGTTTTTGAAGCATTAAAAGAGACCGAGAAAGAGATGGCTACAAAGATTGGTAGAGTAGTAAGCTTACCAGAATCGTTAACTGTAATGCATACAGAAGATTTATATGAAAAATATCCTGCATTAAGTTCAAAAGAACGAGAACATGCTATAACTAGAGAGTTTGGAGCAGTTTTATTAATTGGCATAGGAGACAAGCTGTCTAACGGAGTAGAACATGATTTAAGAGCTCCAGATTACGATGATTGGACAACCAAAGATGCACAAGGTAGACCTGGTATTAATGCCGATTTATTGGTCTGGGACTCTATAAGAGAAAAGAGTTTAGAAATTAGTTCTATGGGTGTTCGTGTAGATGAAAAAGCTTTAGAACATCAATTAAAACTAACAGGACAAGAAAAAAGAAAAGAATTACCTTTTCATACGGCTTTATTAGCGGGAAAACTGCCTTATACAATAGGTGGTGGAATAGGGCAAAGTAGAGTAGCAATGTTTGTAAATAAAAGAGCGGATATTTCAACCGTACAGCCTATCTTTACGGCATATTAAGAAAACACAACAACACAAAAAATGACACTCGAACAGTTACAAACACAGTTTGAAGCTTTTAAAGCAAAAAAATTATCATTAGACATGTCTAGAGGAAAGCCAAGTGCTGCTCAATTAGATTTGTCTAATGAGCTTTTAGATACTGTTACATCTAACGATTATTTAAGTTCTACTGGAGCTGAAACTAGAAATTATGGAGGATTAGATGGATTGCCAGCAACTAAACAATTATTTAAAGATTTTTTAGAAGTATCTTCTGTAGAAGAAGTTGTTATTGGAGGAAATGCTTCTTTAACAATTATGCATGATATTATATCTAGAGGGATAACTCATGGTATGTGTGATAGTTATCAGCCTTGGGGAAAAGAAAAAATTAAATTTATTTGTCCAGTTCCAGGATATGATCGTCACTTTAGCATTTGTGAGCACTTTGGTATTGATATGATTCCAGTTGCTTGTACGGAAGATGGACCTGATATGGACGTTGTAGAAAAATTGGTTGCTAATGACTCTAGTATAAAAGGTATTTGGATAGTTCCTAAATACAGTAATCCAACAGGATTAAGTTGTTCAGATGAAGTGGTAAATCGTTTAAGTATGATGAACACAGCTGCAGAAGATTTTAGAATCTTTTGGGATAACGCATATGCTGTACATCATTTGTCTGAAGATCAAGATCAATTAAAAAATATTTTGACTACTTGTAAAGAGTTTGGTAACGATAATAGACCTTTTATTCTGTGTTCAACATCTAAAATTACTTTTGCAGGTGCAGGGGTAGCTGCAGTTGGAGGTAGTACTGATAACATGGATTGGTATAGAAAACATTTGTTTATTTCTACTATTGGTCCAGATAAATTAAATCAGGAAAGACACAATCGTTTTTTTAAAAATATTGAAGGTCTGTATGAGCATATGAAAAAACATGCAGCTTTATTAAAGCCTCGTTTTGTTAAGACCTTGAGTATTTTAGAAGAAGAATTAGGAGGAACAAACTTAGCAACCTGGACGAAACCAAAAGGAGGATACTTTATTAGTTTTAATGTTCCTGAAGGTTGTGCAAAAAGAGTAGTAGCACTTTCTGCCGAGGCTGGTGTGAAACTTACAGGAGCAGGTGCAACTTATCCTTATAAAAAAGATCCTAAAAATAGTAATATTCGTTTAGCTCCTTCTTGTCCTACCATAGATGAAATAGAACAGGCAATGAGAATAGTTTGCTTAGCTACAAAAATAGCCGCATTAGAAATGAAAGCATCTGTAGCTGTTTAAAAACATAACTACAGATAAATAAATTAGCCACTTTATTAATCATTATAAGGTGGCTTTTTATATTTTATACTATTTCTTTCTTAAGTAATACATACTATTCGAATTAAGTTGATAATCTAAATCTGGTATAAAAGCTGTAATTCTGTTATTTGGAAATTGAACTCTTAATTTTGAGACAGTTTTAACCATGTTCTGATAATATAATCGTAAAGATTCAGTACTTTTTTCAATACTCTGTAATTGTAGCCAATTTAGATAATCTGTAGAATCTTCAACCAACTCTAATTCTTGTAAACAAAGAATAACGTTAAGCAGAACGTTATCTTTAAATAAGTCTTCATATTCGTCTTGTACTTGTATCAAAACTTCTTCATTACCTATAAATAATAAAATAGGAGTTAAATACGGATGAATATTATATGAACTATCTGCTTGTTTTGTAAAGCAGTTTTTTTCTTTACAAAAACGTTTTAAGGCTATAATTTCTGGGTATTTATCTTCTTTTTGGTTCATCACACTCTTCAACTTTTAAAGAATCAACAATAGACTTTATAGCAAAAGATTTATGATTAAATTCTAATACATAGTGATCATATAGGTATACCATAAAAGGCTTTATATGATATTTATCAGATATACTGCCATCTTGAGCTATGCTTTTTAGACTTATTTCTATTTCATTACCGTTTTTATTTATTGAAATCTTGTCTATATAATAGTAAAAAGTATCTAAGTTAGATGTAGACGCAATTAGATATGGAGATGAATCTCGATCATTAAATTCGATAGTAGTTTTTGTTTTATACTTGCACGGAACCCAGTAAACATCTTTACTATCTGGTTTAAGAACTATTTCTTTTAAAGCTACATTATTAGCTTTAAAAGACGATAAGAAACCTAGTTTTATTAAAATATTTACAATTTGATCTCTATCTGTATAATTTCCGTTTTTCTTAAGTATTGATTCTTTTTCTATTATTTTTTTATTTATTTCAATATTGATTGAATCTTCAATCCGTAATTTTTCGGACTCTTCTTCACTAATTTGGTATGAATCAACCTCTACCTCATATGTTTCTTTTTCAACTTTAGAATTGGTGTTTTTTTTATTTTCTTTACACGAGATTAATACAATTGTGATAATTATAAGCAAGAAGTGTTTATGCATAGTTGTAATTTTATATAAATATAAATCATTTTGCCGTTACTAACTTTAACTAGTTTTAATTGAAAGAAAAAAAGAATAAACCTTGGCCTACTAAAGCTGCGATGACACAAGTATATGAAATGAAACTCTGGGGAGGAGAGGAGTACGATTTTTATTCTGGAGAAGGATCTCATCTATCACAATTGGTAGAACCTTATGTAAATGTTCTAATAGAATTTTTAGAATCTAAAGCAAAGGGACTTACGGTGTTAGATTTAGGTTGTGGAGATTTCAATGTAGGTAATAGGTTAGTAGGTTATACCCATCGCTATATAGCAGTAGATATTGTTGAAAATCTAATTGATAGGAATAAAAAATTATATTCGAAGAAAGGATTAGAATTCATTTGTTTAGACATTGCAAAAGACAATTTACCACAAGCCGATTGTGTTATTATTAGGCAAGTTTTACAGCATTTATCTAATCGAGAAGTACAAGAAGTTGTAACAAAATTATACAACTTTAAACATGTTATAGTTACAGAGCATATACCTACCGGAGGATTTATAGCGAATCAAGATATTATATCTGGACAAGGGATTCGATTAAAAAAGAAAAGTGGTTTGGTTATAACAAAACCTCCTTTTAATTTCAAGCCTAGAACAGAAGAAGAATTACTTTCTATTAAATTAAATGAAAATAAAGGTGTTATAAAAACCGTTTTATATACTTTGTAGTAAAATAAAGGCCATCTAAACTTAGATGACCTTTTTTATTTTAAGACAAAATGATGTAGGTATTATATTTTTAAGCAAATACTTCTGATACTAATATCTCTTTTTTATAATCTTCAATAAAAGCATCAATTTGTACTTTTTCTAAACCAGGAATACAAATAATATGTGCTATATTATTTTCTGATGCTAATTGATATTTTTTGAGCAATTTAGCAGATGGCTTGTCAAAAACTACTGTTAAGGCATCATTATTACGCCATGCATTAATGCCAATATTTTTTAGTCTTTCTTCGGTATAGGCAGCTAATTCTTGAGATTTTCTAGCTCTACTTATTAATCCTTTCTTACCATTTTTTTTAATAAACGACCATAAAAATAAAGGAGTTAAACCGTTTCTAGACCCAGTAATAGTTGTGTCTAAAGTTCCTACATAAGAAACCGAATTTACAATACGATTTCTGTGTTTTCGCTTAGCCAGAACAATACCACATGGTATAGGACCTCCTATAAATTTATGACCAGAAATAGAAATACTATCAATTCCTTCAGAAAAATCAAACTTTGGTTTTGGTTCTACAAAAGGGGCAATACAGCCTAAAAAAGCAGCATCACAGTGTATATAATAATCTTTAATGGCATATTTATTAATGATCCTTTTTACTTGATCTATATTGTCAATAGCTTCAGTCATAGTAGTTCCTATGTTTAAGAAGAAAACTGCAGGCTTATCTCTATTTAGTGTAATAAGATTTTCTAAATCTTCATAATCCATTTCACCATTTGGCTGACTCCTTACAACAATACTGTTTAAGTTTAGTAAGTGTAAGTTCTTTTTAACACTATAGTGTGTAGACTCGCTATAATAAACAATAGGGTTATTAAAGCTTTCACGGGCTAAGTATAAACCATAAAGATTTCCTTCTGTTCCTCCGTTTGTAACATATCCCCAAATATCTTTTATACTAGAAGATAAAATGTCTGCAAAAAAGGAAACTACCTCTCTTTCTACATCTTTTGTGTCTATTGCTAATGTAGAAGGAGATTCTGGGTCTCCAACATTATTTATACATAAATTTAAAAACGGAGCAAACTCTTTATAATTAAAATCTTTAGCTAAAGGGTAACCTAAAAAGCTAGAAGAATTTTCATTAATTCTACTGTAAATCTGTTCTATTTCTGTCATAATTCAATTTTATTTTTTTGCAAAGATAAAACTGAGGTATATATTACTGTTATAAGATGTATATTTAAGAAAAAATACTTGTTATTTTCTATATAAAAGAAATTTATACCTTTGACTATTGTTTTTTAACCCTTAAACAGAAATTTTTGCTATGAATCAATTAGATGAAATCGATTTATGTTTAATTCGTGAACTTCAAAAAGACTGTAAGCAGTCTATTAAACAACTTGCAAATAAGGTAAACTTATCTATAACCCCCACGCATGAACGAATAAAAAGACTAGAAAGTAATGGCATTATAAATAAGTATATGGCTATAGTAAATCCACAAACTTTAGGAAAAACATTGTTAGCATATTGCCAAGTAACTTTAGTTAAGCATCAGGGATCAGATTTTATAGAGTTTGAAGAACATGTTAAAGGTATGGATGAGATATTAGAAGTATCTTACATTGCCGGTAATTATGATGTTTTGCTAAAGGTTATTCTCAATGATATGAATGACTATCAAAATTTTATAATTGAAAAGATTTCTCAATTAGGAGTTATTTCTAACATACAAACTTCGTTTGTTATCAAACAAACAAAAAATAATTCTATAATAATGCCTTAAAGAAATTAATAGTCAAAATATAAAATAATTACAATCATTTATAAATCAGTTTTGCTAGTCATAAATTATTTGTGAAGAAATTATAACCGACTCTTTATATTTGTGTATGGATAAAATTAACGCTATACTTATTGACGATGAGCAAAGTGCAAGAAATGTACTTGCAAATTTGTTAGAAAGAACTAATTCTAATATCAAAGTACTTTCTTCATGTAGTAATTTAAAAGAGGGGGTAGAGCAAATTAAAAAGCTTAAACCACATGTAGTTTTTTTAGATGTTCAAATGCCTAACTATGCAGGTTATGAAATTGTAGATTTTTTAGATAAAATAGATTTTGAAATTATTTTCGTGACAGCTTATGACCAATATGCTATAAAGGCTTTTGAATTGAATGCGATTGATTATTTGGTAAAACCAATTGATAGAAAAAAGTTAGCAATGGCAATTAATAAGCTTGAAAATCAACTTATTCAAAAAAACATTCAGGTAGATTATCAAAATTTATTAGATCAAATAAGGAATTCTAATCCAAAAAAAATTGTTATTCCAGAATTAGGGAATAGACGTATTATTAATTTAAGTGATATCATTGCTATAGAGGCAGATGGAGCTTACAGTAAGTTGTATTTAAAAGATTGTAATACGGTAACTACAAGTAAAAATTTAAAATATTTTGAAGGCGTTTTACCAAATGATGAATCTTTTTTTCGTTCGCATAGAGCGTGGATTATTAATTTAGATTATATTGAATTTTTAAATAAATCTGCTCTAAGTATTACTTTGGCTAATAGTTCTGTAACAGCTAAAATTTCTAGAGCTAGAATTAGCGAATTTGAACAAGTGTTTATTTAAAACTTCTCTATATCAAATACTTATTACTATATCTTTTATTTTTCGCTTCATGTTTATTGCAAGCTCAAGAACCTGTTTTTTTACATCTCACAGAAAAAAATGGGTTGCCAGACAAAGAATTCTATAGCATAGTAGAAGATAGCAAGGGATTTATCTGGCTTGCTGCAGACAAAGGACTATTTAAATATGATGGTAAAAAGTTTAAACAATATACCAACCAGCATCAAAAAGGATTGTCTGTGTTTGGTGTTAAACAAGATGAGTTCAATCAAATATGGTGCAATAATATTTCAGGACAATTCTTTTATACTAAGAATAATAAGTTAAATTTATTTATAGACTTAAGTAGTAAGCTAAAAGGAGAGTTAGCCGATTTTGCAATAGGAAATCATTACTTATGGGTATTTTCGCTTTCTAAAGTTTATCAGATAAGTTTAAAAAGTAAAGAAATTTCTACTTTCTTAATTGGAGACAAAGATTTAGGAAATCCATTTAGCGATAAAAAAGCAATCTATTTTCAAAGTAAAGACTCCGTTTACAGAATCGATTTAGGTAAAAGCGCCAAATTACATTCTTTAGCAACACACTTACCATATAGAACTAAAAATAATTCAGCCATTAGTCAAGGTAAATCAATTATTTTTAAACAAGATTCAGAGTCGTTTTTAGTGCAAAGCAGGATGTCTAAAAACATTTTTTTTCGATTTAATATCTCTAAAAATAGATTTAAAAAAATTAAAGGTTTAGAAGCTGTTGCAGATAAAAGGATTTATGCAATATTTTCTAATAACAATGAAATATGGATAGGAACTAATAAAGGTGTCTGGATGTATAGTTATACAAATGATAAGTTTCAATTTAAAAAGCAACTATTTAAAGAAGAAGACATCACCAGAATAGTAAAAGATAAGGATGATAATTATTGGTTTACAACGTTAAATAGTGGTATTTATATTATTCCAAATATAAACATTGAAAAAAGTTCTATTTTATCTGAAAATAAAAACATTAGTAGTTTAGATAAAGTAAACGATAGTACACTTATTTTCGGACTTACAAATGGGAAAATAGGGGTATATGATACGAAAAAGAATTCAAGCAAAATAATTACTTTACCAACAAATGACAGGGTTTCATCTTTAATATACCACCCAAGCAATAAAATAATTGTAAGTAAAGATCGGAGTTCGTATGTTGTTAATATTAAAAATTCAAAATACACTAAAGTGAGCGATTACCAGGCGGTTAAAAGTTTTTT
Organism: Pseudofulvibacter geojedonensis; assembly: GCF_042675745.1. Taxonomy (NCBI): domain Bacteria; kingdom Pseudomonadati; phylum Bacteroidota; class Flavobacteriia; order Flavobacteriales; family Flavobacteriaceae; genus Pseudofulvibacter; species Pseudofulvibacter geojedonensis. The sequence continues at coordinate 69,205 of NZ_JBHTJM010000001.1, read as the reverse complement.
GATTGATGATAATGGCAATTTAGTAAGCACAAATTACTACAGCGTTAAATTAGTAAGAGAATCTGATATTGAATTAGACAAAAATACTCTTTTAACAAAAAGAAAAATTATTTCTACAGGTAAACGTACCTATACTTCATTATACGACAAGCAAAATAAAGAAGTTTATGTTGCATATGTAGACGATTTAATTGTTTATGATAGTGTATGGAATTCAAAAGAAATACAATATAAAAATAAACCTATTTACGGTAAATCTATAACAAAAACTAATGATGGTACCATTTGGGTAGCTACTTTTAAAAATGGTGTATTAGGAATTAAAAACAATACCGTTTTATACCATTATAATGTACATAATGGTTTAACATCTAACAATATAGAAAAAATAAAAGCCGATAAAGATATTTTATGGATAGCTTTAGAAAACAGTATACAATCGTTAAATATTAATACTAAACAGTTTAAAACACTTACCAAAAATGAAGGGGTTTTATCTTATGATATATCTGGAATAGAAATAGTTAATGATCGAATTTATTTTTCATCTAGTGAAGGATTGTTCTCAATAGATAAAGAAAAATCTTTTAAAAATTATCATCCTCAGGTATATTTTAATCAGATTCAAATTAATGAAAAAGACACAAGCATAACATCAAGCTACAATTTAAAGTTTCATCAAAATTCAATTAAATTAGGTTTTAATGTTAATGGATTATCATATAATACAAAAGGACGCTATAAATATCGACTAAAAGGTTTTAATGATAAATGGTTTTTAACAGATGCAGGTGAAAATGCTGTAAAATATAATAGCTTACCTGCGGGTAATTTTACTTTTCAAGTGCAACCTAGTTTACCTAGTACCTCTAAAGCGAGCACTATAAAAGAAATTAACATTGTAATAAACCTTCCATTTTGGAAAACATGGTGGTTTATAACTTTAATAATATTATTTATTACTATTGGTATAGTTTTATACTTTAAAAGTAAAATGCGAAAGAAAGAAAGAGAACGTGTTGTAGAGCTAGAAAAACTATCTTTAGAGAAAGAAATAATAGCCATAAACTTAACAGCATTGCGTTCTCAAATGAATCCGCATTTTATTTTTAATGCTTTAAATTCTATTCAAGATTTAGTGTTAAAACAGGATACAGAAGCATCTTACGATTCTATTGTATTGTTTGCAGAGTTAATACGTAATGCATTAAATTATTCAAATAAAGATTTTATACCAATAGAGAAGGAGTTACGTTTCTTAAAAGTTTATTTGCAACTAGAGAAATTACGTTTTGGAAAAGAATTTACCTATGATATAAATTACTCTGAAAATATAGAAATAAATGTACCATCTTTATTAATACAGCCTTTTATAGAGAATTCATTAGTTCATGGTTTGTTGCATAAGTCAGGAAATAAAATACTTACTATTAATTTTAAATTAATGAATGAGGTATTACAATGTACCATTATTGATAATGGAATAGGAAGAGTAGAGGCTGCAAAAATATCTAAAAGGCAAGGAAATCATCACGAATCATATGCTTTAGGTGCAATTGAAAAGCGATTAGAAATTTTTAAAAAACAATTTAACGGTAATATTGGTTATTCAATTGAGGATTTATATGAAAAAAATCTTTCAATAGGGACTAAAGTAGTGGTGTTAATGCCTTTTAAAAGACAATTCTAATTCATTTTTTATACACACCACACTTGTTTTCTGGCTCAATTTTTATACTAAAAAAAGAATGTAAATTCTTTATTCATAAACTCAATTTTACATTCATAAAGTTTGTTGTTACGCGATAAGTAAATTGAAATACATTTATAAAAAACTTTATAAATTAATTATTATGAAAACCAAACAACTATATGTGTTGTTACTCATTTATGGGTTTGCATCTGCACAAATTTCAACAACTAATATTAGGGCAAAATACAACTTTGCCAATGGTGCTGTTTTAGAAGACAGCTCTGTAGGAGGAAATGATTTTACCCAAACAGGAACAGCTCTAACAGAGGTTAATGATCGTTTTGATTCTGCACCTACAAGTGCCATAAACCTTAATGGCGATTATTTAACAAGACCTAATATTTCAATAGCAGGTAGCAACCCATTTTCTGATGCGTTTGATTTGAGTTATTCTTTTTGGCTAAAAACCAATACGAATACTAGCGATATTAAAACTATTATAGATGATAGTACCCGAGATACCTCCGCCGGTTTTGATAGTAATGACATTGGTTACTATATTTTTTACAGAAACGGAAAAATAAATTTATCCAGTAGATTTGTTGTAACCAATCCAGGGAATAATCCATCTGTAATAGGTTATGGACACGAACATCCTATGGTAATATCAGACGGTGAATGGCATCATATAGTCATAACCTTTAGTGCAACAGAAGATATTTCTAGCAGTAATTTTACATCAAACATATATATAGATAATGTTTTAGATACACATACTATAGTCTCAGCTCCAATAACTACTTCACCAATTACTAATGGTAATGTTACAGTTGCAAATAGTAGATATAATCATTTACCTATCGCAAATCGGTATTCAGATGTTATTGATGATATATTAATATATAATAGAAGGTTTACAGCGGCTGAAGTAGAAACATTGGCAAACTATAACAATTATTGTTTTAAAGCTTCTACATCAATCTTAAGCATTTCAGATATCACAAACACAACAGCCAAAGTTACAATAGCTAGTGATGGTGATGTATATGATTTAGCATATCATAAAACTTCCGAACCCTTTAGTAATGCCACAATCATAACTAATATTTCAAGTACAACGGTATCTTCTATCGTTAATTTAATAGGGTTGGATGTGTTTACAGATTATGAAGTTTACATAAAAAAACAATGTGTTAATAACCCCAATTGGTCTGACTCTAAAAACTTTCAAACCACGCAACCAAATCCAAAGATTTATGTAAATAAAAACGCAACTGGAAATAATGATGGAACTTCTTGGGCAAACGCTTATACAGATTTACAAACAGCATTAAATATAGCAACGTCAAGTGTAGATGTTTGGGTTGCTAAAGGTATTTATAAGCCAATAGCTACAACAGATAGAAGTGCTAGTTTTGTTTTAAATACAAATTTATTTGGAGGTTTTGAAGGAACTGAAACTACGTTATCTGATAGGGATATTACAAAAATACATACCACCAACGAAACTATTTTAAGTGGTGATTTATTAGGTGATGATGACGCTACAGTAGATTTTAATGATTTAACGAGAGATGATAACAGTAGGCATGTAGTAGAAGTAATTGCTAATAATATTGAAATAAATGGGGTCACTGTAAAAGATGGTTATGCCGATGCAACAAGTGGTAGTGATAGGTTTGGCGCTGGAATATATAAAGCAATATCTGTTACTGATTTAATAATTAAGAATTGTGTGATAAAAAACAATGTAGCGCTGTCTGGAGCAGGCTTGTCTATCACATCAAATGACACATCAAGTATAACAATAGATGCTTGTGTTATAGAACATAATTTAGCTAATGTTGGCGCAGGAATTGATTATCATTTATCTGGCTCTAGTGAAACTATTAATATCTCAATTACAAACTCTTTATTTAACGCCAATAAAACGGCCAATAATACAGCGCTAAGTAGAACTGGAACAGGTGGAGCAGCTGCACGTTTGCGTGCATACTTTAATAACGTAATTCTCAATGCATCTATAGTAAACAATACCTTTGTTAATAATGTTAGTTTGGGTACAGCAAACACAAATGCTGGTAATTTTCCTGTTATAACTTTATCAAGAAATAATGGTAAACTTGGAAATATTACCATAGCAAATAACATATTTTGGGGGAATACGGAAAATGGAGGACAGTTATCAAAATCTATTGGTAAGTCGGCAAGTAGTAGTGAGGAATTTAATAACACCAATAACGTTGGGACAGTAGGAACCTTACAAGTAACAAACAATACAGACGAAGATGGTTTTTCAACCTTTCCAAGTGCACCAACGGGTACTTATGTAACCGATCCAAATTTAAACCCAGCATTTCAGTTAAGTACAGGGTCATATGCTATTGATACAGGAAATAATAGTTTGGCCACCACTGCTGCCGATTTATTAGGAAACCAACGAATTTTTAATGCTACAGTAGATAGGGGAGCTTATGAATTTGGAGCACCTCCATTAGGTATTGCAGATAATGACTTGTTAGAGGCATTTAAAATACATCCAAATCCAGTACAAAATAGCTTAAATATTCAATTAGAAGAAAGTTTAGAAAAAGTAGAAATTTATTCTATACAAGGACAAAAAGTGTTAGAAAATAATACTTCAGAAATTAATGTTTCAAATTTATCATTAGGTATGTACTTGCTAAAAGTATATACACAAAATGGTAAAGTAGGAGTGAAGCGTTTTATAAAAAATTAAGTAGTATCTTAAAATTGCTTGCGTTTAAAGCTCAGTTGTAATAACTGAGCTTTTTCTATAAAGGTCTATTTACTTACTGATTTTTCTTTTAAAAGTTTTCTTCTCAAAACCTTCTTTTACTAAAGTTAATGGAACACTTCTTATACGAAACGACGATAGGAGAGTAGTGTAATAGTGTGAAATGGTTAATTGCTATCTAAATACTAATAATTCTACAAGTTTCGAATTCAACATCTTCAAAGCTTGAAACAGTCCATTCACTTAACTGCTTTAAAATAGGGAGTAAGGCTTCACCTTTTTTAGACAATGAATATTCAACTCTTGGTGGTATCTCGGCAAAGCGTTCTCTAATAATTAGACCATCACTTTCTAACTCTCTAAGTTGTTCAGTCAGTACTTTTTTAGAAATATTTGGAATAAATATCAAGAGCTTCCCAAACCTTAAGCTGCCATTAGCTAAGAGATAAATTATAATAGGTTTCCATTTACCACCAATGATATTCATTGCATGAACCAAAGAACAATGATTAGGATTATCAATTACTTTACGTGCCATAGTTACTTTTTTGTTACCACAAATTTAAGTAAAAAATTACAATGATATCAAAAATAAACTATTAATAGTATCTTTGTGAAACAATTTATTTAAAGTAAAGAAAATGAAAAACATATTCATAATTAATGCTCATGAGGAATACGAATTCTCTAAAGGAGAGCTTAACAAGAGTTTGGTAAATCGTTTAAAAGATCTGTTGCCAAACGAAGATTTTGAAATCAAAACCACAACAATGAAAGACGATTATAATATTGATGATGAAATTTCTAAGCATCAATGGGCAGACATTGTTATTGTACAATCACCCGTAAATTGGATGGGAACACCATGGAGCTTCAAAAAATATCAGGACTATGTATACTCTTTTGGAATGGATGGTAGATTATGCGCTGGTGATGGTCGTACAAGAGAAGATGCTTCAAAACAGTATGGAACAGGAGGAACTTTAAATGGCAAAAAATATATGTTGTCCCTAACCTTTAATGCACCAAAAAGCGCTTTTAATGACAAGAACCAATGGTTCTTCTCAGGAAATGGCGTAGACGATTTATTCTTACCAACACACCTAAATTTTAAATTCTTTGGTATGGAAGCTTTACCAACATTTGTAGCTTATGACGTTATGAAAAACCCAGATATTGAAAATGATTTTATACGTTTTGATGAGCATATAAAGCAACATATTTTAAACAATTAAGTCATGACATTAGAAGAGAGTTTAGCAAAATTAAAAGCAAAGATTGAGGGAAGTATGCCTCAAGAAAATGTTGCTATTATGCATCAAGCAACTAAAGATTTAGAAACTTCTGGCATTGGAGAAAGTATATTGAAAGTAGGAGATAAAGCGCCAGAATTTTTACTTCCAAACCAGGAAGGCAAAATGATTTCAAGTAAAGAATTATTACAAAAAGGTGATTTAATCATTACATTTTACAGAGGCGTTTGGTGTCCTTATTGTAATTTGGATTTAAGTAATCTAAAGCGTTACAAATCTCAGTTTGAAACTCAAAACGCAACGATGTTAAGTATTTCTCCACAACTAGAAAAACATAACAAGCAAATAGTAGAGAGACAACGATTAAACTTTGATTTACTAGTGATACAGAAAATAAAATTGCAGCACAATTTGGTTTACGTTGGACAATGAAAGATCCACTTAAATCCTTATATAAGGATACTTTCAAAATAAGCTTACCAAATTATAATGGTGATGATTCATGGACCTTACCAATACCAGCGCGTTTTATTATTGGAACTGATGGTGTTATTAAATACGTAGAGTATTCTATAGACTATACCAAACGTCCTAATCCTGATGTGTTAGTAGAAGCTTTGGAAGCAATCTAAATTTATATTAAATTGCTTTATGATGAATCAATCGTATTTAAGATCAACATATTAAATTTTAGTCCATGTTAACAAGAAGAAATTATTCCGTTAAAGAAATGCTTGGTTGGACAAGGCGTTATATTTACATTTTTGTAATTCTATCATTAATTCCTGTCATATTATATTCTGTATTTAAATGGTATTGGTTACACTTGCCTTGGTTACCAATTGGATTAGTAGGTACAGCACTTGCGTTTATAATTTCATTTAAAAATAATGCGTCATATGGACGTCTTTGGGAAGCTCGTAAAATTTGGGGAGGTATTGTTAATGCATCGCGATCATTTGCTATTATGGTAAACGATTTTATTACCAATGAACATGCTAAAGACCACTATTCTGAAGACGAACTTTTTAAAATAAAAAAGCAACTGATTATGCGTCATGTTACGTGGATGACTTCATTGCGTCACGCGCTTCGTACACCAAAACCATGGGAACTTTCCAGCAAAAATAAATCAGATAAGGAGTATATGGAAGGTATTCAGATTAATGAACGTAAGTTCACTTTAGCTGCAGAGTTAGATGGTTATGTAACCGAAGACGACAAACAATTCATTTTAAGTAAGAATAACAAGCAAACCGCATGTATTAATTTACAATCAAAGCAACTTCGTAAGCTTAAGGAAAGTGGTCATATTTGGGAGTTTTCTTTTTTAGAAATGGAACAGATGATGGTAGAATTCTTCACCTTACAAGGTAAAGCAGAGCGTATTAAGAACTTTCCATATCCAAGGCAGTTTGCGACTTTAAATCGTTTTTTTATTTGGATTTTCGTGGCATTATTACCCTTTGGAATGATGCACGAGTTTGATAAAATTGGTAATATAGTATTAGAATTAGTTGAAACTTGGAAGCCTTATCCTGAAGGAGGTTTTCATCATGTTATTGAATTTATAGGAAACCATTTTGTGTGGTTCACAATTCCATTTAGTATCGTAATTTCTTGGATTTTTCATACCATGGAGCGTATAGGAGAAGTTTCTGAAAATCCATTTGAAGGTATCGCTAATGATGTTCCAATAACAACTATGTCACGTGGAATAGAAATCGATATTAGACAAATGATAGGTGATGATGACTCAGAAATACCTGGGCCAATCGAGTCTCAGAATGGTATTCAGATGTAGTTTTTTTGTCGACCTCATAAAACTTTGGCTTAAACAATAGGTGAGTGGAGTGATGATATTTTAGAGAGCGAGAACCGAATAAAATTGGGTTCTCGCTTTTTAATTTTAGTTATATATAAACTAAGTAAGTTCTAAGGTTTTCTAAAATATAGTGAAATATGACTAAAGATAATGAAACACTAAAAAAAAGCATTAATTCAAGTTCTACATATAACAAGTGCATAGAAATTATCTCGCAGAGTAATTTTATGCTCTTGTGGCAAGCTTACGAGAATCGTCTAAAATTTTTTATGACGTATATTTTATCGAATACGTGATTTTTAATAATAGCAAAAAGGTAAGTTTTTATTTAGGCGTTGGCAAGTGTTGGAAATTATTCGCCAGATTTCTAATTTAAATTAAAGAGCTTATAAATGCATCGCGTTTGTGTGTAAAATAAATAATGAATATATAGAATTATAAACTAACATTAGTCGTAAAATAGCTGTAACATAATTGTTGACGATATAAAACACTGTGTGTTCATTATATCTACAATTATGTTAAATACACAGTATTCGCCATTTTACTGATACAATACATTTGTACTATAATGGTCAGCATTATGTTACTTTGCTTTGGTAAAAGAAATAGTTTCATTTGCTGATTTTTCTTTTAAATGTTTTCTTCTCCAAAGCTTCTTTTCTAAAGTTAATGGAACACTCTTTACACGCAACGACGATAAGAGAGTAGTGGAATGTGTGTGGAATGGAATACAATTTTTATATTGTAATTATACGCTGTATATTTACACTTTTTAATTTTATAAATATGAAAGAAGGTTATTCACAAGGATATGTCTTTATGGCTGCAAGTTTAGATGGTTTTGTAGCACGAGGCGATAACTCATTAGACTGGTTAATGAAATATGAAGTTGATGAAAACGACAATAGTTTTGAAGAGTTTACAAAGAAAATGGATGCACTTGTTATGGGAAGTGGTACTTATAAAACTATAGTTGGTTTTAACCAATGGCCATATAAAATGCATACTTATGTAATGAGCAGAACATTGACTCAATATGACGTTCCTAAAGAGCTACAAAAAAAAGTAACTGTAAAGAATCTTAAACCCAAAGAACTTATGAAGTTTCTTTATGAAAATGATTTAAAGAAAATATATATTGATGGAGGCAAGTTAGTTCAGTCATTTATAAGTAAAGGCTTAATAAGTGAAATTACGCTTACTCAAATACCAATTCTTATTGGTAAAGGCAAAAGATTATTTGGAGAATTAGAAAAAGATATTGATTTAGAGTTAATTTCGTCAAAGTCTATGAAATTTGGATTTATACAAAACCATTATCAATTAATAAACGATTAATTATGTCAAAAAATCCAATAGGAAGGCCTACTAATGATAAGCTGATTTTGTCTAAAGATGAAATTCTAAAAGAGGCTCTTAAAATTATAGATAATCAAGGAGAAAAAGAGCTTTCATTTAGAAAGTTGGCAAAAGTATTTGGGGTAACAGCAATGGCACTAAAAAATCATGTTGGTACACGTCATGACATAATAAAAAATCTTGTTGAGATTGTTTATAAAGATGTATCTGTAATTTCAGAAACAGTAAATTCTAAAGAAGCAATCAAACAATTATTAGTAAATTATTGTGAGCGTGTTTTTAAACACCCAAATGTAACAAGACTTTTATTAGCAGACCATTCATTATTCAATCAAGAATTATTTGACCTTATAAACTCTATTAGAGCACATTCAATCACTTTATTAAATGATGAAAAAGAGGGGGGGGTATTTGCCGACATAATTTCAGATTATACAAATGGTTTTGCATTAGCTGCAGCTTCTCAAAATAAGAAAACTGATTTAGGGGTATTAACTATCAAAGATTTTTATAAAGGATTAAACTGGTTACTTCAAAGGGTATAGATATTATGAAGCATATAGAAATAAAAGGTGCTCGACAGAACAATTTAAAGAATATTGATGTTGAAATACCAAGAAATCAAATTGTAGTATTTACAGGTTTGTCGGGTTCGGGTAAATCATCATTAGTTTTTGAAACCATAACAGCTGAAGCACAAAGACAGCTGTATGATACATTTAGCACATTTGCTAGAAGTCGTTTATCAAAATATGACCAAGCAGACTACGATTCAATCATTAATCTATCGCCAGTTATTCTTTTAGAACAAAAAAGGATTGTGGGTAATTCGCGCTCTAATGTTGGTACACTTTCTGAAATTTCAGCTTTTTTAAAGTTGTTATATTCCAGGGTTGGACTGCCTGCAGTTGGTATGTCTAATCACTTTTCGCCAAATTCTGTTGAGGGCATGTGCCCAAAATGTGGAGGAGCTGGTACCATAAACAATTTAGACATAAACGGAATCATAGATTGGAACAAATCTTTGAAACAAGGTGCAATACTTTTTCCTGATTTTAAAGTGAATTCCCTCGCTTGGAAAATAATTATAAACACAGGTTTTTTTGATGCTGACAAGCCTTTAAAAGAGTATACCGATAAGGAAAAAGAAATGCTATTTTATGCTGATGGAATTAAGTTTAAATTAAGCGAAGGAGAACAAGGTTTTGATGCTAATTTTAATGGAATTGTTACCAAAATAAATAGAGGATTTCTCAAGAAAGATTTTAATAGCCTTTCAAAGTCAAGACAAAAAATTATAACACAGTTTGTTAAGACTACAACGTGTACAGATTGTAACGGAGCGCGATTAAAAAAAGAAGCGTTAGCTTGTAAAATTAATCAGAAGAATATTCATGAACTGGGAGAACTTCAACTTACAGAATTATTAGAATTTTTCAGGGAAATAAAAAGTGAAGAAGCAGAAACCATTTTAGAACAGTTAATTAAAAGAACTGATAATCTTATCAAAATTGGTGTAGGTTATTTAAGCTTATCAAGAGCAACAGGAACTTTATCTGGCGGAGAAGCACAACGTGTTCAATTGGCAAAACAGTTGGGTAATAGTTTAACAGAAATGCTATATGTTTTAGATGAGCCTAGTGTTGGTTTGCATCCTAGAGATGTGGCTTTAGTTGCGAGTTTATTAAAAGAATTGCGAAACCAGGGTAATACCATATTAATGGTTGAGCACGATCCTGATTTAATTAAAATTGCAGACCATATTGTAGATATGGGACCACATGCAGGAAGTAAAGGTGGAGAGGTTGTTTTTCAAGGAAGCTTTAAAGAACTATCACGTGCTAATACATTAACAGGTAAATACATAAATCAAAAGATACCGGTAAAGAAGAACTTTAGGCCTTGGAAAGATTTTTTTGAAATCAAAAATGCCACAGCAAATAACTTGAAAAATATAGATGTTAAAATACCATCCAACATATTTGTTTGTGTAACAGGCGTTGCAGGTTCTGGTAAAAGCTCACTAATCCATAAAGAGTTTTTAAGTAAATATTCTGAAGCAATTGTTATAGACCAATCGCCAGTTGGTAAATCTATACGTTCAAATCCAGCAACATATACAGGTGTATTCGACCAAGTTAGAGAATTATTTGCAGAGAAGAACTCTAATACTAAAGCTTCTTTATTTAGCTTTAATGCAGATGGTGCTTGCGAAAACTGTAAAGGATTAGGATATATTTTAATGGATTTAGCATTTATGGATCCCATTAAAACTAATTGTGAAAAATGTAATGGTAATCGATATGATAAAGAAGTTCTAAAATATAAACTGAACAATAAAACGATAGTAGATGTTTTAGAACTGACAGTAAATCAGGCGATAGATTTTTTTACAGATAGTAAAATCTTAAAGAAGCTAAAAGTATTACAAGAAGTAGGTTTAGGGTATCTACAATTGGGGCAACCATTATCAACGCTTTCAGGTGGTGAATGTCAGCGTGTAAAACTAGCAGGTGAATTACACAAAGAAGGAAACATTTATATTCTAGATGAACCTACAACTGGCTTACACTTATCAGATATTACTAAAATCATTGAACTACTAGAGAAGCTAGTGAATAAAGGTAATTCAGTAATTGTAATAGAACATAGTTTAGATATTATGAATAATGCTGATTGGATTATTGATATAGGACCAGAAGGAGGTAAGAATGGAGGTGAATTAATTTTTGAAGGAACACCAAATCAATTGCAAAAAAATAATAACAGCTATACCGCTAAATTTCTAAATCTATATAATAGTTCGAAGTTGCCGACCCCATAAAACTTTGGCTAAAACAATAGGAAAGTGGAGCGACCATATTTTAGGGGTTTACTCACTATTTTATTGGTATTTATGCGTTTTCAAGTATGTTCTATAGTAATCTTGGTTAGTTACAATGTTTCCTAAAATATAGAGCAACGAACCGTAATTGTTTCCAAAGTTTTGTGCAGTCTTGATTTTTTTGTTCTTCTTTATCAAGAAAAAAAGATAAATCAAACCTTAAGAAGTTTAACAGTTTTAGTTTCTATTTTACATAATATTAGAAGTACCAATTAAATGAATATTCTAATGGAAGCTAGAATAAAGCAAGTGTACAGAAATTTTTAAGCTAGGATTTAAGTAAAGGAAAATTTTGTAATGTTGCGTAATATTAACGAGAAGTTCCTGAAAATTTTTTACAACGAGAATTTTAATTACAGATGAATTATAAATGCGAAGTTAAAAGCTTTTTGCTTTTTTTGGCGTTGGCAAGCGATGGATAATTGTGTTATAAATAAATTGCATTAAGCAATTTGATTATATAAAAACAATCGAGCGTTTGGTAGCGGCAATTTTACATAATGGCAAATTATAGCTACAAATGACTTTCCTTATTAATATATAAAATCTTAATCCGTGAGAATCGCGTATTTGAAATATTAATGACCCAAGTACTGAATATTAAAAAGAATTACAGAAGTTTCGGGGATATTTTACATAGTATAGAATTATAGCTTACAAATGACATACAACAAATATTGACACTTGTACTATAATTTATATTATGTAAAATAGAAAATATTAATTCTATTCTAACTACAGTCCTCTTATATATTAAACTTATTTTTGCACAATGCAGAATAAAAAAACATCTCAACTAGAATTTGTTGCATTGATGGCTTCACTAATGGCATTAGTGGCTTTATCTATAGATGCTTTATTACCAGCACTTAGTCAGATTGGTTTGAGCATTGGTTATAGAAGTGATACTGATGGTCAATTATTAGTAACTATGATCTTTCTTGGTTTAGGAGTTGGACAGTTATTTTTTGGTCCATTATCTGATACTTATGGGCGTAAGAATATAGTCTATATTGGTTTAATTTTATTTGTATTAGCTAGTATTGTTTGCATATACTCAAAGTCATTAGAAATGATGCTCTTTGGTAGAATTTTACAAGGTATTGCTCTTTCTTCTCCAAGAACTATTAGTATATCAATCATCAGAGATTCTTATGAAGGTGATTATATGGCAAAGATAATGTCTTTTGTTACTGTTATATTCATTATTGTTCCAACAGTAGCTCCTGCATTGGGTCAAATTATATTAAACCATTATTCTTGGCAAGCTATTTTCTCGTCTCAATTGGTATTTGTTGTTTTGGTGGCTGTTTGGTTTGCTATCCGTCAGCCAGAAACTTTAAAAGAAAAAGATAGATTGCCTTTTAATTTACAGGTATTTACTAATGGTATTTTGCAAACCTTTAGCTTTAAGCAAACAACTATTTGTACTATTATTTCTGCTTTAATTACAGGGTCTTTTATGGTGTATTTAAGTGCATCTCAACAGGTTTTTCAAATTCAATATGGTTTAGTAGATGAGTTTGCTTATATATTTGCATCATTGGCATTAACAGTTGGTGGAGCAACGTTTATTAACGGACAGTTAGTAATGAAATATGGTATGAAAAAACTACTTTTTTATGCATTAATAGGATATGTTTTGGTTTCTACAACCTATGTATTCTTGTTTTTTAATTCAGAAAATCCATCTGTTGAAATTATGTTAAGCTTTTTTGGTTTACAGTTCTTTTGTTTAGGTTTTATTTTTGGAAACCTAAGAGCTTTAATGATGCAACCTATTGGTCATATAGCAGGTATTGGAGCAGCCGTAACGGGTTTTGTGGCAACACTTTTTTCTGTTCCTTTAGCTACTTTTATAGGTAGTTTTATTGATAAAACAGCACTACCTATGTTTATTGGTTTTGCTATTTGTAGTAGCTTAGGTTTACTATTGTTTTTAAGTATCAAAAATCAGAAAGTATAATGCAGATTTGTTTTGAAGACGATTACATACTTATTGTCAATAAGCCAAATAATGTATTAGTTCATCATTCTACAATGGCTAAAAACCAACAAGATGAAAAATCATTAGTACAATTACTTTTCGATAAATACCAACTTCCCTTCTATCCGGTACATCGTTTAGACAGAAAAACATCTGGTTTGGTTGTCTTTGCTAAAGAAAAGCAATATGTTTCGGCTTTTCAAACATTATTTACGAGTAACTCCATACAGAAAATTTATTACGGTTTGGTACGAGGATTTATTCCTGAAAAAGGAATAATAGATACACCTGTTAAAGGAAGAGATGCATTGGTGTATAAAGAAGCTTTAACTCATTATACTTGTTTAAAAACCTTTGAAATTAAGGTAGCAGTAGGCCCCTATCCTACTTCTCGCTATAGCTTAGTTAAGTTAGAACCAAAAACTGGAAGATTGCATCAATTGCGTATTCATATGAATAAAATTAGTCACCCATTAATTGGCGATCCTAAATACGGAGATCGTTTTCATAACCGTATGTTTATGGATCAAATAAAGTCGGATAAGCTGTTTTTACATGCTAAAGAATTGGCTTTTATACATCCATATACACAAAAAAATCAGCTAATTACAGCTGATTTCCCTGAACACTGGTTATTTACCAGTAATATGTTACTTAATAATTTAATAAGCTAATAAATCTTTCAACTCTTGCTCAAACCTGTCTTTTGGTAAGTATTGCTTTTCTAAAGCTGGTAAGAATGGTATTGGAGTTTCTAAACTAGATACTCTTCTTACTGGTCCATCTAATTGCTCAAAACAATTTTCCATAATTAAAGCAGATAAATCAGATCCAAACCCTCCAAAAGTAGTATCTTCTTGTAAAATAATTGCTTTTCCAGTCTTTTTAACAGAATTAAAAATAGCTTCTTTATCTAACGGAACTAAGCTACGTAAATCGATTAAATCTGCTGAAATGTCAGAATTGTTTTTTAAAGTTTCTAACGCCCAATGTACTCCTGCTCCGAAAGTAATAATAGTAATATCTTTACCTTCTTGTAACAAACTCGCTTTCCCTAAAGGAAGTGTATAATAATTTGTAGGTACATCTTGATAAATACTTCTATACAAAGCCTTGTGCTCGAAGAATAAAACTGGATTAGGATCGTTTATAGAACTAGCCAATAAACCTTTTGCATCTACTGGAAATGCTGGGTAAACTACTTTTAAACCTGGAGTTGTAGTAAACCAAGCCTCGTTTGTTTGACTATGGAAAGGCCCTGCTCCTACACCGGCTCCACAAGGCATTCGCACAACAACATCTGCATTTTGCCCCCAACGGTAATGAGACTTTGCCAGTAGATTTACTATTGGATTGAAACCAGAAGAAACAAAATCAGCAAACTGCATTTCCATAACTGCTTTCATACCTGTAACAGACAAGCCATAAGCAGCAGAAACGATAGCCGATTCGCATATAGGTGTATTACGAACTCTTTCTTTTCCGAAAGCATCTACAAACCCATCTGTTATCTTAAAAACACCACCGTATTCTGCAACATCTTGCCCCATGATGATTAAATTGTCATGACGCTCCATAGATTGTTTTAAACCTTCAGAAACAGCATCAACCAAACGAATGTTTTTTACTTCGTTGTTCTTATCAATATGCTGATATGCTGTGTTTTGGAACACATCATTTAACTCAATGCTTAAATCAGGTTCAATATTAGGTTCATCAAAAGCAAGCTTTAAGTTATCGTCTATTTCTTGCTTAAATTCAGCTCTTAATTCTACTTCTTTAGCTTCGGTTAAAATACCTTCAGTTTGTAAATAATTTTTAAAGTTTTCTATCGGATCTTTTACAGCCCAAGCGTCCATAAGCTCTTGCGGTACGTACTTGGTACCACTTGCTTCTTCGTGCCCACGCATTCTAAAAGTTTTAAATTCTAACAATACAGGTCTTGGATTCTCTCTCATACTTTCAACTAACTCACTTACCTTATTATAAACTTCAACAACATTGTTTCCATCTATAATATGAGCTTCCATACCGTATCCTTTACCTCTATCTGCTAAATCTTTGCAATTAAATTGTTCATTTACTGGTGTAGACAAGCCGTAACCATTATTTTCTATACAAAATAAAACAGGTAAACTCCATACAGAAGCAACATTTAAAGCTTCATGTATATCACCTTCAGAAGTTCCACCATCTCCAGTAAACACTGCACAAACTTGTTTATTATTCTTTAATAAATTACCTAAGGCAATACCATCTGCCAAACCAAATTGTGGGCCTAAATGAGAAATCATTCCAACAATTTTATATTCTTGAGTTCCAAAATGAAAACTTCTATCACGACCTTTTGTGAAACCATTAGCCTTTCCTTGCCATTGCGAGAACAGTCTGTAAAGAGGTATTTCTCTTGTAGTAAAAACCCCCAAATTACGGTGCATAGGTAAAATATACTCTTCTTTATTTAAAACTGAGGTAACTCCTACAGAAATTGCCTCTTGACCGATACCAGAAAACCATTTAGATATTTTACCTTGTCTCAACAAAATAAGCATCTTCTCTTCTATCATTCTAGGTTTAAGCATTGCTTTATAAAGGTCTAAAAGTTTTTCGCTACTTAATCCTTTTTTATCAAATATAATTGGGGTTTTTTCTGTAATCATCATTCTTTTTAAATAATTTTTGAATATATCAAAAGTGTAGAAAAAAATAACATTTACAAAGTATCAGGTTATATTTTTTGTAATTGTTAATAACTCTATAGGGAGCATTTGTCGATTAACTACTTGTTTTTTCATACTTTTGAAGCTTCAAGTGTTTTACTTTAGAAAAGTTATTAACTATTTAGAATTTATTAGAAATGCAAAAAATACCTAGTGTAGACTTATCAGATTTTATATCTGGAGATGAATCAAGAAAACAAAAGTTCGTTAACGAAATAGGAAAAGCTTACGAAGATATTGGTTTTGTTGCTTTAAAAGGCCACTTTTTAAGTGACGAATTAGTTGAAAACCTGTATAAAGAAATTAAAAACTTTTTTGAATTACCAGTAAAAACTAAGCAATCGTATGAAATACCTGGTATTGGTGGACAAAGAGGTTATGTTTCTTTTGGAAAAGAATCTGCTAAAGGAAAAAAAGAAGGTGATCTAAAAGAGTTTTGGCATTTTGGGCAGTATGTAGATGATAATCCCAAATTAGAAGCAGAATATCCTGCTAATGTTACAGTTAGTGAATTGCCTAAGTTTAACGAAGTTGGTAAAGAAACTTACCAAATGTTAGAAAAGACAGGAAAGTATGTTTTACGTGCTTTAGCCTTATTCTTAAATTTAGAAGAAACGTATTTTGACAACTATATTCATAACGGAAATAGTATATTAAGACCTATACACTACCCACCTATTAAAGAAGAACCTAAGAATGCAGTTCGTGCAGCAGCTCATGGAGACATTAACTTAATAACCCTGTTAATGGGCGCTCATGGTAAAGGTTTGCAGGTACAAGATCATGAAGGTAATTGGCATGATGCAATTGCGCAACCAGATGAATTAATGATTAATGTTGGAGATATGTTGTCTAGACATTCTAATAACCGATTAAAATCAACTATACATAGAGTAGTAAATCCTCCAAAAGAATTATGGGGAACCTCTAGATATTCTATCCCTTTCTTTATGCATCCAATTAGTGAAATGCCTTTAAACTGCTTAGACAATTGTATTACAGCAGAAAACCCTAAGCAATTTGAAGATATAACTGCTGGTGAATTTTTACATGAACGTTTAGTTGAATTAGGGTTGATAAAAAAATAATTATTAGTAATAGCTAAACACTTAAAAACTCATGGATTTAAAAGATCAACTGAAAAACCTTTTTCCGGACCATCAAGAATCTGAAGACGAAGTTATCAAAAAGTCAAATGTTTGGTTGCAAGAAGAACCTTTATTGTGTAAATATGAAAAAAGAAAAGGAAAAGCAACTACTATAATAGATGGTTATACTGGAGCAACATCAGACTTTAAGCAATTAGCTAAAGAAATTAAACAGATGTTAAGTGTAGGTGGCAGTTTTAAGGACGATACAATTATTATTCAAGGAGATTACCGAGATAAAATAATGGAGTTTTTAAAGGATAAGGGGTTTAAAGTGAAACGAGTGGGTGGCTAAATTATTATCAATAATATAATTATAACTTAAAGAGTTACAGAGGAGTAGCTCTTTTTTTGTGGATAATAATTATAAATTTTAACACTAAAACAGAAAATAATTCGTTAATTTTATAATAACAGAAACCGCCCCAAGTCTATGAAAAACAACCTTTTGCACATAACTAATGGAGACTTTACCACATCTAAACTGGAGTCTTTAAATATTCCTGGTAAAATATTTACTTGGAGAGAAATGCTTTGTGAAGGAAAAACAACTACTGATGTTGGAACTGAAGATTTTTGGAAATCACGTTTCGACTTTCTTTCTTCTACCTATAAAGTAACTAAACAACGATTTATAGATTTAACACTTAAAGAGTTTAGGAGTTTGTGTCAGCAAAAAACACAAGATGAAATAGTCTTGTGGTTTG
The DNA here is from genome assembly GCF_042675745.1 of Pseudofulvibacter geojedonensis. Classification (NCBI taxonomy): domain Bacteria; kingdom Pseudomonadati; phylum Bacteroidota; class Flavobacteriia; order Flavobacteriales; family Flavobacteriaceae; genus Pseudofulvibacter; species Pseudofulvibacter geojedonensis. The sequence goes on along the minus strand of NZ_JBHTJM010000001.1, from coordinate 50,868 downwards.
AATACGATCTATTTTGTCAGATTAACATGTTGGCAATTCTATCTTGGATTAAAAAACATAGAAAAGAGGCAAAAATATCTTTGATTTGTTCTGGAAAAGAATCAAACTACAACGAATTAAAAGGTTTGAGTGAATTGAAAGATGAAGAATTAAAAGAGTTCTTTTTAAAAAGAAAAGAACTATCTAAAGACGATATAGAGTATGCAGATTATATTTGGCAACTATACTGCTCAGACTCTCCTTTAAAGCTACAAAACCTCCCTCCTTCTTCTACTTTTCAATATTTAGATAAAGCACTAGATGCTCATTTAAAACGTTTTCCTACTATTAAAAATGGTTTAAACGAAATAGAAAACACCATTTTAGATACAGTATTTACAAAAAATCCTAATAATGAAAAAGCTCTGATAAATTTCTTGTTAAGCAATCAGAATTTATATGGATTTGGAGACATTCAATACAAAGTTAAAATAGAAGAATTAAAGAAATTGTTTAAAAGCTATGTTCCATTTCAGTTAAATGACTTGGGAATAGATGTGTATCAAAAAAAACAAAACTTTTACCCTTCAATTAGAAATGACTACTCATACCTTGGTGGTAGTTTAAAATACAACTACTTATACAATGAAATTGATGGAAAAATTCTAAAATTATAGTATTTTCGCTTTCCTTAAAATTTATAGAGAATGCGAATTCCAGAATCTGAATTAATTATCAATCCAGATGGGAGTATATACCATTTAAATTTACTTCCAGAAGATATAGCTAATACCATTATTACTGTAGGTGACCCCGATCGTGTAACTCATGTAACTCAGCACTTTGAATCTATAGAAGTTTCTAAGCAAAAAAGAGAGTTTAAAGCAGAAACAGGTTATTATAAAGGAAAAAGAATAACAGTAATTTCTACTGGAATTGGTACAGACAATATTGATATTGTATTTAATGAATTAGATGCACTGGTTAATATTGACTTTAGTAGCAGAACGATTAAAAAACAGCATACATCATTGAATATTGTTAGAATAGGAACATCTGGCACACTTCAAAACAGTATTCCTGTAGATTCATTTTTAATGTCTGAATTAGCAGTTGGTTTTGATAGCCTGTTGCATTTTTATAATAGTGATCATGTACAACACAAAGATATTTCTAATGCTCTAATAGAGCAAACAGGTTGGATTAAGGAAAAGTCTGATCCGTATGTTGTTTCTTTTGATGAAAGCTTAGGTAATAAATTAAAATCAGATCAGGTAATTAATGGTTTTACAGCTACTAATGTTGGTTTTTACGGACCTCAATCTCGTAAACTTAGGTTAGCGGTACAAGATGTTGAATTAAATGAAAAACTAGCTAATTTTAGTTTTAATGGCAAACAACTTACTAATTTAGAAATGGAAACTGCAGGTATTTACGGATTAGCTAAGTTATTAGGGCACAAAGCTGTATCTATGAATGCTATACTAGCCAATAGAGCTACGGGTGAATTTTCTGTTAATCCAGAAAAAATTGTAAATGATTTAATTGTATATTGCTTAGATAAATTAGTTGACTAAAATGCTTAATTTAAAAATTGGAGGCGTTCCTGAACATTTTAATCTTCCTTGGTATTTAACCTTACGAGATAAAGCTTATCAAAAAGAAGGTATTAATTTGCGTTGGCATGATTTTTTTGGAGGTACTGGACAAATGTGTAAAGCACTTCGAGAAAAAGAAATAGATTTAGCAGTTATACTTACCGAAGGGATAATAAGAGATATTATTAATGGTAACGAATGTAAAATAATTCAGGTTTATACTCAAACTCCATTAATATGGGGAATTCATGTTGCAGCTAATTCTAATTACGAAAAAATAGATGATTTAAAAGGAACAAAAGCAGCTATTAGTCGTTACGGATCAGGTTCTCATTTAATGGCTTATGTTAATGCAGAAAATAATGGTTGGGATACAAAAGCTGATCTAGACTTCGAAGTAATTAAAAATTTAGAAGGTGCTGTAAATGGGTTGCCTAATGGTATTGGAGATTATTTTATGTGGGAGAAGTTTACCACAAAACCATATGTAGACAAAGGTATCTTTAGAACAGTTGGTTACTGCCCTACTCCTTGGCCATGTTTTGTAATTGCTGTACGAAATGAAGTGTTAGAAAAGCATGAAGATGAAATAAGAAGCTTACTAGATATCATAAACACCACTACAGAAGAGTTTAAGATGATTCCTAGTATAGATAGAATGATTGCTCATAGATATGATCAAGAATTAGATGATGTGCAAGAGTGGTTGAGCCTAACAGAGTGGTCTCAAGAAAATTTAAGTCCAAAAACGGTCAATAATATCCAAGATAAATTACTCGAGTTAGATATTATACCTCGCAAAGCTTCTTACGAAGAATTGGTTTATGAAATATAAAAAAGCTCGGTTAATACCGAGCTTTAATAGCCATGTAAAATAAAAAGTCTTATTATAATACAGAAACGTTAGCTGCAACGATTCCTTTTCTTCCGTCTTCTTCTTCGTATTCTACTTTGTCTCCTTCATTTAAAGATTCTCCTTCAATCGCAGTAACGTGAACGAAAATATCTTTTCCTGTTTCATCATTGGTAATGAATCCATATCCTTTTGATTCATTGAAAAATTTAACTGTACCAGTCATTGTAATAAAAAATTAAAATATTTGAATCGGCAAGATAGTGTTTATTTCAACACAAAATACAGAGCTATATAAAAAATAAATAATTAAATTATATTCCAGTTTATAGTCTCTTTATTATTCTCTAACAAAACAGTATTTGTTTTAGAAAAATGCTGATTTCCAAACCAGTATCCTCTGTTAGCACTTAATGGAGATGGGTGTCCACTTGTAAGAACTACATGCTTATTTTTATCTATAATTTTAGCCTTCTTTTTTGCATATCCACCCCATAGTAAAAAAACTACCCCTTCTTTATAATCAGATATTAATTGTATAACATTGTCTGTAAATTCTTCCCAACCTTTGTTTTGATGACTTCCAGCTTCACTTTCTCTTACAGTTAAGGTCGCATTTAATAACAAAACTCCTTGCTTTGCCCATTGAACTAAGTTTCCTGAAGCAGGATACATGGTATTGTAATCACTGCTTAACTCTTTTAAAATATTTACTAAAGATGGAGGGTGCTTAACACCATTATTTACAGAAAAACACAAGCCATTTGCTTGCCCTTTTCCATGGTAAGGATCTTGACCTAAAATAACTACTCTTAAATTGGATAATTCACAATACTTAAAAGCGTTAAACACTTCATTCATTGGAGGGTAACAGGTATTCTTCTCATATTCATTAACTACAAACTGTCTTAACTTTTTAAAATAAGGTTGCTTAAATTCTTCTTCTAGTAACTCTTTCCATGAACCAGTAGCATTAACATTCATAATATTATGTATTTTTGCAAATCAAAAATAAAGTAAAATAGTTTAATGAAAACCATTAGCTCTAAAACCCTACAAGATTTAGAATTTCAAACTGTATTAGAACAAGTATCAGAACTTACTATAACAGAATTGGGTGCTAATGAAATTTCTAAGCTTAAGCCTTATTTAAATGAAGAAGAACTTAAAATAGCACTAAATCAGACCAATGAATATTTAAGTTCTTTTGAAAATGAAAATATCATCCCAAATCATTTTTTTGAATCTATAACAGACGAATTAAATTTTTTAAAGATTGAAGATTATTTTTTAGAAATTTCAAGCTTTAGAAAAATTAAAACAATAGCAGAATCTAGTAATGATTTAATCTCTTTCTTTAAAAAATTTAAAGAATATTACCCTGTTTTATTTGAAACAAGTGATCAAATACTAAATACAAAAGCTATAAGTGAAGCTATTAATAAAGTAATTAATCGCTTTGGTGAAATAAAAGATGATGCTTCTGAACAATTGGGCATTATAAGGAGGCAATTAAAAGGAATACAAGGAAAAATAAATCAGAGTTTTGTATCTGCATTATCTCATCATAATAATTTAGGCTATTTAGATGATATTAAAGAAACCGTTATAGATAACAGACGTGTATTGGCAGTAACCGCAATGCATAGAAGAAAAGTTAAAGGCTCGCTATTAGGAAGTTCTAAAACAGGTAGTATAGTTTATATAGAACCACAGGCTACTTTGCAATTAACTCGCGAATTACAAGATTTAACATATCAGGAACGTGATGAGATTATAAAAGTTTTAAAAAACTTAACAAAAACTATTCGCGATTATAGAGAGCTATTAACAGAGTATCAATTATTTTTAACTAAAATAGATTGCATTGCAGCAAAAGCAAAGTATGCGCAAAAATTAAATGCAATACTACCAGAAATAAGTTCTCATAAAGAGCTGTTTTTAAGAGATGCTTACCATCCTTTACTCTATTTAAACAATACAGAAAAAGGAGAAAAAACTTACCCTCAAACAATAGATCTTAATAGCGATAATAGAATAATAGTTATTTCTGGACCGAATGCAGGAGGTAAAAGTATTACCTTAAAAACTATTGGTCTGTTACAAGTAATGTTACAATCAGGTTTTTTGGTACCGCTACATGAGCGAAGCAAAATGTGTTTATTCGATAGAGTTTTAACAGATATTGGAGACAATCAATCTATCGAGAATCATTTATCTACTTATAGTTATCGTTTGAAAAACATGAATCATTTTTTAAAAAAATGTAGTGATAGCACACTGTTTTTAATTGATGAATTTGGTACTGGATCAGATCCTGAATTAGGAGGTGCTTTAGCAGAAGCTTTTTTAGAAGTTTTTTACGAAAGAGAAGCTTACGGAATCATCACAACTCATTATGCTAATCTAAAAATTTTAGCTGATGAGCTACCAGCAATGACGAATGCTAACATGACTTTTGATAATAGAACCCTACTCCCTACTTTTCAATTAGCATTGGGGCAACCAGGTAGTTCTTTTACTTTTGAGGTTGCTCAAAAAAATGGTATACCATATAGTTTAATTAATAAAGCAAAAAAGAAAGTTGAACGTGGCAAGGTTAGATTTGATAAGACCATAGCTCGATTACAAAAGGAACGATCTAAATTAGAAAAGACAACTAAAAATTTATCTACTGAAGAAGAAAAGAAACGATTAGAAGCCGAAAAACTAGAAAAGGTTAACCAACGTATTCAAAATAAACTAGAAAGTTATCAAGAACTTTACGATGCTAATAGAAAATTACTTACTCTTGGTGAAAGAGTTGATAAAATGGCAGAAAGTTATTTTAACAACAAGCAAAAGAAACGTTTAATAGGTGACTTTTTAAAGTTAGTTGAAGTTGAAAACTCTAAGCGTAAAAAACTAACTAAAAAAGAGAAAATAGTAAAGAAAAAGAAAGAAGCAGTAGTTAAGAAAGAAGTAGAGAAAAAAGTAACTGCTATTAGAGAGCAAAAGAAAGAAGAAAAGAAAAAAGAAGCGCTTCAACCTCCAAAACCTAAACATATTTTAAAGATTGGCGATAGAGTTCGACTAATGGATAGTAAAGCTGTAGGTACTTTAGATAAAATCGAAAAGAAAAAAGCTTTTGTGAATTACGGATTCTTTACATCAGAATGCTCATTAGAACAATTAGAATTAGTACAACGAATGAAATAATGATAGATCAACTACCAAAAAATAAAAAAATAATTCTTTTTGACGGCGTATGTAATTTATGTAATAACTCTATTAACTATGTCATAGATAAAGATAAACAAGATATTTTTCGATTTGTTTCATTACAATCAGATTTAGGTCAAGAAATACAGCAATATATTGGTTACAGAGATACTAGTTTAAATACCATTATTTTATACGTACCTGGCGAAGCATATTATACTAAATCTACCGCAGCTATTAAAATAATAAAAGAATTTGGAGGGCTATGGAAAGGAATAAACCTCTTTCTAATTCTTCCAGAAAATATTAGAAATATAGCTTATAACTATGTGGCAAAAAATAGGTATAAATGGTATGGGAAGGAAGAATCTTGTAGAATACCAACCCCTGAGTTAAAGTCTAAATTTTTATAAAAATATAATAAGTAAGGGATGTTTATTGTAAACATCCCTTACTTATAATTAATCGATTAAAATCTTTCCTGTATAAATATTATGATTGGTTTCTACAGTATAGAAATAAATACCATTTGAAAGGTTAGAAATAGGTATTTTACTAGTACTTGCGATTATAGTTTTTATAACCTCTTTTCCTGTACCATCAAATAATATGAATCTAGCCTTAGTTTTTAGACCTTTAAAATATATATCTTCTCCATTCTTAACAGGGTTTGGGTAAACACTAAAATATTGTTTAGGTTCTTGACTTATACTAAGAGCCTGATCACTTCCTATAAAAAACTGACTAAAAGAATCAATTGTAGCTGTATTTGTAAATATAGCAGTATTTGTATTTACAGAATCAGCACCAATAGCCTCAGTATTCCAATTCGTAGTTAAACCAGCATTACTAGCTCTTTTATACATGAAAATATTATTACTATTTATAGTATCGATATTATCTATTTGAGAAAACGAAATACTCTCTAATGGAGTGAAATTTGTATTTAGACCATAATTATTAACTATCCAATAGGTATTATCTATAACATTTGTTGCAGGTAAATTGCTAGGTAATATGTTAATTTTTGAAACAACTATATCTCCATTTGGATAATTTCCACTAGAAGGAAAAGTCATTGAAAGATTCGCCAAACTAAAATCTTTAATACCTCCAGAAGTGACATTTAAGAGTTGACTAGTACCAGGACCAACAGGAGCATCTGAAGCTACTAAATTGGTATCGCCGTTTAAAACTAAATCACTAGTTCCTTTTTTATCATATACTTTTCCATTACTGTTATGGTTAAATTGATAGTAAGCTATTAAATCAGGATTACTAACATCACTTTTGGTTAAATGTCTTGATAATTTTACTTCTTGATCTGATAACGTTTTTTTCCAAAAAGTAACTTCTTCTAGTTGACCTTTAAAATTTCTAGACTGCCAACCATAATAACTCCCCAGAATTATTTGGTTCAAATCAAAAGGTACTGAATTAATATTCCACGTGTGCTTTTGCTCGTTTACATATAAACTTATAGTTGTGGGAGTTACGGTAATAGCAACATACGACCATTCGTTTTCTGGTACAACTAAATTACTATCCCACCACCAATAACCATTATTCCAATGTATACCGAGGGTATTGTTTCCTTCTCTAAAGTTTAATGCATTTTTGTTTGGACCATTATTACCTGATGACAAACTAAAAATTGCTGAATAATCTGGTTGTATTCCATTAGGTTTCACCCAAGCTGTACAGCTAAAATTTGTAATATTTGTTAAATTAATCGTACTGTTAATGGCATAATGGTTATTTTCTGAGCATTGAAGTGCTTGTTCTGGGTTTGGTTCTGGCGAACAGTAGTTTTCGCCTACTGAAATCATTTGTGTAACAGTTTTCGTGTCAGTTTTTCCGTTTCCATCTGTTATAGTAAGTGTTACATCATATGTTCCAGAGTTTGCATAGGTAACACTTGGATTTCTTACCGATGTAGACGAAACCGTTGTAGCTCCCGGAAATTGCCACTGCCAAGTAGCTCCGGCATGATTTAATATTGAAAAGTCTTCAAACTGAACCTCTTCTCTACTACAATGTACATTTTTTGTAGCCACCATAGGTTGCGCTTTAGGTTCGGATATTTCAAACAAATTTCTTTCCCATATCCCTCGATTACCAGCAATTCTAATTTTTCCGTCTCTATAGAAAGGTAATATTTTGGTAATTCTAAAATGTATTGGTAAACCATTTGAAAATAATTGCCAATCACTATGAGAATTATTTCTGTACCAAATTGTTTTGTTAGAAGTTAAATAAACTCCTCCGTCTGTACCGTTTTGTACTTGAATGTTCTCTATCCATTCTCCATCTAGGGCCGGAGTACTTAAGTTAGTCCAAGTAGCACCTAAGTCTATAGATTTAAAAACTTTATTAGTATTGTTATAACCGTTATTTAAAGCTAAAAACAATTCATTTTCGGTATTTAAAGACAAATACATTGTTTGATGATTCGCTGGTATGGTAACGTCTGTCCAATTTGTGCCTCCATCTATACTTTTCCATAGTTTACCACTGTTACCTACATTTTGAGTAACAAAAATAATATTGGGGTCTTTTCTAGAAACTTCAATAGCTTTTACAAAATCTGTATCTGTTGATCCGAATGTTTTAACCACAGAAAAAGATTTACCACTATTGGTACTTTTCCATAATTTGTTATCCTTACCTAAGTATAATATATTCCAATATCTTGGATCGTTTGTAACTTCGCTTCTTCTTGAGTAAACATAATGCTCGTTAGGATATAATGAGTAACCAGGAATATTTGTAATTGCACCAGTGATTACATCTGGTATTTCATTTCCAGAAATGTCACTGTGAAAAACTTTTCTGTTTTCTCCTTTATTTACATATCCTGTTGCAGATTCACCACCACCTAAAGACAAAAAGTTTCCTGTCCCGTAAGTTTGGTAATATGCTGCATTACCATTATGATATCTACCCCCTACTAAAACGTCAAAATTCCAGCCTTGGTCGAACCCCCAATAAGCAGATCCATTTACTCCTGTATTTCTAGACTCAATAAAATTTAAATTACCATCGTAATAATCTATACCACCATCACTACAAACCCAAACATCTGCCCCATTAAATTCTATGTCTTGAATATCTGGGTGCCTGTAACCAGGAGAACAACCTGTACAACCATAGCCTCCCCATCTGGTATATCTTTTTCCTCCATCTTCGGATTTAAATAAATTTAAAGAGCCAACCATAAGGTGATCTGGATTGGTATCTGAAACACCAATAGCAAGGTCATAAAAACCTTGGTCATAACCAGTTGTAGTTACCCCAAAATGTGTAAAACACCAATGATCTTCGCTATAAGGTCCACCAGGTTCATTGTCTGGGTTCCCATCGTTATCTCCATCATACGGAGTAGACCATGATTCTCCCGCATCATCACTTCTGTAAATACCAATATAATTATTGTCATCTACTGAATCATTTTCATTTCCAAGCAAGATAACATATACTCTATTAGCATCTGCATTAGTAACGCCTATTCTAGCTCCTCCATCAGATAGTGCTACCCCACCAATTGGTGAAAACCAACCGTTACCTTTAAGTGAAAATGTTACTCCACCATCTATAGACTTAAAGAATTCAGATATATTTTTTACAGGGTTACTTTTCACAAGAAAAACAGTATTCGGATTATCAGTTTTTAATTGAATATCTCCACACCAATCTGTATAAATAGTAGTCCATGTAGTCCCACCATCTGTACTCCTTCTAAGTCCTTTATTTCCTGCTATTAAAACAATATTAGGGTTATTAGGGTTAATTGTTATTGCGTGAGTATCTAGTTGACTGATATTTAACAATGTAGACCAGGTAGTTCCGCCATCTAGAGTCTTGTATAGTTTACTTCCAGCTCCAACATAAACTATATTTTCATTGGTAGGATCTATCTCTACAACTCCTACTCCACCATCATTAAATACTTGATCTCCTACTGAACTCCAATGCAACCCTTTATCGATAGATTTGTATACACCAGAGGTTTCTGTTCCAACAAATAGTACATTCGGGTTAGATATAGATTGACTGAACGTATAGGCATTAACCTGAGATGATTTTTGTGTTGCTCCTCCAGAGTTAAATGTTGTGAATGGACCAATAGTAACCCAGGCATTAGAATTGATTGAACTTGAAGAATTTCTAGATTGTAAAACCCTTTCTTTTCTTAAATTTTCCTCAGCTACCGTTGGTATATAAACATCTCCATTTTCTAATAAATAGTCTTGATTTTTTACTATTCTACTAAAATACTTAAAGTTTTGTGTATGTGTATTTTTCTTGAATAGTTGTGTTTTGTAATATTTAGAAAAAGCTGCTGATATTTCTTTATAGTTAGGAGAATCGGAATATAGTAACTTAACCCATTCTGGATCTTCTTCTGAAACTATTGGTATTGTTTTAAATAGTGATTTGTATTTTGGTTTTGGAACATATTGCCTTTTATTTTGGGCAATTATATTACTTGAAAACAATATTAACAACACGGTTGTTAATACCATAAGTTGGTTTTTCATAAGTTGGATAAATTTTAGGTTGCTCAAAAATAACTATTTAGGATACTTATTTTTTCTTTTTTTATACAAAATGTTTCGTTTTTAGTGTATTAAAAAATATCACTAAAAAAGCCATTAAAATAAATTTAATGGCTTTTGAAATACTGAGTATTTGATAATTTTTATTGATTTCCTAAAATAATTGGCATTCCAGATTTTCCAGATCCAATTAATACTACCTTACTATTTTGTGACTGCGATAATTCTAAAGTAGCTTCAATACCTTTTTCTTGTAAAATTTTATCTGTTAAAGAAGCACTTAAAATTTTATTAGCTGCAGCTTTACCCTCAGCATCTATACGTTGTCTTTCGGCTTCTTTTCTTGCCTTTTGCAATTTAAATTCGTATTCTAAAAACTCTTGCTCTTCTTTTAGTTTACGTTCAATAGCATCTTTAATTTTAGATGGCAAAGTAACATCTTGTACTAACACTCTATTTACCTGTATGTATTGGTCCTTTACCTCTCTTCTAACTTCTTCAAGTATTTCATTTTGTATTACATCTCTTTTAGAAGAATATAACTGCTCAGGAGTATAACGACCAACAACGCTTCTTGCTGCTGCACTAATTGCTGGCATTAAAATAGTACTAATATAATCTCTTCCCTTTTCTTGATGCAGTTTACCTAACATATCTGCTTTAGGCTGAAACCAAACTGTTCCATCAACATCAACCTCTAATCCATTAACAGATAAAACACTCATTTTATCTGAAATTGATTGTTGACGTATCTTGTATTCAATCATATCATTCCAAGGAGCTACAATATGAAATCCTTCACCATATGTTGTTGAAGTATCTACTCCACCCCCAAAACGCTTAAACATTACTCCTGCTTTACCAGCATCAATAGTAACAGCTGTTTTAAATAATAAAAATATTATAAACACAACTGCAAAAATAATTGGCAATCCAATCTTTGGTAACTTATCCATCTCTATATATTTAATTTTAAATTAGTCCGTTATATTTTCTTAAAAACCATTCTAAACTCAATACAAACAATAAAATTGCTAGTAAATATTTCCATTGTATTAAAGGTGATTCTTTGTAAGAAATTTTCTGAATAGTTTTATAGTTTTCATTATTAGCCAGATCTTCAAACAATTTATCAATATTATTGATATGATACAGCTCATTATTAGTGTTAGTAGCTATTTGCTGTAGTTTTGTTACATTAGGATTTAGAAATTGTTTTTCTATATTAAAATTTTCAATATCGAACACTCCCGTTTTAACTAAGCCTCCTTTTTTAACCATAACTTTGTATTCATAAGAAGATGCAGGTAAGTTGCTAATATCCAATTTATAACCATTCCCTTTAAAAAGAAAATCAAATTCAAATTCCTTATTGGTTTTTACGTCTTTAATTATTGCAGATACTTTAGCATTATTTTCAACTACATAATTTTTATCAAAATATTGTGCTTCCAAAAATACATCTCCTAAAAGATATGTATCTTCTGAATTAACTACCAAGCGCTCTTTTTTAGTATTAGATGCTAGAAACTGAACTGTTTTTCCAACAAAAGCATCAAAACTTTCAAAATTTGATTCGTTTAAGAAACTATGAGCTCGCCATTTCCAAACTCCTTCTCCCAATAAAAATGCTGATCTTTGTTTATTATTTTCGAAAAAAGTATACAAAGGATTACTAGTAGTTAAGCCGTTAATGCTTTGATATAGTAGCGTATAGGGCTTGCTATTTACAGTTAAATTACCATAATTAGATTCTAAAGGAGGGAATGTTTCAATAGATATGTTTTTTTGTTGATACAGTTCAAAACCATCATTGTAATTTCCTAAGTAATCTTGAGCTTGATTAGTGCTTGAAAAGCTAAAATTTGACTGCATTGAGTTCACCATTAACCAATTTGTTTGCAAACCGCCAATTAACCAATAGTTTTTCTGAACTTGATTTAACTTTTCGAAAATTGATTTACAACTAGTATTGGGTTGGTACAAAATAACTAGTTGATATTGATTTATATCAATAGTACTAGATGGTTTTACGATAGTAACTTTGCGCAGTTTATTACTTTCTATTGCTTTTTTTAGTGCCCCAATATCTGGATGTAGTATAGGTGAAACTATTAATACTTTAGTGCTCTCGTCTATTACCTGTATAGAAAAGTCTCTAGAATTATTTTTTATATTTTCCTCTGAATCTAAAGCTTCTATAGAAATGGTATAATTTAGTTTGCCTATATGGGTAGCTGGCAATGTTAAAGATATAAATTGAGTATTATCTTGTTGAGAAAAAGAAACTTGTTTGTTATAAACTGGTGTATTGTTTTTTTTGATTGTAACTTTTTGATTTACTGGCTCTTCACCTTGGTAACTTAAAGTTACTTCTAAAGGAAATTCATTATCTAAAAAAGCATATTTATTATGTTGTACTTGCTGTATCCTTAAATCTGTTTTTGTAACAGTATCTCCAATAATTACAGGGTATATAGGTTGCCTATATGTTTTAGAAACTATTACATAATCATTTCCATATGTTTGATTACCATCTGTTACTAAGACTGTAGGAGCTATAGAATTATTACTATTGTATACATCATTAAGTCCATTAAAAACCTTAGCAATATTAGTTTGTTTAGTAGTGAATGATAATGAATCTTTAATAGGGTTAATTTCTTTACCAAATCCATATACATCAATATCGAATTTATTATTCAGTTTAGAAGTTTTTATTGTTGAAAAAAGTTCCTGAACTCGATTTTTTTCTTTTAAAAAATCAACAGATTCAGACACATCTAGGGCTACAACTAATTTGGGTTTTATATTTTCTAGTCTAGTTTGTTTAAACTTAGGATTAAACAATAGTAAACCCAATAAGAACAAGCTAGTAAAACGTAAAAAAGCAAAGAGATGAGCTTTAGCCCCTATTCTCTTTGCTTTAAAATAATATTGAAAATAAGTTACCCCTAAAGATAAGAGTACTACTAATAATATATATACAAAAGGTTTACCTAACATATTAGGTTAACATTCCACCATCTACATTTAACACTTGTCCAGTAACGTAAGCACTCATATCACTAGCTAAAAAAGCACATACATTAGCTACATCTTCTGGACTACCTCCTCTTTTTAAAGGTATAGCATCTCTCCAACCTTGAACTGCTTCAGGGTTCAACTTAGCTGTCATTTCTGTTTCTATAAATCCAGGTGCAATTACATTACATCTAATATTTCTAGAACCTAATTCTAAGGCTACAGATTTAGAAAAACCAATAATACCTGCTTTTGAAGCAGCATAATTAGTCTGGCCAGCATTTCCTTTTACTCCAACAACAGAACTCATATTTATAATAGAGCCTTTTCGTTGCTTTAACATAGTGCGCTGTACAGCTTTGGTCATATTAAAAACAGACTTTAAATTTACCTCTATAACTTTATCAAAATCTTCTTCAGAAATTCTCATAAGAAGGTTATCTTTAGTTATTCCTGCATTATTAATTAATACGTCGATACTATCAAAGTCTTTAATTATATCAGCAACTAAATCTTGTGAAGCTTGAAAATCTGCTGCATTAGATTTGTACGCCTTAGCTTTAACACCTAGAGCAGTTAATTCTTTTTCTAGTTCTAAAGCAGGAGCTTCAGATGAACTATATGTAAATGCTACATTAGCACCATTTTGAGCAAAAACTGTAGCAATTCCTTTACCTATTCCTCTACTTGCACCAGTTATAATAGCTGTCTTACCTTCTAAAAGTTTCATTTAATAAAATATTCGTTAATTTATTTAAATCTAATATTTTCGAAAATCAAATATAAGAGTTATTAGTTAGATACAAATAAACTACGGCTTGTTTTTAACAATATTTCACTTCTATTTTTTCTTAGTTTACCACAAAACCGTGACATACTTTGGTTTATATTAATTTGCTTATTATCTTCGCTAATCCCTAATTAACCTAAGCCACATTATAAACCATGAAGACAGCTTCTAAAAAATCAAAACTTAAGTTATTACATCAGTATTATACGTACACAGGTTTTTATTCTTTTATAGGTAAAAGTTTAAAAAAGGCAATATTACCTGTAGTAATAGTTGTTTCTGCATTGATATTATTTAACAAATTTGTATTTAATATAAATGATGGATTGAAAATGATGACAGAAACATTTTCTACAACTGGAGTATTATCTGTCTTTTACATATCTGAAACGATTTTAGGTTTAATACCGCCAGAAATATTTATTGCTTGGTCTAAAAAAACTAGCGATCCGATTATAAATCTTACTTTATTAGCTACATTGTCTTACTTAGGAGGAATAACCTCTTATTTTTTAGGAAAGGCTTCTTTAAAAATACCTTCTGTTAAAAATTATTTAGAAGTTAAAATGGCTAAGCATTTAAAGAACACCAGTAAATGGGGAGGTTTTTTAATAATAGTAGGTGCTTTACTGCCAATACCTTTTGCTATTACATGTATGGCTGGAGGAATGATAAAATACCCTCTTAAAGGTGTTATTTTATTTGGTTTGTTGCGTTTTGTTCGTTTTGCTCTTTATGCAGTAATGATTTTTCAAATGGTAAATTAAAATATTATGATTCAATTTTTTAGAGGAGTTAGTTTTTTAGAAGGCTTATCGTTACTACTATTGCTTTTTATAGCAATGCCGTTAAAGTATGTTTGGGGAAATCCAGAATATGTAAAAGTTATAGGGATGGCTCATGGCTTATTATTTGTTGCTTATGTTGTTTTAGCAATTATGCACAAATTTGAATTAGATTGGAAATTTAAAACTCTTGGTATAGTTTTAATCGCTTCGGTTATTCCTTTCGGAACTTTTTATGTAGATAAAAAGTATTTGAAGAAATAAAATATAATTACATTTTATTATTTTTCATTTACAACAATTATAGTTGCTTTAACTCCTGTTTGTAAATTCCATTCTTTTTGAGTTACTAACTCTCCTTTTAGATTGAATACTCTAAACTGTGCAGTATTTGGGCCCGATTCTCCTTGATTTAAGGCTACAAAATGAATTTCGTTTAATCCTTCTTTTAAATCTACATTAATTCCTTTATAATATGAATTAAGGAATATGTTTTGAGCTACAACAACGTCATTTACAATTACTTTAACTCTGTCGCCATCTACGTACTGATGATCTCTACATTCGATACTTATAAAATCACCCTTAACAGTAACATCTCCTAAATACTGGTCGCTTACACTACCTTTTTTACCTGTTTTGCCCTCAAGCTTATTATTTACTTCCTTAATTCTACCTTCTGCAGCTTTGCTAGCATCAACCAAATTAGGATCTTTTTCCATACTAAATGTCTTGGGTGCTTCTAAAGGGTTGAATAACTTAATTGGCGAGTCATTATTTCTTTTTATAGTTGGCTGAATAGTATTTTTATCCTTGTTTATTTGAGATGGTATCTCTCCACCGTTATTTATGGGGTTATCTAAAACCTGAGCAGTTCCTGTAAAAAAGGACAAAAAAGAAACTAAGAGTAGTATATAAATAGATTTATTCATAAAAAATAAACATCAAGTTTTATGCCGTAATATAAAGATACTTAATTAAAATATGTAATGATTATCTTTTTTACTTAGAATTTAAGATATAGAGTTCCTTTCTTCTTCTTTTGGTAAATGAAATAAGAAATGACTATCGTCTAAATGAATTATTTTTTTGATTCCAAATTTAGCTTCTTTTCTATTCCAAAAACCACTACTTGGGTGGTACACTTGATATTCTGTGTTAACCAGAGTAGATAACTTATAAGATATAATAGATTTATACATTCTGGTACTAGCATTTAAATAATAATCAAATTTGTATTGATTTAAATAACGATCAAACTCTCTATGATATTTTAATTCTAGCCAACCATACAACCAAAACTTGAAACGCGTCTGCTCTTTTACATTCCTTTTTAAGAGATAATGCAATGATGTTTGGTACGGAACAGGGTTATATAAAACAACCTCATAAGCATAGTTTTCTTCTTCCGTTAGTTCAAACATTAAAGATTCAAAATGACTTTGAAATGTATTTAAGTTACCATATAAAGGCATTCTAGGAGAAAAGTTTTTTTCATAATCATATTCATGCCTGTGTGGTGATTCTAAAATAAACAATACCTTTTTATAGTCGATCCCTTTTTGCTTCTGAAAAGTAATTTTTTTATCTTTTATATATAACTTTTGATGTGTTACTAAGTGTTCTGTTCTAAAAAAACGACTTTTAACCATTACAAACTCCCCTTCTACTATAAAAAAGCGTTCATCTACATCGTCTTTAATAGCTTTAAATTCAGATTCTGTTATACTGGTTAATTTCTGACTTTTACGGTTGTAAATGGGTATTGTTTTTATTTCCTTCATAGGAGACAAAATTATAAATGAAATACTTGTAACATCTATTTATAACAATAAGTTATACACAATTTGCGTTTATAAATTAACTTCTCCTATTACCTCAAATACATTATCTTATGAATTTAACCATTGTAGCAACTTCTATTTTATTAGCGTTTATTTCTTTTGCTCAAGAAAGAAAAATAGACTCATTATTGTTAAAAAACATACAGTCTCCTATTATTTATCCAACACCAGCAGATAGAGCTTTGTTTATTGAGTGGAACAACATTGATAATTACATTGTTAAACTTTACAACTCTTACGGCAAAAGAGTTATAACAGCAATACCATATTCTACACTACACAAAATTGAACTTCAAACAACTCATTTACAAGATGGAATTTATATTGCAAAAATATTTTCTAGCAACAAAGTTGTAGCAAGTAAGAGAATTATTATTAAACACTATTAACAAATGTTTCTAATTAGTTTATTATTAACAATTTAACTACAAAAAAACTTTTGTTTACAACATTAAATCATTGAAAATGAACTATATATATATATTTGCTCCATAAAATGGATTACACTTAGTGTAACTTAATATTTCACCCCAATGAAAAAAATATTACTACTGTTGTTATTCGTGTGGAGCACAGGAATAACTCAAAACAATGCTATTACTTATTCAGAAAGTAATTTAGAGATTGCCAATCCAGAAAGAGGAATCTACCATTATACAGAAGCTCAATCTAACAATTATGTTTCATTAAATCAAAATCAGCTTGAAAACTGGAGGACTAACGACAATATTACTATGATTATTAGAATCTTTTACCTAAAAGATTTTATTAATAGTCCTATTTCTCAAAGCTATCTTAATAAAATGCAAGCAGATTTTAATGTATTAAGAAATGCTGGCCTAAAGGCTGTAATAAAATTTGCTTATACTGAAAACACTAGTGGAGCATACGATGCTAGTAAAGAACAAATACTGAGTCATTTGAATCAACTTTCTCCAATTCTGCAAAGCAATAGCGATGTAATTGCAGTAATGCAGGCTGGTTTTATTGGAGTTTGGGGAGAATGGTATTATACCAATCATTTTGGTATGCCTCCAAATACAAATGACTATGAAAATAGAAAAGATATTGTTGAAGCTATTCTTGGCATTCTACCTTCTGATAGAATGATTCAAATTAGAACTCCAAAATTAAAGCAAAATATGTATAATACTAATGCTATTACAGACGCAGAAGGGTTTAACAATAGCAACAAAAGTAGAATTGGACACCATAACGATTGTTTTTTAGCTTCTAATGATGATTATGGCACTTATGTAAATATAAGTACAGAATACCCCTATTTAAACCAAGAAACTAAATATACTCCTATGGGAGGTGAAACCTGTAATAACAATTCTAGATCTAACTGTTCTAATGCTCTAACAGAAATGGAACTATTTCATTGGTCTTACTTAAACTCTGACTACCACCCAGATGTTTTAAATGAGTTTAACTCAGGTGGCTGCTATTCTGAAATAAAGAATAGACTTGGTTATAGGTTTAGTTTAAAAAATGGTGTATTTCCTCAAAATGTTTCTACAGATTTGAATGTGTATATAGAAGTTGAAAACAAAGGTTTTGCTACTTTGTACAACCCTAGAACTGCATTTCTTGTTTTAAGAAACACTAATAATAATGATGAATTTAAAATAGCCTTGAATTCTGATACTAGACAATGGGAACCGAATACTGTAACTGATATTAATGAAACCTTAGTTTTACCAAACGATATTTATGATGGTGAGTATGAATTATTCTTGCATTTACCTGACAGCAGATCTAGTTTAGCTAATAATCCTGCATATGCTATTCAATTAGCCAATACAAATACTTGGGAGAGTAATACAGGTTATAATAAATTAAATACAACCATAAACGTAAACAATCAAGCTCTTGGTATTACCGACAATAGTATTATTGAATATACAATACATCCGGTTCCAGCCAATGATAAATTGATTATTGAATTGGAAAATATTAATAAATACAATATTGAAATCTATAATGCACTTGGACAAAAAGTTATTGCTCAAAAAAACAATACATCTCAAAATAAAGCTGTATTACAAACGAGCTCTTTAAGCAATGGTATTTATATTTTACGAATTACAGATGGCAATTCTAAACTCACCAAGAAAATTGTAATCAACCACTAAGTAGCATTTTAACAAACTATATATTAATAAGACGTCTTTTTAAGGCGTCTTATTTATTTTAGAAAATATTTCAAACCAAATTGAAATCTATTCGAATAAAACTGTGATTGAATATAGTACTCAAAGCTACTTGTAAAAACAAAATATTTAAAAAATCTAACCGATGTATTTCCTGTAAACCTTGTAAAAGCATCTGTATAATCATCTAAAAAATAAGCTCCATCTATATGTATAAATGTTTTTGAACTATATTGATTTCCATAAGTGAGCCCTAAGCCTCCTCCTCCAAAATATCTATTGTTAATTATCCAATAAGGATAACTATTAACTCTATCTATAGATGCAAAACTCAAATGACCTTCTGTAAAAGGTTTAAATGTTACCTCAGATAGTTTATAAACATTATACTGAAATTTAACTGTATTTGCATTACTAAACACATCATCAGAGTAATAATTCCCTTGTGTAAAAGCAGTTAAACTTCCTTTTGTTTGTAATACTTTTTGTTCAAAATATACAGACATATTGTTTCTGTAGATCTTTTTGCTATAACTGGGGCCATTTCTCACAGGAAAAGTTTGCAATTGAGCTGAAATAAAATTCTTCTCTTTTGACAGCTTAGCTCCTATACTTCCATTATATAAATATTCATCATCGATTAAATCTTTTTCTACTCCAACATTAACCCAATAGTTTATTTTTTTAAACTCTTCAGGATTGTTTAACTGATACCTAATTCCGATTACATCTCTATCTACATTATCTTCTTCTATAGTTGTGTTTTTTAATTGGTATAAAGTGCTGTTGTTTAATGATATTTGATGCTCAAAATTTTGATTCCCTTTTATAATATAACTAGTGCGCTTATCAAAAAATGACGTATTTGCTTTATCACTACCCACATCTCCAGAAAAACTTATGTAATTATGATTATTTACTCTAATTTCTGTTAATAAACTATCTTTAATTTTTGTGTTAAACAAATCTATATCACTAGTTAACAAATCTATTTGTACAGATAAATTTGCATACTTAATATCGTTATTTAACATCTTTACTAACTTATTTTTACCTGTATAAGTATTGTTTATACTTTCTGTTATTAAGCATGCATTTTTAAATTCACCCAAACTATGATAAATGTAGGCCATAGCAATTTTTGCTTTATCATTGTTGGGTGAATTTTGGATATGGTTTTTATATAGTCTTTTTAATTCATCGATCTGTTTGGTTTTAAATAGCCAATCTAATTTAACAGCTATATCTATATTTTTGGCATGTTTAGACCAAGCAGATGCTTTAAGTAAGTTATTTTTGTTATAATAAAACCAAGCCACATCTTTAGCTACATCACTATATTGGTCTGAGGGTTCTATTTTATCTAACTGACTTTGCGAAAAATTAGAACCATTCCACAATAAATGTTTTATGTACATTTCCTTATTGTATACGGTAGGTTCTCTAGTTGCAATTTCTTCAAGTGATGCTATAACTCTAGTGCTATTATCTTCTGTATTATAGTTATATACATATTCTTTATGATGAGCTAAATTATTCTTGTTCAACTCAATATTTCTTGTTAACCATAGATGTTGGATACTATCATTAGGATACCAAATCTTTGTAGATAACTCTTTACTATATGCTGCTATTGAAGGATCATTATGCATTCTATAATAATGCTCTAAATCATCCCATACATCTAATGGATCATTAATCCAGGTTTTGTATTTAGCATATTTATTCCAATTGGTTAAGTTTATCTCTTTAGGTTGAAATAATTGTTGTCTTAAATTATGAATTTTGCTATCAATGCTTTCTTCATTATTCTGTTCACTTTCCAGTACTTTTTTGAAATGTAATTTTCTAGCTTTATCATAACTACGAAATGCTATTAATTCGTTTTCACTTATAATATTTCTGTAGTCTATTTTAGATAAGTTTGGTAATGATATCTGAGGCTTTTGTGTTTTTATTTGCACTAACTTACCTTTTAATAAACTCGTTTTACTAAACGGTAAGCCATTGTTTCTTAAATATTTCTCTATTCTAGAAATATTATTATCTGTAACATAAACAAACCAATGATTATTATGTTTATTATCATTAAATGCTTTTACAGAATATAAGTTATTGTTAACCGTATGCTTATAGCTTTCTGCTCTCCACTTACTAGTTAATTCTGCTCCTTTTCTTGCTGTGTAATAATTACTTAATGGGTACGTATGTTTATGTTTTTTTAACAAAGAGTCAAACCTATAATACATACCAGTATTTCCTTTGCTTGCATCGTACCATCCTAAACCTAAACTATTTCTTTTCTCAAAAGCATGATCGTTGTGCTGCTTATTGGGAATTTGTAATACATCATCTGGATGCACAAAATGTGTCCAAATACCTGTAAATAAATAAACAGACTGTTGATTGAAGTATTTTTCACCGTTTAGATAAAAGCCACTACAAACTCTGGGGAAATCAAATAATTTATCGTTGTATGGATCTGGGTTAAACTCTCTACCGCTACCATTTTTTATAGAGCCTGAATAAGCGCTACAGATATATTTAATTGTTGGTAAAGAATTACTTAAAGTTTGTAAGCCAAATTCATCAATAATATTGGTTGGAGGAATATAAGTAACAGGCATTTTACCATAACTACTTAATACCCATTTCTTTTTTACGGTATTTAGTGAAAGTTCTATATTTTCTTTTTCCCAGTTCTTTTTTGTTAAAGAAACATGATTATAACCATGAAAAGCTAATTCATGATGTTTTTTAAGTACATCTTTTGTTATCCAATCACTTAAACTTCCAGAATTACTAGTTTTTTTTAACTCATCCCAACCTAAATACAAAAAAGGAGGGTTTACTTTTTTATTGTAATTAAATGTAATAGTTGTAGTGTATTTGATATTGTATTTTTGGGCTAATTTTTGCATATCTGGCCACCAAATTTGATCTACAAAACGAGCTGATGTTAAATCAAACTCAGCAGCTATTGGTTCTTCTTTACTTTCATATAGAGTGGCAGGAAAATCATCTAAAAAAATTGTAGCACAATTAGCTATTGGATACGCTATACCTTCTAAGCCAGTTAGAATACTCGAAAAAAATAAACCTCTATCATTACGCTCAAAATATGTATCTGAATTAAAAAAGACGACTTCCCCCTTTCCTATCTTATTTTTAATAATTACAGGGTAATTTGGGTCATTTATTGCAGAAGCCAAAACCTCTACATTGTTTTTAAAATTTTCTTTTGCAAGTCCGTTATGCAATAGCCTTTTTTTATGTTTTTTGCCTTTATGATTAGGAAGAATATTGGTTAAAAAATAATACCCATAAGCATTGCTATTTACTGAATAATTGGCTTCTACTTTTAGTCCATAAAAGTACCCCATTCTTTTATCTTCAAAATAATTGGGTATCACTAATGTTCCGCCATTCGCTACAAATCTTAATAAATTACTTATAGCATTATCATTTAGCTTAATCGTGTTATTTATACAAATAACTCTTACAGTGTTGTTTATTATAAAATGATTATTATTCCAATTATCTATAGTGTTTTTTTTGAATGGTATTTTTGTATAATTACAAACTTGCTGTAATGATTGGGCATAACTTTTACTTTTAGAATCTTTGCTATCAATAATAAACTCTACTACTTGATCTTCTTTTAAGTAATATGTAGAATAACTAAACGATGTTTTATTTTCATTTAGATAATCTTCGTTCATTTTGTCTAAAAAAGCTTGTGAGTAACTTATATTTTCTGCACAATTATTGAATAAAATTAATATCATAATACCCAAGAAACATCTAAAAACAACCTTCTTTTTCATAGCATACTTTATTTAATATATCATTAACTCAGTAATTTTACTTGATTTGGGTTCGTTAATTATTTCAATTACTTTAAAAATATCATTCTCATAGAACAATTTTATGTCTCTATTTCTTTCTTTTAAGCTAGACAACTTTTTCTTACTGAGTTCAATGGTTTCAATTGAAGAATCTAGCCCTAATTCTGTTACATCGTTATCTTTATAAATAAAGAGTAAAATAGATTTAGGTATTACTAATTCTGGATTCTTTTTTAGAATATCTTCTTTAACCCTAAAAGCGTGATATAGTTGGTCTTTTCTTAAGTAATTTTGATTAAACTCTTCGAATGATAGATAGTAATGTTTTTGTTTACTAAAAGATTGTAATTTCTTATCATTTACTACTGCATAACTATATGGTAAATAATTGCTTGAAATATTTTCGTAAACACTTAAGATTCTTGATGCAAATTGATTTGATTCATCTAAATGCTGTGTCACATTCTTATTAAAAAATACTGAAACAATAAAAAAACTAATAAGAGTTGCCACAGGTAGTACATACCTTTTATAATATACTCTGTTCTTAAATAAAGGTTTAAAGACTCTTCCTAAAACAGCTAGAGAAAGCCCCAACGTTAAAGGAATAAATACTGTAAATACTTCTATTAATAAATCAGTATCTACCCATATTAATTTAAATGAATTGATTAGTACTAATACATTGTAAAAAATCAAAACTATACTTATGCTTCTACTATTATCCTTTTTAAAAAGAAAAATAACAACTAGCGTAATAAAAGATATGAATTGAACGCCATGAAGCAATATTTTTAAAGGGAAGAGTAAATGTGGAGTTTGGGTATAGGAACTAACAGCTATTATATTACTTTTTACAAATAATAATATATCTATTCCGTTTAAATTATAAACAACTGTTAAAATAATTGATACTAATAAATAAAGAGGCAAACATATTAAAATAGATAAAGCTTGCTTTCGCTTACTCAATAATAGCAACAACACTAAAAGAGGAAATACTATGATTATATAAGTAAATACACTAATACATGCTATAGCGAAAAACGAAAGAAACACACAAACATAGAAAAACGCTTTGTTTGAGCTAAATAGTTTAGGCTTTAACAGGTAAACCATTAAGGGGACCACAAATAATAGAGATAAAAGTATTGGACTAATTTGGCTTATAGAAGTTAAGTTTACAGGCAAAACCCTATAAAAAACAGCGAATAATAGAGCTGTTAATAACGCTACAGTTTTTTGGGTATTACCAATTTTTAATACCGTCCAATACAATATAAAACTTAAGCAGATTGATACTATAATGTTAAAAATAAATAGAGAGGTCTCGGGTATTTGTTGTGTAATATTTGTTAAAAAATCTACAAAGATATAAGCTCCAAAAGCCTGATTATTACCAAGTAACCAGTGTTGATTATTTAAATCTGATATATACTCAATGCTTTTAAACCACGAATCAGAAAAAACATATTGATCGAATTTTAAAAAATAGGCTCTACTACAAAAGCATATTCCTCCAATAAGAATAAATAATATAACATGGGTTAAGGCTTCTTTTTTATATTTACTAGGTAAGCCAATAGAAAATGTTTTTGAAAAAAAGTTACCCTCTTCTACCCTTTTAATACTTAGTACTAAATATTGCTTTAGCTTATTATAAAATACTGAATTAGCAGATTGAATACTTTTAAAATCGTATGATAACAATAAACCAAAAACACTCATTACAATTAGAATATTTAAAAAATCATAAATACCTAACAAGAGAAAAACAAATGAACAAAAAGCTAATAAACTTCCATATACCAGGCCTTTCTTTACCAAAAAATCAAAAACATTGCATTTGTTATTTTTATTAGACAGCTTTAAATTTATATAATACCATATTAAGAATATTATAGCTATTCTTAACATAATAAATATGAGGTTAGTCGTTATTTGCATGGTATTAATTTTTAGAAAAAATTGATTGCTTTTGTAAGTCGATCTTTGCTACATAACAATTCCAATTAGTACTTTTTAATCGCGATTTTATTTCTTTATACAGGGCTTCAGTATTAGCATATTCAATTACAATAATTTCTTTTTGATATTGTTTTTCTATTCGCTGTATTGCTTTTTTCTGCCTCATAAAATCACTAATTCTTCTTAATCGGTATTCTTTTTTAGAAAAATCATAATTAGAAGCAACTGACTCTACAGCCAATGAGTTAATATATTTACTTGTATTGTCTAATAAGGGCAAACCCGCATTTTGCATTATGTGAATACTTGGATATTTCTTTCTTAGTAATTCTAAATAAGCTACTAAGTAGCTTGAATTTTTATACTGGTTTCCATATACTGTATAACTATCTATATTATCTAAAAACAAACCGTCAAAACCTTTCAGTAATCTATTCTTAATTACCTTACTTAATACATTTCTTGTTTTTTTATAGTTTAAGTTTAGGTCGTAACTATTCCAAATATGATTTCTAGTTTCAACCATTCCTTTTAAATCTTCAAAATAACTAGCGTGTTGATTTACCTCTCCTAGACTTATATAACAGAGTACTTTTTTATTATTCTTTTTTATTAACTCAATATCTTTTTTGGTATATAAATCTGCTTCTAAAATAACATAGTCGTAATTAGAAATATCTACAGGGTTTAGTTTGCCATAACATATAAGTACCGAACTCTTGCAAGCAGGTAATTTTCTTGCTTGAACAAATATTATAATTGGTAATAGTAGCAATATGTATTTAAAATGCAGCATAGTAATAATAATCAAGTTTTTGATAATAATTTGCACATGCTTTTAAGCTTAATATTAAAAAAACTAATGTTCCAAATAAAAGACCGAGAACACTATATTCATAACTAATTAGTCTGCTAAAAACAAAGCCGAAAAATACATTTACTAAACATGCAATAAATAAAGCTTTAATAATGATTTTTGGTTGATTTAAGCACATCATG
Organism: Pseudofulvibacter geojedonensis; assembly: GCF_042675745.1. Lineage (NCBI taxonomy): Bacteria > Pseudomonadati > Bacteroidota > Flavobacteriia > Flavobacteriales > Flavobacteriaceae > Pseudofulvibacter > Pseudofulvibacter geojedonensis. The sequence continues at coordinate 25,264 of NZ_JBHTJM010000001.1, read as the reverse complement.
TAGAGTGCATTGAGTATTGCCCAAGCCAGCAGTATGTATGAAATACTGCCTATTATACATACATTTATACTGACATTATTTAGTACTTCTTTAAACTGAGCTTCGTAGCCCCATGAAGAGGTTATAATTAGATATATAAAAACAAAAATAAAAATGGTTGAACCAAAGAATAGTACCATATTTTGCCAATAAAGCTTCATTAATTTTCTACTATACGCTTTGATATCTGTTATTAAAGTTTTTTTCTGTTCTAAAGACAAAAAACTGGTAAATGAAGCCATTGCGTATTCTAATACTCCCGATAAAAGTAAAAACACTAGAATAGCTATATCCATTCCTATTTCATAATTCTTTTCATAATATATTAATAGGGGTGATTTTTCATTTATGCTTACTGACCAGGCTAAGATTCTATCTATAAAAAAGAAAATATATAACAGTAAGCCATAAATAAAATGTTTATAGCTATTGTAAATAAAGCTACTTACCCTTACTTTATTGTTAGATACTGTATCTGTTTTAATCTGCTTTTTAAAATAGTATCTTAAATATCCTTTTATGGTAAAAATCACTGTAAGCATACCTAACCAATGACTTAAATATATATTCATATTAGCCAACAATAAAGAAAGAATTGCTACCAAGGTGCCCAAAGCTACAGCTGTAGAAATCATCCACCTTTCTTTTAACGGATAAAGGGTTGCTAATAAAACTAATAAGTAACTAATTAAAAGTGCATAACATAGACCTATAAGTATAAATGATATTGGAAAAGCAGGTATTAAACAATTAACTAAAAAAACAAAAACTCCAAAACCTAATGTTGTTATTAAAGCTAGTTTTAAAATGTATTGCAAACTAGATTTCATTAAGTCAAAATTCTTGTAGTTATAATGAAATGATAATTGTTTGCCTATTACCTGAATAAAACCTCCAGAAAGTACCATCCCTAATATTACTCCTAGTACAACGGCTGTAGATTGTAGCTGATTAAATCCTATATAAGTCCAAAGAGAATAACCAAAAAGAATAATAGCAACTATTTGTATAATTACAGGTAATAAGTGCAATATTCCTAAAGGATAATATTTAGAGAACAGTCTTATTTTAGTATGTAAATACCCTGAAACAGCCATAGTTTCTGTGTCAGTATCTGCTATTTCTTTCGCATTTTTTAATTGAAATTGCTTCGATACTTCTATCAAGCTTGTGTAAATTTTACTAGCCAATATATCTAAGCTTTGCATTCCATAGTCTTGTTGAGCATCAATTTCTCGAATACCAAAAGATTCTATAGTTGCTAAAACTACTGTCTCGCTTACAGGCTTTCCTATTTTATTTGCAATTTGCTCTGTTAATACATCAATATTTATATTTTGTTTATTCATTTACCAATGGTTAAGTGATTATTATAGGTTTACTTTCCATGGGTAGGTTAATTTATGAGGCTTCTTTTACCACATTCTTATATAGACTTTGGACATCTCTATTTTGTTGCTGAATTACTTCATTATATACAGCTTCATAAGCTGAAATAAAATTGTTAATTGTAAAGTTTTCTTCAATTCTTTTTCTAGCATTTAATCCCATTTGTTTTCTCAAACCTTTGTTTTGCAAAAGTGTAATTACCTTATTAGCAATGGCTTTATAGTCTTTTGGTTTACAAATAAATCCACAAGAACTATTCATTGCCTCAGAAACCCCTCCTACATCTGTAGCTACTACAGGTAAACCACAACTCATAGCTTCTAGTACTGTATACGGAAACCCTTCTGAAATTGATGTAAGTATCGATATATCTCCTTCTGCATATAACATATGTGGATTGCTATGAAAACCTGCAAGAATGAAGTTTTTTGACACATTTAATTCTTCAATAAGTTGCTCACATTGTTTTGTATATTCTGGCACTGCATTTTTATTTCCATATACAATATATCTAACATTAGGAATTACTTTTTTCACCTCTGAACAAGAGCGAATCATTGTTTTTAAGTCTTTTAGCTCAAAAATTCTTGCAGCAGCAATTACAATAGGTGTGTTCATTAAGTATGCTGGCTTTTTTCTAGGTATAAATTTTAAATGATCAATGCCATTATAAATGGTTTTTAATTTAAATTGCTCTGCTCCATATTTTTTCTCCCATTTCATATTAAACGCATTAACAGGCAATATTTTTGCTGCTTTATAATAGCTTAACTGAGTAATACGTTCTGAAAATTGGATGAGTAACTTTTTTAAAAAATATGAATATGCTGATCCATTAATTGCTAACAATCGTTCTCTAATAAAAACGCCATGTTCTGTTATAACAATAGGTACTTTATATTTATATTGTGCAACCAAAGCAGGAATTATAGGAAATCCTGCTAAAGTAACGTGAGCAATATCTACTTGAGGCACATCTATAGATATAGGCATAATAAAACGATAAATCCATCGCAATCCTATAGTTAAATCTTGTATACTAATTTCATCTTTATAATGAGAGTTGATTTTTTTGATGGTTTCACAGTATGTTTCCCAAACAAACTCATTTTGCATAGTTGCTTTATAATCATATTTTTTAAAGAAAAGCCACATATTGTAAAGTGTCAAATCAAACAGTTGTAAACTTGATTTTTTATTTTGATAAATAATGTATAATAATGACTTAAATAGTGGTAAAAACTGTTTTTTAATAGCCCTATTAGATGTCGATTCTTTCTTTATAATAAAACTAGAATAAGAACAAGATGAGTAATTAATATATTCTCTTGGTTCTTGAGGAGCCCAAATAGGAACCTGAATTACTTGATCTATATTTTGCAACTCATATTTATATTTCGTTTCATGGTTAGCATTAATACTGTATAATGTATATGATGCATTAGAAACCTGATTACATAGCATATGTGCCCAAGTAGAAACCCCTCCTCCTGAAAAGGGATATGTACCTTCTAAAATGAGTAACACCTTTCTCTTTTTGTTCTCCATTACACTAGATTTATCGCATTGAAATGTTTTAAGAATTTCAATTGTAAATGTTAAAAACTATTGTTTTGGGATGAGAAATTTTAAAGGGGAAATGATGCCTTATAAAAAGACGCACTAGAGTAAGGTAAAATGAAAGATTGTGTGTAATCTAGACTTAAATTTACACATGTTTCTAATATTTAACAAATATTTGGCGAATTATTTACAATAACAAACTTAATTAAATTGATAATAACGACATTTTAAATATGCTCCTTCTGGAAAACTCAATATTACAGGATGATCTAGATCATGCAATGTAGTATCTAGTATTTTATATTGAATAGAATTGTTTTGCAGGCTAGATTCGCAAATAGCAAAAAAATCATCTGCAACAATTCTTGATGAACAAGAAGCCAACACTAAAATTCCATTGTCATTTACTAATTTACATCCTAAATTAGCTAATCGCTCATAACTATGCTTTGCTCTTTCTATTTCTTTAGCACTTTTAGCAAAAGATGGTGGATCTATTATTACTATATCAAATTTATTTTTCTGATTTATAAGTTCCTGAAGCCCTTTAAATGCATCTGCTGCTATAGTTTTATGAACACCAGAAAATTTGTTCAATTTTGCATTCTGCTCAGCTACCTTTAATGCCTGACTACTAATATCTAAACTCGTTACTTCTTTTGCTCCATTGGCCAATGCATGAACAGAAAAGCCGCCTGCATAAGAAAAAACATCTAATACTGTTTTATGTTTTGACAACGAGCCTACCCTCCTTCTATTTTCTCGATGGTCTAAAAAATAACCTGTTTTATGCCCATAAATAACATTAGCAGAAAAATGAATTCCATGTTCCATAAATTCTACTACATTATTATCTAACTTTCCATAAATAACTTGCCCGTCTTTTAAACCAAAATTATTTTTAAGTTTGGCTACATTTCTACTTAAACGCAAGACAACTGTTTTACAAGAGGTTATTTCAACTAAGACTGTTAACAAATCATTTAAATAAGGAAACCAAATAGCAGAATATAATTTAATAACTAAAACATTATTATAAACATCTGCAATGAAGCTAGGCATACCATCTGCTTCTCCATATATTAAGCGATAACTATTCGTATCTGTTTTTAAAAGTTCGGCCCTTTTCTCAAAAGCCTTTTGAATTTTGCTTTTAAAAAAAAACGAATCAATTTTAGTTGCTTTTCCAAAATGAAGCATTTTAATTTTTATTGGAGAAAAAGGGTCGTATAAACCACAGGCCAAAAATTTATTCTTTTTATGGTCGTAAATTACAGCAACATCTCCTGCATTTCCATCTATACTTTGCTTTACGATACTATCTTCAAACACCCAAGGATGTTTCTTTTTAATCATACGCTCCGCCTTAGCACGCAACTTAAATGCGATGGTTTTAGTAGTAATTTCTGGTAAAATATTCATTTATTATTTATATATTCCTGGTATAAACTTATAAGGAACTTTCTTTTTATATTCTATATACTCTCTATCTAGCGATAAATGTTTCTCTTCGGTTATTGCTCGTAAATAGTAAATAAAAGACCACGCTATTAAGCTAAGAACAGCTATATAACCATAATTTGCAATAAAAGGTATACCCATTAACCACCAAGCTATATTCTTAGAAATATAGTCTGGGTGCCTAACAATACTATACGCTCCTTTAGATACAATACCCCTGTTAGTCATATTAGAGGCCTTTGCACCTAAATTAATTGTAGCCATAACATATATGGTGAACATTAATATTGACAAAATACTTAATATGTAATTTAGTGTTGTGTTAGACGATGTTGCAAAATCATTAGAGTGCCAACCCAAAAACCAACTAGACAATTCATTGTATGGTGGGTAACAAGCTAATGCAACTATCCAACCAAATAGAGTTGGTTCTACACTCTTTATCGTGCTTTTTAGTTTTTTAGACTCAACTAAATACCCAAATACAAAATAAACGGTATCTATTGATAGAATTAAATAAAAAAGAACTTTAAATGTGAATAGACAAAATATTTCTGGCGATAAAATACTTAACCAATCACCTGAAAATTTACTTAAATGATGTAATAGATTTTTTATGTTGTGATACATAAAGTTTACCAATAAGGGTAAAAAAGTAAACTTAACACAAAGAACTAGTAATGATAATTTTTCTTCTTTTTCTAAACTAAAAGACTTCGTTAAATCACCTTTACCAATATGTTTAATTATTTTATAAAGTCCTGTAACTATTTGATAGACTCTAGTGCTTTTTAAATCTATTTGTATAGGTACTAACAAAATAATTATCGAACATATTGAAAGCAATTCAAAAAGTACTCCTTGAGTAGAGTACAGAAATTTTTTTTCAAGTATTAAATTAGTAAAGGTTAAATGAAAATCTCCATAGAATCCTACAAAGTATCTATTAACAGATAGAAAAGCAATAATACTACCCCATACTAAAAACAACAGTATTATGTATTTTATTCTAATTTTTACACTTATTACTTTACTCATAAAACTAACTAAAACAATAGACGTAAAAGTAACTTTTTTTAATAAAAAACGCCTTCTAATTCAGAAGGCGTTTAAAAATATATTTTATGCTTATGGATTTATTTCTTTAGTCTTGTAATTAAATAAGTAATCTACATCCATTTCTTGCACTCTTCCTAGTTTTGCTAGGGCGTCCATATCTACATCTTTCTTATTACCTATAACCATAACATTATACTCTTCTCCTTTAATGTTTTTATCAAAGAAAGTTTTTAAATCTTCTATAGTCATGTTTTTAATAGTATTATACATAACTTCTCTATTATCATTATCTATACCTAGTTTCTTTAACCTTTCGTAAGACCAAAAAATATTAGACTTGGTAATACGTTGAGCTGCAATTTTCTTTAACGCAGCCTCTTTAGCTGCATTGAACTGCTCTTCTGCTTCTGGCATATTATTCATTAAATCCATCATAGCATTTACAGCTTGCTCCATTTTGTTAGCTTGGGTCCCCATATATGCCATAACATAGTTGTTTTTTTCTTTTTCACTTGCATTTTGGTAACTAGCAAAAGCAGAATAGGCTAACGATTTAGACTCTCTAATTTCCTGAAAAACAATAGATGATAAGCCGCTTCCAAAATAAGAATTAAACAATGTAGAAGCAGCCATATTTTCAGCTTTAAAAGGTTCACCTTTTGCCAACAATAACATTTCTGCTTGCACCATGTCATAATCTACAAAAAACACATTCCCGCCAGTATTATTTTCTACATACTCAACAGGTTTTGGATATTCTTTTAGTTCAGGTGCTATTTTGTGATATGTATTTAAGGCATTAACTGCATTATCTACATCTTTTCCGTAATAAAAAATACGTTGGCTAAAATCTTTCATTCCTTTAACTAAAGAAACCAACTCTTTAGGGTTCATGGCTTCTAATTCATCTAATTGATAAATGTTTCTCAATCTAGATTCTTCTCCATATTTACCATAACTATACAAACCATTCCATAAAATATTGCCCTTTTGAGTTTTATTATCAATTCGTTGTTTAGCTATTTTTTTTACATATTTGTTATATGTTTCTTGATCTGAAACAGCATTATCCCATAAATGTTCTAACAATTCTAATCCTTTAGGTAAGTTTTCTTTCAAACCTCTTAAACCTACGTAAGATTTATCATCGCTTGCAAAAACATAATAACTAACTCCTAATTTATAGAACTCTTTTTTAATTTCTTCTGGCGTATACTTATCAGTTCCTAAATAATCTAAATAACCAACTGCTAAGTCTAATTTTTTATTATGGTCTTTACCCATATCAAAAATTATATTAAGGTCGAAAAGATCGTTATTTTTATTTTTAATATAAGATAACTCTACTCCGTTAGCCAATTTTTTAGTTTGAATTTCTTTTTTGTAATCTATAAACAATGGCTCTAATTTACCTGACTCCTTCTTGTTAAAGTTTTCAACAAATTCAGATTGTTTACCTCTATTTAAATTAACAGGTGTTATACCCGGATTCTCTACCTTAGAAATGTTTTTATCTTCTCCTTTACGTTTATAAGTTACTACATAATTATCTTTGTAAAACTCATTAGCAAAAGCTACTATCTCATCTTTAGTTATTTTTCTTAATTCGTTTAAAAAATTAACTTTATCCTTCCAATCTTGTCTATGTATAAAAGCATTATAATATGCAGAAGCAAGAGCAGAATTATTTTCATATTGTCTGGTTTCAGATAATTTCATATCATTAATTACTGCTTCAAGCATCCACTCATCAAATTCTCCTTTTTTTAATTTTTCTATTTGAGCTAATAATAGATCCTTTACCTCATTTAAAGTTTGACCTTCTTTAGGAGAACCAGTAAAATTATGATAACCATAATCATTCAAAAACGTTGGTGAACATCCAGCGCTTTGTACTGTTTGATTTTAATTTAAATTCAAGTCTATCAAACCTGCTTTACCATTAGCCAATAACATATCAGCCATAGTCAATAATTTGTGCTCTTTAGTTCCTATTGCATTAGATCTAAAAGCAATTGAAATATTTTCTGCTGTAGGACCAAATACTTCTTTGATTACAGGAGCTGTAATAGGCTCTTCTTTAGGCAATTCTGGATGTACAACTTCTTTCTTTTCCATTTTACCAAAAGAGGCATCGACCATTGCTATAGTTTTATCAAAATCAATATCACCTACTAATACCATAGCCATATTATTTGGCACATAATATTTATTAAAGTAATTATGAATATCAACCATAGAAGGGTTTTTTAAATGCTCTGACGTTCCTATTGTTGATTGCTGTCCGTATGGATGGTTAGGAAACAATCCTTCAAGCATAGCCTTATAACTTTTTCTCCAATCGTTATCTTGTCCTCTATTAAACTCTTCAAAAACTGCTTCTAATTCAGTATGAAACAAACGTAATACTAACTCGCTAAATCGCTCACTTTCTACATGTAGCCACTTTTCTAATTCGTTAGCTGGTATTTTATTTTTATATACTGTTTCTTCAAACCATGTATGAGCATTTGTTCCTGTTGCACCAAGAGAGCTAATCATTTTATCATATTCGTTAGCAACAGAATGGTTAGATGCTTCTAGTGAAATTTCATCTATTTTTTTATATAATTCTTTTTTCTTAATAGGATCTTTTTCAGCCCTATGAGCTTCATACAGATCTGATATTTGTTTTAAATACTCTTTTTCTTTTTCCCAATCTAAAGTTCCTATCTCATGAGTCCCTTTAAAAACCATATGCTCTAAATAATGAGCTAAACCAGTAGACTCTTTAGGATCGTAATTAGAACCAGCTCTTACAGCTATAAAAGTTTGTATTTTTGGTTCGTCTGTATTTTTACTTAAATATACTTTTAAACCATTTTTTAAGGTATATAAACGTAATCCTGTTGGATCGTTAGTAACGGTTTCATACTCATAACCTTTCGTATCAGTATGGTTTTCTACTGCAACTTCTTTTTTGTCTGCAACAGAATTCATGTTTTTGTCTTTACAACTTACCAATGCTAGGGCAAGTGCTAAAACTACGGTTAGTTTTTTCATAATGAAAATTTAATTTTTTTAAATCGAATAAAAATAGCAATAAAAAAAACGCTATCCGAATAGATAACGTTTTTTAACGAATTTTATTACAAAAAGAAATCAGATGAATTACCCGATAACTTCTGCTACTTTAGCTCCTATTTCTGCTGGAGAATCAACTACATGAATTCCACATGATCTCATGATCGCTTTTTTAGCTTGAGCTGTATCATCAGAACCTCCAACGATAGCACCTGCATGCCCCATTGTTCTTCCTGCTGGTGCAGTTTCTCCTGCTATAAAACCAACAACTGGTTTTTTACTACCACTTGCCTTATACCAGTTAGCAGCATCAGCTTCTAATTGCCCTCCTATTTCACCAATCATAACTACAGCTTCAGTTTCAGGATCGTTAATTAGCAACTCTACAGCTTCTTTAGTAGTAGTTCCAATAATAGGATCTCCTCCAATACCAATTGCAGTTGTAATTCCTAAACCTTCACGTACTACTTGGTCTGCAGCTTCGTAAGTTAAGGTTCCTGATTTAGAAACAATTCCTACATTTCCTTTTTTGAATACAAAACCTGGCATGATACCAACTTTTGCTTCACCTGGAGTGATTACACCTGGACAGTTAGGTCCTATTAATCTAGCTCCACTATTTTTTACATAAGCGTTAGCTTTAATCATATCTGCTACAGGAATTCCTTCTGTAATAGTTATAATTACTTTAATTCCAGCATCAGTAGCTTCCATAATTGCATCAGCAGCAAAAGCTGGTGGTACAAATATAATTGTAGTATCTGCGCCTACTTTATTTACTGCTTCTTCTACAGTATTGAAAACTGGTTTTCCTAAGTGAGTTTGACCTCCTTTACCTGGTGTTACTCCACCAACTACGTTTGTACCGTAATCGATCATTTGACCTGCATGAAATGTTCCTTCACTTCCTGTAAAACCTTGTACTATAATTTTAGAATCTTTATTGACTAAAACACTCATTTTTTTAGTTTTTTTAATATTGTTACAAATGTAATTTTTTCTACTTAATTTTTACCTAATAAATTAGGAAACTTTAACAGCTAAATAAGCGTTGTTATCTACTGCTAATTCATCTGCCATTTGACTCATTTCATGGCAACTAAACAACTTACCTTCTTTAACTTCCCAAATTGAAATAAAGTGAGCCAAACAGAATTCTTCCTCCGGATCTTCAAAAGAAACGGCATAATACGTATAACGAACAGTTACAAAATTATCTTCTGCTATGATATGGCTAATATCGGCTCTTAACTCTTTAAAAGATTCAGAAATGCGAACTCCATGTTCTATTATTTGGTCGTAATTAAACTTTACAAATCCCGAACTACTGCTCCAAAACAATTCACATTCTGGATGAAGAAATCCTTTTAAGATTTCAGGATCTTTATAAAAATCTGATTCATAAAACGACTTTACAAATTCTTTTGAGCTCATAGTTTTGGTAATTAATTATTGAATCTTTTTAATAATCTCAGGTAATCTCTTAATATAGGCCATTTCTTTAAAACGCTCTCTAGCTTCAGTAGCTGGAGAACCAAAATACTTTTTATTTTCATCTGTAGAATGACCTAATCCTGACTGTGCAAAAATTTCTGTACCTTTAGCTATATTAATACCACTTTTAACACCTACTTGTCCCCAAAGAATTACTTCATCTTCTACTACTACACATCCGGCTATACCTACTTGAGATGCAAATAGGCATTTTTTACCAATAATAGTATCGTGTCCTATTTGTACCTGATTGTCTATTTTAGTTCCAGCACCAATGGTGGTAGATGCAGAAACACCTCTATCTATAGTACAAGCTGCGCCAATATCTACATTATCTTCTACTACCACATTACCAGAAGAAATTAGCTTATCTCTATAACCTGGTCTGTTTTTATAATAAAAAGCATCAGCACCAAGAACAGTACCCGAGTGTATCGTAACATTGTTACCTATAACAGTTCCGTCATAAATACTAACATTGGCATGTATAAGACAATTATCCCCAATGGTTACATTATTGCCGATAAATACGTTGGGTTGAATAATTGTATTGCTACCTATTATAGCAGAATCTGCAATAGATTTATCTGCATTTATAAACGGTTTAAAATACTTAGATAACTTATTGAAGTCTCTAAAAGGATCATCTGATATTAACAAAGCTTTACCTTCAGGGCATTCTACTCTTTTGTTTATTAAAACAATAGTTGCAGCAGATTTTAAAGCCGCTTTATAATATTTGGGATGATCTACAAAAACAATATCACCTGGAGTCACTACATGAATCTCATTCATTCCTAAAACCGGAAAGTCGTGAGTTCCTACATATTCGGCATCAATTATTGTAGCTATCTGTTCTAAAGTATGTTTTTGAGGAAACTTCATTTAAAATTATTCTTTAACTCTTTCTTTATATGTACCTTTAGCTGTTTCTACTTTAATCTTATCTCCTTCATTTATAAACAAAGGTACATTTACTATTGCTCCAGATTCAACTGTTGCAGGTTTGGTAGCATTGGTAGCGGTATTTCCTTTTACACCTGGCTCTGTATGGGTAACTTCTAAAATAACACTTGCAGGCATATCTACAGATAGTGGCATACTATCTTCACTGTTAATTAATACTGATACTACTTCTCCTTCTTTTAACAATCCTGGGGCGTCTAATGATTGCTTTTCTAATGTTATCTGATCGTATGTTTCAGTATGCATAAAATGAAAAGTATCTCCTTCTGGATATAAAAACTGATATTTATGTGTTTCTACACGAACATCGTCAAGCTTTCTTCCTGATGGAAATGTGTTATCTATTACTTTACCTGTAGTTACACTTTTTAATTTAGTTCTAACAAAAGCAGGACCTTTACCTGGCTTTACATGTAAAAACTCTATAATTTTATAAATATCGCTGTTATAACGTATGCATAACCCATTTCTAATATCTGACGTATCTGCCATAATTTCTCTTTTTTTAGTTGGTTTTAAAATATCCTTTCATGATTCCTCTTTTTGAGTTTTTTATAAACTGAAGAATCTCATCTCTTTCTGGTGTTGCTTCCATCTCTGCTTCTATAACAGCAGCAGCTTGGCTATTATTATGTTTTCCTTGGTATAATATTCTGTAAATATCTTGAACCTCTCTTATTTTTTCTGTTGAGAATCCTCTACGTCTTAAACCTACAGAATTAATTCCAACATATGAAATAGGTTCTCTTGCTGCTTTCACATAAGGAGGAACATCTTTTCTTACTAAAGTTCCACCAGTAACAAAAGCATGATTTCCTACAGAACAAAATTGATGCACAGCCACCATACCTGCTAGAACTACATTGTCTCCAATAGTTATATGACCTGCTAAAGTTGTATTATTAGAAAAAATACAATTATCACCTACAATACAATCATGAGCGACATGACAGTACGCCATAATTAAACAATTATTACCAATAACTGTTTTCATTTTATCTGTAGTACCTCTGTTAATAGTAACACATTCTCTAATAGTAACATTATCTCCTATTTCTACAGTAGTATCTTCATCATTATATTTTAAATCCTGAGGAATACCAGAAATAACTGCTCCTGGAAAAATATTACAATTTTTCCCTATTCGAGCCCCTTCCATAATGGTTACGTTAGATCCTATCCAAGTTCCTTCTCCTATAACAACATTGTTATGTATAGTAGTAAAAGGCTCTATTACTACATTTTTAGCTATTTTAGCTCCCGGATGTACATATGCTAGTGGCTGATTCATAAATTAGTTCTTTTGTTTAACAATTTGTGCCATCATTTCTGCTTCAGCTACAACTTTTCCGTTGGCATAAGCATAGGCTTGCATATGACATATTCCTCTACGTATTGGCGAGATTAAATCGCATTTAAACACCAATGTATCTCCAGGTAATACTTTTTGCTTAAACTTAACATTATCTATTTTCATAAAATAGGTTAAGTAGTTTTCTGGATCTGGAACAGTACTTAATATTAAAATACCTCCTGTTTGTGCCATAGCTTCTATTTGTAAAACACCTGGCATAACAGGAGCTCCAGGAAAATGCCCTACAAAGAAAGGCTCATTCATGGTAACATTTTTCACTCCTACCACATGGGTGTCTGACATTTCTATAATCTTATCAATTAATAAAAATGGAGGTCTATGAGGTAGCATATCCATTATTTTATGGATATCCATCAAGGGTGGTAAGTGCAAATTGTAAGAAGGTACGTTATTTCGCTTCTCTATTTTTATAATTTTTGCCATTTTCTTTGCAAACTGAGTATTTACAAAATGACCAGGCTTAGTTGCTATTATTTTACCTCTAATTCGAGTACCTATTAAAGCTAAATCTCCTATTACATCTAACAACTTATGCCTTGCAGCTTCATTAGGATGATGTAAAGTTAAATTATCTAAAATTCCATTCGACTTTACTGCTATATTGTCTTTATTAAATGCAGTTTTTAATTTGCCCATTGTCTCTTCAGATATATCTTTATCTACATAAACAATAGCATTATTTAAATCGCCACCTTTAATTAAGCCATGATCTAACAACATTTCTAGCTCATGTAAAAAACTAAAAGTTCTAGAGCTAGCAATTTCCTTTTTAAAATCAGAAATTTTATTCAACGTAGCATTTTGGGTACCTAAAACTTTGGTTCCAAAGTCTACCATAGAAGTTATTTGGTACTCATCTGAAGGCATGATAATAATTTCACTACCCGTTTCTTCGTCTTTATATGAAATAACATCTTTTACAACATATTCTTCACGTTGCGCGTCTTGTTCTACAATTCCCGCTTCTTCTAATGCTTCAATAAAATAAATAGAAGAACCATCCATTATAGGAGGTTCAGAAGCATCCAATTCAATTAAACAGTTATCTATTTCTAAACCTACTAGAGCTGCTAACACATGCTCTGATGTTTGTATCTGAACGCCTTTTTTTTCAAGGTTTGTTCCTCTTTGAGTATTTACTACATAATTAGCGTCTGCTTCTATTATGGGAGCTCCTTCTAAATCTACCCTGCAAAATGCATAACCATGGTTTGGTTCTGCAGGTTTAAATGTTAATGTTACTTGTTTTCCGGTGTGTAAACCTACTCCGGTTAAAGTTATCTCTTTAGCAATTGTTCGTTGCTTTTTTTCGATACTTAAATCAGTCATTATTTATTTTTTTCTCTAATTGATGAACTTTATTTGCTAAACGAGGCAAATTTTTAAAGTGAACATATGATTTGTTATAATCGCCATAATTTAACGCTGGAGATCCTTGTAGTACTTCGTTATCTTTTACGTTTCTACCGATTCCAGATTGAGCCTGTATTTTTACACCATTACCAATAGTAATATGTCCTACAATACCAACTTGCCCTCCAATCATACAACTTTCTCCTATTTTAGTAGAACCAGCAACACCTGTTTGAGCAGCTATAACAGTATTTTTACCAATTTCAACATTATGAGCAATTTGAATATGATTATCTAGCTTAACTCCTTTTCTAATTATTGTAGATCCTAATGTAGCCCTATCTATAGTTGCATTAGCACCTATATCTACATTGTCTTCTAAAATAACATTACCTGTTTGTGGTACTTTCTGAAATTCTCCCTGTTCATTTGGCGCAAATCCAAAACCATCTGCACCTACTATTGCTCCAGAGTGTATGGTACAATTATTTCCTATAACACACTCAGAATATACTTTTGCTCCTGCAAACAACGTAGTATTGCTACCTATGGTTACATTATCACCTATATAAACATTTGGGTAAATCTTTACATTATCTGCAATTTTTACATTATTACCTAAGTATGCAAAAGCTCCTAAATAAATATTTTCTCCGTATGTAGCCGAATCTGAAACATAAACAGGTTGTTCTATGCCAACCTTATTATTTTTTACCTGATTGTAATACTCTAATAACTTAGAAAAAGATTTATACGCATCTTCTACCTTTATTAAAGTAGTTGTAATCTCTTTTTCGGGCTCAAAGTCCTTGTTAACTATTGTTATAGATGCTTGAGTAGTATATATATATTGTGTGTACTTTGGATTTGCTAAAAAAGTTAAGGCTCCTTGAGTACCTTCTTCTATCTTAGCCAAAGTAGATACGGTAATTAAAGGATCTCCTTGGATTTCTCCCTCTAATATACCGGCTATTTGTTCTGCTGTAAACTCCATTAAAGGCAAATATATAAAAATGAGTTTGTAAATTGAAGTTCTAATGAAAATAGACGCTTATTTTATTTTCTAAATTTTATAATTCTTTAGGGTAACAAACAAAATATTTTTTAACTGGCTTGGCCAGTGTTTTTAAATTTAAATGATCTGAAGCATCGGTAACATCTATAACGTCTCCATTTTTCATCAATAAATTTATTGCTGTTTTATCTGAATCGTAAGCTTGATTACTTACAGACGATTTAAACACAAAATATTCTACTTCATAATCTTCTAAATCGTATTTTTTCTTTGTAACCTCTTTTAATTTGTTAAAATCTTCTTTAGAAATAGACTTCGAGCTAATCGATATTTTTAACAAATCTCTATTAATAATCATCTTACACAAATTAGACAAAACAACGTCTTCATGACTCATCCATGATTTCATGGCTGCCATGATATCATAATCATCTAAAAGTGCAAATGTTTTTAATTGCTCCAAAGTAAAATTCGTATCATTTATCTGATGGTTTAAAAAATATTTAAATGGTTTACTCGCGTCTAAATCAATATTTTTTTGTGTTAGCTCTTTAGCTCTTTTTAGTACCCTTACTAATAGTTGCTCAGCTACTAAGCTTGTCTTGTGCAAGTAAACTTGCCAATACATAAGCCTTCTAGCTAGTAAAAACTTTTCTATAGAATAAATTCCTTTTTCTTCTACAACCAATTCATCATTCACTACGTTTAACATAGTTATTAAACGTTCGGAGTTTATATTTCCTTCTGCAACACCTGTGTAAAAACTATCTCTTTTTAGGTAATCTGCCCTGTCCATGTCTAACTGACTACTAATTAGTTGGTTGAAAAAGTTTCGCGGATAATCTCCTTTAAAAATCTGAATGGCTAAACTTAATTTACCATTAAATTTCTTATTCAACTCTTCCATAAAAGCCAAAGAAATTTCTTCATGGGTAATACCTTCAACAATACTGTGTTCCATAGCATGAGAAAAAGGACCATGACCAATATCATGAAGCAGAATGGCTAATAATAAAGCCGTAGCTTCTTCTTCTGAAATAGCTATTTTTTTAAAACGCAATACTTGAATTGCTTTATTCATTAAGTGCATACACCCCAATGCATGATGAAAACGAGTATGATGAGCACCTGGATATACTAAATATGTCAATCCCATTTGCGACACTCTTCTTAATCGCTGAAAATAAGGGTGTTGAATAACATCAAAAATAAGTTCGTTGGGAATTGTAATAAAACCGTAGATAGGGTCGTTTAATATCTTAAGTTTGTGAGTAGAATTCAATAAGCTAAACTTTAAATTAGTATTTTAGATTCTTATTAGAAAAATGCTGTTATTTTTCTGTTAAAGTGTTTTTACGAATGCATACAAACTTACTTAATTTGTTTTGAGTAACTAAATTTTAAATACTTTTTATTACATGAGCCACATCAATATTCTTTGGGTAGATGACGAAATAGATTTATTAAAACCTCATATTATTTTCTTAGAAAAGAAAAACTGTAAAGTTACTCCTTGTTTAAGTGGAGCCGAAGCTTTAGAATTAATTGAAGAAAATAATTTTGATATTATATTTCTAGACGAGAATATGCCTGGGCTTACAGGATTAGAAACTTTAGCCGAAATTGCCATAAAAAGGCCTAATATACCGGTAGTTATGATTACCAAGAGTGAAGAAGAGTATATTATGGAAGAAGCCATTGGTTCTAAAATAGCAGATTACTTAATTAAACCCGTAAACCCAAACCAAATTTTATTAAGTATTAAAAAGAATTTAGACTATTCAAGGTTGGTATCAGAAAAAACCACTTCTAACTATCAGCAAGAATTCAGAAAAATAGCGATGGATTTAGCCATGATTAATTCATGGGAAGAGTGGATTGAGTTATACCAAAAATTGATTTACTGGGAAATAGAGTTAGAAAGCATCGAAGATTATGGGATGCGAGAAATATTAATGTCTCAAAAAACTGAAGCTAATAATGAGTTTTGTAAGTATATAGACAAGCACTACCCTACATGGTTTGATCATGATTCTGATGCTCCAATGATGTCTCATAACTTATTTAAAGATTGGATGGTTCCTGAATTAGGAAACGAACCTACTTTAATGATTGTCATAGACAACCTAAGATACGACCAATGGAAGGCCTTTGAACCCATTTTATCTACTCATTACAAAAAAAGAGAAGAAAGACCGTTTATGAGTATCTTGCCTACTGCTACACAGTATGCTAGAAATGCTATTTTTTCGGGGTTAATGCCATCTGACATGGAAAAACTACATCCAGAATTCTGGAAAAATGACACTGATGAAGGAGGAAAAAACTTGCATGAAAATGACTTTTTAAAAGCTCAGTTAAAAAGATTAGGCTTAAATATTAAACATGAATACTACAAAATAACCAATTTAAACAGTGGAAAAAAATTGGCTAATAACTTTAAGTCTTGTGTATCTAACGATTTAACTGTTGTTGTTTATAATTTTGTAGACATGTTATCGCATGCCAAAACAGATATGGAAGTAATTAAAGAATTAGCTTCAGACGATAAGGCTTATAGGTCTTTAACACAAAGTTGGTTTAAGAATTCACCTTTATTAGATATCATTATAAAAGCACAAGAGCATAAAATGAAATTAGTTATTACCACAGATCATGGTACTATTAATGTAAAGGCTCCTTCAAAAGTAATAGGAAATAGAGATACTAGTTTAAACTTACGTTACAAAACTGGTAAAAGTTTAACCTATGAAGATAAAGATGTGTTGGTAGCTAAAAACCCTAAAACTATTCATTTGCCTAGTATTAATATGAGTAGTTCTTTTATATTTGCCAAAGGCGATTTGTTTTTTGCTTACCCAAACAATTACAATCACTATGTTAGTTATTACAAAAACACTTATCAACACGGAGGTGTTTCTTTAGAAGAAATGATTATTCCGTTTGTTGTTTTAGACCCCAAATAATATTGTAACAACTTGTATTATGAAACTTATTTATAATCTAAATCAACTACCAGAAGTAGCCAAACAAGTTCTTGAGCATATATCATCTAAAACCCTATTGTTTTATGGTGATATGGGAGTTGGAAAAACAACTCTTATTAAAGAATTGGTACATCTGTTAGGTGTTAACGATATAACGTCTAGTCCAACCTTTTCTTTGGTAAATGAATATCGAGGAACTGACAATACTGTTTTTCATTTCGATTTTTATCGTATAGACGATGAGGAAGAGGTTTTAGACATTGGTATAGAAGATTATTTTTACTCAGATGCTTGGTGCTTAGTAGAATGGCCTCATAAAATTGCTAATTTATTACCTGAAGATGCAGTGAGTATTAAAATATCTTTAAATCAGGATAACAGTAGAACGCTAGAAATTATTAAGTAAATTGATTGTAATTAACAATTTATTTGTAATTTGGTGTTAAACCAACTTAACGAATGAGTAATCCGCTATCACCTTTTTCAAAGCAACAGTTATTACCACAAGAAGAAACATTAGAAATTATCAGTAAAAGAGGAGAACTTTTTATTGGTATACCTAAAGAAACTTCTTATCAAGAAAAA
>NZ_JBHTJM010000001.1:0-6816 GCF_042675745.1 Pseudofulvibacter geojedonensis | reverse complement strand
CGACTATAGTGAAGCAGGAGCTGAAGTAACAAAAGATTCTAAAAAGGTGTTCTCATGCCCAATTATCTTAAAAGTAGAACCTCCTACTCTAGACGAATTGGATATGATTAACCCTCAGACTATTCTTCTTTCTGCGTTACAAATAAAAACACAAACCAAAAAGTATTTCGAAACTCTTGCTAGCAAAAGAATTACCGCTATAGCTTTTGAGTTTATTAAAGATGACGCAGGAATGTTTCCTGCTGTAAGAGCTTTAAGTGAAATAGCAGGTACTGCTTCTGTATTAATATCTTCAGAATTATTAGCAAATAGTAACCAAGGTAATGGTTTGCTAATGGGTAATATTACTGGTGTACCTCCTACAGAAGTTGTTATTATAGGTGCTGGTACAGTTGGCGAATTTGCTGCTCGTTCGGCCATTGGTTTAGGTGCTAATGTAAAAGTTTTTGACAATTCTTTAACCAAATTGCGTTGTCTACAAAACAATCTTGGTCAAACTGTTTACACCTCTACCCTTCAACCTAAAAACTTAACAAAATCTCTTAGAAGAGCAGATGTAGTTATTGGTGCAGTAAGAGGAAAAAACAGAGCTCCGGTTTTAGTTACAGAAGAAATGGTAGAAAAAATGAAACCTGGAGCTGTAATTATTGATGTAAGCATAGATATGGGAGGTATTTTTGAAACCTCAGAAATCACCACTCACGATCATCCAACTTTTACAAAACACGGTGTGGTACATTATTGTGTTCCTAACATACCTTCAAGATACTCTAGAACAGCTTCTAATGCAATAAGCAACATCTTTACTCCTTACTTGTTAGAAATAGCAGAAAGCGGCGGTATAGAAAAAGCTATACGTTTTGATAAAGGATTGAAAAATGGTTTGTATTTTTACCACGGAATTTTAACCAGTAAATCGGTTTCAGATTGGTTTGGTTTACCGTATAACGATGCCAACCTATTAATTTTTTAATTTTAAGATACCTCATAGTATGAGTTTTTTTCAGCGTTTAGCTTTTTATTTATTTGGAGCCTTGCTAGGCTGTATTGTTGTATATTTTATTTGGCAAAAAAAAGACACTTCTTTTTGCTACTTGCCTAACTGCAGAACTTTACAAGATATTAGATTAAAAAAGCGAGCTTTTGATCCAGAGGTTCAGCAAATGATTAACAGCAAAGTTCTAGATACGGCAATAATTAGCTATACATATTTAAACGGATCTGTAGATTTTTCTAAAAGCAATACAAAACTCAAGTCTTGTAAACGCTACAAAATACACAGTGAGTTTAACAACAAAACTTATGAGTTTGATGTTGAAAATTGCGATAGCATTGCTACCATAAAAAATGTTACCATAAAGTAAACAAATACTTTATTGCATATAGGGTTGCCAGTTTATTAAAAGGTATTTTTCTTTGTTAGCTTCTTTTAAAGATAAATAACCATATTCATAACAAAATAGATAGATATCATTTTTACTATTTTTCCAATAATTAGTGAAAAAATTGGGGTTAAACCCTTTTTTAAACAACTCTTCTTTCCTCATAATAGTTTTTCCTGTAGTATGAAAATGCTTTAATATAGATCGGTTAATTTTTAATTGCTCATTCACTTCTTTAAAACGTGTAACAGTTTTCTTCTTCTTTATTTTATAGTGATAAGATGATTTACAATAAGTAGAACAATATATCTTATCTATTCTACCTTCTATTTTTTCATTACAATTTAAACAAGCTCTTTCCATTATCAGTATAATTATACGGTTATTTATACGTATAAAAATACGCATAATTTAGGTTTCTACCGTTTTTAACCTTATTATAACAACATGATAAAGAGTGGATTATACATAAGCATAAAGCATTTACTTATTCATCAAGAAAAAATGATTGGTATAGTTTTTCAACCAAACAAAACAATTGAAAACTTAATAAGAACACTACCTAACCCAAAGTGGAGTAAAAAATACAATATGGTATATGTTAAGAACAATGAAGCAGTATTGACTCAGATTTTTGATACATTTAAAGGGATTGCGTGGGTTGACACAAGGTTGTTTTTTATAAATAAATCTTTTAATAACAATCAAAAACTAAATATAGATAAGTATAGAAACAGAAAATTACCCAACAGCTACAAAGTATGTCCAGAAGAATATTTGTTAAAACTAGAATTAAAAAGGTATTCATATAACACCGCTAAAACCTATATATCATTATTTGAAAAGTTCATCAATAGATTTTATAATTTACCACTCAATCAAATTACAGAAAATGAAGTAAGGCAATACTTAAAAGAATTAAATAATCAAGGAAAATCTAATTCTTATATTCATCAAGCAATAAATAGTATTAAATTTTACTTTGAAATGGTATTAGGTATGCCCAATCGTTTTTATGAAATTGAAAGACCCAGACCAGAAAAAAAACTACCAAAAGTACTAAGTATAGAAGAAATAAAAATTCTTATTAACAGTACCAACAACACAAAGCATAAGTGTATAATTTCATTGCTCTACTCTGCTGGTTTGCGTAGATCTGAACTATTAAATTTAAAGCTTACAGATATTGATAGTAAGAGGATGCTTATACATATAGTAAACGCAAAAGGCAACAAAGATAGATATAGTATTTTGTCTAAAACAACTTTAACAGACTTAAGAATCTATTTTAAAGAATGGCAGCCTAAACATTATTTATTTGAAGGTAATATAGGGCAACAATATTCGGCAAGTAGTGTTTTAAAAATAGTAAAAAGAGCTGGAGAAAAAGCTAACATAAAAAAAAGTGTTACACCGCATATGTTAAGACATAGTTTTGCTACCCATTTATTAGAAAATAACACAGACTTAAGATATATACAGTGTTTATTAGGTCATAGTAGTAGTAAAACCACCGAAGTTTATACACAAGTAGCCAAAAAACAACTACAGACAGTACAAAGTCCATTAGATTTGATATCTTAGTGCTATAAAACATATAAACGTAATTACGTTTATATAATTGTTGGGCCTAATTTGAAAAAGATGGAATTTAACCAGGCAATATATTACATGGAGAAACGAGGCAACCTTAAAGGTTTCTCGGATGAGCAAAAAGAAGAATTTATCAAAGCTTGCAATGCAAACTTCTTCTTTTATGATCCATATAAGGATTTGCTAATTAACCCAATCACGTCAAAGAAATATTGGCCAAAATCACTTCAAAGGATCTTTAATTATTCCAAAAATTCACTTGAAGAAAAGTTAAGTTCCAAGTTCCCAACGAAGGCACATGTAGACGGTTCATTGGACAAGTTATATTCCCGAAAAGAACGTGCTTACATTTTACATTATAGAATTATCCGTAATTTAAAATATTTAGGCCTCATCTTAGGTGGAATCTTAGCGTACTTTATAGACTTATATCTTGGTTTAGCTGTCGGGTTATACTTAATCTATTTTGACTATAACACTTTTGACAAAGTAAATGGTGTAATCGACCAAATTCAGAGTGGATTTATGACTGCTATGTTATGGCAAAAAAAGAGAAACCTCTATTTTTTTGGTTCCTTGTTGCTACTTCTTGGGTCATTGGCATCTCTTTATTTATTTACAAATTCAATTTACATAGTAATTGGTGTCTTTTTCGCCCAGAAATTTATTTTGGTAAATCCCACTGTACAATTTATTGCTTCAGCGGGTTATAGAGGAACTGATGTAGCCATTAAGTTAGAAGAGGAGTTTGAAAAGCAAAGTAAGAAGAATGATTTTCTAGATGAATTTCCCAAAGGAATAAAAATTAAGGAAGTTGAATTCTACGATGATACCCTTTGTGAATATGAAGAAGTTGAAGAACTGAAAATATTTTATGAAACACCTGAAGACCAGTATTGCTCGAAGCATTTGTTTGTTTACTCAAAAGAACCAATTAAAAAGGAAAATTTAGATAGAGCAATAATGAGTGATGGTGTAGCTAAACAATTACTTCGACTTGACAATGATGACAGGGTAGAATTTTACTTTGAGCACATACCAAACAAACCGGAAACAACTTACTTCGTGATTGCGAAAGAACATTTTATGAGCATCCATGAATTTGAAGGAACAAACTCGAGATGTATTGTGAAATCATTTCATGACAATGGCAAAATTGATAACTACCAAGAGTATGAAGATGGTATCATGCATGGTAAAATGATTGAATTTCATGACAATGGCCAGAAACAATTAGAGTGTGATTTTGAAAATGGTTTACTACTAACTAGTTATTATGAGTGGAAATACGCAGATGGTAAAATAATGATGAGTGGCTCATTGAGAAAACTTGACAATCGAAATCCTGAACAAAAGGACTTGTATGACCCAAATTCAGAATTTAGAATTGGGAGATGGGAAATTTTTGAGGAAGATGGCAGTTTAATAAAATCCGTAGACTACAAACCAGATGGTGAACGTCAAACTATAAAGGAGGACAAAGAAAAGTCTAAGAACTTAATATGGCTATAAAAGAAAAAAACTAGGCCCAACAATGGGTATAAAACATAGGGCGGACAGTGGTTTCAGCAAGTTTCGGGTTCTTAATAGGCTCATTTTCGGGCGGACAGTTAAGCGCTTCGAAATGCCCTACGTTTCATACCCGAGACCGTTGTGCTGCATTAAAAAAGACATGAAACAAATCCTATTCTACATATTTCTGATTGGCCTAATAAGTTGCTCGACAAACAGTCAAGACAAGAAAGTGGTTGACAAAAAACCGACAGAAGAATCTCAAATTGAAACGAAAACAGTTGGACAGACAAAAGATTATCGTGAAATCGTTATATCTGAAAATTCGCTTGACAAATTTTCAATTCCTTTCCCTGAAAAGAATATGTTGATGCCTTTGAAAAACTATTACGAACCTTATTGGGTAGAAGCGAATATTGGCCAACAAGACGGACCTGACTTTACTTATATAGACATTTTGAAGGACGATGATAATCCTATTGCTTATTTGAATTTTGACCCTGACAATAAATTCAAACTTGACGAAATCAGAATAGTAAGTTCAAGTGCAATTGACCAATACGGAGTTCGAGTGGGAGACACATATCAAGAAGTCAAGGAAAAGCGAAACAATGATTTTAAAAATTCAACAAATTATCACCAACACACATACTTGTACACTGACAGTTCAAACATTTATTACGAAGTGACAGGTGACTTTACAATGACCGAAGAAATGTTGGACAATCTTGATCAACTTGAATTGACTGAAGAGCAACTTCAAGAATGTAAGGTAGAATATATAATTTGGAGAAAAAGAAAATAAAAAACGCAGCACAACAAAGCATATAGCTTATGGCGAGTGAACGTCTGCAGGCAAGGTTTTCGCTTCGTAGCCAAGTTCATCTCAGGTGGACAGGAAAGTGCTTCTAAACCGCCACAAGCCATATGCAAACCGTTGTGAGCAAGCTGAAAAAAACGAAGTGAGAAACATTGAACAATTGATAAAAGAACTAATTCCACCATCTGATTACCAAAATCGGAATGGATTTAGTAATGAACACATTGTTTTGAGCTTGACCGAAAAGGAAAAAGTAGAAGTTGAGCGAATCCTAATTGAAATGCTCGAAAAGAATGGAGACAATTTGATTGGCGAAACGTTGACAATAATGAAATCGACTGACTCACTTCCTATTTTACAAAAAAGGTTGAACTTATCGAAAAGCCCAACTATGAAAATTATATGGGCGAGTTACATAAACGAGATAAAAAGCGGAGATGAGGAAATGAAAGATATCGCGTTAAACGAAATGGACAAAGTTTCAGAAAAATATTCTCGAATCGGAATCTTTCATCATTTAGCTAAATTTAGAGACGACCGAATAAATAACAAGATTCGGGATTTTATAAATCATAAAGATTATTTGACTGCTTACAATGCAAGAACTTCTCTTGGAGTTGACACAGCGGAAATAATAAAACGAAAACAAATTAAAAACGGAATTGGAACAAAAAAATGGTGGGAAATATGGAAATAAAAAGCCAGCTCACAACAATGTATAACCGCAATTACGGCGGATTCGACTACGTCCGAATCCACTCCGAATTGCTAACGCTAGTGCTAAATCGAAAATTAACACATATTAACCCGTAACTGAAGGTTATACGAGACCGTTAGCATACATATGGACAAAAAAAGTTTTGTACTGATAATCGGACTTGTTTTTATATGTTCTTGCGGTCAAAAAAAGGACAATACAAATCTCCAAGAATTATCGGAAGAAAAAGTTATGGATTCAATAAAATCGATATTGGTATCAATCTCTGGTAAATGGGAATTTGTCAATTCTAAAAATACTTCTCATAATAAATTTTCATTGCCAGAGATTGACCAAATTGAAATTGAGCATTGGGCAAAAATCAATTCAAATGAACCCATTAATGAATTGAGTATAACGGGAATGGATTTTCAATATATAGATAGCACAAATACTATGAATGGTAAGACTTATGACTATCCCGCAGTTGTAGAATATCGAAATAAAAAATTTGGACTAAATATCATGTCGGAATTCTTAGGAATTAGCGTGTTGAACGAAACTTCTCTCCTTTTCGATAATGGACAGCGCTTTATACGAAAACAATAAATACGTATGCTAACATTGTGTATAGCTCATTGCGGTCGGATTTTCCAAATGGAAAATCCAGCCTGATTCGCTAAATTAGGGGCTAGGGCGGAAAAGTCCGTTGGACATTTTCCGCAACGAAGCCATACACGAACCGTTAGGGGCAATTGTATTTTCTTATCAGTATTACGGAACATAATGTATAATTCTCCTAATTATTTTAA